>NZ_CP181167.1:0-600000 GCF_047824785.1 Nitrobacter sp. TKz-YC01 | reverse complement strand
CCGCGAAGATGCCGGTGGTCGCAATCGTGGTCGGCGGTCTCGGCGTCGGTGCGACGAAAACCACCGATGCGATCATGAAACTGTCGCCGGCCGTGACGCTCGCGTTTACACCCTATGGCTCCGATCCGGGCAAGCTGGTGGAACAGGCGCGCGCGCGGCGTCACGAGGTGCTGCTGCAAGTCCCTATGGAGCCCTATGATTATCCCGACAACGATCCTGGACCGCAGACCCTGCTGACGACACTTGGAGCGGAGCAGAATATCGATCGCCTGCACTGGCAACTGAGCCGCTTTCAAGGCTATGTCGGTCTGACCAATTTCATGGGGGCGCGTTTTGTCGCCACGGCCGCGGTCATGCAGCCATTCATTCGCGAGGCGGCCAGGCGCGGTCTCGGATATCTCGACGACGGCGCCGCGCCCTTGAGCGTCGCGGGTCAGCTTGCGGAAGGGCAGGCCATGCCGTTCGCCAGGGCCGACCTGACCCTTGATGCCGTTCCGACCTCGGTAGAGATCGACAAGGCCCTTGCAAGGCTTGAAGACCTGGCAATGAAACGAGGCGCCGCCATAGGCATGACATCGGCGCTTCCGGTATCCGTCGACCGAATTGGCGTCTGGATCAAAAGTCTCGAAAGCCGCGGTGTGATGCTTGTGCCATTGACAACCGCGATGCTGAAATCAAAATCGAATTAGAGCGTTTTCAAGCGAAGTGGACGCCGGTTCGCGCGAGGAAAATGCTATAAGATCCGAACTTAGACTCATGTCCGTTCCGTTCTCAGAGCGGTGGAGGCGTGCAAGGCATTGATGGAATGACACGTTACGACGATCTACCCTATCGCACTTGCGTCGGCATGATGCTGATCAACGAGCGGGGGCTGGTTTTCGTCGGTCGCCGCGCGGGCGTTGAGCAGGTCGATGACCCGTACGTCTGGCAGATGCCGCAAGGCGGCGTCGATCCCGGCGAGGATACGTGGCTTGCAGCGAAACGCGAACTCTATGAGGAGACCAGCGTTCGTTCGATCAGGAAGCTTGCCGAAATGCCGGATTGGCTGACCTACGATATTCCGCGTGTCGTGGCCGGCCGGGCGTGGAAGGGCCGATATCGCGGTCAGCGCCAGAAGTGGTATGCGGTGCGCTTCATCGGCGACGACGACGAGATCAACATCGCTAACCCCGGCGACGGTCACAAGCCGGAATTCACGGCATGGCGCTGGGAGCCGATGCAGAATCTGACCGGGTTGATCATTCCGTTCAAGCGCCCGGTCTATGAGCGCGTGGTCAAGGAATTTGGGAGTCTCGTGGGCGCTCAAGCGCGGACATAGAGCGTTTTCGAGCGAAGTGGGCACCGGTTCGCGTGAAGAAAACGCGTCAAAACAAAATCATAGAGTCCGCTTATGATTCCATCATAAGCGGATAGACTCTAGAGCGGCGGCCGATCAAATGGAATCAGCGCCGCCGCTCCAGTTAATTGATTGAGCATCGGATTTATCCCGAAACCGGTTCCCACTTTCGGGTCCGATGCTCTAGTCCCCGATTCATTGGAGCCTTTTCGCTTCTGATGGAATCAGAAGCGAGGTTCTCGGATCGCGGTTTGAGGCGTTTTCTTCGCGCGAACCGGCGTCTCGCATCAGTCCACCACGATCTTGACCCGGTTGCCGACCTTGACCTGGGCACGCGGGTCGAGGCCGTTGAGGACGCGAAAGCGCTCGGCCGGATGATCGACGCCCGCCATGCGGTGCGACAGTGATTCCACGGTATCGCCCGGTTGCACGGTGATCACCTTGATTCGCAGGGGTCGCGCGGCTTGAATCTCGCCCAGCGTCAGGCGGCGGAAGGAAGCGACCGTTTCGCGCGCGTTGCGTTCGCTTTCCGTCGTCTTGTGACGGGCGGCGAAGATGAAGCGGTAAACGTCGCTGCCGAAGCGCAAGGCATAGACCCGGAACTGCCATTCCTCCCCGCGGGCGACCGCCGATGCCGCGGGAAATCCGTTGATGGTCAGTTCCTCGGTCGACGCCTTGTTGACGTTTTCCATCCACCCCGAATTGAGGTACTCGGTGAGCTTCTGCTCCGCGGGCACCCGGACCACATCGAAGCGCATGGCCTGGCTGCCGCCCTCGCGAATGCCGATGACCGCCTGAGCCGTGTTGTCCAGCGTAAAGCCTTCCGGCGCCTGGAAGGTGAAGCCCAGCTTGGGATGCAGGAAGCGCCGGCCACGCACGAATCCCTCACTCGGATCCTCGCCGTAGACGATGTTGTCGATCGCGTGGAGATAGGTCTCCCGGTCCCGTTCGCCCTGCGCGGGAGCACTGTACTGGCGCGCGTTGGCCTGCGCATTCTGGACGCGCTCCGGCGTTGCGGGATGCGACGACAGGAAGTCCTGCGAGCGGGGGTCCAGCGACGGCTTGCCGGCCTTGAGCGCCGCATTGCGCTCCATCGCGGCAAGGAAGCGGGCCGCGCCATAAGGATCGAAATGGGCGCGCGCCGAAATCCCGACGCCGATCCCGTCCGCCTCGAATTCCTGGGCACGCGAAAAGCTCGCCAGCGTCAGTTTGGACTTGGCAAGCGCCAGGGCCGTCAGATCCGGGTCGGTTCCCATCTCGGTCACGACATGGCTGACGAGGGCGGCCTGCCGCGCCTGATCCTCGCGGATCGTCGCGTGCTTGGCCAGAACATGCGCCATCTCGTGCGACAGCACGGAGGACAATTCCGACGTATCGTTGGCCAGCGCGATCAGGCCGCGCGTCACGTAAAGCTGGCCGGTCGGCAGCGCGAAGGCGTTCACCGCGCCTGAATTGAGGATCGTCACCTTGTAGGTAAGGTCGGGCCGCTCCGACACCGCCACCAGCCGCTCGACCGTCCGGTTGATCAGCGCTTCAAGTTTGGGGTCGTCATAGGCGCCCCCGTAAGAGGCGAGGATGCGCTTATGCTCGTGTTCGGACTTCTGGGTAGGGGCCGCCGCCCGCGCGGGCTTTACCGATTTGGCGGATGAGGGAGAGGCGGTCTGGAACCGGGTCATATCGCCGCATCCGCCGAGGGCGAGCGTCGCGCAGAGCAGCACGACAGGCGCCGCCAAAAGGCGGCTCGCTCCTGTCCCGCGCCATACTGGGCTCGCCGTCATGGCCGCAACGTTCTCCCTCGGACCGGAAACTCTATTTCAGTATTCCCGATCTGTTCAGCAAAAACCGACTGCAAAATGCCGACACTCGACCGCCGTATCTTACCACGCCGGCGCAGCTTCCGTTCACCAAGTTGATGCTGGCAGAATACCGTGTCCTTTTCCATCACGTTTTCGAGCGGAGCGGCTGTCGGCTCAGCGCGAGGAAAACGCATCAAATCAAGATCATGGAGCCTCGCTTCCGATAGAATCAGAAGCGGAAAGGCTCTAGCGGCCGCATTGTGCCGTCGAACGACCTCCGAATCCCCATTGGGCCGCTGGATGCGTGGACCATCGCAAACTGGAAGATAGGTTCCACGGTGTGCAAACACGCATGAAAGCTGAGCTGCAAGCTTCGCGCCGTCTGCAAAATGATCGTTTCGGATATTTGCGGGCGACCCATTCCTACAACATCGGAGACATGGGTCTATGATGCAAAGAAAAATGGATACTGACGATCCTAGGTGTTCAGTCCCGAGGATGGAAACCGATTCGCGTGAAGAAAACGCGTCAAGACATAAAGATAAGGACTTTCACCGTTTTCTTGAAGCGGTGAAAGTCTCTAAGGATCCCGGTAGACTAACTTGGCCGCGCGGTCCTCACATGTGAATGGCGCGTTTTGCAACCGCGAGGGCGGCTTCCTTGACCGCTTCCGATCGCGTCGGGTGCGCGTGGCAGGTGCGCGCGAGATCTTCCGCCGAGCCGCCGAATTCCATCAGCACACAGGCTTCATGGATCAGTTCGCCGGCTTCGCGGCCAATGATGTGAACGCCGAGCACGCGGTCGGTTTTCGCGTCCGCCAGAATCTTCACGAAGCCGTCGGTGGTCTGATTGACCTTGGAGCGGCCATTCGCCGTGAACGGAAACTTGCCGACGGTATAGGCCGTGCCGGCCTGCTTCAGTTCCTCCTCGGTCTTGCCGACCGAGGAAACCTCAGGCGTTGTGTAGATCACGCCGGGAATCACGTCATAGTTCACATGGCCGGCCTGGCCCGCGAGGATCTCCGCGCAGGCCACGCCCTCGTCCTCGGCCTTGTGGGCGAGCATCGGCCCCCGGACGACATCGCCGATAGCGTAAATGCCCTTCACGCTGGTCGCGAAATGCTTGTCGATCTCCACGCGGCCGCGATCATCGAGCGCGACGCCGGCTTCCTTGAGGCCAAGTCCCTCGGTGTGGGGCGTGCGGCCGATCGCGACCAGCACCACGTCGGCCTCGATCGTCTCGGCTGCGCCGCCTGCGGCGGGCTCGATCTGCGCCGCCAGTATCTCGCCTGATGTATCGACGCCGGCGACCCTGGCTCCGAGCTTGAATGCAAAGCCCTGCTTTTCGAGAATGCGCTGAAATTGCTTCGCGACCTCGCCGTCCATGCCGGGCAGGATGCGGTCGATGAATTCCACCACCGTGACTTGCGCACCGAGACGGCGCCACACCGAGCCGAGTTCGAGCCCGATCACGCCGGCTCCGACGATCAGAAGTTTTTCAGGCACCGCCCCGAGCGACAGCGCGCCGGTCGATGAGACGATACGCTTCTCGTCGATCTCGACTCCCTTGAGTTTCGCGACATCGGAGCCGGTGGCGATCACGATGTTCTTCGTTTCAACCGTCTTTTTCTTGCCATCGGCATCCGATACCTCGACCTTGCCGGCTGCGATGATGCGGCCGGTGCCGCGCAGCACGTCGATCTTGTTCTTCTTCATCAGATACTCGACGCCCTTGACGTTGCCGTCGATGCCCTGCTGCTTGAAGCCCATCATCGCTGGCAAATCGAGCTTCGGCGCACCGACGCCGATGCCCATTCTTGCGAACGAATGTCCGGCTTCCTGAAACATCTCGGAGGCGTGCAGCAGCGCCTTCGACGGCATGCAGCCGACATTGAGGCAGGTGCCGCCAAGCGTCGGGTTCTTCTCGACGACGGCGACCTTCATGCCGAGCTGCGCCGCGCGAATCGCGCAGACGTAGCCGCCGGGACCGGTGCCGATAACGATGAGGTCGTATGTCGCCATGAGTACCTGCTCAGCCCGCTTCGTCTGGCCCGGGAATCAATTTTGCACGCTGTTCGAAAAGCAGTCCTCCGACCAGCCGGTTGAGTTCGTCGGGATCGGCTCCGTCCTTGATCAGCTTGCCTCTCAAAGCGTGAGCCTTCTCAAGGCTGCCGAGCTTTTTCTCAATGATCGATTGAGGCTTTTCTTCAGTGTTTGCCTTCTCCTGGTCGGCCCTCGCCCGTCGCCTGTGGTTGTCGTGGTAGAACAGCGTTCGTGACAGAACCCAGTCCGCGGATTTCTTCGAGATGTTCTTGAAGTCTCCCAGAACATCCAGCGGATTCTCATAGCTAATGGTTTTGATCTCCCCGCCATACTCGGAGAGGTACATCCCCGAGGCGGACGGGCCGTGCTCGAAGCTCAAACAAGCCAGATAAACCAGCTCCAGAATGACGGCATTCAACTCCAGGTCGATGGCGGTCAGATGACCAAGCTCGGCGGTTCTGATATTGGACTTCAGCAGGATTTGCGTCATGTGGTTGCCTTATAGCGTTTTCGAGCGACGCGGATAACCTGTTCGCGTGAAGAAAACGCACCAAAACAAAATCGTAGAGTCTCGCTTCTGATTCAATCAGAAGCGAACATGCTCTAGCTTGAGTTACAGATCCAGCACCAACCGCGCCGGATCTTCGAGCGATTCCCTGACGCGCACAAGGAAGGTGACGGCCTCCTTGCCGTCGATGACGCGGTGATCATAAGAGAGCGCGAGATACATCATCGGCCGGATCTCCACCTTGCCGTCGATCGCCACCGGCCGTTCCTGAATCTTGTGCATGCCGAGAATGCCAGCCTGCGGCGCATTCAGGATCGGCGTCGACATCAGCGAGCCGTAGATGCCGCCATTGGTGATGGTGAAGGTGCCGCCCTGCATTTCCTCGATCTTGAGCTGACCGTCGCGGGCGCGGCGGCCATAGTCGGCGATGCTCTTCTCGATCTCGGCGATCGTTTTTTGATCGCAGTCGCGCACCACGGGCACCACTAGCCCCTTGTCGGTGCCGACGGCGATTCCGATGTGATAGTAGTTCTTGTAGATCAGGTCGCTGCCATCGATTTCGGCATTGACCGCCGGAATGTCCTTCAATGCCTGCACGATGGCCTTGGTGAAGAAGCCCATGAAGCCGAGCTTCACGCCATGCTTCTTCTCGAACACGTCCTTATAGTTCGCGCGAAGCGCCATGACACCGCTCATGTCGACTTCGTTGAAGGTCGTCAGTATAGCTGCGGTATTCTGCACCTCCTTGAGGCGGCGCGCGATGGTCTGGCGCAGCCGCGTCATCTTCACCCGCTCCTCGCGCGAGGCGTCATCCGCCGGAGAGGGAGCGCGCACCTGCACGGCGGCGGCCGGCTGGTCGACAGGGGTGGGCGCCGACGCGGCCTTCTCGATCGCCGCCAGCATATCGCCCTTGGTGACGCGGCCATCCTTGCCGGAGCCCGCCACGGTGGAGGCGTCGATGCCGCTTTCGGCGGAGAGCTTGCGCACCGAGGGAGCGAGCGGCGCGTCGGCTTCGGGTCTCGGCCGCGGCTCTTCCGGGCCAGCGTTGATCGGTGTCGTGGTGTCGGACTTAAGATCCGGCCGCCCGGTCGTGCTCTCGGCGGCGACGCCTTGCGTCTTGGCCGCCGTCTTGGCCGCCGCTGGCTTTGCCGGCGCACCGCCTTCGATGATCTGTCCGAGCAGCGCGCCGACGGCCACCGTCTCGCCCTGCCTGGCCACGAGTTCGGCGAGCGTGCCGGCGGACGGCGCGGGGACTTCGATTGTCACCTTGTCGGTTTCGAGTTCGACGAGCGGCTCGTCGACGGATACGGCGTCGCCTTGTTTCTTGAACCATTTTCCGATGGTCGCCTCGGTCACCGATTCGCCAAGCGTCGGAACCCGTATCTCAGTCATGGTCCTCTTCCTTTCGTCATGGCTGACTTGTCCCGAGAAAGGATGCCCGGAAACATCCGCCACAAGTTGGCCTAGCGTTTCAAGTCCGACATGACTGTCCGTGTCAGCTCAGCGCCTCGTCGAGAAGCGCCTTGAGTTGCGCAAGATGCTTCGACATCAACCCGGTCGCGGTCGCCGCGGCCGCGGCGCGGCCGGCATAACGCGGGCGCTTCCCGGTTGCGCCGATCTGGTTGAGCACCCATTCAAGATAGGGCTCGATGAAGAGCCATGCGCCCATGTTGCGTGGCTCTTCCTGGCACCAGACGATCTCGGCATTCTTGAAGCCGCCGAGGACCTGCACCAGCGCCTTCAGCGGAACGGGATACAGCTGTTCGATCCGCATCAGATAGACATCCTTGATGTCGCGCTGCTCACGTTCCTCGTAGAGATCGTAGTAGACCTTGCCGGAGCACAGCACCACGCGGCGAATCTTATCGTCGTCCACCAGCCGGATCTTCTGCTCCGGCAGCATCGTCGCATCGTCGTAAAGGATGCGATGGAACGCGGTATCGGCGCCGAACTCGTCGAGGCGCGACACCACCCGCTTGTGACGCAGCAGCGACTTCGGCGTCATCATGATCAGCGGCTTGCGGATCTGGCGCTTCAACTGGCGGCGCAGCGCATGATAATGGTTGGCCGGCGTCGTGATGTTGACGACCTGCATGTTGTCTTCGGCGCACATCTGCAGGAAGCGCTCCAGCCGCGCCGAGGAATGCTCCGGCCCCTGCCCCTCATAGCCGTGGGGCAACATGCAGACGAGTCCCGACATGCGCAGCCACTTGCGTTCGCCGGAGGAGATGAACTGGTCGAGCAGGACCTGCGCTCCGTTGGCGAAGTCGCCGAACTGGGCTTCCCACATTGTCAGCGTGTTGGGCTCCGCGAGCGAGTAACCGTACTCGAAACCGAGCACGGCTTCTTCCGAAAGCAGCGAGTTGATCACCTCGTAGCAGCCGTGATCGGCGTCGAGGTGATTGAACGGCGTGTAGCGACTCTCGTCCTCTTGATCGAACAGCACCGAATGCCGCTGCGAGAAGGTGCCGCGCTCGCTGTCCTGGCCGGACAGACGGACGTTGTGGCCCTCAAGCATCAGCGTGCAGAAGGCCAGCGCCTCGGCCGTCGCCCAGTCGATCCCGGTTCCGCTCTCGACCGCCTTGGCGCGATTATCGAGAAAGCGCTGCACCGTGCGATGCACCCGGAAACCGTCCGGCACCCGCGTAATGCTGCGGCCGACGTTCTTCAGCGTCTCGACGTTCACGCCGGTGACACCGCGACGCGGCTCCTCGCTCTGATCGGCGAGCTTGAGACCGGCCCACTTGCCGTCGAGCCAGTCGGCCTTGTTCGGCCTGTAGCCCGCGCCGGCCTCGAATTCGGCGTCCAGCCGCGCGCGCCAGTCGGCCTTCAGCTTTTCGATCTCGCCCTCGGTCATGATGCCTTCGGCGCTCAGCCGCTTGGCGTAGAGTTCAAGCGTCGAGGGATGAACAGCGATCTTCTTGTACATCAGCGGATTGGTGAACGACGGCTCGTCGCCTTCGTTGTGACCATGGCGGCGATAGCAGAACATGTCGATCACGACCGGCTTGTGGAATTTCTGCCGGAACTCGACCGCGACCTTCGCAGCGAACACCACGGCTTCCGGATCGTCGCCATTGACGTGGAAGATCGGCGCATCGATCATCTTCGCGACGTCGGACGGATACGGGGACGAGCGCGAGTAGCGCGGATAGGTGGTGAACCCGATCTGGTTGTTGACGATGAAATGGATCGATCCGCCGGTGCGGTAGCCCTTGAGGTCCGACAGGGCGAAGCATTCCGCCACCACGCCCTGTCCCGCGAAGGCGGCGTCGCCATGCATCAACAGCGGCAGCACGGAGTTGCGCTGCTCGGGCGGATCGCCATGCTGGTCCTGCTTGGCGCGCACCTTGCCGAGCACCACCGGGTCGACGATTTCGAGGTGCGAGGGATTGGCGGTCAGCGACAGGTGTATCCGGTTATTGTCGAACTCGCGGTCGCTCGAGGCGCCGAGATGATATTTGACGTCGCCGGAACCCTCGACGCTGTCCGGATTGACCGAACCGCCCTTGAACTCATGAAATAGCGCGCGATGGGGCTTGCCCATCACCTGGGTCAGCACGTTCAGCCGCCCGCGATGCGGCATGCCGATCACGATTTCCTTCACGCCGAGATTGCCGCCGCGCTTGATGATCTGCTCCAGCGCCGGGATCAGCGATTCGCCGCCGTCGAGACCGAAGCGCTTGGTCCCCGTGAACTTGACGTCGCAGAATTTTTCGAAACCCTCGGCCTCGATGAGCTTGATCAGGATGGCGCGGCGGCCTTCAGGGGTGAAGCTGATCTCCTTGTCCGGCCCTTCGATGCGCTCCTGAATCCAGCTTTTCTGCGCGGCGTCCGAAATATGCATGAACTCGACGCCCAGGGTCTGGCAATAAGTTCGCCGGCAGATCGCCACGATCTCGCGCAGCGAGCCGTATTCGAGCCCCAGGACGTGGTCGAGGAAGATCTTGCGATCCATGTCGGCCTCGGTGAAACCATAGGCGCGTGGATCAAGCTCCTCATGATCGCGCGCGGGTTCGAGACCGAGCGGATCGAGCTTGGCATGAAAGTGACCGCGCATGCGGTAGGCGCGGATCAGCATCAGCGCGCGAACCGAATCTCGCGTGGCCTGATTGACGTCGCCGCCGGCGAGCACCGAAGCTTTCGGCTTCGCCCTCTCCTGCGCCTTTGCGTCGGCGGTCTTTTCCAACCCGGCCCAGTTGCCGTCGAGCGCCGAGGTGAGGTCGTCCCGGGGATCTTGCGGCCAGTTGGCCCTCTCCCAGGACGGACCTCTCGCATTCTTCTCGACGTCCCGTGGAGAGTCTTTCAGGCTCTTGAAGAATTCCTGCCACGCGCCGTCGACCGAGCCGGGGTCTTTTTCATAGCGGGCGTAGAGTTCGTCGATGTAACCGGCATTCGCGCCCTGCAGGAACGAGGAAAGGGCAAATGCGGCATTCGCGTCCTGGCGAGACATATCGCGTCCTGACGTTTTAGCTCATGCGCGTCACCGACGGCGCACACGCTTTTCCCCGCGAGACCAGCCCTTTCCGGCAGGATCAGCGCGAACTCGACGTTACCCTATTTAAGGGGAAACTTCCCGCTGAAAAGACCAAGACCTGAATCAGCCCTTCAGTTTTTCGACAAGCGTTTTTCCCAGTCGCGCGGGAGACGGGGAAACCGCTATTCCGGCAGCTTCCATCGCCGCCGTCTTGGAGGCGGCGTCACCCTTTCCGCCGGAAATGATCGCGCCGGCATGGCCCATGCGGCGGCCGGGCGGCGCCGTGACCCCGGCGATGAAGCCGACCACAGGCTTGCTTCGGCCGCGTTTGGCCTCGTCGATCAGGAACTGGGCGGCGTCTTCCTCCGCCGACCCTCCGATCTCGCCGATCATCACGATCGCGCTGGTGTTGGGATCGGCCAGAAACATTTCCAGCACGTCGATGAACTCGGTGCCTTTGACGGGGTCACCGCCGATGCCGACCGCCGTGGTCTGGCCAAGGCCCTCCTGGCTGGTCTGGAACACCGCCTCGTAGGTCAGCGTGCCTGAGCGGGAGACGATGCCGACATTGCCAGGCTTGAAGATGTTCGCGGGCATGATGCCGATCTTGCATTCACCCGCCGTCACGACGCCCGGGCAATTCGGCCCGATGAGCCGCGATTTCGATCCCGACAGCGACCGCTTGACCCGCACCATGTCCAGCACCGGAATGCCCTCGGTGATGCAGACGATCAGCGGGATCTCGGCGTCGATCGCCTCGCAGATCGCGTCCGCGGCGCCGGCCGGCGGCACGTAGATCACGCTGGCCCCGGCGCCGGTCGCCTCGCGCGCTTCGCGGACGGTGTCGAACACCGGCAGGCCCAGATGGGTCTGTCCGCCCTTGCCCGGCGAGGTGCCGCCCACCATCTTCGTTCCGTATGCGATCGCGGCCTCGGAATGGAACGTGCCGTTCTTGCCGGTGAAGCCCTGGCAGATGACCCTGGTGCTCTTATCAATCAGGATGGGCATCACGCGACCTCCTTCACCGCCTTGACGATCTTCTGCGCCGCATCGTCGAGATCGTCGGCGGGCAGCACGTTGAGGCCGGACTCGCGGATGATCTTCTTGCCGGCGTCGACATTGGTGCCTTCGAGTCGAACCACCAGCGGCACATTCAGACCCACCTGCTTCACCGCGGCGACGACGCCTTCGGCGATGACGTCGCATTTCATGATGCCGCCGAAGATATTGATCAGGATACCCTTCACGTTCGGATCGGCGGTGATGATCTTGAAGGCAGCTGCGACCTTGTCCTTGGTGGCGCCGCCGCCGACATCGAGGAAGTTCGCAGGGCTCATGCCGTAGAGCTTGATGATGTCCATGGTCGCCATGGCAAGGCCCGCGCCGTTGACCATGCAGCCGATCTGGCCATCGAGCGCGACGTAGCTCAGATCAAACCGCGACGCCTCGATTTCCTTGGCGTCTTCCTCGCTCTCGTCGCGCAGCGCAACGACATCGGAATGGCGGTAAAGCGCGTTGCTGTCGAACGATATCTTGGCGTCGAGCACGCGCAGTTCGCCCTGTTTCGTGACCACCAGCGGATTGATCTCCAGCATCGCCATGTCCCTGGCGATGAACGCATCATAAAGCTGCGTCACCAGCTTTTCCGCCTGCTTGCCGAGATCGCCGCGCAGTCCCAGTGTCTTGGCGACGGTGCGGCCGTGATGACCCATCACGCCGGTGGCGGGATCGACCGAGAAGGTCACGATCTTCTCAGGCGTTTTGTGCGCGACCTCCTCGATGTTCATCCCGCCTTCGGTGGAGACCACGAACGAAATCCGCGAGGTCTCGCGGTCGACCAGCGCCGAGAGATAGAACTCCTTGTCGATGTCGGAGCCTTCCTCGATGTAAAGGCGGTTGACCTGCTTGCCGGCCGGGCCGGTCTGCGCCGTGACCAGCGTCGCGCCAAGCATCTGGCCGGCGAACGTCTTCACCTCGTCGATCGATCTGGCGAGGCGGACGCCGCCTTTATCGCCGGCGGAGGATTCCCTGAACCTGCCCTTGCCGCGGCCGCCGGCGTGAATCTGGCTTTTTACCACCCAGACCGGACCGCCCAGCGTTTCGGCCGCGGCCTCCGCTTCCGATGCCTGCAACACCGCCACCCCTCGCGAGACCGGCACGCCGAACTCGCGCAGCAACGCCTTGGCCTGATACTCGTGGATGTTCATCTGGATGGTCTCCAACCTGCGGCAAGGACAGTTCTGGCAAGGGCAGCTCTGGCAGGAACAATGCCGTCATTCATTTCCGTAGGCCAGGATAGACCCGCCCACGATATGCTTCCAAGGCCGCACGCGCATCTTTCGACACCGCACCGAGACAGTGCCGATCAGCGGTCGAGCAGATCAGGAGCGATCTTCTTGCAGGCATCAACGAGTCCCTGAACCGCAGCGACCGACCTGTCGAAGGCTTCCCGGTCCCTGCCCGTCAGTTCGATCTCGACAATCCGTTCGACGCCCTTGGCGCCGATCACCACGGGGACGCCGACATACATGTCGTTCACCCCGAACTCGCCGTTGAGATAGGCCGCGCAAGGAAGCACACGCTTCTTGTCGCGCAGGAAACTTTCCGCCATCGCGATCGCGGAAGTGGCCGGGGCATAGAACGCCGATCCGGTCTTGAGCAGATTGACGATCTCCGCGCCGCCGTTGCGGGTACGATCCACGATTTCGTCGATGCGGGCCTGCGAGGTCCAGCCCATCTTGACGAGGTCCGGCAGCGGAATGCCCGCCACCGTCGAGTACCTCACCAGCGGCACCATGCTGTCGCCATGACCGCCAAGCACGAAGGCCGTCACGTCTTCCACCGAGACGTTGAATTCGTCCGCGAGAAAATAGCGGAAGCGCGAGGAATCCAGCACTCCGGCCATGCCGACCACCTTCTTCGCCGGCAGGCCGGAGGCCTTTTGCAGCGCCCACACCATGGCATCGAGCGGATTGGTGATGCAGATGACGAACGCATCCGGCGCATATTTCCTGATGCCGGCGCCGACCTGCTCCATCACCCTGAGATTGATGCCGAGCAGATCGTCGCGGCTCATGCCCGGCTTGCGCGGAACACCGGCGGTGACGATGCAGACGCTGGCACCTTCGAGCGCTTCATAGGAATTGGCACCGGTCAGCCTGGCGTCGAACCCTTCCACCGGGGACGACTGCGCAATATCGAGCGATTTGCCTTGCGGAACGCCATCCGCGATATCGAACATCACGACGTCGCCGAGTTCTTTCAGTCCGATGAGATGCGCGAGCGTCCCCCCGATCTGACCGGAACCGATCAAGCCAATCTTGTCGCGCGCCATGGAATTCGTCCTTTGATGACAATAGAGGCAGGAAGGAAAACTCGATGGATCGTCGTTAGACCTTTCGCCCCGCGCGTTCAAGTCGGGCTAACCCGCAACGTCATGTCTCGACCAGTCCGGTGGAGGAGCTGCGGGCCGTGGAATGGCCGCGCCCGTGAGCCTTCGCCAGATAGGACTCCGAGGTCATCTCGACCAGGCGCGAGGAGGTGCGCTTGAACTCAAGCGCTTCAGAACCATCGCTGGCGCGATGGAGCGAAAGCGGATCGGCGTCGCTCGAGGCCATCAGTTTCACGCCGTTGTCATACAGCGCATCGATCAGGGCGATGAACCGCCTGGCGGCGTCGCGATCGGCGTGGTCCATCACCGGGATGCGGTCAATCATAAGGGTGTGATAGTCGCGCGCGAGCCTTAGATAGTCGGAAGCCGCCAGCGGCTGCTCACAGAGATCCGCAAAGGAGAAGCGTGCAACGCCGTGGGAGGAGCATGGCACGTGAAGAGTGCGGCCCTTGATCGCGACATCGCGCGGCCTGCAGGGCGCGCCGCCGGTCATGAGCGTCCATGCCCTGTCGAGCGCCGCCTCGGCCTCGGCGTCGGCGGGCGTCAGCCACATCTTGACGCTGGCGAGCTTCTCCAGGCGAAAATCCGTGCGGGCGTCGAGACGCAGCACATCCATACGCTCCTCGATCTGCGCAATGAAGGGCAGGAAAAGCACGCGGTTGAGGCCGCCTTCGTAGAGGTTCTCGGGAGGGATGTTTGATGTCGCCACCACGACGGCGCCAAGTTCGAACAGCCGCGCGAACAGACGCCCCAGGATCATGGCGTCGGCGATATCGGTGACGTGGAACTCATCGAAGCATAGAAGCCATGCCTGCTCGAAGATCGACGCGGCGGTGAGCTGAACGACATCGGCGTCGGCCGTCTCGCCCCGCGCGATGCTCTGGCGAAAACCGAAGATGCGCTCATGCACGTCTGTCATGAACTCGTGAAAATGGACCCGGCGTTTGTGAGCGACCCGGCTCTCCTGGAAGAACAGGTCCATCAGCATGGTTTTGCCGCGCCCGACATCACCATGGATATAGAGTCCCTTCGGGGGAGCATCGTCTTCGGACTGAAACAGCCTGTCGAGGAAGCCCGACCTGCCGGCGGGCTTGTATATCATCAGCCGCTCGTCCAGCGCGGCAAGAGCTTCCACCGCCCGCGCCTGCGCGGGGTCCGCCTCGATCGCGCCTGATGTGACGAGAGCCTGATAGTGATTCCGCAGCGATGCCGGAGACGCTGAAAGCATCGGATGACGACTCCTTGGGAACGGAAATGCGCGTCGTGAACTGGTTGAAAGTTCTTGCGAACCTGCGATCACGCGGTGAGCGCGTAGGCGTCCTCGACAACGTAAGGACCGCCGCCGACCGAGGCGCGTGAGGAGAACAGCACAAAGCGCTCGGCGGTGAATACCGTGGCCGGGAAGTACCCCCGAACAGACAGATAATTCGCGACGTCCTGATTGGATGCATCGCGCAGGCGCGCCAACGTGACGTGCGGCGTGAACTTGCGCCCCTCGGGACCCAGCCCGCACCGTTGCATCAAGCGTTCAAGCTCGGCCTGCAATTCGACCAGAGGCCCGCTCGGCTCCACCGAGGCGACCACGGCGCGCGGTTTCCTGCCGCCGAAGCTCGACAGCCCCCGCAAGGTCACCTCGAAAGGCTTGCGATTGACACGGAGCAGCACCGAGGCGACCTCGTTCGCCGCCGCGCCGTCGATATCACCGATAAAGCGGAGCGTGAGGTGGTAGTTCTCCGGATCGATCCAGCGGGCGCCCGGCAAGCCGCCGCGCAGACCGGACAGCGTGCGACAGATCTCGGGCGGTATTTCCAGCCCCGTGAACAAACGCGGCATCGCAAATCCTCGATGCAAATCCTCGATGCATGGCTTCGGTCCAGATATGCCGGCCAGACTATCAGGTATCGACCGGCGGCGATCACAAATGCCGTTCTATCGTAGTTGTGTGACGGTGCAAGCCGTGACTGAGAGCATTTTCCGGCGAAGTGGATGACCTGCCCGCCGCAAGAAAATGCGACCAGACCATCATTTCAGGGCATGATCCGATTCAGCTTGATCGGATCATACCCTGGATGCGCATCCTTTCTTCAGGTTTTCTGCGCGGAAAGGGTGTCAAGAAAGGCTTCAACCGTGGAAAGAATATTCTTGACGATCGTTGTCACCCCAGCCGCCGTCGGGTGAATTCCGTCCGCCTGATTGAGTTTTGCGTTCGCGGCAACGCCTTCCAGAAAGAACGAGTATAAGGGCACGCCATGTTTTTTCGCGAGATCGGGAAAGATCGCGCCGAATTGAGCCGCGTATTCGTCGCCATAGTTCGGCGGCGCGACCATGCCGCATAGCAGGACCGCGATGTTGCGCGCCTTCAGGCGCGTAAGAATTTCGTCCAGCGCGGCGCGCGTCACCTTGGGATCGATGCCGCGCAAGGCATCATTTGCGCCGAGTTCAAGGATGACGCCCTGCGTGCCGGCCGGAACGGACCAGTCCAGCCGGTCAAGACCGCCGGAGGTGGTGTCGCCGGAGACGCCGGCATTGCTGATCGCGACGTTCACACCCTTGTCTTTTAACGCCTTTTCCAATTGCGCGGG
The DNA here is from genome assembly GCF_047824785.1 of Nitrobacter sp. TKz-YC01. Classification (GTDB taxonomy): domain Bacteria; phylum Pseudomonadota; class Alphaproteobacteria; order Rhizobiales; family Xanthobacteraceae; genus Nitrobacter. The sequence goes on along the minus strand of NZ_CP181167.1, from coordinate 583,868 downwards.
AAATGCGTCGGCGGCGGGAAGTCCAAGGCCGGCGCTCAAGGAATCGCCGAGCACAACGATCCTGACGGGGTCCGCGGCCCGCGCCGGGGCTGCGAGGACCAAGCCTGCACCGAGCAGCAACAGCGCAAAGCCGCGCGTCAACCTCTCGATCGCGGAAAAAGAAACGCCATATGAGCCAGCGCGGCGGCTGAGGCAGTCTCCGTTATTCTGCTTCAGGTGCTCTGGAGACTTTCTACGCAGAAGCACGCTGGAACATATTTGCAGTGTCCTTCTGAATCCGAAGTTCGCGCGGAACGGCGGCACAGGATAAGCGAACATAGGAACAGGCATGGATAATCTCATCGAACGCTCGTCTCCAGCCAGCTATTCCGAAATCCCGGACGCCATCGCGATTTCCAACGTCAATCTCACGCTGGGCAGCGGCGCCGCGCGAGTCCACATCCTGAAGGACATCAGTCTTCGCATCGCCCCCGCCGAAGCGATCGGTTTGATCGGTCCGTCCGGGTCGGGGAAATCCACCCTGCTCATGGTCATGGCGGGACTGGAACGCCCCGACAGCGGAGAGGTGGTGGTCAACGGCACTTCTTTCAATGCTCTCGACGAAGACGGTCTGGCGCGGTTCCGCGGGCGTCATGTCGGCATCGTGTTCCAGTCATTTCATCTGATCCCGACCATGACGGCGCTGGAGAACGTCGCCGTACCGCTCGAACTCGCCGGCGACGCGGACGCATCCCGACGCGCGGCGAGCGAACTGGAGGCGGTCGGTCTCGGCGCGCGGCTGCATCATTATCCGACGCAGCTATCCGGCGGCGAGCAGCAGCGCGTGGCGCTGGCGAGGGCGTTCGCGCCCGATCCGGCGATACTCGTTGCCGACGAACCGACCGGCAACCTGGATGAGACGACCGGCCAGCAGATCGTCGATCTCCTATTCGCCAGGCATGCCGAGCGCGGCATGACGCTGGTGCTGGTGACCCACGACACCTCGCTCGCGCAACGCTGCGACCGCGTGGTGAGGCTACGTTCCGGCCGTCTCGACGGAGCAGGTCGATGAACCCGGCCCGCTGCGTCGTCATGATTTCCGGGATCACGCGGTTCTTTCCCGCCCGATATGCAGTGGCGCATCGGCGATGACGGCGAAGATGACCCGCGCGCGGTTTCTTCCCCTGCGCCTGGCGTTGCGTGAGCTGCGCGGCGGGCTGCGCGGCTTTTATGTCTTCATCGCCTGCATCGCGCTTGGCGTCATGGCGATTGCAGGCGTCGGATCCGTGGCGTCCAGCCTGTCGGATGGGTTGGCGCGCGAGGGCCGCACGCTGCTCGGCGGCGATGTGTCGTTTTCGCTGATCCAGCGCGAAGCCAGACCGGACGAGATCGCCTTCCTGCGCGCGCGCGGAACGGTCTCGGTAGCGGCGACGCTGCGAGCGATGGCGCGGGCGCCGGACGGCAGGCTGGCGCTGGTCGAACTCAAGGCGGTCGACGGGGCCTATCCCATGCTCGGCGCGCTGACGCTGACTCCGGACATCCCGATGCCCGATCTGCTCGCTGAGCGTGACAGGACCTTCGGCGCGGCCGCTGACCCGACCCTGCTGGCGCGGCTGGATCTCAAGGTCGGCGATCGCGTGACGATCGGAAGCGCCACCTTCGAGATCCGAAGCGCGATCGAAAGCGAGCCCGACAAGCTGGCAGGCGGCCTTGGCCTCGGGCCGCGTTTCCTGGTCAGCATTGACGGCCTGCGCGCCGCTGCGTTGCTGCAACCCGGCAGCCTGGTGCGCTGGATCTACCGGGTTCGGCTTGCGGGCAATGGCGCGGACGACAGGGCGGCGGCGGCGCTGGCCGATGCCGCGCGGAAGGCGCTGCCGGAGTCCGGCTGGGAGATCCGCAGCCGCACCAACGCCTCGCCGCAGCTTGAGCGGACCATCCTGCGTTTCACGCAGTACCTGACCCTGGTCGGACTCGCCGCTCTGCTCGTCGGGGGCGTCGGCGTCGGCAACGCCGTCAAGAGCCACATCGACCGGCGGCGCGACATCATTGCAACGCTCAAGGCGGTGGGCGCGACCGGACGCGACGTGTTCGCGATCTATCTGTCGCAAGTCATGGTGCTGGCGGCTGTCGGCTCGCTCGCCGGCCTGATGATCGGCGCGGCGCTGCCTTTCATCATTGTCGGCGCCTTCGGCCACCTGCTGCCGCTGCCGGTCGCGCCGATGCTGCATCCCGATGAATTGGCGCTATCGGCGGTGTATGGGCTGTTGACGGCGCTGGCCTTCAGCATGTGGCCGCTGACACGGGCGCATGACATTCCGGTCTCGGCCCTGTTTCGCGACACCGTTGCTCACGAAGTCGTCCGGCCGCAGGCCCGCTACCTTGTCTTGATAGCACTCCTGATCGCGACACTGGCCGGCATCGCCATCGGTCTTGCCTATGACAAGCGCGTGGCGCTGGTGTTCATGGTGGCGGCGGCGATCGTGTTTGCGTTGCTGCGCGGCATCGCCTCGGGATTGATGGCGCTCGCACGGCGGCTGCCGCGATCCCGGATCACCATGCTGCGCCTTGCGGTTTCAAACATCCATCGTCCGGGAACGCTGACGCCATCCGTGGTGCTTTCGCTCGGCCTCGGCCTTGCGGTTCTGGTCACGATCACCCAGATCGATGGCAACCTGCGGCGGCAGTTCTCGGCGGCGCTGCCGGAGCGCGCGCCGACGCTGTACTTCATCGACATCCCCTCATCGGCATCGGCCCGGTTCGACGAATATCTCAAGCGGCTGACTCCGCAGGCGATCGTTGAGGATGTCCCGATGCTGCGCGGGCGCATCGTCGCGGCGCGCGGCGTCAAAGCCGAGGAGCTGAAACCCTCGCGCGACGCCCAATGGGTGCTGCAAAGCGATCGCGGCCTGACCTACACCGGCGAGGTGCCGAAGGGATCGAAAGTGGTCGAGGGGAAGTGGTGGGGGCCGGATTATAACGGCCCGCCGCTGGTGTCGTTCGAGAAGAAGCTGGCCGACGGGCTTGGACTCAGGATCGGCGACACCGTGGTCGTGAACGTGCTCGGGCGCGACATCACGGCGACCATCAGCAACATGCGCAATGTTGACTGGCAGAGCCTCGGCATCAATTTCGTGCTGGTGTTCTCGCCCAATGCGTTTCGCGGCGCGCCTCACACCCATATCGCCACCCTGACAGAAATGCATGACAGCCCTGCGAAAGACGCAGCCATCATCAAGGCTGTGGCCGACGTCTTCCCGATGGTGACGAGCGTGCGGGTCCGCGAGGCCCTCGAAACCATCGGCACGGTCGTCACCAACCTCGTGCTGGCGATCCGCGGCGCCAGCACCGTCACCCTTGTTTCGGCGATCCTTGTTCTTGGCGGCGCGCTGGCCGCCGGCCATCGGCACCGCGTCTATGACGCGGTGATTTTGAAGACTCTCGGCGCCACGAGGCTGCGGCTGCTCGGCGCATATGCGCTGGAATACCTCATGATCGGTGCGGCGACAGCGGTGTTCGGCATGGCGGCCGGTTCGCTTGCCGCGTGGCTCATCGTGACGCGATTGATGACGCTCGGTTTCGAATGGCAGGCAGCAAGCGCGGCCATCGTGGTCGCCGCAGCGCTGATCGTCACGGTCGCGCTGGGGCTTGCCGGCACGCTGATGGCGCTCACTCAGAAGCCGGCGTCGGTGCTGAGAAATTTATGACAATATGAAGCGGGTTCTGGACGATCACGTCACGTGGTCGGTGAAAGGTTCCTTTACGAATCTGAGTCTTTTATCGTTTTTCTCCCTTCAACGCCTTTGGAAGCCGCGCCAGTTCCGGAGGGCGACATTCAGCCGCGCATGGAAGCTTGCGGCGATTGTGTTAGTTTCCCACATATGGGTTGGTCGGATGCTGGTCCTGATTGACCGGACATCGATAATCAGCAAACCAGGTATCCGAAACAGATTTCGCACTGGCGCGTTTCATACGATGCCAGCTAACCACGGGAATTCGACATGTCGGACTTAGACCGCAACTATGCCACTCCGCTTGGCCGTGCTGACGGGCGCGTTGATGCCGCCGCCGTCGATGCCGGTCTTCGCGCTTATATGCTCAAAATCTACAACTACATGTCGATCGGTCTCGCCATCACCGGTCTGGCCGCGCTCGGCGTCTACATGGCGGCCGTCACCGGCGATCCGTCCGGCGCCGCCGCCCAGCTTGGCAACGCCTACCTCACGCCGTTCGGCTATGCGATGTTCGTGAGCCCCTTGAAGTGGGTGTTCATCCTCGCGCCGCTGGCGATGGTCTTTGTCATCTCGTTCGGCATCAACCGGCTCAAGCCGGCGACAGCGCAGATGTTGTTCTGGGCGTTCTCCGCCCTGATGGGCCTTTCGCTGTCCTCGATCTTCCTGGTGTACACACACACCTCGATCGTGCGGGTGTTCTTCATCACCGCAGCCTCGTTCGGCGCGCTGAGCCTGTTCGGCTACACTACCAAGCGTGACATGACCGGAATGGGTTCATTCCTGTTCATGGGCCTGATCGGCGTCATTATCGCCAGCTTGGTGAACCTGTTCATCGCGAGCTCCGCGTTGCAGTTCGTTGTCTCGGTCGCAGGCGTGCTGGTGTTCGCGGGCCTCACCGCCTGGGACACCCAGCGGCTGAAGAATGAATACATCTACGGTTATGCCTCACAGGGCGGCGAGATCGCCGAGCGCGCGGCTATTACCGGCGCGCTGTCGCTCTACCTGAACTTCATCAACCTGTTCACGCTGCTGCTGCAGTTGCTGGGACAGCGCGAATAGGCAGGGCTTGAAGCGGGCCTTTCCATCCCGTGTCAGATCAGGCCGCGAATGGATTGATGGATGGACTGGTATTCAAAGTGGCCGCTGTTTTTTAGATAGTGTAGAACGCGGGCACCCAGATTGGATGGCCACCTCGGAAACGAGGTGGCCATTTTCATAAGGTGTATATTATCGGGCATTACATCGGAGCCGGATGCGCGCGGCGGTTCGGTGTGATCGACGCCTTTACGATTGCTCCTTGAACAGGGTAGGGAAGCGCGGCTTTAGCGCGGGCGGCTCCCGCCGCGACCGGGCAGCCCCGGTTATGATCCGCGCGATCTTTTGGAAAGCTGATGTCAGGAAACCGCCGGAGCATTTTCCGGCGAAGTGGATGTTGATTCGCCGCCAGAGGATGCGGCCAGACAATCCTTCATTTCGAAAGCATGCTCCGATTCGGCTTGATCGGACCGATCATGCTCCAAGAGCCTTTCGCCGCTTCATGAAAATGGTGAAAGATTCTTGTCTTTATTGTTTTGACGCGTTTTCTTCACGCGAACAGGTCATCCGCTTCGCTCGAAAACGCTTCAGGCACCCCCCGCACCGGAAACGACCATGTACGCGCTGTACCCGCTCGCCTGCTCCGCCGCTCGTCTATGCGACACACGCGTGCCATCATCAGCAAAATCACAAAGTCTGTGCCCTGAAACCAAAGAGGCCCCCGTTAAGCGGGAGCCTCCATTCAGTTTCCATACGTCCCGCCGAAAGGCCGGCGTTCTATAATCGCTGCTCGCCGTCAGGCGGCCTCGTCGGCCACGGCGGCGTCATCACCATCGGCTTCCAGGTCGCCGTCAGCCTCGGCGCCCGCCTCCGCCTTGGCGCCACGGCGCGGACTCTTGGCCAGTTGACCCTCGATTTCCTTGACCGCTTCGGTCTCCGTGACGTGCTGAACGACCGCAATCTCGCGCGACAGACGATCAAGCGCGGCTTCGTAGAGCTGACGTTCGCTGTAGGACTGCTCCGGCTGGGATTCCGATCGATAGAGGTCGCGGACCACTTCGGCGATCGCAACAATATCCCCGGAGTTGATCTTCGCTTCGTATTCCTGCGCCCGCCGCGACCACATGGTGCGCTTGATGCGCGCGCGGCCCTTCAGGGTTTCGAGCGCCCGCTTCACCAGACCCGGGTCGGACAGCTTACGCATGCCGACATTGGCAACCTTCGCCGTCGGCACCCGCAGAGTCATTTTGTCCTTGATGAAATTGATAACGAACAGCTCAAGCTTGGCGCCGGCGATCTCCTGCTCTTCGATCGCCAGAATCTGGCCGACACCGTGCGCGGGATAGACCACGAACTCGCCGGTCTTGAACCCCTGGCGCTGGGTCAGAACCTTCTTCGGCTCCTCCACGCGTGCGCCTGCCCTGGCCACCGGCTTCACCGCAGGCTTACTGGCCACAGCCGCCTTCGCAGCGGGCTTCGCCGCCGGCTTGACAGAGGTCCTGGAACCGACCTTCGAGGCGGAAGCGGTCTTGGAAGCAGCCGCCCTCGATCCGGCTTTCGAAGCAGCGGTCTTCGAAGCGGAAGCAACAGTTTTCGAAGCAGCGGTCTTCGACGTAGCGGTGTTTGCGGACGCTCTGGCGGTCTTGCTTGGCATTTCGCCTCTTTTATTTCTTGAGGATTTTCCGGTATTTCTTGAGGATTTTCCGGCCGAACGCTTGGCAGCCGTCGTTCGCGCGATCGAGGCCGCGGTCCGGGCACGAGCTTTTGTTCCACCGCGGCGAGCGGTAGACGTCCTCAAACTCGTTTTTTTACGTGTTTTCTGTGACACAGCCCGCGCGTGGATACCCACGCCTTCCTGGATGTTCACGCCGGAGTCCTTCCGGACTCATAAGCAGGTAAAATGTACAGTCGAATTCGGAAACACGCTCAAGATAGCACATTTTCCGCAAAAATCAATGATTTATGCGCGCGCCCGCGCTCTGGCGGACTTTCCATGCCTCCAGTCGTCAAAAAAGGTAAATATTGACCGGTGAGCCAGGACCGCCGGAGCACGCATCCCAAAGGCGCGCGAAAACGATCAGTCTCCCGCGCCGGGCTCTGGAGAAAAATATTTCTCGAACTTGCCTTCCTGGCCCTCAAAATCCTTGGCGTCCGGCGGAGTTTCCTTCTTCTGCGTGATGTTCGGCCACCTGCCGGCGTACTCCGCATTGACCTCAAGCCATTTCTCAACGCCCGGCTCGCTGTCCGGCTTGATGGCCTCCGCCGGGCATTCCGGTTCGCAGACACCGCAATCGATGCACTCGTCCGGATGAATGACGAGCATGTTCTCGCCTTCGTAGAAGCAATCGACAGGACAAACCTCAACGCAATCGGTGTATTTGCATTTGATGCAGGCATCGTTGACGACGTAAGTCATCCAGGGCTCCGGGAGGCTCGATTTTGCAGGTTGGGTAGCGCAGGAATAGCGTTGCCGCAAGCGCGGGAACCACCCGTCCGGCGCAAGTGATCCCTCAACCGGGTGTCCAATTCAACCTCGTTGGATCGAGCCCTGCCTATTCCCTTCAACTGAGCATGATCCTGCCCGAAACCGCCTCCCACCTTGCGGCGGCGACCCTCGGGTCCGGATTATTCTTCAGCTCCGCCGGAAACATCCGACAGATCGTCATAGAGAGCCCGCGCCACGGTCGGGCCGCCTCGCCGTTCGGCGAATCCGGTAATCTTCAGGATGCGAATGCCGCGATCCAGCCTGATCGTGAGCACGTCGGCAATCCTGAGGGAGTGGCCGGGAGATGTCTGCCGTAGTCCGTTGACACGAACACGGCCGGCCTCGACCAGCGCCGCGGCCTGGGTGCGGGCCTTGACCACGCGCGCGTGCCACAGCCATTTATCGAGACGCTGGCACTCCAGGACATCCAACGGGGCTACCCTTGCGGAATACGCGCCCAAGGACCGGCCGTTCAATCCTTGCGGCCGGCAAGCTGATCCTTGAGGGCGGCCAGTTTGGCAAACGGCGAATCCGGATCGATCGATGGCTCGCGCTCACGCGGCGCGCTGCTGGCGTAGGGCCGATGCGAAGGTCCGGTGTCGGAACGTCCCTCGCGACCGCCCTTGCGGAACCCATGGGTCCGACCCTTGTCCTGATCCCTGTCCCGTCCCTTGCCCTTGAAGCGCTCGCGCGGCGGGCGTCCCTTGCCTTCGCGCGACTCGCTTTCACTGCCCGCGGGCGCGTTTTCGGCCGGTGCGCCGGTCGGCTGCCGCCGTCGGTTTCTCCCGTGCCGCTCTCGTCCTTGCGCTCCCTCGGAACCCTCTCCGTCCGCAGGCGCCGCCTGCGGGCCATCCGTCTTCGGCTGCTGCCGGCGATACCGATTGCGATCGTGGCGAGGACGTCGATCGGCGGGTCGCCCGCCCGGCCGCCAGACCTCGACCATCGCCGGCTCACCGTCCGCCTCCGGCGGCGAAGCGTCAGTCTCGGCAATCGAGGCTGAAGCCGCGTCTCCTTCGACCACGCTCGCGGCAACGACGAGCGCGGAATCATCCGGCACGGCATCGCTGGCGGCCGTCTCCTCGGCGCTGGACACCTCCGAAGCCTCGACGGCTGGCGGTGATGCCGCAGCAGACGGCTCCTCGACCACTTCGGCCGCCGCTTCGAGGCTTGCGGCGGAAACTCCGGATGAACCCGCATCCGGCACGGGCTCCGGTTCAACAGAGCCGGCATCGGCTGTCTCCGCGCGGTCGGAAACGGCCTCCTCTGCCGGAGGCACGACATCAGTCGCCGCCGCCGGCTGCGGCGCGCTTTCTACCGTTTCGGCAGCAGCCGCTTCCACGGCGGCATCCGCCACGGGGCCGTTCTCGGTTGCGGATGGCGGCGCCGGGCACCGTTCCATGCGATAGCCGAGCGCGCGTAGAATGGAGGCGAAATCCTCACCCGCGGTGCCCGCGAGCGAGGTCATGGCCTGCGTCACGACAAACCCGCGCCCATCGAACGCGCCGGCTGGCTTTTCGCCGGGCGCCCCTTCCCGCCACGACAGCGCCGGACGGATCAGGTCGGCAAGCCTTTCCAGAATATCGACGCGGACGGCGCGCTCGCTGCATTGCCGATAACCGAGGGCGCGGTAGGCGTCGCGATCGAGCAGCTTGTCCGCCGGGAACGACGTGCGGCCGCTGCTTGCCAGATGCTGCGCGCTCGACAGCGCCGAGAGGTCGACATTGTCCTGCTTCAGCGCCCACAACAGCGAGGCCAGCGACCGCGCAGCCGGCTTCAAAAGCAGGGGGAAATAGATATGGTAAGCGCCGAAACGCACCCCGTATTTGCGCAGGGAAGCGCGCGACGACTGATCGAGATCCTTCAACTCGGCGGCGATCCTCGAGCGCTCCAGAACGCCGAGCGATTCGACCAGCTGGAAGGCGATGCCACGCGCGATACCGGTGACATCCTCCGCTTTCGACAACTCGAACAGCGGCCCCAGAAGCTTCTCGATATGGGTCTTCAACCATAGATCGAGCCTGGCCTGCACCGCCTCGCGCGGCGCTCCGGTCAGCCGTTCGTCGGAAATGATCCGCAGCCGTGGATGCAGCGCGTCGTCCGCAGCCACCAGTCGCGCCACCGCGTCGCCCGTCCAGCGGATGGTGCCGTCCGAGGTCAGCACGAACTGGTCGTCGGGCGCTCCCGACAATTTCTCCGCGCGCGCCTCGATTTCGCCGGCCAGCGCCTTTTGCGCGATAGCCTGCAAAGCCTTGGCTTCGGAGCCTGCCTCCGCCGCATCCGGCGCGAACGTAAATCCGTCGAGACGGCCGATCACATGGCCCTCGACGATCACCTCACCCGTCTTGCCGATTTCCGTATCCAGCATCGTGTTTTCCCGCAAGCGGCGCATCAATACACTGGTCCGGCGGTCAACGAAACGCTCCGTGAGCCTTTGGTGCAGCGCGTCGGACAATTTATTTTCGGCCTCGCGCGAAATTCCGCGCCAATGCTCGGGATCGGCCAGCCAGTCCGGGCGATTCGCCACGAAGGTCCAGGTCCGAATCTGCGCGATCCGCGCCGACAGGGTATCGATATCCCCGTCGGAACGATCGGCCTGAGCGATCTGAGCCGCAAACCAGTCGTCAGGAACCCTGCCCTCACGCATCAGAAAGCCGAACAGCGTCGTCACCAGCTCGGCGTGAGCCGCCGGCGCGATCTTGCGATAATCCGGAATCTGGCAGGCGTCCCACAGCCGCTCCACCGCAGCCGCGGTCTGCGCCATGGCGCGAACCTCGACGTCGCGCGCCGCATGATCGAGCACCCGCAGATCCTCGGCGATCGGCGCGCGGGTCAGCGCCTCGTGCGAGGGCGTCAGCGCCAGCGAGACCTGCAAGGCGCCGAGCGAGGAAAAATCGAGATCGGAATTGCGCCACTGCAGGGTCCTGACCGCCTCGAAGGTGTGATTCTGCAACGCGTCCACGAGTTCGGGCTCGAACGGCGCGCAGCGCCCTGTGGTGCCGAAGGTGCCGTTGCGGCTAGCGCGGCCGGCGCGGCCTGCGATCTGCGCGAATTCAGCCGGGGTGAGCCTGCGAAACTGGTAGCCGTCATATTTGCGGTCCGAGGCGAAGGCGACGTGATCGACATCAAGATTGAGGCCCATGCCGACCGCATCGGTGGCGACCAGATAATCGACGTCACCGGACTGGAACATCTCGACCTGCGCGTTGCGGGTGCGCGGGCTGAGCGATCCCAGCACCACGGCCGCCCCGCCACGCTGACGCCGGATCAGTTCGGCGATGGCGTAAACCTCGTTCGCCGAGAAGGCGACGATCGCGGTGCGGCGCGGCTGCCGGGTGATCTTGCGGTCGCCCGCGAATTCAAGCTGCGACAGCCGCGGGCGCGTGACGATGCTCGCGCCCGGCAGCAGCCGCTCGACGATCGGGCGCATGGTGGCGGCGCCGAGCAGCAAGGTCTCGTCGCGGCCACGACGATGGAGAATGCGATCGGTGAAAACATGGCCGCGTTCAAGATCGGCGGCGATCTGGATTTCATCGATGGCGAGGAACGACACGTCGAGGTCGCGCGGCATCGCTTCGACCGTCGAAACCCAGAAGCGCGGGCGCGGCGGCTTGATCTTCTCCTCGCCGGTGACCAGGGCGACGGAATCCACTCCGGCGCGGTCGGCGATCTTGTCGTAGAGTTCGCGGGCGAGCAGCCGCAGCGGCAGGCCGATAATGCCGGAGGAATGCGCCAGCATCCGCTCGATGGCCAGATGGGTCTTGCCGGTGTTGGTCGGACCGAGCACCGCCGTCACGCCCGCACCGGGCGCGCGACCATTGCCGGGCGGAAACATCGAGGATGAGAGGGTCGAGGATGAGAAGGTCATAGTCTTCCGAGGGCTTTCGCGGCGCCATGGCCGGGCTTGTCCCGGCCATCCACGCCTTTGATCCGGCACATCTTCAAGATGTGGGGCCCGCTATCACAGGTTCGGATGTGTTTCACAATGCGACGCCCTGCGGGTAGCGGCTTAAGCTTTGGAACGAGTCCGGAACGAATCGCGCCCGAATCGCTGACTCCTGATCTGTCCGGCTTCGTTCACCACAACATCTCGTGCTTGGAATGGGTTAATGAAACCAGATCAAGTTCCAGGCGCCCAACAAGAGCAGCAAATTTCTCTGCGTTTATGAATTTCTGGTCGCATGAACTCAGCCGCAGGAGTCAACAGGATTCGCTCCAAGCGAATCGTCCCCGTCGCCACCTGGTTACCGTGTTTTAACCGCCGTCTGCGGAGGCATAGCGATCGTGTTGAACTCGGTCGCCTCCAGCTTGCCGGTGCCGAGCGGGGTTGGAATCGTCAGCCGATAGGGGACCAATACCCGCGTTCCGGCGATCGGCGCGAGCCAAACTTCCATGTTGCGCTGGGCCGCCAGATACTTGATCGCATAGCGGTCGGGGACGTAGCCGGCGATCGGCGAGAAATAGATCGCACAGACCACGACCGGCCCCTGATAGCCTTTTTCCGACTTCACGGTGTCCATGCGCTTGAATTCGAGCCGCAGGTCGTAGCGCATGCGCCCGTCGAAAATTCCCGTCGATGAATGACAGGCGTCCCGGCCAAGCAGGTCGGCGGTGCCGGGAACCGGCAGCAGCGTGGCGCTCATGGGATCGGAGACGCCGCGCTTATGCGCGTCGGTAACAGGAATGCGCTTGGGATCGACCGGCGGACTCGGCTCGATGACGAAACCCTTCACATTGCCGCCCGCCAGCGACATGCGAATCGTCTCGGACTTCTTTGAAGACGAGATGGTCGCGGTATAGCTCGCCGGAATCAACGCGCCATTGGCAATGCGGCCCTGCGAGGAGCCGGTGCCGGTGCCATGAGCGAGCGCCTTCAGAAGTCCCGTGGCGCCCCCGCTTGCCGCAGCGGAATACTGATTGTCGAGGATATCCACCGCCCAGGCGCCGGTGCCGACCAGAATCCCCGCCAGGGTGACGTCATAGCGAGCCTCTAACTTACCCTGCGCTTGCGCCTGCGCGGTCAACATCCCGGCCAGCATGGCAATCGACAGACCAGCCGGTCTCAAGACCGAACAAAGTATCCATCGGAACAACAGCGTTCGGCATAAGCTCACGACAAGTGATCCTGCTTATTTTATCCGGCCTCATATACGCTAACAGGCCTGTACGTTAACAGGCTTGGCTTTCCCAGGCTGCGGCCGTTTTCCTGGCTGTGACGACATTCTGCCGGAAAATGCACGTGAGTCTTTATGTTTTAACGCGCTTTCTTCACGCGAACCGGTCCCCATCCTCGGGTCGAGCCCGAGGACATGCTTCGCTCGAAAACGCTATCGCGGCTTGACGCCCCGCCGCTGTCCACTTATACGTCCGCCGTTCCTGAAATGGACGCGATTTCGAACCCCGAGCCCGCCTCGCAGGCTGATGCCCGGGGACGACAGAGGATTTTCGCCATGTCCCGGCGCTGCGAACTGACGGCCAAGGCCCCATTGGTGGGCCACAAGGTCAGCCATTCCAACATCAAGACCAAGCGGCGCTTCCTGCCGAACCTGGTGAACGTGACCTTCGTGTCGGAAGCCCTTTCCAGTTCGGTCCGGTTCCGGGTGTCGACCCATGCCCTGAGGAGCGTGGACCATCGCGGCGGCTTCGATGCCTTTCTGTTGAAGGCAAGGGATTCGGAGCTTTCACCGAAAGCGATCGAGATCAAGCGTCAGATCCAGAAGAAACAGGCCGCCAAGGCCGGCTAGAGCCTTTCCGCTTCTGATAGAATCAGAAGCGGGCTCTATGATTTTATTTTGTCGCGTTTTCTTCACGCGAACCGGTGTCCACTTCGCTTGAAAACGCTGTGAACGCTCCACCGGCTAAAGCCGGTGGCTTCGGATTACGGCTGGAAGCCGGATTTGATCGACCCTTCGGGTCGATTGTCAGACGACCTTGAAGTTGTCATCTGGCTCAGGCGGCTTTTGGTCTTCTATGTATTTCTTCCACACTTCATCGGTGACGTTTCCGCTCGAAGCAACCCAGTATCCCCTGCCCCATAGATGCTGCCCCCAGTATCGCTTCCTGAGCGATTGATACTCCGTCAGAAGCTTGTGAGAACTCTTGCCTTTGAGATATTGCACCGCACGAGAGACCGATAGATGCGGTGGGATCGACAACAACAGATGGACGTGATCCCGGTTTATCGCCCCGGCATGAATAACCATCTCATGGCTCAAGGCAATTTCCCGCAACAACGCCCGGGCGCGAAAGCCGACATCCCCGCCCAAAACTGCGAACCGATACTTCGTCACCCACACAATGTGGTATTTGCAGTCCCACACCGTATGACTGCCAGACTTCGCCGTTTGCATCGCCGGATGCTAATGCATCCCGTCGCCTAAAGGCGAGGGGTTTGCGGATCCCAGAAAGGGGACTCTAAAGCATTTTTTATTTTAGACGGAATCGGCCCCGTAGCAGCCCGTCATGCCCGGCCTTGTGCCGGGTATCCACGTCTTTGGAGTTTCAGCGAAGTTAAAGACGTGGATGGCCAGGACATAGGCGAGCGGAAGCGTCGCCTGTTTTTTGTTTGAGCATGATCTTCCCCGGAAACCGGTTTCCGCTTTGCGGAATCATACTCTGAAATCTTTCCGTTCTTGATTTTCGGCGCCAGCGCGGGGCTTTCCCCGTGCTTCAATGCTCGGCCAGCGTGAACTGCATCAGCAGCGTGCGCTGGAACAACGAAAAGTTGTCGTCGGACACGAGCGTCAGAACGATCTCGCCATCATCGTTCACGAACGCACTCAGACCCTCGAAATTGTCGATCTGCTGCCCGAGTCCGGCGTCGAAAATCGAAGGGCCATCCACCAGCGCGCCAGGTGCGATCGCATCGATCCCGATGCGGCGGATGCGAATGCCTATGCCGCCGGTCAGCGAGAATTTGCGTTCGAGGATCAACAGGTCCCCTGAAGGCAGCAAACAGGCATCGCTGATATCATAGTTGCCGGTCCGGCGGATGGCGAACCGGCCGGGCGCGGGTCCGCCGATCAGGAATGCAAGGATATTGCGTTCGGCATCGAGCCCCCGTTCGGATATCGCGATCAGCGCACCGCCGAGCGGCCGATCGCGCGGAACGACCACCATCGCCTCAAGGCCGCGGTTGAACGGCAGCCTGCGGATCGCCGCCGGCACCTCGACCTCTTCTCCGCGCGCGCGGGTGTATCCTTTGGCAAAATCGAACCGCATGATCCGGTTGACCCGCTCGATTCCGACATAGACCAGCGACCCGTCGCGCGCGATCGATTCCGTATCGAACCAGCCGCGCTCGGTGATCGGCCTGCCATCGCGACCCAGCATCGGCGCCGCCTCGACGTCCGCGAGCCCGGCCATCTCGCCGGACGCCGCATAGACGATGCGGCCGGTGAACCAGGTGCCCTTGTCGCTCGCCGAGATGAATTGCCGGCCTTTCGAATCGAGCCGCAGGCTCGACAGTCCTCCGAAGCCGCGAAACGCCGAGGTCAGGATCAGCCCGCCGCGAAAGGTGAGCGATCCGAAGCGGGCGCGCGAGCGATCGCGCAGATCGAAGGCCGCGACAGGACGGGCGTTCACGGTGATCGACACCGGCGCGGGCGGCGTCAGTTCGTCAGGCGGCGGCTGTTCCGGCGCATGCGCCGCGAATTGCGCGGAGGCGGCGGAGGGACCGGTCAACAGCAGGCTTGATGCCGTCAGAAAAAGCAGGCGGCGGCGATCGATCAATGATGCCATCTTGCGGAGAAACCAATCTGTCGGCGATGCGTCACATACCCAGGACGATATCCCGCCCGGAATGCAACCAGGGTGCCGCCGGCTACGAATGCAGCTTGCGTGGCCGCCGGGCCGGGCCGGGCGGCGGCTCATGGGTCTCGCTGAAAAGTTCGGCGAGCTGTTCGGTCATGGCGCCGCCGAGTTCCTCGGCATCAACGATGGTCACCGCGCGGCGATAGTAGCGCGTCACATCGTGACCGATGCCGATGGCGATCAGTTCGACCGGGGATCGGGTTTCGATTTCCTCGATCACCCATCGCAGGTGACGCTCCAGATAGTTTCCCGGATTGACCGACAGGGTCGAATCGTCGACCGGCGCGCCGTCCGAAATCATCATCAGGATCTTGCGCTGCTCGGAACGGCCCAGCAGCCGCTTATGCGCCCAGTCGAGCGCCTCGCCGTCGATGTTTTCCTTGAGCAGGCCCTCGCGCATCATCAGCCCGAGATTTTTCCGCGATCGCCGCCAGGGGGCATCGGCCGCCTTGTAGATGATATGGCGGAGATCGTTGAGCCGCCCCGGCGTGACCGGCTTGCCGGCGGCCAGCCACGCCTCGCGCGACTGCCCGCCTTTCCAGGCCCGCGTCGTGAAGCCGAGAATTTCGACCTTGACGCCGCAGCGTTCCAGCGTGCGCGCGAGAATGTCGGCGCAGGTCGCGGCCACCGTGATCGGCCGGCCCCGCATCGAACCGGAATTGTCGAGCAGCAGCGTCACCACGGTATCGCGAAACGTCGCCTCCTTCTCGTGCTTGAACGAGAGCGGCTGATAGGGATCGATCACCACGCGCGACAGCCGCGCCGGATCGAGAATGCCTTCTTCTAGATCGAACTCCCAGGCGCGATTCTGTTGCGCCATCAAGCGGCGCTGAAGACGATTGGCGAGCCGCGCCACGATGCCCTGCAAGTGAGCAAGCTGCTTGTCGAGATAGCTGCGCAACCGTTCCAGCTCATCGTGATCGCACAGATCCTCGGCGGCGATCACTTCATCGAACTTCGGCGCGAACGCATGGTATTCCGGGCCGCGCGGCTCATTGGCGCCGCCCGCATTGGGCCGCGTCGCCTCGCCCGGCATCTCCTCCTCGGCAAGATCGCCATCGTTGAACGTGTCGCTCACGGAGACCTGCGCGCTTTCCATGGCGCCATCAGGCATGTCGTCCGTCGTGTCCTGCGCCTGATCCGCGCTCATTTCCTGGGCGGCCTCGCTGTCGGGCGAGCCTTCCGTACCGGATTGATCGTTCTCGCCCTCGCGGTTGTCGTCCTCGTTCTCCTCCTTCTCCGTCTCGGCGCGACTGTCGTCACCGAGATCAAGTTCCGACAGCAGATCGTGCACGAGGTCGCCGAACTTCGCCTGATCCTCGGTAAAATGGCTGAGCTGGTCCAGCCGGGCGCCGATCTTGTCTTCCAGGAACGGCCGCCACAGATCGACCAGCCTGGACGCGGCGGCGGGCGGCGCCAGGCCGGTCAGCCGCTCGCGCACCATCATCGCCAGCGCGTCCGACAGCGGCGCGTCGGCGCGGTCGGTGATCTCGTCATACTTGCCGCGATGGAAGTGATCATCGAGCATCGCGGTGAGATTCCTGGCGACGCCCGTCATCCGGCGGGAGCCGATGGCCTCGACCCGGGCCTGCTCGACCGCGTCGAATACGCCGCGCGCCTGCGGATTGCCGGGCATCAGCTTGCGGTGCACCTTCGGATCGTGGCAGGCGAGCTTCAGTGCGATGGAATCCGCATGCCCGCGCACGACCGCGGCGTCCCGCCGGCTCATCTTGCGCCCGGGCTCGGGCAGCCGCGCCTTGCCAGGCGACAGGCCGGGCCGCTCGATGGCGAACGTGACCTCAAGCTCCGGCCGCCGGGAGATCGCGCGCAGGCAGGATGTGACCGCGCGCTTGAACGGTTCGGTCGGCGCCTCCTTCGGCGAGGCACGGAACCTGTTGCTGGGCGATGCGGTGCTCATGAATGCGTCGGCCGTTTTCCTTCTCCCCTTGCGGGAGAAGGTGGCGCGGACGAAGTCCGGGCCGGATGAGGGGTCATCTTCGAACGAGAGAGGACACCCCCTCGCCCGCCTTCGCTCCGCGAACGCACCCTCTCCCGCAAGAGGAGAGGGTGAGATCAGCTCAACGCCACGTTGACCGCGGACTCGCTCAGTTCGACGTTGAAGCAGCGCTGGTAGAATTCAGCGACCAAAGGCCGCTCCAGTTCGTCGCATTTGTTGAGGAACGTGACTCGAAAGGCAAAGCCAAGGTCGTCGAATATCTCGGTGTTCTCCGCCCAGGTGATGACCGTGCGCGGGCTCATCACCGTGGAGAGATCGCCGTTGGCGAAAGCGTTGCGCGTGAGATCCGCCAGCCGAACCATCTTGCCGACGGTGTCGCGGCCTTCCGGCGTGCGATAATGCTTGGCCTTGGCCAGAACGATCTCGACCTCGTTGTCGTGCGGCAGATAATTCAGCGTGGTGACGATGTTCCAGCGGTCCATCTGCGCCTGATTGATCTGCTGGGTGCCATGATAAAGGCCCGACGTGTCCCCGAGACCGATGGTGTTCGCGGTCGCGAACAGGCGGAACGCCGGATGCGGCTTGATGACCCGGCTCTGGTCCAGCAGCGTCAGGCGGCCCGAGGATTCCAGCACGCGCTGGATCACGAACATCACATCCGGGCGGCCCGCATCATATTCATCGAAGCACAACGCGACGTTGTTCTGGTAGGCCCAGGGCAGGATGCCGTCGCGGAATTCGGTGACCTGCTTGCCGTCCTTGAGCACGATCGCGTCCTTGCCGACGAGATCGATCCGGCTGATGTGACTGTCGAGGTTGACGCGCACACAAGGCCAGTTCAACCGCGCCGCCACCTGCTCGATATGGGTTGATTTGCCGGTGCCGTGATAGCCGGTCACCATGACGCGACGGTTCTTGGCGAAGCCGGCGAGAATGGCCAGCGTGGTCGCGCGATCGAACCGGTAGTCGGAATCGACATCCGGAACGTGCGGATCGGTCCCGGAATAAGCGGGGACTTCGAGATCGCTGTCGATCCCGAACACCTGCCGCACCGACACCTTCATGTCGGGAAGGCCGGTGGGAGTCTCGGTATTGGTTATGGCGGCGGTCGTCATCAATCCTCCGAGGTTCGGGCGCGCTCCCGAAACCAGGACTGCGCATGGCTGCGGACGAGGGGCTCGCGAAATTTAGCAGAGAGCGGCAGCCGGCAGAAGCCCGTCACCGGATCAAAGTTCCATTGGAATATCATCGAGATAAGCACCATATGCAGATTTTGGAGGGCTCCTTCGCGAATCAAGGTCCCATTCGGCCAAATTTGCCGGTAAAACTTTTGAACCATGGATACCCAGGAAATACCGGGTGCAGGCGTCAGCCGGGCGCGAGGATTGTCGTCACCGGCTTCATCGCGCATTCGCACAGCCCGGTGGCTGCCGATGCCGGGCTGATCCATTTCGCCGTCCTTACTTACCGCGCGGCCCAACGCCGTTCCGGCGCCCATTGGAGTGATCATGACCAGACCTCTCGTGGTTTCCATTCCGCACCGTCTCGGCAAGGATGAAGCGCTGCGACGGATGAAAGCGGGGCTCGGCAGCGCCCGAACGCAATACGCCCAGTTGATCCAGGTCAATGAAGAGGTGTGGAGCGGCGACCGCCTGGTCTTTTCCGTCACGGCCCTGAAGCAGCAGGTATCAGGAATTCTGGACGTGGCCGAGGACCACGTTCGTCTCGAAGTGACATTGCCATGGCTGCTCAGCCGCCTGGCTCAAGGGATTCAGGGCGTCATTCAGAAAAAAGGGACGCTGATGCTCGAGAAAAAAACCGATGAACACTGAGAAGATTGAACACTGAGAAAAACGGATGAGAGGTTGCGCCGAAGCGCGGCAGCAACCGAAGCGCTTCACGCGCCGCGCACGACCGTCTTCAGGTAATTATACGCCTTGATGATCTCGATCAGGCGATCTTCCGTCGAGCGGTCGCCGCCGTTGGCGTCGGGGTGATGCTGCTTGACCAGCATCTTGTATTTCGCCTTGACGGTTTCGAGCGTGGCGTCGGCGCCGAGTCCCAACACCTGCAGCGCCTTGCGCTCCGCATTGAAGATCTTGCGCGTCTCGGGTTTGGATTCGAACTGCGGGCCCGAGCGCCATTTCCCACGGCCATTGAGTTCGCCGAACACACTGAAGGGATCAGCGACGCCCTCGGCATCGATGGCATCGGCCCTGCCTTTGCCCTTGGCGCCGTTCGCGCCCATCTTCCAGGTCGGGCGATGGCCGGTCAGCGCATCCTTCTGATAGCGCGCGACCGCTTCCGCGTTCATGCCCTGGAAAAAATTGTAGGACTGATTGTAGGCCCGGACATGGTCGAGGCAAAAATGAAAATATCCGCCTTCGTTGCCGCGACCTTTCGGTGCGCGGTGTGATCCCCTGCTCTGACAGTCCGGCCACTCGCAGGCGAGCACTTCCTCGCGCTCGCGCATGCGCGGCTGCTTCGCACCGGCCCTTGGCTTGATGCGGATGCTATCGAAGAATTTCGACGTGTCTATCGGCATGATCTGTCTTTGACACCGCAATGCTCCAGGCTTCAAGTCTTGACATCGCATTTATTCCGGGCGGCGTCCGCCATTGACGGAAAGAGACGATAAGCGTTAAGTCGCCGGCCATGAGCGTCAAGGATAACATCTCGCAGAAACTCAGCGAAGCTTTCGCGCCCGAAAGCCTCGATGTCGCCGACGAGTCATATCTTCATGAAGGTCACGCCGGCCATCGGCCGGGCGGCGAGACGCATTTCCGTATTCATATTGTATCGCAGGCGTTCGAAGGAAAGAGCCGGGTCGAGCGTCATCGCATGATCAATGCGCTGCTCGCTACGGAACTGGCCGGCCCCATTCACGCGCTGGCGATTCGGGCGATGGCGCCGGGCGAACAGCAGCGCTGAACGCCTCGTATGCGGACGGGAACATCCGTCCTGGTCCTGATGTCACAAGATGCAGGTCACCGGCCGTCGCCATGTCCGGTTCGCGTCCGCCAAGAGCCGCTTAAAGCAGCTTGTCCCCGACCCGCGTCCGCCTCGCTCAAAATTCAGATGCCGCTTTTATCGGAAATTAACCCGCTTTTCAGTACATCGGCACAGACTACCTTCGTGTTACGGTAAAACGCGAAGGCAGTAGGACGTAACGCGTTCGGATCCGACTCGCTGGAATCATCCATGGCCGAAGCAGCCTCGACGGCGCTCATCGCGGAACTGGAAAGTGCGGTGAAGGGCGGCTCGTCCGAGCGGCGGGTCCAGATGCTCCGCCGGGTCACCGATCTGTTCCTGTCCGACGCCGACCGGCTCAACGAAAATCAGATCGGCGTCTTCGATGACGTTCTGGTCCGGCTGATGGAGCAGATGGAGGCGCGCGCGCTGGCGCAGCTCAGCACCAACCTGTCGGGCTCAAGCCTCGCGCCGAAGGAGACCGTCCGGCAACTCGCATATCATCAGGATGCGTCGGTCGCGGTGCCGGTTCTGGCGCGATCAGCCCGGCTGTCCGAAGGCGACCTCATTGAAATCGCGAGCCTGCGCGGACCGCAGCACCTGCTCGCCATATCGCACCGCGAAACCCTGAGCGAAGGAGTGACCGACGCGCTGCTCGAGCGTGGCGACTCGCGGGTCTCCCATACGTTGGCCAAAAATACCGGCGCTCGCTTCTCCGAACGCGGCTACGCGGTCCTGGTTGAAAGCTCCGAAAAGGACGAAGCGCTCGCCGAGAAGCTCGGGCTGCGACTGGACGTTCCGATCAAGGTGCTCCGCGAACTCCTTTCCCGAGCCAGCGCGGCCGTGCGCGAGCGTCTGCTCAAGGTCGCGCCCCCTGAAATGCGCGCGCGGATTCAGGCGGCGATCCAGACAGTGATCGAGCAGATCGCCTCTCCGAGCCTGGCTCCGGTCAACTACGCCGAATCGGAGTCGATGGTCCTGGCCCTGAACCGGGCCGGAAAGCTGGGCGACCAGACCATCAACCGGTTCGCGATACAGGGTGAATATACCCACATCATCGCCGCGCTCTCGCTTTTGAACTCGGTGAGAGTCGAAGCCATCGAGCCTCTGCTCACCAACCCTCGCCCCGACGGATTGATCGTTGCCTGCAAGGCCGCGCGGCTGAACTGGTCAACGACCCATATGATTCTTCGCAACCGCCCGCATTGCCGTCCTCTGACCACGCAGGAATTCGAGAACGGCCGCGAAGTGTTCGACGCGCTCTCCCTGTCGTCGGCGCAACGCACCATCCGCTTCTGGTCCGCCCGCGGCTCGGCGAGGAAAGCCGACGCGCCGGACACGGCGATCGCTATTTCGGATATCTGAACCATGAGCTGGGGCAACCGAAAAGCGGATCGGGTGACGTTCGCTACCGGCTATGCCGTCCTGATGATGGGAATCGACGGAACCTGGCAACGGCCATGCACCATGCTGGATATCTCCGACAACGGCGCGCGGCTTCGGGTGAAGGACTCGATCGAGGGACTGAACCTCAAGGAATTCTTCCTGCTGCTGTCGTCCACCGGACTCGCCTTTCGCCGCTGTGAACTCGTCCGCGTCAATGGCGACGAGATCGGCGTCAAGTTCGTCGAGGACAAGGTTCCGGGCAAGAAGAAAAGCCGGACACTCGCCAAATCCGATTCGTAACGAGGCCGGCGCGCTGACTCGCGATCGCGCCTTTTGCGCGAGCCGGCTCACTCATAGAGTCTTTTTAATCTGACGCGTTTTCTTCCGGTAGAAACGCATGTCCCCCCGCAATCGCAAGCCTCCACCGTCAGGACAGCATTCCCGTCCGTTTCGGCCTGTTCTCGATCGCCTCCCCGCCGCGCGGCACCGGCTGGATGCGCAGCGCCGTGATGCGGTTGCGTTCGCGCCGCAATACCCTGAAGCGGAAGCCGTAAAAGGTAAAATTCTGACCCCGCTCGGGGATCGAGCGCGCCTCATGAATCACGAGGCCCGCGATGGTGGTGGCCTCCTCGTCCGGAAGATGCCAGTCCATGGCGCGATTGAGGTCGCGGATCGGCACCGAACCATCCACCACCACCGAACCGTCGGCCTGTTGCCGGACGCCTGCGACGACCACGTCGTGCTCGTCTGAGATGTCGCCGACAATCTCCTCGAGAACGTCTTCCAGCGTCACCATGCCCTCGACTTCACCGTATTCGTCGACCACCAGCGCGAAGTGAGTCTTGCGGCGGCGAAACGCCTTAAGCTGATCGGAAACGGGGCGCATCTCTGGAACGAACCAGGGCGGCAGCGCGATCGCGTTGACGTTGACGCGGGCTATATCGCCTTCCGAGGCATGAATCGCCCGTAACAGATCCTTGGCATGGAGCACGCCGACAATGTTCTCCGGCTTGTCGCGCCAGAGCGGGATGCGGGTGTATTCGCTGGCAAGCACCTCGCGCACCAGATCTTCCGGCGGCAGGTCGGCATTGATCGTCACCATCGCGGTGCGATGAACCATCACGTCCGACACCGCGAGGTCGCCGAAGCGGAATACATTCTGGATGTATTCGGCCTCGCCGCTTTCGATCCCGCCGTGCTCGGCGGATTCACCGATCAGCCCTTCGATTTCCGCGCCGGTCAACACGTCATGTTGCGAGACTTCCTTGACGCGAAGCGCGCGCAGGATGGCGCGTGAGGCCGAATTGAGCAGCCAGTTAAGCGGGTAAAACAGGACATAGGAGGCATGAAGCGGATAGACGATCCACTGCGACACCGGCTCCGGCTGCCGGATCGCCAGCGTTTTCGGCACCTGCTCGCCGATCACGATATGCAGCGACGAGAATACAAGGAATCCGGTCAGGAACGCGGTCAAATGCAGCGCCGGCTCCGGCATGCCGAGCGGCCGCAGCAACGGCGCAAGCAACGCCTCCACCGTGGGCTCGCCGACCCAGCCGAGGCCGAGCGACGCCATGGTGATGCCGAGCTGGCAGCAGGCGAGATAGGCCTCGATGTTGCCCATGATGTCGCGCATCAGCCGCGCGCCGAACTGACCGCGCTCCACCATCGCCTTGACGCGGTAGCCGCGGCTCTTCACCAGCGCGAACTCAGCCGCGACGAAGAATCCGTTGGCGGCAAGCAGCAGCACGGCGAGCAGTAGCTGGAGAGTTGAACTCATTGCGGTCTCATGACCTTGCCGAACCTATCCGATTCCATCACTCGCATCCCCTCCGGCAGGTGATTTCGCGAATGTCGGAATCAAAGTTGCCGCAAGGACATTGCGACGCCGTCAGATCAAAACATCAGGCCGGCGCGTCGGCGAGCTTGCGGGCAAGAAAATCCCGAACCATCGAAGGCTCGACGTCCGATGACACCACCGCCTGACCGATCGCCTTCAGCAGGATGAAGGTCAGCCGGCCGCGCTTGACCTTCTTGTCCTGCGCCATCAGCGTCATCAGCGCATCCGCATCGGCCAGACCCTCCTGCCTGAAGCCGGCGATGTCCTGCAAGCGCGTCGGCAGACCCGCCGCCGCCAGATGCCTCTCGATACGGGACACGTCGGCGGCCGCGATCATTCCGAGTTGCGCCGAGAGTTCGGCGGCCAGCACCATGCCGATCGAAACGCCCTCGCCGTGATAAAGACGCCCGCAAAATCCGGTCGCGGCTTCCAGCGCGTGGCCAAATGTATGGCCGAGATTGAGCAACGCGCGATCGCCGCTCTCGCGCTCGTCGCGGGCGACGATGGCGGCCTTGGCGCGGCAACTGGTGGCGACCGCGTGCTCGCGCGCCGCGTCGCCTTTGACGATATCGGCATGGTGGGCTTCCAGCCACGCGAAGAACGCCTCATCGCCGATCAGTCCGTATTTGGCGACTTCGGCATAGCCGGCGCGAAACTGGCGCGGCGACAAGGTATCCAGCACGGCGGTGTCCGCGACCACCAGGATCGGCTGGTGAAAGGCACCGACCAGGTTCTTGCCCTGCGGCGAGTTGATGCCGGTCTTGCCGCCCACCGACGAATCCACCTGCGCCAGCAGCGACGTCGGCACCTGCACGAAATCGACGCCACGGCGTACGATCGCGGCGGCGAAGCCCGCGAGATCGCCGACCACGCCCCCGCCAAGCGCGACGACAAGATCGTTGCGCTCGATCCTGACCTTGATCAGTTCCTCACAGACAAATCCAATACCTGCATAACTCTTCGAAACCTCGCCTTCATCGACGACGATCCGCGAGGTTGTGAGACCGGCGCCGGTCAGCGATGCCTCGGCTGGCTGAAGCCAATGAGTGGCGACACAGGCGTCGGTGACCACGGCGACGCGCGCACCGGGACGCAACGCGGCGATCCGCTCGCCCAGCGACGGCAGGATGTTCCGGCCGATGACAATGTCATAGGAACGCTCACCGAGCGCGACATCGACCGTGATCGGGTCTGATTTTTTCAACGGAATGGTCATGGCGTGGTGTCAAATCCCTCGTCAGGGTCTCTCATCGCGTTTCGCCTGGTTTCGGAGCGGTCGTTTCGCCGCGGCAAAGCCTGCGATGAAGCAGGCTGATGCACTCATCGACAATCCATTCATACGGCACGTCGCGCGAGGCGACGGTAATATCCGCCTGTTGGTAGATCGGCTCGCGCTCGGCGATGAGGCGCTTGATCGTCTCGGCTGGATCGGCCGTTTGCAGCAAGGGCCTGTCGGCGCGGCGCCTGACCCGGCGCAGGATCACCTCGGCGTCCGCCTTCAGCCAGATCGAGACCGCCCGCTCCGAAAGGCGCGCCCGGGTCTCCTCGCGCAGCACGGCGCCGCCGCCGGTCGCGAGCACGATCGGGCCGCCATTCAGCAGCCGCGCGATCACGCGCGCCTCGCCATCCCGGAAATGGGGCTCGCCGTGAGTGTCGAAAATTTCGGGTATCGGCATTCCGGCCGCAAGCTCGATCTCGGCGTCGGCATCGACGAATCGCATCCTGAGGCGCGCCGCCAGCCGCCGACCGATGGTGGACTTGCCGGCTCCCATCATGCCGACAAGCGCCAGCGACCGCCCCGCTAGCGCCGCGACAACGGCGGTCTCGGGGGATTTGCCGAAGCTGGCCGGTGAAACGGTTTCGGACGTCAAAGGACACCTGCCGGAACGCCGTTGCACGCCTGAACCGGATTCGACATTCGGCCCTTCCGCGATTTCCGACGGAGAATGTCAGCTTCCAAGCTCACGACGGCCTTCTTGATCCTGATATCCGGTTAAGAACATTCGCTGGACGGCGGGCGATGTCAGACTGGAAACGCCGTCTCCCGGCCAGCTATACTACTCCCGCCGAGGGCGTTGCCAGAGACTCTTGCACCTGACTTGCGAACATGTTGGTACTTGCGGCATTCGCCTGAAGGTCAATATCGTGCTCGGGACCGTAAATGCCCAGCCTGTTCCGCTTCCTGACCATCGTCGCCGTGCTCGGTGCGATCGCTTACGGCGTGATTCTCGGGCTGGCGAATTTCGTCGAGCCGACGCCGCGGGAAATGACGGTCACCGTCCACCCCGACAAGTTTCTCAAGAAATAGCTGCTAGGGCTATTCCGGCTTTGACGGAAGCAAGGCCGGGCTCCAGCTTTTTGTTTTGACGCGTTTTCTTTCATCCTCGTCGTTCGAAAACGCTATAGGCGGCGATATGAAATCCCATAACTCCTCCGACGCGAAGCTGACCGCCCTGTTCCTCGACATGCTGGCGGCCGAGCAAGGCGCCGGCGCGAACACGCTTGACGCCTACCGCCGGGACCTTGAGGATTTATCCGCGTTCCTCGCCCGTGCGCGGCGGAATTTCGTCATCGCCGAGACGCAGACGCTAAGAGACTATCTCAACGACCTCGACCTCAGGGGTTTCAAGTCATCGAGCGTCGCACGGCGTCTGTCGGCGATGCGCCACCTGTTTCGTTTCCTGCTGAGCGAACGCGTCAGGAGCGACGATCCCGCGGCTATCCTTTCAGGACCAAAACGCGGACGCGGCCTGCCGAAAATCCTGTCGATAGCGGATGTCGACCGCCTGCTCGCGCGCGCAAAGGCGGACGCCGAATCTCCGGACGCCCCACCTGCCCGGCGATTGCGCGCGGCGCGGCTCTATTGCCTGCTGGAAGTGCTTTACGCCACCGGCCTGCGCGTCTCCGAACTGGTCTCCCTGCCGCTGTCGGCGGCGCGGCGCGACGCCCGCATGATCGTGGTGCGCGGCAAGGGCGACAAGGAACGGCTGGTGCCGCTCAACAATGCCTCGCGACAGGCGATGGCCGACTATCTTCAGGCCATGGCGGATCAGCGCGGCGCAGGGAAAGCCGCGTCGCCGCGACAGAGCTGGCTGTTTCCGTCATTCGGCGAAAGTGGCCACCTGACGCGCCAGCACTTTGCGCGCGAGCTGAAGGAACTCGCGGCGGCGGCCGGCCTCGCGCCCCGGCTGGTCTCGCCGCACGTGCTGCGCCATGCCTTCGCGAGCCATCTGCTGCATAACGGCGCGGACCTGCGGATCGTGCAGACCCTGCTCGGCCATACCGACATCTCGACCACGCAAATCTACACGCACGTCGTGGAAGAGCGGCTGAAAAGCCTGGTGCGCGATCTGCACCCGCTGGCGGAGGCCTGAGCGGCGCTCATCACGAACGCCATTCAGCGGCCATGCCGCCCACGGCCTCAACTTCCGCGCCTTCCGCTTCGCCCTTGACTCGACGCTGATCAGCCGCGAAAGAGCGCTCGCACCCGACCGCACTTGACCCGCCCTCCAAGACACGTTTTACCTACCTCCTAAATATTTGAATAAAAGGACCTTTCTCTCTCCTATCGACAGATTTCCCCTCCACGCGCCTTCGTCTCTATACTGCTGGAATGCCCGATCCCATGCGCAGCTACCTCGATTTCGAAAAACCCGTCGCCGAACTCGATTCCAAGATCGACGAACTGCATGCGCTCGCCGCCTCCGGCAGTGACATCAGCGAGGAAATTTCCAGCATCGAGGAGAAAGCCGCGCAGGCCCTGAAGGATCTCTACGCCAACCTGACGCCCTGGCAGAAAACCCAGGTGGCGCGGCACCCGCAGCGCCCGCACTTCTCCGATTTCGTCAAGGGCCTGATCACCGAGTTCACGCCGCTGGCCGGCGACCGCAAGTTCGGCGAGGACGACGCGCTGATCGGCGGCTTCGGCCGCTTCCGCGGCGAAAGCATCTGCGTCATCGGACAGGAGAAGGGCGCAACCACTGAAAGCCGGCTGAAGCACAATTTCGGGATGGCGCGACCCGAAGGCTACCGCAAGGCGGTCCGGCTGATGGATATGGCCGACCGTTTCGACATTCCCGTGCTGTCGCTGGTCGATTCCGCAGGCGCCTACCCCGGCATTGGCGCCGAGGAACGCGGCCAGGCCGAGGCGATCGCCCGCTCGACAGACGCGTGTCTCTCGCTCGGCGTCGCCAATGTCGCGGTGATCATCGGCGAGGGCGGCTCCGGCGGCGCGATCGCGATCGCGACCGCCAACCGCGTGCTGATGCTGGAGCATGCGATCTATAGCGTGATCTCGCCGGAAGCGGCGTCGTCGATTCTCTGGCGCGACAGCAGCAAGGCGCAGGAAGCCGCGACCAACATGAAAATCACCGCGCAGGATCTGCTGCGGTTCGGCGTGATCGACGCCATCCTCAAGGAGCCGGCGGGCGGCGCGCATCGTGATCCCGCCGCCGTTATCGCGCTGACCGGGGACGCCATCGCCGGCGCGTTGAACGATCTGCGCAACCTCGACCGTGATTCGCTTCGTCAGCAGCGCCGTCAGAAGTTTATCGACATCGGGCGCAAACTGGGCTGAGCGCACGCTCCGCTTTCTTCGGGCCAGACGCATTCCGCGCCTCTTCCGGATCGGGAGGTCAACGGGTTCAGCCGGAATACCATGGCCCTTCCCGGTATGTTCCCGTTCGAGAACATGGCTTTTCCGGAAGCCGCGGACCGCCCTAATTCAGCACCGCCCTAATTCAGCCCCGTCCGGAATATTTAATCTCCATTCACCATCGAGGCCGGAGTTCATCTCGTTCGGTTCCGCTCGGCTTGCGGGCATAGATGCTTAAGGATATTATTTTATTCAATGGCTTGGGGCACGACGCCATGAATTCGGGGTACAGGCTTGCCCGTCCCTAGCGGAGCTTTGCTTTGATCAATCGTTCGATCGCTCGCACGATCATGACCTCCGCCGTGCTGATGGGCAGTGCGCTTCTGGCCGGCTGCAACACCGACGACGCCTCGCTCGCGAGCAACGCCAAGGCCAACCGGCCGGTCTCGCCCAAGCTCGTCGCGGCCATGACCGCGAAGGACATGGAGTTGCAATCACCCATCCTGATTCGGCTGTTCAAACAGGAAGCTGAGCTGGAAGTCTGGAAGCAGGACCGATCCGGCAAGTTCGCCCTGCTCAAGAGCTATCCGATCTGCCGCTGGTCCGGCGATCTCGGCCCCAAGACACGCGAGGGAGACCGTCAGGCTCCTGAGGGCTTCTACAGCATCTCGCCCGCGCAGATGAACCCACGCTCCTCCTATTATCTCTCGTTCAACACCGGCTACCCCAATGAGTTCGACAGGTCATTGGGACGCACCGGTTCCCAGTTGATGGTGCACGGCGATTGTTCCTCGCGCGGATGCTACGCCATGACCGACGAGCAGATCGCCGAGATCTACGCCGTCGGCCGGGAGTCATTCTTCGGCGGTCAGCGCGCCTTCCAGCTTCAGGCCTATCCGTTCCGCATGACGGCTGCGAATCTTGCGAAGCACCGCAACAATCCGAACATGCCGTTCTGGAAGATGATCAAGGAAGGCAACGATCATTTCGAGGTGACGAAGCAGGAACCGAAGGTCGCATTCTGCGAGCGCAAATACGTGTTCGATCCGGCGCCTCCGCCCGGCTCAACCCGGCCGCTCGAGTTCAACGCCTCGGCGCGATGTCCCGCCTACGCGGTGCCCGACAACATCGCAAGCGCCGTACGCGACAAACAGCAGCGCGACAACACCGAAATAGCCAGGCTGATCTCGAAGGGAACGCCGGTCGCCCGACTCAACACCGGCATCGACGGCGGCATGAACCGGGTGTTCGCAGCCAAACTGCCGGGCGGCCAGACGGGGCTTTCGGACCCCGGCGAATCCGACATCAAGGCCACGGCGTTTTCGTCGGCGCCCGGCACCATTCCGCCGACCGTGAACCCGCCTCGCAATTCCGCGCCCGCGACAGCCGCGACCTCGTATGAAGCGGAGGCCGACGTGACGCGGCCGTCGTCGGCGCTGCTTGCTCCCTCCAAGCCGAGCAACATCTTCACCAATCTTGCCCACAAGATGGGTTTCGGAGACGCCGACACCACCGCCACGACCAATGCAACCGCTTCGGCCACCTCCGGCGAATCCGGCTCGGCCAGGCCCAAGACGGCAACTCCGGCGCGCAGCGTTTCCTCTCGCCCGGTCGTCGCGAAGCGCGCGGCGCCCAAAACGACAGAGAAGACGGCCGGAAAAACAGCCAGGCCCGAACACGTCGCAACCGCGCGTCCGCAATCGGGATCGACGAATGCGTCGGCTTCGCCGGCCCCGGCTCAGAGCATCACGCCGGCGGCGTCATCAAGCTCGTTCGACAGCCGCTTCTCGGTAAACCCGTAAGCTATCCACGCAAGCAGCCGCGCGGTGCTCCAAGTTCTATAGCGTTTTCGAGCGAAGTGGAATCCGGTTCACGTGAAGAAAACGCGTCAAATCAATATCATAGAGCTTCGCTTCTGATTGAATCAGAAGCGAAGCTCTGCCAGCGCAAAGTGGAAACCGGCTTTCGGAAAAG
The DNA here is from genome assembly GCF_047824785.1 of Nitrobacter sp. TKz-YC01. Classification (GTDB taxonomy): domain Bacteria; phylum Pseudomonadota; class Alphaproteobacteria; order Rhizobiales; family Xanthobacteraceae; genus Nitrobacter. The sequence continues at coordinate 554,111 of NZ_CP181167.1, read as the reverse complement.
ATCATGCTCAAACAAAAGATAAGCCATGAGCCTCACTCAACACAGTTGAAACAGGCTCATAGCTGCTTCTGAGAGCGCTGCTTCTGAGAGCGGCATCTTAAGCGACCAAGATACGCACCTCAGGCGTAGCGGCCGTGGCAATGCTTGTACTTCTTGCCCGAACCGCAGGGACAATCCTCATTGCGGCCGACCTTGCCCCAACTTGCGGGATCATTCGGGTCACGGCGGGAATGGCCCTCACTCCCCGCCGACGCCAGTGACGCTCTGGCAAAACTACTTTGCGCGAGCGCCATCTCGTCCTCGCCGGTGGTGGGATCGAACTTATGGGCCTCCATCTCAGGCAGCGCCGGCTGCTCCTCCTCGGGCGGTACGATCTCGACGCGCATCAATTGCCCCGTCACCGCCTCGCGCAGATGGGCGATGAGGCTTTCGAACAGGGAGAAAGCCTCCGACTTGTATTCCTGCAGCGGGTCGCGCTGGCCATAGCCGCGCAGGCCGATGACCTGACGCAGGTGATCAAGCATCACCAGGTGTTCGCGCCACAAATGATCCAGGGTCTGCAGAAGGATGGTCTTCTCGACATAGCGCATGACGTCGGGGCCCCATTGCCCGACCTTGGCCGCCATATGCTCGTCGACGCGGCTTTCGATGCGCGCCAGCAGCTCCTCACCCGCGATGCCCTCTTCCGCGGCCCATTCATCGACCGGCAACTCGATGTCGAGCACGCGCTTCAGCTCTTCTTTCAGGCCGGCGACATCCCACTGCTCAGGATACTGATTTTCCGGAACATGCTTGGCGACGAGATCCTCGACGAACGCATGGCGCATGTCGGCTACGGTTTCCGCGACGCTTTCGTTCTTCATCAGATCGACGCGCTGTTCGAAGATCACCTTGCGCTGATCATTCTGTACGTCGTCATACTTCAGCAGGTTCTTGCGGATGTCGAAGTTGCGCGCCTCGACCTTCTGCTGCGCCTTCTCCAGCGCCTTGTTGATCCAGGGGTGGGTGATGGCCTCGCCTTCCTTGAGGCCAAGCCGCTGCAGCATGGTGTCGAGCCGATTTGATCCGAAGATCCGCATCAGGTCGTCATCCAGCGACAGGAAGAACTTCGAGCGGCCGGGATCGCCCTGACGGCCGGCGCGGCCGCGCAGCTGATTGTCGATGCGCCGCGACTCGTGGCGTTCGGAGCCCATGATATAGAGCCCGCCGGGGTGGGTCACGGTCTTGGCCGGCTTCGAGCCCTTGGCCGGCTCGATCTCGACGACTTCCTCCGCCTTGAGCACCATGTCGCGGAAGCGTTCGATATCGGCCTTGATCTCCGCGATTTTCGCCTGCTTCTCGGCTTCGTCGGCGATGTCGGCCGTCTCGAACTGGGCGCGCATCTCCAGCGAGCCGCCGAGTTTGATATCGGTGCCGCGACCGGCCATGTTGGTGGCGATGGTGATCGCGCCGGGCACGCCTGCCTCGGCGACGATATAGGCTTCCTGCTCGTGGAAGCGGGCGTTCAGCACCGCGAACAGCTTCGCCGGTTTGCCGGCGCGCGCCGCGGCGTACAGCTTCCGCATCGATTTCGGATCGCCGAAGTCGATCTGCTTGTAGCCATGCTTCTTCAGATAATCGGCGAGCACCTCGGATTTCTCGATCGAGGCGGTGCCGACCAGCACCGGCTGCATCCGCGCATTGGCGCGTTCGACCTCGGCCAGGATCGCGGCGTTTTTCTCGCTCTGGGTCCGGTAGACCTCGTCGTCCTCGTCGAGACGCGCGATCGGCAGGTTGGTCGGGATTTCGACGACTTCGAGCTTGTAGATGTCGGCCAGTTCGTCGGCCTCCGTCGCCGCGGTGCCGGTCATGCCCGCCAGCTTCTTGTACATCCGGAAGTAGTTCTGGAAGGTGATCGAGGCGAGCGTCTGGTTTTCCGGCTGCACCGGCTGATGCTCTTTGGCTTCCAGCGCCTGATGCAGTCCCTCCGAGTAGCGGCGGCCCGGCATCATGCGGCCGGTGAACTCATCGATGATGACGACCTCGCCTCCGCGAACGATATAGTCCTTGTCGCGGGTGAACAGCGAGTGCGCGCGCAGCGCCTGATTGACGTGGTGGACGACGGAGACGTTCTCGACGTCGTAGAGCGAGTCACCCTTGAGCAGGCCGGCCTCGCGCAACAGCGTCTCGATCTTCTCCATGCCGGCTTCGGTGAGCGCCACCGTGCGCTGCTTTTCGTCGATCTCGTAGTCAGCGACCTTTTCGAGATTCGGCATGAAGGTATCGATGGTGTTGTAGAACTCGGAGCGATCGTCGAGAGGGCCGGAAATGATCAGCGGCGTCCGCGCCTCGTCGATCAGAATCGAGTCGACCTCATCAACGATGGCGAAGAAGTGCTCGCGCTGGACCATGTCCTCCAGGCGGTACTTCATGTTGTCGCGCAGATAGTCGAAGCCGTATTCGTTGTTGGTGCCGTAGGTGATGTCGCAGGCATAGGCCGCCTTGCGCTCGACGTCGTCGAGGCCGTGCACGATCACGCCGGTGGTGAGGCCGAGGAAAGAATAGACCTGCGACATCCAGCCGGCGTCGCGGCTTGCGAGATAGTCGTTGACGGTCACGACATGAACGCCGTTGCCGGCGAGCGCGTTGAGATAAACGGCAAGCGTGGCGACCAGCGTCTTGCCTTCGCCGGTCTTCATCTCGGCGATGTCGCCCTCGTGAAGCACCATGCCGCCGATCAGCTGCACATCGAAATGCCGCTGGCCGAGAGTTCGCTTGGCCGCCTCGCGCACCGTCGCGAAGGCGGGAACGAGGAGGTCGTCGAGGGTCTTGCCGTTCGCGAGCTGCTGCTTGAACTCGGCGGTGCGCGCCCGCAGCGCATCGTCGGACAGCTCGGCGATTTCGGGCTCCAGGGCGTTGATGGCTTTGACGCGGGATTGATATCCCTTGACCCGCCGATCGTTGGCGGAACCGAAAAACTTGCGGGCAAACGCGCCGATCATCCCAAATTCCTGTCTTCGCGATTCGCCGTTGCAGCCATGTGATCGTCTCCTGGGCCTCCGCTTCTGAAATCAGAAGCGGCAACGAGTTTGCTTCACGCGAACCGGCAATCCCGCTCAAAACGCTCTAGAACATGATCCCGAAAAGTGGAAACCGGTTTCCGCAAAAAGATCATGCTCCAACAAAAAGATAGGCGACGAGGCCGGTTCAACGCAGTTGAAACAGACCCTCGTGTCCGAAACCGAAGCTCGCTTTGGTTCTGCAACACCTTACCTACCGCGACTTCGGAACCACCGCCCGAGCCACCTATCAACTCAACTCATCGTGACGCATCAGGGCTCTTAAAGTCCCGAAAGCCAGCGTCCGCATCATGGGTTGAAATTCGGCGACCCAGGGTTCAATCGCAAAAGGATAGCCAGAACCAGCCTTTGCTGTCGACCGCCCGGCAGAAATATGGCCGGCCCCGTAGGTTGTCAACGGTGGCGGGAGCGCGGACCCAGAAAGTCCCCGCGGCGCAAACGGCGCTATCAGCCGGTCCGGGGTTCATGATTTTGACAGAGTTTTCGCGTTGCCAAGACCCCGCGATTGAGCGAGTGTCCGCCGCCCACATCCTCCTCCTGGAGATCAAGGACTTCCCATGACCATCTCATTGCCCGCAACGAAACACTTTCTGCGCGTTCGCCTGGTCTCGTCCGTTCTCGGCGGCTGCCTGGCCGCGATTCTGCTCGCCGGCGCGCCGGTCCGCGCGGATGATGCGAATCCCGTGCTGGCAAAAGTGAACGGCTCCGAGATCCGCCAGAGCGACGTCAATCTCGCCGCGGAAGAGCTGGGTCCGAGCCTTGCACAGATGGATCCGGCGGCCAAGCAGGAGAACGTGCTGTCGTTCTTGATCGACATGAAGATCATCGCCAAGGCCGCCGAAGAAAAGAAGGTCGAACACAGCGACGATTTCAAGAAACGGCTCGCCTTCGCCCGTGACCGGCTGTTGATGGACAGGCTGCTGGCGTCCGAGGGCAAGGCGGCGCTGACCGACAGCGCCATGAAGACCGTGTATACGGATGCCTCCAAGCAGATCACCAGCGAACAGGAGGTTCATGCCCGCCACATCCTGGTTCCGACCGAGGAAGAAGCCAAGAAGATCGAGGAGGAATTGAAGAAGGGCGCGGACTTCGCCGAACTCGCCAAGAAGGAATCCAAGGATCCCGGCGCCTCCGACGGCGGCGACCTCGGCTTCTTCACCAAGGAACAGATGGTGCCGGACTTCTCGAAGGTCGCCTTCGCGCTGGAGCCGGGCAAGATTTCCGACCCGGTCAAAACCCAGTTCGGCTGGCACATCATCAAGGTCGAGGAAAAGCGCGCTCGCAAGGCCCCGGACTTCGATCAGGTCAAGCCCCAGATCGAGCAGTTTGTCACGCGAAAGGCGCAGGCGGAGTATGTCGCCAAGCTGCGCGAGACAGCCAAGGTCGAGCGTTTGAACAAGCCCGCCGACCCGGCAAGCGCCGGCGGGGAGAAAACAACCCCCGCCAAGCCCGCCAACGGCAATGCGGCGCCGGCGAAGAAGTAAAATTCGCTGTCACTTCGCTGAAACCAATAGTATTGACAACCGTCATGGCCGGGCAAATGCGCGAAGCGCGTCTTCGCGCAGACGTCCCGGCCATCCACGTCTTTGGGATCCGCTCAGTACAAGTTAAAGACGTGGATGGCCGGAATAAATCCGGCCATGACGACGAAATTCGCTGTCGACAGGCCACACATGTCCACCGCCGTCTCCCCCCTCGCCCCGACCGATGTCCCGGACATGCCTGAGATCGCAGGCGTTCGCCTCGCAACCGCCGCCGCCGGCATCCGCTACAAGGGCCGCACCGACGTGCTGCTGGCGCTGCTGGACGAAGGCACCACGGTGGCCGGCGTATTCACCAGATCCCGATGTCCGTCTGCGCCGGTCGAGTGGTGCCGGGCGCGCCTGAAAGACGCTCACTCCTCCGGGGCGGGACTGGCGCTGGTGGTGAATTCCGGCAACGCCAACGCCTTCACCGGCAAGACCGGCCGCCAGGCCACCAAGCTGACCGCCGGCATCGCCGCCAAGGCGGCCGGCTGCAAGGCGTCGGATATCTATCTCGCCTCCACCGGGGTGATCGGCGAGCCGCTCGACGCCACGAAATTCAACGGCGTGCTGGAGAAGCTGGCGAGCGAGGCCGCACCGCACCGCTGGATGGAGGCGGCGCGCGCCATCATGACCACCGACACCTTTCCGAAGGTGGCGACCGCGCGCGTGAAGCTCGGCAAGACCGCCGTCACCATCAACGGCATCGCCAAGGGCGCCGGCATGATCGCGCCGGACATGGCGACCATGCTCTCGTTCGTGTTCACCGATGCGCCGATTACTGCGACAGCGTTGCAATCGCTGTTGAAAAGCGGGGTCGAGGACAGCTTCAACGCGGTCACGATCGACAGCGACACCTCCACTTCCGATACGCTTCTGGCGTTCGCGACCGGGGCCGCCGGCGCGCAAGGCGCTCCGCGAATCTCCCGTGCCTCCGACCCGCGCCTGAAAGCGTTCACGAAAGCGTTTCACGGCGTGCTGGCCGATCTCGCCGAGCAGGTGGCGCGCGACGGCGAAGGCGCGCGCAAGCTGGTCGAAGTCATTGTCGAGGGGGCGACCTCGAAGGCTTCGGCGCGCAAGATCGCCAAGTCGATCGCCAACTCACCACTGGTGAAGACCGCGATCGCCGGCGAGGACGCCAATTGGGGCCGCGTGGTGATGGCGGTGGGCAAGGCCGGCGAGCCCGCCGACCGCGACAAGCTGTCGATCTATTTCAATGGCATTCGCGTCGCCAAAAGCGGCGCGCGGGACCCGTCTTACGACGAGGCGGAAGTTTCGAAAGCCATGAAGAACGACAGGATTCAGATCCGGACGACGCTCGGCCTCGGCAAGGGCCGCGACCGCGTTCTGACCTGCGACCTCACCAAGGAGTATGTCGCGATCAACGGCGATTACCGGTCGTGAGGATTTCAGCACCTCTGGCTTCATCATGGCCGGGCTTGTCCCGGCCATCCACGTCTGTCTCGCTGAGTTACCATCAAGACGTGGATGCCCGCGACAAGCGCGGGCATGACGCCGTTACATACTGCGGCCGCTTCACCTCCAATGAGGCGCATTCGGCATGAAACTCACCCTGGTCGTCGCCTGCGCGCTGATCGACGCCGACAACCGCGTGCTGATCGCGCAGCGGCCGGAAGGCAAGCAGCTTGCCGGCCTGTGGGAGTTTCCCGGCGGCAAGTTCGAGCCGGGCGAGCGTCCCGAAGAGGCGCTGATTCGTGAGCTGCGCGAGGAGCTCGGCATCGTGACGCAGGAGGGCTGCCTCGCGCCGCTGACCTTCGCGAGCCACGCCTACGAGAGCTTCCATCTGCTGATGCCGCTCTACATCTGCCGGCGCTGGGAAGGCACGGTGACCTCGAAAGAGGGGCAGGCGCTGAAGTGGGTTCGGGCCAACAGGCTTCGCGACTATCCAATGCCGCCCGCGGATATCCCGCTGATACCGCCGCTGATCGATCTGTTGATGTAGACGATTTCACACGGCAACTGCTCGTTACCGTCATGGCCGGGTTTATCCCGGCCATCCACGTCTTGCTTGCTATCTCGGACAAAAACATGGATGCCCGGCACAAGGCCGGGCATGACGACCAAACCATCCATGCGTTACTTCTTCTCGATACCCTTTACCGCATCCTCAAGCCTCGCCTTCGCCGAACCCGGCTGCAACGGCTTCTGCTGGCTCTCGTGCGGCGACCATCCCGAGAGCCACACGATATCAAAGGTCGCGCGGATGCGGCCGTCGGGATCAGAAAAGCGCTCATGATAGGTCTGCGCCATTCGCAACAGGGTTGCGCGGCGTAACGGCCTGCGGCGGCGCTCGGTCAGCACATTCGTCGCGCCCATGCCGCGCAGATCATGCATCAGCGCGAAAGCATCATCATAGCGCACCACCACGCGGTCGACGTCCGTCACCGGCAGCGCGAAGCCCGCGCGTTGCAGCAGCGCCCCGATATCGCGAAGGTCGGCGAACGGCGCGACGCGCGGCGAGATGCCTCCCTCACACTCCGCCTCGGCCATCGCGAACGCCTGACGCAGTTCGGTCAGCGTCTCGCCGCCGATCGTGGCCGCCAGCAGCAACCCGTCCGGCTTCAAAGCCCGGCGGATCTGCACCAGCAGGCCGGGAAGATCGTTGACGAACTGGAAGGCAAGTCCGGAGACGGCGATATCGAGAGAATCCGGCGACAGCCTCACCGCTTCGCGCTCGTCAACCGGGAGTTCGACGCGCGCAAGCTCCCGAGCCCGGCCGGAGAGAGCATCGCGCACCTGGTCGCCGGGCGTACCGATATCCGCCGCGCACCGAAGATCGCGCAGCACGGCGTTCAGCCGCTCCGCCATATCCTCCGCGACGCGATCGAGCAGAAACGGCACGGCTCCCGCTTTGGCCGCGCGTTCCTGCCGCGCGCGCAGCAAAGCGCGGTCGAACAGAACGGGCGGGGAAGATGGGTCTGGAGCCATGCGGCTTGGTACGCTTTTCGCCGGCCATCAAAAAGGGGCGATTGCAGGTTCGCCTGAGCCTGATCCGCGCCGGCGCGGGAGCATGATCCGGTCAGTCTGAATCGGACCGAGCTCCAGAAACTGTTGTCTGGTCGCATTTTCCTGCGGCGAACCGGTATCCATTTCGCCGGAAAATGCTTTAGCTTCGGGACGTGGAACTCTCGACGGACAATCCGGTTTCGCCACACAGGGCCAGCCTTTTGCGCGGCGCATGGCGCGCGTGTCGCGATGTCATGTCCCATGCGGCACGCACGGCGCTCGATATCGCGCTGCCGACGCTGTGCGTGGCCTGTCGCGAGCCGGTCGCCGGCGTCGGCGTCTGCGCTGATTGCTGGACCAAACTGTCGTTCATCGAACGGCCTTACTGTCCCCGCCTCGGCACGCCCTTTGTTTATGATCCGGGTTCCGACATGCTGTCGATGGAAGCGATCGCCAATCCGCCAGCCTATCAGCGCGCCCGCGCCGCCGTGCGCTATGACGACGTCGCCAAGGTACTGGTCCATGCCTTGAAGTATCAGGACCGCACCGATCTCGCGCCCGTGATGGGCCGCTGGATGGCCCGCGCGGGCGCAGGGCTGCTCGACGGCGCCGACCTGCTGATTCCGGTGCCGCTGCACTGGCGGCGTGGCTGGAGCCGCCGCTTCAACCAATCGGGGATGCTGGCGCATGTCATCGCCCGGCAATCCGGCGTGCCCGTCGCACCGGACACGCTGCGGCGCATCCGTCCGACCCGGCAACAGGTCGGACTGTCGCGAAATGACCGCGCACGCAATGTTCAGGGCGCGTTCAAGGTGGCGGCGGAACGCGCCGGCCATGTTCAAGGGCGCCGCGTCATCCTGATCGACGACGTCCTGACATCCGGCGCCACGGTGGATGCCTGCGCGCGCGTCCTGCTGCGCGCGAAGGCCGCCCAGGTCGACGTGCTGGTGTTCGCGCGGGTTGTCGACACCATGAAAGCCCCCATATAATCGAGCCTCGACCCGCAAGCCTTGCTCTGTTTTCGCGGGGCGAAAGGCAAGGACATGAACACCCAGCCCACCTTCGTCGCCGCGATGATCCAGATGCGGAGCGGTCTCCTTCCCGAGCCGAACTTCGAGCAAGGCTCCAGGCTGATCCGCGAGGCGGCGGCGCAGGGCGCCGACTTCGTGCAGACTCCCGAAGTCAGCAACATCATGCAGGCGGATCGCGCCGCGCTGTTCGAGCATCTTCGCGCCGAGGACGAGGACCGCTCGCTCAGTGGTTATCGCGATCTTGCGCGCGAACTGAAAATTCATCTCAACGTCGGCTCGCTGGCATTGCGGCTCACGAAAGACAAAGCGGTCAACCGTTCGTTCCTGATCGGGCCGTCCGGCGACATCCTCGCGCGCTACGACAAGATCCACATGTTCGATATCGACCTCGAAGGCGGCGAAAGCTATCGGGAATCCGCCAATTATCAGCCAGGCGAGACGGCCGTGATAGCGGACCTGCCCTGGGGCAGGCTGGGCATGACCATCTGCTACGACGTCCGTTTTCCGGCGCTGTATCGCGCGCTGGCCGAAGCTGGCGCGTTTTTCCTCACGGCGCCGGCGGCCTTCACCAGAAAGACCGGCGAGGCGCACTGGCATACCCTGCTGCGCGCCCGCGCGATCGAGAACAGCTGCTTCGTGTTCGCCGCCGCCCAGGGCGGGATGCACGAAAACAACCGCGAAACATTCGGCCATTCGCTGATCGTCGATCCCTGGGGCACGATTCTGGCCGAAGCGGGCGGCACCGAACCCGACGTCGTGCTGGCGACGATCGATCCGGCCAAAGTGGTGGCCGTGCGCAAGGCCGTACCCTCGTTGCAGCATGGGCGGCGTTTTTCCCTCGCCGATCATAAGCCGGCCAGCGACCACCTGCATCTTGTGCGAGGCTCGGCATGATCCGCTACAATCTGCGCTGCGAGCAGGGCCACACTTTCGAGAGCTGGTTCCAGAGCTCCTCGTCCTATGACTCGCAAGTCAAACGAAAGCTCGTGACCTGCGCGGTATGCGGTTCGGCCAAGGTCGAAAAGGCGATCATGGCGCCGCGGATCGCCGGATCCAAAAAGCGCCGCACGCCGAGACTCGCAGCCGCCCCCGCATTCACGATCGACGAGCCTCCCGAGCGCGGAGGTTCGGCATGATCCGTTACAACCTGCGCTGCGACCGCGGCCACAGCTTCGAAAGCTGGTTCCAGAGTTCGTCGGCCTATGATTCGCAAGTGAAGCGCAAGCTCGTGACCTGCGCGGTCTGCGGCACGGCCAAGGTCGAAAAGGCGATCATGGCGCCGCGGATCGCCGGCTCTAAGAAGGGTGCGGCGCGGCCGCACGCAGACTCATCAATGCCGGCGGCGATGGCGGAGGAGCGCGAACTGCGCGCCGAGCTCAGGCAATTGCATGACCATCTCGTCAAGAACGCCGACAATGTCGGCGCGCGGTTTCCCAATGAGGCCCGAAAAATGCATTACGGCGACATCGAGCATCGCCCGATCTACGGCGAGGCCTCGCCCGAGGAAGCGAAATCGCTGATCGAGGAAGGCGTCGAGGTCGGATCGCTGCCGGTGTTGCGGGATGACCGAAACTGAAGCATTCCTGACGATGTGAAGGCCGGCTCGCGTCGAGGGAATGCCAGCGCGACTGTAGTGTTTCCGAGCGAAGCATGTTCTCAGGCTTGACCCGAGGATGGAATCCGGTTTGCGTGAAGAAACGCTATAGGGGCCGAGAAAGCCTCATCCCACGGCTTCCGCCACCACCATGTAATTAACGTCCATGTCGGAAGACAGGCTCCATTTGTCCGCGAGCGGGTTATAGACCACGCCGGACTGCTCGGTGATGCCGAGCCCGTTGCGCTCGAAGTGGCGCGCGAGTTCGTCCGGGGTGACGAACTTGTCCCACTGATGCGTACCGCGCGGCAGCCAGCGCAACACATATTCGGCCGCGACGATGCCCAAGGCAAAACTCTTCCAGTTGCGGTTGAGGGTGGAGGCCGCCATCATGCCGCCCGGTTTCAGCATCGCCGCGCAGCGATCGAGGAACAGCCCGACATCGGCGACATGCTCCACCACCTCCATCGCGAGGATGATGTCGAAGCGTTCCCGAACGTCCATGTCTTCCACGGTGGTGCAGCGATAATCGATCGACAGATGGGCTTTCTCGGCGTGGAGCTTCGCCGCGGCGATGTTGGACGCCGAGGGATCGACCCCGATCACCTGCGCGCCAAGCCGCGTGAACGGCTCGCACAGAAGGCCCGCGCCGCAGCCGATGTCGAGCAGCCGCAGGCCCGCCAGACAGTTCAGGCTGCGGGCGTTGCGATCGAACTTGCGGCAGGCGGCGTCGCGGATGAACTGAAGCCGCAGCGGGTTGATCCTGTGCAGCGGCGCCATCTTGCCGTTGGGGTCCCACCACTCCTGCGACAGTTTCGAGAATTTTTCGATCTCGGCGCGATCGACGGTCGTTCCGGATGCGGCGGAAAACGCGGCTGAAGAATTCGCGGAAGGGTTGACTTGCGTGGTCATTGCCGCGCGCCTCCTGTGGCGAGATGACGGGGTCTTGGAACAGTATCAGTGGTCACGGTCACGAACATCCTCGAAATAGATAAGGCAGTCGCGAGGATCAGCGGGGCGATCGCGTCGAAACGCAAATACGGGTACATGACCCGCATACACCATGGCCGGGGACCGGTTGCGAAATCGCTGACATGCCCCCCTGATCGACCTGCTTCACGCCGTTTGCCGGATCACTCGGCCGCCGCGGCGCGCCCGAAAGCCGGTTGCCTGGCCGCATCCGCGCCGTTATGTATACGCGCCTTCTCGCCCGTGCGCCCCGCTTTTCGCACCCATCGAGTTGGCCTTGTCGTCAGCGAGCTTTTTCTGTTCGGCGAGCCTAAAATACTCAGCTAGCCCCGATATTCAGCGAGCTTTGGGAACGCACCATCCGTCATGAGCCGGCTTGTGATGAAATTTGGCGGCACTTCCGTCGCCAATCTGGACCGCATCCGCAACGTCGCGCGGCATGTCAAGCGCGAGGTCGACGCCGGCCATGACGTCGCGGTCGTCGTGTCGGCGATGTCGGGCAAGACCAACGAACTGGTGGCATGGTGCCGCGACGCCTCCTCGATGCACGACGCGCGCGAATATGACGCCGTGGTGGCTTCCGGCGAGCAGATCACCTCGGGGCTCCTGGCGATCGCGCTGCAGGCGCTCGGCATTCAGGCGCGCTCTTGGCAGGGCTGGCAGATCCCGATCCGGACCAGCGACGCCCACGCCTCGGCCCGCATTCTTGAAATCGACGGCAGCGAACTCATCAGCCGCTTCACGGAGCGCAAGGAGGTTGCCGTGATCGCCGGTTTCCAGGGCATCAGCCCGCAGACCGGCCGGATCACCACGCTGGGCCGCGGCGGCTCCGACACGTCGGCGGTGGCGATCGCCGCCGCCATCCGCGCCGACCGCTGCGACATCTACACCGATGTCGACGGCGTTTACACCACCGATCCGCGGGTGGTTTCGAAAGCGCGCCGGCTCGACAGGATCGCGTTCGAAGACATGCTGGAACTAGCCTCGCAGGGCGCCAAGGTCCTGCAGGTTCGGTCCGTGGAACTCGGCATGACCCAGAACATGCCGATTTTCGTCCGCTCCAGTTTCGATGCGCCCGAGGAGATCGACCCCCATGGCACGCCGCCGGGTACGCTGATCTGCGGCGAGGAGGACATCATGGAAAGCCACGTCGTCACCGGCATCGCCTTCTCCAAGGACGAGGCCCAGATCTCGGTCCGTCAGATCGAGGACAAGCCGGGCGTCGCCGCCTCGATCTTCGTCCCGCTCGCCGACGCCAATATCAACGTCGACATGATCGTCCAGAACGTGTCCGAAGACGGCAAGATCACCGACCTGACGTTCACGGTGCCGGCCTCCGACCATGCCCGCGCCAGGGAGACCATCACCCTCGCCAAGGACATGATCGGCTATGCGCGCCTCGACAGCGCCACCGACGTCGCCAAGATTTCGGTGATCGGGTCCGGGATGCGCAGCCATGCGGGAGTCGCGGCGCAGGCATTCAAGGCGCTGTCGGACAAGGGCATCAATATCCGCGCCATCACGACCTCGGAGATCAAGTTCTCCCTGCTGATCGATACCGCCTATACCGAACTCGCGGTCAGAACCCTGCATACCCTCTACGGGCTCGATCAGACCTGAGACCGAGGTCTCCGCCGTCTCGGTCGTCCCCGGCTGACCTGGCGCACCGTCGCCCGCGAGCTCCATTTAGGTCTGGTTCAACGCGGCTGAACCGGACTCAAGAACCCTTCACCGCTTCATGGAAACGGTAAAAGGCTCTATCTTTATGTTTTGATGCGTTTTCGTCTCGGGGACCGGATTCCACTTCGCTCGAAAACGCTATAAGTCATTTACAGGCTTACCCAAATCAGGGCTCGCAGGGGGAGGGACCGAGATATGCGGAGCGCGTCGAGCGGCCCCCGCGTCTTGTTGAGACGCCTCCGCGAAGTCATGGCGGAGCCGGTCAGCGCGCAGGAGCGTCTCGACAAGATCGTGGTGCTGATCGCCGCCAACATGGTGGCGGAAGTCTGCTCGACCTATGTGCTGCGCGTCGACAATACGCTGGAACTCTATGCGACCGAGGGCCTCAATCGCGACGCGGTGCATCATACCGTGCTGACCGTGCATGAAGGCCTCGTCGGCCTGGTCGCCAGCGAAGCGACGCCGCTCAATCTGTCGGACGCGCGCAGTCACCCGGCATTCTCGTTCCGTCCGGAAACCGGCGAAGAAATCTACAACTCGTTCCTCGGCGTGCCGATCCTGCGCGCGGGCAACACGCTTGGCGTGCTGGTGGTGCAGAACCGCGCCCGGCGCACCTATGTCGAGGAAGAGGTCGAGGCGCTTCAGACCACGGCGATGGTCCTCGCCGAGATGATCGCTTCCGGCGAACTGGCCGCGCTCGCGCAGCCCGGCCTCGAACCCGCCGCCCGCCACACCATCCACCAGATCGGCTCGATCCTGTCCGACGGCATCGCGCTCGGCCATGTCGTGCTGCACGAACCGCGCATCGTCATCACCAACTACATCGCCGACGATGTGCCAAAGGAAATCCGGCGGCTGGAAACGGCGCTCGCCAAGCTGCGCACGGACCTCGACCGCCTGCTGGAGCGCGGCGACGTTGCCGAGGGCGGCGAGCATCGCGACGTGCTCGAAGCCTACCGGATGTTCGCCAACGATCACGGCTGGTCGCACAAGCTGCAGGAGGCGGCCGCGACCGGATTGACCGCCGAGGCCGCCGTCGAGCGCGTGCAATCCGACACCCGCGCGCGAATGTTGCGCTCGACCGATCCATATCTGCGCGATCGCCTTCATGACCTTGAGGATCTCGGCCACCGCCTGATGCGGCAACTGGTCGGACAGGATCACGCGCCTTCCCGCGAACAGCTCCCGGACAACGCGATCCTGATCGCGCGCGCCATGGGACCGGCGGCCCTGCTGGACTATGACCGCAGGCGGCTGCGCGGACTGGTGCTGGAGGAAGGCACGGCGACCTCGCACGTCGCCATCGTCGCGCGCGCGCTGGGCATTCCCGCCGTCGGCGAGGTGCCGAACGCGGTCGGGATCGCCGATCCCGGCGACGCCATCATCGTCGACGGCACCTCCGGCTCGATTTACCTGCGGCCATCGGCGGAAATCGAATCGGCCTATGCCGAGCGCGTGCGCTTTCGCGCCCGCCGGCAGGCGCAGTATATCGCATTGCGCGACAAGCCCTGCGTCACCAGGAACGGCGAACCGGTCGATCTGATGATCAATGCGGGACTTGTGATCGACCTGCCGCATCTGGAGGACACCAATTGCTCCGGCATCGGCCTGTTCCGGACCGAACTGCAATTCATGCTCGGACAGAGCCTGCCGCGCGCAAGCGAACAGCTTGCGCTGTACCGCAAGGTGCTGGACGCCGCCGGCGACAAGCCGGTGACTTTCCGCACCCTCGATATCGGTGGCGACAAGGCGCTTCCTTATATGGAAGCGGTCGCTGAGGAAAATCCCGCGCTGGGGTGGCGCGCCATCAGGCTCGGGCTCGATCGCCCCGGCCTGCTGCGCGGCCAGATCCGCGCGCTGCTGCGCGCCGGAAGCGGCCGCGCGCTGCGCATCATGTTCCCCATGATCTCGGAAGTCGCCGAATTCGATCAGGCCAAGGCCATCGTCGAGCGCGAACTCACCTATCTGCGCCAGCATGACCACACGCTGCCGGAGCGAGTGGACATCGGCACCATGGTCGAGGTTCCCTCGCTGTTGTACCAACTCGACGAATTGTTCGCGAAGGTCGATTTCGTCTCCGTGGGATCGAACGACCTGTTTCAGTTCATGTTTGCGGTGGATCGCGGCAACAGCAAGGTATCGGGCCGTTTCGATACGCTCTCCGCGCCAATGCTGCGGGCGCTGCGCGAGATCGCGGTCAAGGCCCGGGTGGCCGGCAGAAGCGCTTCGCTGTGCGGGGAAATGGCGTCGCAGCCGCTGGGCGCGCTGGCTCTGATCGCGCTCGGCTACCGTTCGCTCTCGCTCTCGGCCACCGCGCACGGTCCCGTCAAGGCCATGATCCTCGATCTCGATACGGAAAAGGCCGAGGCGGCCATCCTGCCGCTGCTCGAAGCGCCCTCCGGCAGCATTTCCGTCCGCGACAGGCTCAAGGACTTCGCCGACGCCGAGGGGCTGTCGCTATGAGCATGGGCTTATCGCTTTATCTCCGTCCGCAACGAACATGGATTTACCCCCTCCCCCGGCGGGAGCGGGCAAGAAGACAGTCCGATGCTGCCTGAAGCCAAACTCGATGTCCTGCTGGCCCGCCATGCCGCGCTCGAAAGCGAGCTGCTGAGCCATGTCAGCGCTGACCGCTACGTCCAGATGACGCGCGAGCTAGCCGAACTCAATCCCATCGTGGATGCCGTGAAGAACTGGCGCGCTGTCACGGCTGAAATCGCGGGGATCGACGCCATGATCGCCGATCCCGCCACGGACGCCGAGATGCGCGCGATGGCGGAGGCGGAGCGCCCGGCGCTGGAGGCGCGCAACGACGAACTCATGCAGAATATCCGGGTCGCGCTGCTGCCGAAGGATGCGATGGACGAGCGCAACGTGATGCTCGAAGTCCGCGCCGGCACCGGCGGCGACGAGGCCTCGTTGTTCGCGGGCGATCTGTTTCGAATGTATGAGCGCTTCGCCGCCTTGCAGGGATGGAAGGTGGAGGTGATCTCGGCCAGCGAAGGCACCATGGGCGGCTACAAGGAGATCGTCGCCCAGGTGCAGGGACGCGGCGCCTACGCCAGGATGAAGTTCGAATCCGGCGTGCATCGGGTGCAGCGCGTGCCGGATACCGAAGCGCAGGGACGCGTTCATACCTCGGCGGCCACGGTCGCCGTGCTGCCGGAAGCCGAAGAGGTCGATGTGGATATCAAGCCCGATGACCTGCGCATCGAAACCATGCGCGCCCAGGGCGCGGGAGGCCAGCACGTCAACAAGACGGAATCGGCGATCCGCATCACCCACATCCCGACCGGCATCGTCGTCAACATGCAGGACAGCCGTTCGCAGCACAAGAACCGCGCCTCGGCGATGAATATCCTGCGCTCCCGCATCTACGACGCCGAGCGGCAGCGCATCAATGCGGCGCGCTCGGCCGACCGCAAGGATCAGGTCGGATCGGGCGACCGTTCCGAGCGCATCCGCACCTACAATTTTCCGCAAGGCCGCGTCACGGATCACCGCATCAACCTGACGCTTTACAAGCTGCCGCAAGTGGTCGCCGGCGACGCGCTGCACGAACTGATCGAAGCCCTGACCACGGAGCATCAGGCCGCGCAGCTCGCAGCCGAAGGCGGCAAGTGAGTGACACTCAAGCCTCATCCCGGTGAACGTCTTTATTCCCTCTCCGGCAAGGGAGAGGGAAAGGAAGCAACCCCGTGGCCGACTCATTCGCCGCACAGACCATAGAGAGCATCCGCCGCGCGCTGACGGCGCGCTTCGAAGCCGCCGGAATCGACAGCGCGGCGCTCGAAGCCCGCATGCTCACCGGCGCGGTGCTGGGCCTCGATCTGACCGGTCTGATCGCGCAAGGCCTGCGGCGGCTCGACGAGGATGACGCGGCGCGCCTTGATGCTCTGGCGCGACGCCGGCTCGCGGGCGAGCCCCTGGCGCGGATTCTTGGAACGAAGGAATTCTGGGGACTGCCGCTGAAGCTGTCGGCGGACACGCTGGTGCCGCGCGCCGACACCGAAACCGTGGTCGAGGCCGCGCTCGGCGTCCTCCGCGCTGAAGGCCGGACGCAGGAGCCGCTTCGCATCGCGGACCTCGGCACCGGCAGCGGCGCGATCCTGCTGGCGTTGCTGACCGAACTGCCGGCGGCTACCGGCGTCGGCACCGACCTCAGCGCGGCGGCGCTCGGCACGGCCAGAACCAATGCGCAAGGCGTCGGCCTCTCGGCGCGCGCGCAATTCCTGGTCAGCGACTATGGGGATGGTCTGTCAGGCCCCTTCGACCTGATCGTCTCGAACCCGCCCTACATCCGCTCGGCCGACATCCCGGCGCTGGCGCCGGAGGTGCGCGATCACGATCCGCATCTCGCACTGGACGGCGGCCTCGACGGGCTCGACGCCTATCGCCGGATCGCGCCGCAGGCGGCGGCGCTGCTTGCGGATGGCGGTCTGCTGGTGCTGGAGATCGGGCAAGGCCAGGGCGGCGCCGTCAGCCGGCTGGTGACCGCCGCGGGACTAACGGTCATGGGATCCGTCAGGGCTGACCTAGCGGGTATCGGCCGCGCCGTCGTGGCGGGCAGGATTGCCCTTAGAAAGCCGGATTGAGCCCCCAAAAAAACCACTTGGAATATCCCTCGGGAGCGATTACGTTTTATGCACAACCATCGGTCCCGGGTTTGGCCCCGCAGCCATGCTGCAGGTGAGTCGGGTTCTCGGACGAGAGCCGACCCGGGTGAACGGTCCCTTGAAGGCAGGTCATATCGAGCGCGATGGCCGAGAGCTGCGCCGCTTGCGACCGCGAAGCGAACGAAAGCCTGATACTGCGCTTGAGGACTCACGCAAGAAAACCTGAGTTTGATGTCTCTAGCTGAATGATCTGGCCGGGCTGGCGCCATGCGCCGGCCGGCGACCCCGGGAACGCGTCTTTAACTATGGAAATGAATGGCGCCGATGCGCGCTTGGCCGAGAGCGTTGTCGAGCGAAGCACGCCCTCGGGCTTGTCCCGGGGATGGATACCAGTTCGCGTGAAGAAAGCGCGTCAGATCAGGATCTGAGAGTGCCGCTTCTGATTCTGTTCAAAAGCGGAAGCTCTGGAGCATGATCCCGAAAAGTGGAAACCGGTTTTCGGACGAGATCATGCTCAAACAAAAAGACCAGCGACGAGTCTGATTCAACGCCGTTGAAACAGACTCCAGGCGTGTCGGGGGCGGAAATTTTAGCCGGAACGACAAGCGAAAACTTCAAGGCTGATAACCGAAGGCGGGACATGAGAAACGGTCAGAATAACAACAAGCGGATGCGCAACCGGAATAACAATAATAATAACAACCGGCGCGGCCAGAACCCGATGACGCGGGTTTTCGAATCCAATGGTCCCGACATCAAGATCCGCGGCACCGCCTCTCATGTCGCCGAAAAATATCTCCAGCTCGCCCGCGACGCTCGCTCATCCGGCGATCCCGTGGCCGCCGAAAACTACTATCAGCACGCGGAGCATTATTTCCGCCTGATCGCCGCGGCGCAGGAACAGTTCCGCCAGAGCCAGCCGCAGCAACAGCCGCGAATCGACGTCGAAGTCACGGATGAGGCGGGTGACGACGACAGCGAAAACTTCTCGAATTTTGGAGCGGAGCCGGGCTTCGTCCCGGCCCAGCAACCGCGCGACCACCATCCACGCGAGGCGCAACCCTACCAGCGCGATCAGCAGCAGCCCCGGGAATACCGTCAGCCGCAGCCGGCGTTACAGCCCGCCGACAATGGCGGCGTCGACCGCCTCCCGTCCTTCATCACGGGATCGCAGCCGCAGTTGAACGGCGGTGGCCGGTCGGAAAGCAACGGCCATCAGGGCGGCGAGCGCAGCGACCGCTTCCCGCCGCGCCGCCGCCGCCGTCCGCATGGCCCGCGTCCTGAAAGCATGGCGCAGCCGCCGGCTCCGAGCGAGGACTTCAATCCCGGTAACGAGTAGCCGCTTACTTCACCCTTCCGTCGCGGGTGAAAACACCGATCCTGATCTCACTCCTCGGCGTTATAGGAGGACGGGGCGAGCGTGGGCTGCAATACCGGGATCAGCCGGCTGTGCTCCCGCTTCGCGGCAATGGGCCGATAAACCTGCTTGGTGGCCTCGACGAGGTGAACGCCCGCGAACGGCAGGGACAGCGCCGCACCGATACGCTCCCAGACAGCGGCGGAGCGCAGGAACCAGCCGCCATTGATCGGCGGCACGAACAGCGCCTCTCCCCAGGCGGACGGGGTGAACCATGTCTGCCGCAGCAGGTGAGTGATCTGCGAGCGTGAATAAGGCCGGCCGTGGCCGAACGGCGTGACATCCGTGCGGGTCCAGATGCCGCGGCGATTGGGAACGATCACCATCATCCGGCCCGATGGCGAAAGAACGCGCCACACCTCGCGCAACAGACTTTCCGGATCATCCGACATTTCCAGCGCATGAACCAGCAAGATTCTGTCCGCAACCGCATCCCGCAGCGGCAATGAAAATTCGTCGACCAGGCTCGCCAGCGCCGGCCGCGCGGTCGGCCATTTCAGGACCCCCTGAGCCGCCGGCATCAAGGCGATACAGCGCTCGCACTCCTCGCGGAACAGGCCGAGGTAGGGAGTCGGATAACCCAGGCCGACGACGCACTGCCCCTTCATGTTCGGCCAGTGCGCATGAATGGCGCGACTGATCAGCCGCCGGGCGACGACGCCGAGACGCTGCGAGTAGAAGTCACGAAGGTCGATGACGTCGATCGCCATGTCCACAATCTACCATGTCGCGGGCGGCCGAGGCACCCCCGCCCGGCCTGATTTGCGCCATCGTAACCGGCGTTAACGGCTTGTTTCACCACGAAATCGCCTATGCTATAGCGTTTCCGAGCGAGGATGCCCTCGGATCCCTCCGGAGGATGACGGCGGTTTGCGCAGGATAACGCGTCAGACAAAGCTCGGACCGGCTCGATTCCGTCAAAGCCGGAGAGATTCTAATCTTTGTTTCCCGGGGGTTCGCGTCATTTTCCCGCAAGGTCCGATCAGCGAACTTCGCAGCCGGGACACTCGCGTCGACCTCGGACTCACGGAGACGACATGACCGCCGATATCCGCCTGTTCACCTGCCTCACCGATAATTTCGGCGCGCTGATTCACGATCCCGCAACCGGTGCGACCGCCGCGATCGACGCGCCGGAGACTGAACCGATCATCCAGGCGCTGGATCGCGAAGGCTGGGTGCTGACCGACATTCTGATCACCCATCATCACAGCGATCATGTCGGCGGCGTGGCGGAACTGAAGCAGAAGTACACCTGCCGGGTGGTCGCTCCGCATGACAAAAGCGCCGAGATCGCCAACGTCGACCTGCGAGTCGGCCAGGGCGACATCATCAAGGTCGGAACGCTGCTGGGACGCGTGCTGGAAACGCCCGGACACACGCTGGACCACGTCAGCTACGTGTTCGACGATGAGAAAGTGGTATTCGCCGCCGATACCCTGTTCTCGATCGGCTGCGGCCGGGTGTTCGAGGGTACCTATCCGATGATGTGGGACTCGCTCTTGAAGCTGCGCGCGCTGCCGGACAGTTTCCGGCTCTATTGCGGCCACGAATATACCGACTCGAACATAAAATTCGCCCTGACCATCGAGCCCAACAACCCGGTTCTCAAGGCGCGCGCCGAGGAGGTGACGCGGCTGCGCGCCGAAGGCAAGCCGACGGTGCCGACCCTGATGGGAGAGGAGAAGGAAGCCAACGTCTTCCTGCGCGCCGACGATCCGGCGGTGGCGGCCGGGGTGCACATGAAAGGAGCCAGCGGGGCTGAGGTTTTCGCAGAACTGCGCGAACGCAAGAACAAGTCGTGAGTGACGGCAATCTGATGGACATGGCGCTTTCCGCAACCGACATCATCGAACGGCTTGATCTGCAGCCGCACCCGGAAGGCGGCCACTATCGAGAGACGTTTCGCGATACGCGTACCGACGGGCAGGGCCGCGCCGCGTCTACCGCGATCTACTTTCTGCTGGCGCGCGGCGAGCGCTCGCGACGGCATCGCATCGACGCGGTGGAGGTCTGGCACTATTATGCCGGCAGTCCGCTGCTGCTGCGGATCGAGGACGGCGCCCTCACGCGCACCCTGCGTCTGGGCGCGGATCTCGCGGCGGGTGAAACACCGCAGGCGCTGGTCCCCGCTTTTGCCTGGCAGAGTGCGGAAAGCACGGGTGACTGGACGTTGGTGGGATGCACGGTTGCGCCGGGATTCGAATTTTCCGGCTTTGAATTGTAGGAAGTCTTCCTACGAAGCGGAAAAGCTCCCGGTTAAAACAGCGTGCGCTGCCGCATCGCGGCCGACAGCGTCCCTTCATCGAGATAATCCAGTTCGCCTCCGACCGGAACACCGTGGGCAAGCCGCGTGACCTTCACGTTGGCCTCGCCCAGCAGGTCGGTGATGTAATGCGCGGTGGTCTGGCCGTCGACGGTCGCGTTCAGCGCCAGCACGATTTCCGCGACACGCGGATCGTGGGCCCGCGCCACCAGCGCATCGATGGTGAGATCCTGCGGGCCGACGCCATCCAGCGGTGACAGCGTCGCGCCAAGCACATGGTAGAATCCGTTGGTGGCGCCGGCGCGCTCCAGCGCCCAGAGGTCCGCCACATCGGCCACCACGACGATGATGGACGGATCGCGCCTGGCGTCGGTGCATATCGTGCATGGGCTGCGGGTGTCGATGTTACCGCAGGTTTCGCAGACCCGGATCCTGTCGATCGCAACCTGCAGCGCGCTCGCCAGAGGCGCCATCAACGCCTCGCGTTTCTTGATCAGATGCAGCGCCGCCCGCCGCGCCGAGCGCGGACCAAGCCCCGGCAGCCGCGCAAGCAACTGGATCAACCGCTCGATCTCGGGTCCGGTAACGGCGGTCGGCATCTTCTCGGGTTCCGAATCCGAAGTTCGCCAAACTGCGCTTGCGTCCCGTCGCGAACTTCGATTCGAAAGGACACCAGAGCCTTTCCGCTTCTGACGCAATCAGAAGCGTGGCTCACAGATTCTGACCTGACGTGTTTTTCTCACACGCGGATCACGAGAAGCCGAGGCCAGGCGGCAGACCAAGCCCGCCGGTCAACGCCTGCATCTTCTCCTGCATCGCGACCTCCGCCTTGCGGCGCGCATCCGCAAGCGCGCTCACGACAAGATCCTCGAGAATTTCACGTTCGTCCGGCTTGATCAGGGACGGATCGATCGAGATCCCCTTGACTTCCATCTTGGCGGTCATCCGCACGGTCACAAGGCCGCCGCCGGACGCGCCATCGACCTCGATCTGGTCGAGTTCGTCCTGCATGGCCTTCATCTTGGATTGAAATTGAGCCGCCTGCTTCATCATGCCGAGAAAATCAGCCATCAACATTCCTTTTTCTTGCTGGAGCCTTCCGATTCTGACTCCATCGGAGCCCAAGGCTCTAATCGCCGCCGTCGGGATCATCGGCCAGTTCGTCAGGAGCGGCATCGGAATCCGGCGACGACAGAGCGAACTTTCGCACCTCGACCACCCTGGCGCCAGGAAAACGCGCCAGCACATCCTGCACGCGCGGATCAGCCTCAGCAGCGCGCTCCCGCTCTGTTTTCTGCAACAGCGCCTGCGAGCGCAATGTCGGCTGACCCGGCTCGTTGGAAACGATCACCGTCCAGCGCCGGCCGGTCCATTGTTCCAGCTTGCGCCCAAGATCGTTCACCAGCGTACGCGCCGCGCTGCGCTCCAGCGCGACCTCAAGGCGGCCGTTCTCGATGCGGACCAGCCGGATGTCGGCCTCGAGCGCGGCCTTGATGATCAGATCGCGCTTTTCGCCGGCAAGCGCCACGAGTTCGGTCAAGCTCTCGATCCGCATCGCCGGAATCGCGCACGCTGTGTCGGCCAGCGGCGCGGCGGCCTGCGGGCGGGCCGGCTCCGCGGAGGCGCGCGGCGACAATGACCGCGCGGCCGACGATGGAGCGGATGACACCGGTCCCGGAGCAGGTCTGGGCGGCGCGGCATTGGTGGTGGCGCTTGGCGATTCGCCGCCGTTCCGATCAAGCAGCCGGATCGCCTCATCGGGCGTCGGCAGGTCCGCGACATAGGCGATGCGCACCAGCACCATCTCGGCCGCGGCCGCCGGCCGCGTCGCGCCCTGAACTTCCGCGATTCCTTTCAGCAGCATCTGCCACATCCGCGACAGCACGCGCATCGACAATTTCACGGCAAAATCGCGGGCGCGCAGGCGCTCCGTTTCACCGAATGCGACATTGTCGGCGATCGCCGGAACGATCTTGATACGCGTCACGAAGTTGACGAATTCGGCCAGGTCGCTGAGGACGACGACCGGGTCGGCGCCGGTCTCGTACTGGGAGCGAAACTCGCCGAATGCGCTCGCGATGTCGCCGCGCGCCAACGCCTCGAACAGATCGATGACGCGCGTGCGATCCGCAAGCCCCAGCATCTGCCGCACCGCGTCGGCCCGGACCACGCCAGCCGCATGGGCGATGGCCTGATCGAGCAGCGACAGGGAATCGCGCACCGAGCCTTCGGCCGCACGCGCCAGGATGCCAAGCGCCTCCGGCTCCACCTCGACGTTCTCTTTCGCCGCGATAGCGGCAAGGTGCGCCATCAACACCTCGGCTTCGACGCGCCGGAGGTCGAACCGCTGGCAGCGCGACAGCACCGTCACCGGCACCTTCCGGATCTCGGTGGTCGCGAACACGAATTTCGCGTGCTCCGGCGGCTCCTCCAGCGTCTTCAGGAACGCGTTGAAGGCCGCCGTCGACAGCATGTGAACTTCGTCGATGATGTAGACCTTGTAGCGCGCGCTCGACGGCGCATAGCGCACGCTGTCGTTGATCTGCCGGACATCGTCGACGCCGGTATGTGAAGCGGCGTCCATCTCCAGCACATCGATATGCCGGCTTTCCATAATGGCGCGGCAATGAACGCCGAGTTGCGGCATCCGGATGGTCGGCCCCTGCACCGAGCCGTCCGCGAGCTCGTAATTCAGCGCGCGGGCAAGAATGCGCGCGGTGGTGGTTTTTCCCACGCCTCGCACGCCCGTCAGGATCCAGGCCTGCGGAATCCGCCCCGTCTCGAACGCATTGGACACGGTGCGCACCAGCGCTTCCTGCCCGATGAGATCGTCAAAGCTGGCGGGGCGGTATTTGCGCGCCAGCACCCGGTACTGCGCGCTCGATCCGGATGACATCACGCCAAGGTCGAGACCGGCCTGGCCGGCCGCGTCATCGGTGAGCGTTGAGGGATGGCCAGCATCGGTCATTGAGCGATCCGCAATTTTCTCTCTCGAAGCCGGCTTGCGGAACAACGGAGCGAACCTTCGGGCCGCGCCCGTCCGGCGCTGGCAAGGATCTCCGAGAAACACGGCTCGCCCGACAAGAGGCAAGAGGGAGGTAGGAGACTGACGAGCGACCCGATCCGGACCTCGTTAGGGCTGCTTCCTTCCGGACCTGACCCGGTTGGCGAGTGGCTCGTCCACCGCCAATCTCCCGCTTTCTATTTGGGGCCAAAAGCACAGGAAAGCAAGCGACGAGGACGATCCGGGATCGTGCCGGTTCCGAACCATTGATTTCGGCGGATCGCCGCGCCAGTCTGCATCGGCATTCCTCGAAAATATCCGGGAACGATGTCCGAAACCTGGTCGCTTCACCCGCAGCTCGATAATGACACGGTCGGCATCGGCGACCTGCCGCTCAGCCGGCTCCTGCTCAGCAAGGACGCCACCTATCCCTGGCTCATTCTGGCGCCAAGACGGACGGGTGCGGTCGAGATCATCGATCTTGATCATGACGACCGCGCGCGCCTGATGACGGAGGTCGCTCGCGCGTCCGAAGTGCTCAAGGGCATCACAGGCTGCGGCAAGCTCAACGTGGCCGCGCTCGGCAATCAGGTGCCGCAGCTTCATGTCCACGTCATCGCGCGCCGCGAAAGCGACGCCGCATGGCCCAACCCGGTCTGGGGCACGGCGCCCGCGCGCGAATACGATGCGGCGGAGCTTGAGTCGTTCATTGAAGCCATCCGCCGCGGGATAGGGCTCGGTTAGGCCGGTCGTCAGGAGCCGCCGCGATCAAATGCACCCGCTTCGGCGGCGCCTTCGCCAGACCGCAACGCGCTGAAATGGAAGCCTTTTTGGCAAGGGCGGATTCGCGCCCGCGCGTCCCTGATACATAACCCTTGCGCTGGAATATTTTTCTATATATGAGGTTTAACAACTTCAATATTGGAACAATATTCTACCATGAGCGATATTGCCCCTCAAATCATTGAGACCGGTCGGCGCCTCGACGCCATCGACCGCAAGATCCTGACCGTGCTGCAGGAAGACGCATCGCTCTCCGTGGCCGAGATCGGCGACCGCGTCGGGTTGTCCTCGACTCCCTGCTGGAAACGGATCCAGCGGCTCGAGGCCGACGGCATCATCCTGCGCCGGGTGGCGCTGGTCGATCAGAACAAGATCGGGCTCGGCATTTCGGTGTTCGTGTCGGTGGAAAGCGGCGACCATTCCGACGTCTGGCTGAAAAAATTCGCCGATGCGATCAGCGCGATGCCCGAGGTGATGGAGCTCTACCGCATGGCGGGCGACGTCGATTACATGCTGCGCGTCGTGGTCACCGACATGGCGAGCTATGACCTCTTTTATAAAAAGCTGATCAGTTCGGTCGCGCTGAAGAACGTCACCTCCCGATTCGCGATGGAAAAGATCAAGTCGGTAACGGCCCTGCCGGTGCCTGCCCTGAGCGCGGCGTGACGATTGAGCTGGAATCCTTCACTATTGATGCGGAATCATCAAATCTTCTGATTGTACTCGCCGACCTCGGGATGAGTACGCAGCACGCTGTCCATCGCCTCGAACATGTCGCGCATCCGCTGCTCGGAGACCGGGCTTTCCACCACGACCACCAGTTCGGGCTTGTTGGATGACGCCCGCACCAGCCCCCAGCTTCCGTCCTGCGCCGTCACCCTGATGCCGTTGACGGTGACGAGATCACGAATCGGCTGGCCGGCCACCTTGTCGCCGTTGGCCCTGGCGGCCTCGAAATGCTTCACCACGCTGTCAACGATGCCGTACTTGGCTTCATCGGCGCAATGCGGCGACATCGTCGGCGACGACCAGGTTTTGGGCAAGGCGTTCTTCAGATCGGCCAGCGATTTGCCGGCGGCGCGATCGAGCATCTCGCACACGGCGATCGCCGAGATCAGGCCATCGTCGTAGCCGCGGCCCATCGGCGCGTTGAAGAAGAAGTGGCCCGACTTCTCGAACCCCGCGAGCGCGCCGAGTTCATTGGTGCGCCGCTTCATGTAGGAATGGCCGGTCTTCCAATAGGTCGCCCTGGCGCCCTGCTGCTGCAACACCGGATCGGTGACGAACAAGCCGGTTGATTTCACATCGACCACGAAGTGCGCATCCTTGTGGATCGCCGACATGTCGCGCGCCAGCATCACGCCGACCTTGTCGGCGAAGATTTCCTCGCCGGTGTTGTCGACCACGCCGCAGCGGTCGCCGTCGCCGTCGAAGCCGAGGCCGAGATCGGCCTTGTTTTCAAGCACCGCGTCGCGGATCGCGTGCAACATCTTCATGTCTTCGGGATTGGGATTGTACTTCGGGAAGCTGTGGTCGAGCTCGGTATCCAGCGGGATCACCTCGCAGCCGATCGCCTCCATCACCTGAGGCGCGAACGCGCCGGCGGTGCCGTTGCCGCAGGCCACCACAGCCTTCAGCTTGCGCTTCAGCTTCGGCCGTTTCGTCAGATCCGCGATGTAGCGCGCCGGGAAATTGTCGTGGAATTCATAGGAACCGCCTCCCCTGGTGGCAAAGGCGGCGCCGAGCACGATCTCCTTGAGCCGCGTCATCTCATCGGGCCCGAACGTCAGCGGCCGGTTGGCGCCCATCTTGACGCCGGTCCAGCCGTTGTCGTTATGCGAGGCTGTCACCATGGCGACGCAGGGGACGTCGAGCTCGAACTGCGCGAAATACGCCATCGGCGTCATGCATAATCCGATGTCGTGAACCTTGCAGCCCGACGCCAGCAGGCCGGAGATCAGCGCGTACTTGATGGACGACGAATAGCTGCGGAAATCATGACCGGTGACGATCTCCTTCTTCTGGCCGAGTTCGCCGATCAGCGTGCCGAGCCCCATGCCCAGCGCCTGGATGCCCATCAGGTTGATTTCCTTGCCGAACAGCCATCGGGCGTCATATTCGCGAAGCCCGGTCGCCTTCACCATCGGCTCGGATTCATAGGCATAGGTATTCGGCGCCAGAACGGACTTCGGCTTCGGAAACATGCAGACGGCCTCGCGAGGAAAGAACATGACATAAGGAAATGCAGCCGGACGATGCCACAGCTGCTGGAAATGCGGGAGCTTCTAACGCGTTGTCTGGACGCGAACCGGGACCCGCTTCGCTCGAAAACGCCACAGGTCTGTGAACGGCAATTGCGGCATAATTCGCAACGGCAGGCCAGCGCGCATCAGGACGAGCGTCTGCGGCAAACTATTGTTCCAGAACCATCCGCCCGTTCGCGAATTCGAAGCGCCTGAGCTTGGATAAAAAAGACAGGCCCAGCAGATTCTCGGACAGGGCCTCGTCGGGCAACACCATGGCATCGACATCGCGCACGATGAGGCCGCCGATGTCCACCATGGCGAGCCGGGTGCGGGCAGCCTTGAGCTTGCCATTGGCCGTCGTCACGGTCGTCGTGTAGTCGTTCCGCGAGGGCCGCAGGCCGAGACGCGCGGCGGAGCTTTCGTTGAGCGCGACCACGGAGGCCCCGGTATCCACCATGAAGCCGATGCGCTCGCCATCGATCCGGCCTTCGGTCTGGAAGTGGCCCCGGCCGTCGCGCGCGATGCTGACGCTGCGGATGCCGTCGCGATCCTGAATCGCCTCCAATGCCGCCGGCTGCATCGACGTGGTGGGCCGCGCGGCCGCGGTCGTGGTCATCTCGTCGGCCAGTTGCGCCATATAAGTGCCGGCGCCGATCAGAAGCGCGGCAAAAATCATCAGGTTACGCATGGCACATACTCACTGACCGACCGGAACGGTCATCACGATCTTACGCGCGGCCGTCAGCCCGCCATCACTTACGACGGGCTACGCGCTTCTTTATTTGAGAAAAGCATGAGCGAAGCGTTAACGCGGAATCGCGTGAGACTTTGACGCGAGACGTATTCAACACCTCGCTGTTTGAAGAACTGGCTGTTTGAAGAACTGGCTGCTTGAAGAGCTGGGTCATGCCGCCTTTCAGGTCCCGCGCGGCTTGACCCGCCGTGTCGGCGTCGCATTGGCCGGATCGTCCGGCCAGGGATGCCGGGGATGGCGCCCGCGCAGATCCGAGCGGACGGCGGCATAGCTGCCGCGCCAGAAGCCCGGCAGATCACGCGTCACCTGAACCGGACGATGCGCCGGCGACAGCAATTCCAGAACCAGCGGCACCTTGCCTTGCGCGATCGACGGATGCGTCGTCAGGCCGAATAATTCCTGCAATCGGACAGCGATGGTCGGCCCCTGCCCGGCCTCATAGTCGATCGCAAGCGTCGTGCCGGTCGGCGCTTCGAAATGGGTCGGCGCCTCGCGCTCCAGCCGCGCGCGCAAATTCCACGGCAGCAGCGCCATCAATGCTTCCGACAGATCGCCGGCTGAAAATTCCTTCAACGCGGTCTTGTCGGACAGAGCGGGCGACAGCCACATTTCGGCCGTGGCCGCAAGCCCGGCATCGGACAGGTCCGGCCACTCCCCGCCTTCCGCCGCGCGCAGAAACATGACGCGATCGCGCCACTGCTTCAGCGGCTTCGACCACGGCAGGCGATCCAGCCCCGCATCGATCAGTCCTTCCGCCAGGATGCGCGCTGTCGCGATCGACGGCGCGACCGCCACCGGTGCTTCGGCAAGCGTGATCGCGCGCAGCCGCTTGCGCCGCCGCCCTCGCAGGCTCATCGCCGCGCGATCGAAGGAGATGTCCTCGTCGGTCTCGATCTGGCCGGCAAAGCGCGATTCGATCTGGCCTTGAGCGATCGGCGCAGCCAGCAGGATACGGCCGCTCGCCGCCGTGCCGGTCAGTTCTGCGACCGCGATGAAGGGCTCTCGCGCCAGCCTTGAGGCCGGATCGACCGACGCGCCCCGGCCGTTGGCGAGCACGAACGACCCGTTGCCGCGATGGCGCGCCACGCGATCGGGAAACGCGAGAGCGAGCATTTCGCCGGTGCCGAGCTCCCCTCCGCCCTGTGGGGCCGGGACGGGCAAGGACGCCCGCTCGGAAGGGTTAGGGGCGGGGGTTAAATTCCGAGCCCGCCCTGTAGACCCCCCTCCCCGACCCTCCCCCACAAGGGGAGAGGGAGAAGAGGCCGCCACCTGCGACGCCCACCGCTCCGCCAGCTGCCTCGCGCCGGCGGCGCGTGGCGAGCGGTCGCGGCGAAAATGATCGAGCCGCGCGTCGAGATCGACGCTGTCGCCGCCCAGCCCCCGCTCGGTCAGCACCGCCGCGATGTCAGCGGCTTCCCGGCCAGAACCGAGACGATGCGCGCCCACGATCATGCGCGCGAGCCGCGGGGGCAGCGCAAGCGCGCGCAGGCTTTTTCCTTCATCGGTGATGCGGCCATCGGCGTCGAGCGCGCCAAGCTCGCGCAACAGGCTTCGCGCCTCATTCAACGCCGGAGCGGGCGGCGGGTCCAGAAACGCAAGCGTGGCGGGATCGCGTACCCCCCATTGCGCCAGATCGAGCACCAGGGATGACAGATCGGCGCTGAGGATCTCGGGCTGGGTATAGGCGGGCAGCGAGGCGGTCTGCGGCTCGTCCCATAGCCGATAACACACACCGGGCCCGGTGCGCCCGGCGCGGCCCCGACGCTGGTCCACCGCGGCGCGCGAGGCGCGCATGGTTTCGAGCCGCGTCAGGCCGATGTCAGGCTCAAAGCGTGGCACCCGCGCCAGACCGGAATCCACCACGATGCGGACACCCTCAATCGTGAGAGAAGTCTCTGCGATCGAAGTCGCCAGCACCGCCTTGCGCTGGCCTTTCGGCGCGGGCGCGATGGCGCGATCCTGCGCCGCTGCGTCGAGCGCGCCGAACAGCGGCACGATCTCGATCGACGCATCATGGATTCTTTCGGCGAGCATAGTCTGGGTGCGCCGGATTTCGGCGGCGCCCGGCAGGAACGCCAGCAGCGAACCGACCTCCGCGCGCAACGCCGTGGCGATCGCGTCGGCCATCTGCCGCTCCATGGGTGAATCGGGCTTGCGGCCGAGATACCGCGTCTCCACCGGGAAGGCGCGCCCCTCGCTTTCGATCACCGGCGCGTCGCCAAGCAGCTTTGCCACCCGCGCGCCGTCGATGGTCGCGGACATCACCAGGATGCGCAAGTCCTCCCGCAAGCCGCTCTGCACGTCGCGCGCCAGCGCAAGCCCGAGGTCCGCATCGAGCGAACGCTCGTGAAACTCGTCGAACAGGATCGCGGCAACGCCGTTCAGTTCGGGATCGTCGAGGATCTGCCGCGAGAAGATGCCTTCGGTGACGACCTCGATACGGGTCTTGCGCGAGACCCTCGAGCCGAAACGCACGCGATAGCCCACGGTCTCGCCGACGCGCTCACCGAGCGTCCGCGCCATCCGTTCCGCGCTGGCGCGCGCCGCGATCCGGCGCGGCTCCAGGACGACGATCTTCCTGCCGGCGATCCAGGGCGCATCGAGCAGCGCCAGCGGCACCCGCGTCGTCTTGCCCGCGCCGGGCGGGGCGACCAGCACCGCCGTGTCGTGCGCACCAAGCGTGCGTCCGAGTTCGCCGAGCACGGCGTCGATCGGAAGCGGATTGGCAAATGGTTCCGTCAAGGATCGGTCCGGGGCGCAGGGCATGGTTAACGGCTGGATACCCTGTCTCTTAACGCACGGCCCGGATGCGGGCCAAGCCGGAGCCTTCCGTTTCCGATAAAGCGCGTTGGCTGGGTCCGATCACTTCCCGGAGACCCGGCACATTATTTGATTGATGAAAGGAGAACGCAACCGATCTTCGTGTAAACATGCCCGAGCGCGCCGAAAAGGGACACCCATGACCGGAAACGGCACAGCCGCACAGAACAAGCAACGGGTCGACTGGGTCGACTATGCCAAGGGCATCTGCATCATCATGGTGGTGATGATGCATTCGGTGCTGGGCGTCGAGGCCGCGGCCGGGCAGACCGGCTTCATGCACTACGTCGTCGAGTTCGCAAAGCCGTTCCGGATGCCGGACTTCTTCCTGCTTTCGGGTCTGTTCCTGCCGCTCGTCATCAATCGCGACTGGCGCACCTACCTCGACCGCAAGGTGGTGCACTTCGCTTACTTCTATGTGCTGTGGGTCACGATCCAGTTCGGCTTCAAGGCCCCGGCCTTCGCTTCGGACGTCGGATGGCCCGGCGTCATCAGGCTCTGGCTGATGACGTTCATCGACCCGTTCGGCACGCTCTGGTTCATCTATCTGCTGCCGGTCTTCTTCGTGGTGATCAAGGCCACCCGCCGCATCCCGCCCTGGGCGATCTGGGGCGTGGCGGCGGCGCTGGAGATGGCGCACATCTCCACCGGCTGGACGCTGATCGACGAATTCGCCGCCCGCTTCGTCTACATCTATTCCGGCTACCTGTTCGCAACCTATGTTTTCGCATGGTCGAACCGCGCCCGCGCCTATCCGGCGTGGACGCTGGCGGCGCTGGCGCTGTGGGCCGTGGTCAACGGCGGACTGGTCCATACGGGCATCAGCGAATGGCCGGTGGTCTCGCTCGCGCTCGGTCTTGCGGGCGCGGGCGCCATCATCGCCGTCGGCACCCTGCTGGCGAAAATGCGCTGGCTGGACACCCTGCGCTATTGCGGCGAGCACTCGATCGTCATCTATCTCGCGTTCTTCCTGCCGATGGCCGCCTCGCGCACGATCCTGCTGAAAGCGGGTGTTATCCAGGATATCGGCCTCATCTCTCTGATCGTCACCATCGCCGGCGTGGCCGGCGCGGTGCTGATCTGGTGGGCCTGCCGCAACACCCGGGCGAACTTCCTGTTCGAGCGTCCCGACGCCTTCTGGATCGCACCGAAAAAACGCGCGCCCACGGTTCAGGCCGCGGCCGAATAGCCCGGCCCGAAGCCCCAGCCCAGCCAAAAAGCCCTCGCGATTTTGTCGGTCATGAGAACGCCGCGGGGGTGCCATTGGCGGGAAAACGCCTTAAGTTGCGGCCATGTCGAAGAAGCCCGCCGCCGAACCCGCTGAGATCCCGGCCACCACCACCGCGACGATTCCCCCGGTGAAAGCGGCGGGGACCACCATGCAGGGCAAGCACGTCTTTCTGGTGGACGGCTCCTCCTACATCTTCCGCGCCTATCACGCGTTGCCGCCGCTGAGCCGCAAGTCCGACGGGTTGCAGGTCAACGCGGTGCTCGGCTTCTGCAACATGCTGTGGAAGCTGTTGCGCGACATGCCGAAAGACGACAGGCCGACGCACCTTGCGATCATCTTCGACAAGTCCGAGGTGACGTTCCGCAACAAGCTCTATCCCGCTTACAAGGCGCACCGTCCGCCCGCGCCCGACGACCTGATCCCGCAATTCGCGCTGATCCGCGAGGCGGTGAAAGCGTTCGACCTGCCCTGCCTCGAACAGACCGGTTTCGAAGCCGACGACCTGATCGCGACCTACGTGCGGCAGGCGTGCGAGCGCGGCGCGACCGCGACCATCGTCTCCTCGGACAAGGATCTGATGCAGCTGGTCAACGGCTGCGTCACCATGTACGACACCATGAAGGATCGCCGCCTCGGCATCCCCGAGGTGATCGAGAAATTCGGCGTGCCGCCCGACAAGGTCGTCGAGGTGCAGGCGCTGGCGGGCGACAGCGTCGACAACGTTCCGGGCGTGCCCGGCATCGGCGTCAAGACCGCCGCGCAACTCATCACCGAATACGGCGACCTCGACACGTTGCTGGCCCGCGCCGGCGAGATCAAGCAGCCGAAGCGCCGCGAGGCGCTGATCGAGAATGCCGGGAAGGCGCGCATCTCGCGGCAGCTCGTGCTGCTCGACGACCGCGTCGCGCTCGATGTGCCGCTGGACGACCTCGCGGTGCAGGAGCCCGACGCCCGCAAGCTGATCGCCTTCCTCAAGGCCATGGAATTCACCACGCTGACCAAACGCGTGGCTGATTATTCCGAGGTCAACGCGGCCGAGATCGAGCCGGATGCGAAAAACGCCAGCGGCCCCTCGGCCACCGCCCCTTCTGCTCCCTCCCCCCTCGCGGGGGAGGGTCGGGGTGGGGGAGCGATATCAGGCGACCTGTTCGGCTCACCCCCTTCCCTACCCAACAAGGGGAGAGCCAATCTGCAGCATGCCGGGAGAAGCCAGGCCCGAGCAGACGGTCCATTGCTGACACCGCAAGCCCTTGCCGCCGCCCGCCTTGAAGCGGTGCGAAAGCTGCCGGTTCAGCGAGACAGCTACGAGACCATCCGCACGCTTGACCGGCTGCGCGACTGGATCGCCCGCATCGATGACAACGGCAGCTTCGCCTTCGAGACGCTGGCGCCGACCATCGATCCCATGCAGACCGAGCTTTCCGGCATCGCGCTGGCGCTCGCCCCGAACCATGCTTGCTACGTCCCGCTCAGCCACAAGCAGGCCGGCGACAGCGCCGGGCTGTTCGCCGCCGGGCTTGCGCCCGATCAGATCGCGATTGGCGACGCACTGGAGCTCCTGAAGCCGATCCTGGAATCTCGTGGCCACCTGAAGATCGGCCTCAACGTCAAGTTCAGCGCCGTGCTGCTGGCGCAGCATGGCATCGCCATGCAGAATCAGGACGACGTCGAGCTGATCTCCTATGCGCTCGATGCCGGGCGCGGCTCCCATGATCTCGCCTCGCTGGCGAAGCGCTGGCTCGGCCACGCCACATTGAGCCATGGGGAGTTGACTGGCAGCGGCAGAAACAGGCTTGCCTTCGATCAGGTGGCGATCGATCGCGCCACGGCTTACGCGGCGGAATATGCCGATGTGACCTTGCGGCTGTGGCAGGTGCTTAAGCCGCGGCTGGCCGCCGAGCGCATGAATACAGTCTACGAGACGCTGGAGCGGCCGATGGTCGCGACGCTGGCGCAAATGGAACGGCGCGGCATCACCATCGACCGGCAGGCGCTGTCGCGCCTGTCGGGCGAGTTCGCGCAGACCGCGGCCCGGCTGGAAGCCGAGATCCAGCAGCTTGCCGGCGAGCCGATCAATGTCGGCAGCCCCAAGCAGATCGGCGAGATCATGTTCGGAAAGATGGGCCTGCCGGGCGGCAGCAAGACCAAGACCGGCGCATGGTCAACCTCGGCGCAGATCCTCGACGAACTCGCCGAGCAGGGCCACGACTTCCCGCGCAAGATCCTGGACTGGCGGCAGGTCTCCAAACTGAAATCCACCTACACCGACGCCCTGCCCGAATACGTTCATCCCCAGACCAGGCGCGTGCATACGACCTACGCCCTCGCCGCCACGACCACGGGCCGGTTGTCGTCGAACGAGCCGAACCTGCAGAACATCCCGGTGCGCAACGAGGAGGGACGAAAAATTCGCCGCGCCTTCATCGCCGCTCCCGGACACAAACTGGTGTCAGCCGACTACTCGCAGATCGAACTGCGCCTGCTCGCGGAAATCGCCGATATCCCGGTGCTGAAGCAGGCGTTCCTCGACGGCCTCGACATCCACGCCATGACCGCGTCGGAAATGTTCGGCGTACCGGTGCAGGGAATGCCCGGTGAAATCCGCCGCCGGGCCAAGGCCATCAACTTCGGCATCATCTACGGCATCTCGGCGTTCGGCCTCGCCAACCAGCTCGGCATCCCGCGCGAGGAAGCAGCCGCCTATATCAAGAAGTATTTCGAGCGTTTTCCCGGCATTCGCGCCTACATGGACGCGACCCGCGAATTCTGCCGCGAGCACGGCTATGTCACGACCCTGTTCGGCCGCAAATGCCATTACCCGGACATCAAGTCGCCGAACCCGTCGCATCGCGCCTTCAACGAGCGCGCCGCGATCAATGCGCGTCTGCAGGGATCGGCCGCCGATATCATCCGCCGCGCCATGGCGCGGATGGATGATGCTCTCGCGGCGAAGAAGCTGTCCGCGCGGATGCTGCTTCAGGTCCATGACGAGCTGATTTTTGAAGTCCCGGACGAAGAGGTCGCGGCGACGCTGCCGGTGGTGCAGCATGTGATGCAGGACGCGCCGTTCCCCGCGGTGTTGTTGTCGGTGCCGTTGCAGGTCGACGCCCGCGCCGCCGACAACTGGGACGAGGCGCATTAGATCATGTCGCCTTCAGCACCGCACGCTGATCGTTCGCCGTCACAAGGAACAAAACCGCATCAAGTATCAGAGGGTGGGTGCCGAAACCGGCAAGGAGGTCGGCAACGACGATCCCGAACGTCATCGCCGCGACCAGGGAAATGAAGCAGCGGCTGGAGGCGCTGGGGCTCGAAACGTTCTGCAAGACCACCGGCGGCAAGGGCCTGCACGTCGTCACGCCGCTTGCAATCAGACCCAAAGACGGATTGAACTGGAAGCAGGCCAAGATGTTCGCCCTGGCCGTCTGCGAACAAATGGCCGCTGACGCACCCGACAAGTATCTTATCAACATGTCGAAGAAGCAGCACGAGGGTAAGATCTTTCCCGATTATCTTCGCAACGATGCGAAATCGACCGCGACCGGCAGGCTGGTGCGATGACGGCCATGACCGACAGCCGGAAGGTCGCGCTGCTCGGCATTCCCATCGACATGGGCGCATCGCAACGCGGCACCTTGATGGGACCGGCCGCGCTGCGCACCGCAGGCATCACGCCGGTGCTGGAGAGCCTGGGCATCGATGTGGTGGATCACGGCGACATCTCCATCGCAGGGCTCGCGCCGGCAACCGACGCAATTCCCGCCAGGGCCAACAACTACCGCGATATCCAGACCTGGATCCGCGCGCTCAGCCCGCGCGCTTATGATCTGGCGAGGTCCGGCGCGATCCCGATCTTCCTGGGTGGCGACCACAGCCTGTCGATGGGTTCGATCAACGGCGTCGCTCGCTATTGGCATGAACAGGGACGCGAACTGTTCGTGCTGTGGCTCGACGCGCACGCCGACTACAACACGCCGCTGACGACCATGACCGCCAACATGCACGGGATGTCCGCCGCTTTTGTGTGCGGCGAGGCGGGACTTGACGGCCTGCTCGGCGACGAGCCGCGCGCCTCTATCCCGCCGGCGCATCTGGACCTGTTCGGCATCCATTCGATCGACCCGCTTGAGAAGAAGCTGGTGCAGGACCGCCGCATCGCCATCGCCGACATGCGCGCGATCGATGAGTTCGGCGTGGCGGTCTTGATTCATCGCGTCATCGAGCGGGTCAGGGCGCGCAACGGCGTGCTGCATCTTAGCTTCGATCTCGACGTCCTGGATCCCGGCGTCGCGCCCGGCGTCGGCACCACCGTTCCGGGAGGAGCGACCTATCGCGAGGCGCATCTCGTCATGGAGCTGCTGTACGATTCCGGGTTGGTCGGCTCGGTGGATATCGTCGAGCTCAACCCGTTTCTCGATGAGCGCGGGCGGACCGCGCGGGTCGCGGTGGAATTGATCGCCAGCCTGTTCGGGCAGCAGATCACCGACCGTCCGACCCCGAGCAACACGCTGCAACCGGACAGAAGCTGAAACGCGCGAAAGTCGTTCACGCCCGCGAGCAACGGATTGCCCGCAATGTCGATATGCTGGCTTACTCCGCCGCCTCTTTGGCCGCAGGAGCGGCGGCCTTGACCTCGGGATCGACATCGTTTTCGAACTTGGTGAAGTTCTGCTGGAACATGCCGATCAGCGCGCGCGCCGTTTCGTCGAACTTGGTCTTGTCGGCCCAGGTCTTGACGGGATCGAGGATATGCGGCTCGACGCCGGGCACCGAGGTCGGCACAGCGAACCCGAAATACCTGTCATTGTGAAACGGAACGCCGCGCAAGGAGCCGTCGAGCGCCGCGCCGAGCAGGGCGCGCGTCACCTTGATCGGCATCCTGCGGCCGGTCCCGTACTTGCCCCCGGTCCAGCCGGTGTTCACCAGCCAGCAATCGACCTTGTGCTTCGCGATCAAGGCGCGCAGCATGTTGCCGTAAACGCCGGGATGGCGCGGCAGGAACGGCGAGCCAAAACAGGCGGAAAATTCCGGCTGCGGCTCGCTGCCAAGGTCGCGCTCGGTTCCCGCCACCTTTGCCGTATAGCCGGACAGAAAATGATACATCGCCTGCGCCGGCGTCAGCCTGGCGATGGGCGGCAGCACGCCGAAGGCGTCGGCGGCCAGCATGACCAGATTCTTCGGCTGGCCGGCGCAACCTGTCAGCGACGCGTTCGGGATGAATTCGAGCGGATAGGCCGAACGGGTATTCTCGGTCTTCGAGCCGTCGTTGAAATCGGGGATCCGCGCGACTTCGTCATGCACGACATTCTCAAGCACCGCGCCGAAGCGTTTCGAGGCGGCGTAAATCTCGGGCTCGGCCTCGCGCGACAGCCTGATGCATTTGGCGTAGCACCCCCCTTCGAAATTGAAGATGCCGTCCTTGCTCCAGCCGTGCTCGTCGTCG
The DNA here is from genome assembly GCF_047824785.1 of Nitrobacter sp. TKz-YC01. Classification (GTDB taxonomy): domain Bacteria; phylum Pseudomonadota; class Alphaproteobacteria; order Rhizobiales; family Xanthobacteraceae; genus Nitrobacter. The sequence goes on along the minus strand of NZ_CP181167.1, from coordinate 516,708 downwards.
CCGATCAGGGTGCGCCTGGGATCGGCCGACAGCGTGGTTTTACCCGTTCCGGAGAGGCCGAAAAAGATCGCGCTGTCGCCGCCGGGGCCGACATTGGCCGAACAGTGCATCGGCAGCACGTCCTGATCGGGAAGATAATAATTCAGCGTGGTGAAGATGCTTTTCTTCATCTCCCCTGCGTAGTGCGATCCACCGATGAGAATGATCCTGCGGGTGAAATCGATCGCCACAACGTTCTCCGAGCGAACGCCGTGCCGTTTCGGGTCGGCGCGGAAACTCGGCAGGTCGATGACGGTCAGTTCAGGCACGAAGGTAGCAAGTTCTGATATTTCCGGCCGGCGCAGCAGGGTGCGAATAAAAAGCGAGTGCCAGGTCAGCTCGGTGAAAACGCGGGTCCTGATACGGAAATTCGGATCGGCGCCGCCATAGAGGTCCTGCGCGAACAGCGTCATGTTCCGGGCGTGCGCGAGGAAGTCCGAGTACAGCGCGGCGAACTGATCAGGCGTCATCGACTGGTTGCCGGCCCACCAGACACTCTTGTCCGTGGCCGCATCGCGGACCGTGAATTTGTCCTTCGGGCTGCGGCCGGTGAAGACGCCGGTTTCCGCGCATAGCGCGCCATCCGCATTCACCATCGCTTCGCCGGTGCGTAGCGCATGCTCGTAAAGTTGCGGCGCGCCTAAGTTCCAGTGAACGGCCTTGAGATTTTTCAGACCGAACTTGTCGGCGCCAAAGGCGCCGTTACGCACGCCTGTCTCAGGCACGGAAAATTCCTCCTCGTCGAATCCAGGGCGACCTCGGAGCAAACCTAAGCCGCCGCGCGCGCCTTTTCCGCCAGATCCTTCAGAATCACGCGAAGTTCGTCCGGGGTAGCGATCCGCCGCGGAAAATCCAGGCGCAACGCGTCATGCTTGTCGGCGCTCATATCCAGGCCGTCGGGATCGCAGCCGGTGCAGCGCCAGTCGGCCGCCTCAGCGCCGAGCAATCGCGTGGCGTAAAGATTCAAGGCGTCGCGATGATCGCGGTTCACGTGTTCGATCGCATTCTGTTCGGCCGCAACCAACGCTTCAGCGCCCTCAAGGCTGGTCAGAACCTTTTCCGGCTTGAGATCGACGATCCGCCCGAAACCGGCCACCAGATGAACACCGCTCAGGCGAATCCGGAAGAACGAAAAATCGTTGAAATCCGCAAATCCCTCCGCCGAGGGGTGGACGTTCAGATAACGCCTCCGCAAAACCGCCTTGAGTTCCCCATCGGCCTCCTCCGTGGTTCCCGCGACCATGATTCGCGAGCCTTCGAGGGGATCACCGGCCGCGCGCTCGTCCAGCATCAGCGACACCCTGGGGTCGGCGAGCAGATTCCTGGTATGCACCGCAAGGCGCGAAATCAGGAGAATAGGTGAGCCATCATAATGGCTTGCGACATTCACGAGGGAGCAATAGGGGTCGCCGGAGCCGACCATCAAGGTCGCCAGCGCGCCTTGCCGGCTCCGACGCAGCAGTGATCGGGTCAGGTTCGCTGCCGTGAAATTGGCGGTCGGTTGCATGGCCTTACGTCCTTGAATTTGAAAAAATCATCGTCTCAGGCTAAATTGGGTAATCGAAGCGTCAGATAAGGTGAACGAAGGGCTGGGTCCTTCGGGCGTTTTTCGGAAACTCGGTCACACTTCAGCCTCGCTTGCATTGCTCGTTGACTGCGTTCTTAAAGCCACACCAAAGGCAGACGGTCGAATTGTTCGCCTCTCGCCACCCGCTTCGGAAAGCAGGCATATGCCCACAATTGCTCTGGTCGATGACGACCGCAACATTCTTACATCGGTGTCAATTGCGCTCGAAGCCGAAGGCTATCGCATCATGACCTATACCGATGGCGCGTCAGCGCTCGACGGCTTCCGCACCAGCCAGCCGGACCTCGCGATCCTCGACATCAAGATGCCGCGCATGGACGGAATGGAGACACTGCGGCGGCTGCGTCAGAAATCCGACCTGCCCGTGATTTTCCTCACCTCCAAGGACGAAGAGATCGATGAACTGTTCGGTCTCAAGATGGGTGCCGACGACTTCATTCGCAAGCCGTTTTCGCAGCGGCTGCTGGTAGAACGCGTCAAGGCGGTTTTGCGCCGGGCCTGTCCGAAGGATCCCGCCGCCGCGCCCAAGGAGAGCGACGCCAAGGCGCTCGACCGCGGTCTGCTGCGCATGGACCCGGAGCGCCACACCTGCACCTGGAAGAACGAGCCCGTCACCCTGACCGTCACGGAATTCCTGATCCTGCAGGCGCTGGCGACGCGTCCCGGCGTGGTGAAGAGCCGCAACGCGCTGATGGACGCCGCCTATGACGATCAGGTCTATGTCGATGATCGCACCATCGACAGCCACATCAAGCGGCTGCGCAAGAAGTTCAAGGTCGTCGACGACGACTTCGAGATGATCGAGACCCTTTATGGCGTGGGTTACCGCTTCAAGGAAACCTGATAACCTCGGGCGCGCAGCCCGTAAACCGGATGTGAAATGACACATCCGGTTTGCTTTCGGTGCGAAAGCGAACCTTCGTCGTCCTGACCGCGGCGCCAAGTCGTGAAGATATGCGGGAATGACGGCGATCGTGATTTGGTGCAACCAGGCAGTTTCAGTCATTGCTGGATCGAACGCAGCCTGATCTTGATCCCGACGCCGAGGACACCTCGCAGGTTCTCGCGGCGGAAGGTCCTGCCGATAAGCAAGGTCTTGCCGATGCGCAAAATCTTGCCGGTGCGCAAAGTCTTGCCGATGCGGAAGGTCTCGCCGATCAGGTCGAACGGACACCGTACCGGCAACGGCCGCTTGAATGGCTGAGGCGCGCGGGGCAGTTTCTTTTCACGCTCAGTTTTTCGAGCCTGACCCGCCGCATCGTATCGCTGAATCTGGCCGGCCTGATCGCGCTGGTCGCCAGCATCCTCTATCTCTCGCAGTTTCGCGCCGGCCTGATCGATGCGCGCGCGCAAAGTCTGCTGGTGCAGGGCGAGATCATAGCAAGCGCCATCGCCGCCTCGGCCACGGTCGAGACCAATACGATCACCATCGATCCGGACCGCCTGCTCGATCTCAAGCCCGGCGAGAGCTACGGCGCGCCGGACGAAATTTCAGGGCTGGACTTTCCGATCAATCCCGAGCGCGTCGCCCCCGTGCTGCGGCGGCTGATCTCTCCGACCAAGACCCGCGCGCGCATCTATGATCGCGACGGCGTGCTGATTCTCGACAGCCGCAGCCTTTTTCGCCGCGGCGATGTCATACGTTTCGAACTGCCGCCCCCGACCGACGTCAAGCCGGGCTTCATCGAACGCACCACGATCGCGATCCGCACCTGGCTCAACCGGGGTGATCTTCCGCTCTATCGCGAACTCGGACCCGAAAACGGCAACGGCTATCAGGAGGTTGCGGAGTCGTTGAAGGGCGAGAAGTCCAGCATGGTGCGCATCAACGATCGGGGCGAAATCATCGTCTCCGTCGCCGTTCCGGTGGAGCGCCCGCGCTCCACCATTTTCGGCTCGCTGATGCTGTCCACGCAAGGCGACGATATCGACCAGATGGTCATGGCTGAGCGGCTGGCGATCCTGAAAGTATTCGGCGTCGCCATGATCGTCATGATCGTGCTGTCGCTGCTGCTCGCCAGCACCATCGCCGGACCGGTGCGGCGGCTCGCGGACGGTGCGGAGCGTGTTCGGCGCCGGATCAAGACGCGCATCGAGATTCCCGACTTCACCCGCCGCCGCGACGAAATCGGTCACCTGTCCGGCGCACTGCGCGACATGACCGACGCGCTCTACAACCGCATCGAGGCGATCGAGACTTTCGCGGCCGACGTCTCGCATGAACTGAAGAACCCCCTCACCTCGCTGCGCTCGGCGGTGGAAACCCTTCCGCTTGCGAAAACCGAGGCCAGCCGCGGCCGGCTATTGGAAGTGATCGACCACGATGTCCGCCGGCTTGACCGGTTGATTTCCGACATATCCGACGCCAGCCGACTCGACGCCGAGCTGCAGCGGCAGGACGAGGCGCCCGTCGATATCCGGCGTCTTCTGACCACGCTGACATCGGTCGCGAACCAAACCAGGCTCGGCCGCGACATCAGCGTCGATGTCCGCTTCGAAGGCAGCGCCGGCGACGCCTTCTCGGTGCCGGGACATGACCTGCGACTGGGGCAGGTGATCTCCAATCTCCTGACCAACGCGCAATCGTTCTCGAAACCCGGCGGCCGCGTGCGCATTCTATGCCGCCGCCTGAAATCCGAAATCGAGATCGTGGTGGATGACGACGGTCCGGGCATTCGTCCCGACGCGCTGGAGCGCGTATTCGAGCGCTTCTACACCGACCGGCCCCACCAGGGTTTCGGTCAGAACTCCGGGCTTGGCCTTTCGATCTCCAAGCAGATCATCGAAGCGCATCGCGGACGGATCTGGGCTGAAAACCGCCCCGGACCGACTGATACCCATGGCGACATCCGGATCGCCGGCGCGCGTTTCATCGTCCGGCTGCCCGCCACATGACCCCCTCGTCCGGTCCGACGATCGGTCCGACGATCCATGGCTCCGCGGTCCTGGTGGGAGATCGAGCCGTTCTGATCCGCGGCCCCTCGGGCGCCGGAAAGTCGCGCCTTGCCTTCGACCTCATTCTCGCCGGCCGGGGCGGCCAGCTCCCCGAAACAACACTGGTCGGCGACGACCGCCTCTTCGTGACCCCGTTCCGCAACGGACTTCTGGTCAGGCCGCCGTCCGAACTCGAGGGATTGATAGAAATCCGCGGGCTCGGGATTCGCCGGTGCGCTTTTGTCGCAGAGGCGCGGGTCGGCCTCGTGATCGATCTCGACGCGCCCGACGCGGAGCGCCTGCCGCCGCCGAAAGCGCTGCGAACCACCATTTCGGAGGTCGAACTGGCGCGAATCCCGGTTGCCTCCGGCTTTCCGCCACTTCCGATCGCCATCGCCGCGCTGACGACTATCCCAGGTTGCACCGAGACGCGGGAGGCCGCCGATTGCCGGAAGAAATCCCGATAACCATATAGACCTCACTGTTGCCACGGAGCAAACCGTCAAGCCTGGGGACGCTTTTCAGGGAAAAAACCTCGACGCCCTCTTGCGTGAGGGCTCCGGATGGTCAAAGTGACCCGTTCGTGCGGTGCACCAAAAGCACCCGCGAGGAGTTGTCAATGATTGGTCTGGTACTTGTGACCCACGGGCGCCTCGCCGACGAATTCAAGGCCGCGCTCGAACACGTAATGGGCCCGCAAAAGCAAATCGAAGCCATTACCATCGGCGCCGAGGATGACGCCGACCTGTGCCGAAGCGATATCATCGAAGCCGTGAACCGGGTCGACAGCGGCGACGGCGTCGCGATTCTGACCGACATGTTCGGCGGCACGCCTTCAAACCTCGCGATCTCCTGCATGAGCCGGCCCAAGGTCGAGGTGCTCGCGGGAATCAACCTTCCGATGCTGGTGAAGCTCGCCAAGGTGCGCGAGGAGCGCACGCTGGCCGACGCCATCGCGATGGCGCAGGAGGCCGGGCGTAAGTACGTGACGATCGCCAGCCGGGTGCTTGCCGGGAAATGACCGGGCAGCCGGACGACGAAGCCGCACCAACGGTGGACGGCGCATCTGCCGCCTGTACGGTCTCCCGCGACATGTCGATCGTCAACAAGCGGGGCCTTCATGCGAGGGCGTCCGCGAAGTTCGTGCAGATGGTGGAACGCTTCAACGCCGATGTCAGCGTCACCCGCAACGGCGAGACCGTCGGCGGCAATTCGATCATGGGATTGATGATGCTGTCCGCGGGGATCGGAACGACCATCACCGTCTCCGCGACCGGTCCGCAGGCCCGGGCGGCGATCGCCGCGATCGCCGATCTCATCGGCAACAGATTCGACGAGGACGAGTGATCCTCCTCCGCCCTTGCCGCGCACCGCCGCCAGAAAGCGTTTCCCGAGGCTTGAGGCTTGCTTGCCCGCCGTTCGGGCGGGTGCTATCCCGCGCCCCATGACGACGCCCCCCATCGCCAACATCCGCAACTTTTCCATCGTCGCCCATATCGATCATGGGAAGTCGACGCTGGCCGACCGCCTGATCCAGATGACCGGCGGCCTGAGCGATCGGGAAATGGCGGGCAAGGAGCAGGTGCTCGATTCGATGGACATCGAGCGCGAGCGCGGCATCACCATCAAGGCGCAGACGGTGCGTCTGAAGTATCGCGCCAGGGACGGCAAGGACTACGTCTTCAACCTGATGGACACGCCGGGACACGTCGATTTCGCCTACGAGGTTTCACGCTCTCTTGCCGCCTGCGAAGGTTCGCTGCTGGTGGTGGATGCGAGCCAGGGCGTGGAGGCGCAGACCCTCGCCAACGTCTACCAGGCGCTCGACAACAACCATGAGATCGTGCCCGTCCTCAACAAGGTCGACCTGCCCGCCGCCGAGCCGGACAAGGTGAAGCAGCAGATCGAGGACGTGATCGGAATCGACGCCTCCGACGCGGTGATGATTTCGGCCAAGACCGGCCTTGGCGTGCCCGATGTGCTGGAAGCCATCGTCACCCGGCTGCCGCCGCCGAAAGGCGACCGCGAGGCCACGCTGAAGGCGCTCCTGGTCGATAGCTGGTACGACGTCTATCTCGGCGTGGTCGTGCTGATCCGCGTCATCGACGGCGCGCTCAGGAAAGGCAGCCGCATCCGCATGATGGGCACGGGCGCCGCTTACGATGTCGAGCGCGTCGGTTTCTTCACGCCGAAGATGCAGCAGGTCGATGAACTCGGCCCCGGCGAGATCGGCTTCATCACCGCCGCGATCAAGGAAGTCGCGGACACCCGCGTCGGCGACACCATCACCGACGACCGCAAGCCGGTGGCGGAGATGCTGCCCGGCTTCAAGCCGGCGATCCCCGTGGTGTTCTGCGGTCTGTTTCCCGTTGACGCCGACGATTTCGAGACGCTGCGCGCGGCGATGGGCAAGCTGCGCCTCAACGACGCCAGCTTCTCGTTCGAGATGGAAACATCGGCCGCGCTCGGCTTCGGCTTCCGCTGCGGCTTCCTTGGCCTGCTGCATCTTGAGATCATCCAGGAGCGGCTCTCCCGCGAATTCGACCTCAACCTGATCGCCACCGCTCCGAGCGTCATCTACAGGATGAAGCTGACGGACGGCGTGGAGATCGAGATTCACAATCCGATCGACATGCCGGACGTGGTGAAGATCGCCGAGATCGAGGAGCCGTGGATCGAGGCCACCATCCTCACGCCCGACGAATATCTCGGCAGCGTGCTGAAGCTGTGCCAGGACCGCCGCGGCGTGCAGAAGGAACTCACCTATGTCGGCGCGCGGGCGATGGCGAAATACGACCTGCCTCTCAACGAGGTCGTGTTCGACTTCTACGACCGGCTCAAGTCCGTCTCCAAGGGCTACGCCTCGTTCGATTATCATCTCACCGACTACAAGCCGGCCGATCTCGTGAAGATGCAGATCCTCGTCAACGGCGAGCCGGTCGATGCGCTGTCCATGCTGGTGCATCGCACCCGCGCCGAAGGCCGCGGCCGCGCCATGGTCGAGAAGATGAAAGAGCTGATCCCGCCGCACATGTTCCAGATTCCGATCCAGGCGGCGATCGGCGGCAAGGTGATCGCGCGCGAGACGGTGCGCGCGCTGCGCAAAGACGTCACCGCGAAGTGCTACGGCGGCGATGTCAGCCGCAAAAGAAAACTTCTGGAGAAGCAGAAGGAAGGCAAGAAGAAGATGCGGCAGTTCGGCAAGGTCGACATCCCGCAGGAAGCCTTCATCGCCGCGCTGAAGGTCGATAGCTGACGCTTCAAATCAGGCTTGCTTCCCGCAGCACGGCCGCAGGAACCCTCGCAACGGCCCGACGTTTCGAATCCATCGAAACGCAATCGGGAGAGGCGTCATGCCGCGCGGCGACAAATCAGCCTATACAGGCAAGCAGAAGCGCAAGGCCGAACACATCGAGCAAGGATACGAGAAGCGCGGCGTGAAGAAGCAAGAAGCCGCGCGCCGGGCGTGGGCGACCGTCAACAAGGAGAGCGGCGGCGGCAAGAAGAGCGGCTCGGGCCGCGGCCGCAAGACCACGAACGTCGCATCGAAACGCGGCGGCAAACTTGGCGGCAAGGCTTCGGCTGCCCGTCCGGCGGCCGATCGGTCGCGCGCGGCAAAGAAAGCCGCGGCGACCCGCAAGCGCAATGCCGCCAAGCGTTCCCCGGCAAAATCGAAACGCTCTCCGGCCAGGAAGGCCGCCGGCAAGCGATAACGGAGCACGACCCGCGAGCACGGATCGGCAGGCAGCCACAACCGAAGCTACCACGGCGCGGGCCAGGATTGATTGAGCCGAAAGGTCCGCCGGCTGATATTTCAAGAGAGAAGTGAGCGGAGGCCATCCGGCATCGCCTGTCGCGGTTTCGATAGGCGAGCGGGTATTCATATCGCTCGAAAACGCTATAGAATCGCCGCTCATGAACATCCGCGCGATTCTCTCCCTGCTTCTGTTCTCCGGTTTCGCCGCCCCGATCGGCGCCTTGACGCCGAGCGCGCTCGCGCAAGATAAAGGCACGCTGCACCCGAAGCCGCTGCCGCCATTGGCCAATCCCGACGATCCCGCATTGGCCGCCAAGCAACTGTTTGGCCGCAAGACGTTGCCGGCCGCCGGATCGCCTTACGTGATCGGCTTCTACGCGCGGGGCTGCATTGCCGGGGCGGAGGCGCTGCCGGTCAGCGGTCCGACCTGGCAGGTGATGCGGCTGTCGCGCAACCGCAACTGGGCGCATCCGGCGATGGTCGCGCTGCTTGAACGGGTGTCGGCGAAGGCGCGCAGGGACGCCGGCTGGCCGGGGCTTCTGATCGGCGACATGGCCCAGCCGCGCGGCGGTCCGATGCTCACCGGTCATGCCAGCCACCAGATCGGACTCGATGCCGACATCTGGCTCACGCCGATGCCGAACCGGCTGTTGTCGCGCAACGAGCGCGAGGAGATGTCGGCAGTCATGATGGTGCGCCGCGACCGCCTCGATATCGACCCCCACGCCTGGACGCCGAGCCACCTCAGCGTCATCCGTGCCGCGGCCCGGGAGCCCGCAGTCGAGCGCATTTTCGTCAATGCCGCGATCAAGAAGGCGCTCTGCCGCGAAGCGCGAGGCGACCGCAGCTGGCTCTCGAAGGTTCGCCCGATGTACGGCCACGACTATCACTTCCACATTCGCATCAAGTGTCCGCCGGGCAACCCGCAGTGCGAATCCCAGCGTCCGCCGGAGCCGGCCGAGGGATGCGGCGCGCAGGATCTGGCCTACTGGTTCAGCGACGCCGTGCTGCATCCGAAACCGCCGAAGACGCCGCCAAAGCCGAAGCCCCCGATTACATTGTCGCAACTGCCTGCGGCCTGCCGCCAGGTTCTGGCGGCGCCGGACGCCCGCCAGTAGCTGGGAACGGCGGAAAACCGGCGACCGCAAGCTCTTTACGTATATATCGCTCCGCTGATATTATCAGCGAGCGATCTTTCCGGCCGGCCGTAAGCCCGCTGGAAATCCTGGAACGGCGCTTCCGTCGATCGTCTCGTCAATCCCTCGCACAACCTGCGCGATCATTCGCGCCGGATCGATCTGGAGCGTCATATGAAAACCGTCACACGTTCATTGCTCGCGGCATTGCTGGTGGGTGCCACCTTCGTTCTGCCGGCCTCCGCAAAGGATGCAAAGCCCTCGGCCGCGACGCCCGCCGCGCAGGCCAAGACCCTCACGGTGTTCGCCGCCGCCTCGCTGAAGAACGCGCTCGATGAGGTGGACAACGCCTACGCCGCCAAGACCGGCGTCAAGATCACCGCGAGCTACGCGGCAAGTTCCGCGCTGGCCAAGCAGATCGAGCAGGGCGCGCCTGCGGACGTCTTCGTGTCCGCGGACATTGCCTGGATGGACTATGTGAACGGCAAGAAGGCCATCGTCGAGCCGACCCGCGTCAACCTGCTCGGCAACAGCATCGTATTGATCGCGCCAAAGGATTCAAAGATCGACAATGTCACCATTGATCAGGGTTTTGATCTCGCCCGGCTCGCCGGCGACGGCAAGATCGTGACCGGCGACGTCAAGGCGGTGCCTGTCGGAAAATACGCGAAGGCGGCGCTGGAGAAGCTCGGCGCATGGACGGCGGCGGAACCCAAAGTCGCGATGGCGGAGAATGTGCGCGCGGCGCTGGCGCTGGTGGCGCGCAACGAAGCCGTGCTCGGCATCGTCTATTCCACCGACGCCAGGGTCGAACCCGGCGTGAAGGTCGTCGGCACCTTCCCGGCATCCTCATACCCGGCGATCGTCTATCCCGTGGCGGCGACTTCAACCGCGCATAAGGATACAGCGGATTATCTCGCCTTCCTGCGCAGTTCGGAAGCCAAGGCGATCTTCGAGAAACATGGCTTCACGTTTCTGGTCGATCCTACGACCTGAGCGCTGCCGGGCAAAGCGAGTTCGCGACAAGATCGGCTCGTGCGTTCGGCTCATGACATAAAGCAACCCGGCGTTCCCGCGGGACGGCCGGGTTGCTTCGTCGCGGACGCGACGATTCACTCAATCCCGAGCCTGGGAAACACCTCCGAGACCTCATGTTTGATATCTCGACACCTGAATGGATGGCGGTGCTGCTCTCGCTCAAGGTCGGAGTCGTTGCAACGGTGGTGGCGACGCCGATCGCCATCGCGCTGGCGTGGGCTCTGGCGCGCTACGAATTCTGGGGCAAATCGATTGTCGATGCCGCCGTTCATCTGCCGCTGGTGCTGCCTCCCGTCGTCACCGGCTATCTGCTGCTTCTGACCTTCGGCAAGCGCGGGCTTGTCGGAGGCTGGCTCGACGATCATCTCGGAATCGTGTTCGCCTTTCGCTGGACCGGCGCGGCGCTTGCCTGCGGCGTGATGTCGTTTCCGCTGCTGGTGCGGCCGATCCGGCTGTCGATCGAGGCCATCGACCGGCGGCTGGAACAGGCCGCCAGCACGCTTGGAGCCTCGCCATGGAAGGTCTTCGCCACGGTGACATTGCCGCTGGCGCTGCCCGGCATTCTGGCGGGCATGGTGCTCGGCTTCGCCAAAGCGATCGGCGAATTCGGCGCGACCATCACCTTCGTCTCCAATATTCCCGGCGAAACCCAGACGATCTCCTCGGCGATCTATTCGCTGATCCAGACCCCCGACGGGGATGCCGCTGGGATGCGGCTGGTGATCATATCGATCGCGATGTCCATGGCGGCGCTGATCGCCTCCGAGGTGTTCACACGGCGCGCGACGCGGCGCCTGCACGGAATCTGAGCATGCTGCGCGTCGAGGTTTCGAAACAGCTTGGCCAGTTCTCGGTCGATGTCGCGTTCGCCAGCGAAGGACGCGTCACCGGACTGTTCGGACCGTCGGGCTCGGGCAAGACATCGCTGGTCAGCATGATCGCGGGGCTCATGACCCCGGATCGCGGCGTCATCTCGGTCGATGGCGAAGCGCTCGACGACACCACGCGACGCTTCCACGTCCCCGTTCATCGCCGACGCATCGGTTACGTCTTCCAGGACGCCCGGCTGTTTCCCCATCTCGATGTGCGGCGGAACCTCGACTACGGACGATGGATGAACCGGCTGACCAGAGATGTCGCGCAGGAGAAACGCCTCAGCGAGATGCTCAATATCGGCCACCTGCTCGATCGCCGGCCGGGCCAGCTTTCCGGCGGCGAGCGGCAACGGGTGGCGCTTGGCCGCGCGTTGCTGGCGCAGCCCCGGCTGCTGTTACTGGATGAACCTCTGGGATCGCTGGATGAAGACCGGAAGGCGGAAATCCTGCCCTACCTTATGCGGTTGCGCGACGAAGCCGGCGTGCCGATGGTTTATGTCAGCCATGACCCGGATGAACTGCGCCAGCTCGCTTCGCACATCGTGATGCTCAAGCGCGGCCGGGTCGCGGCATTCGGCGGCCCCGAGGTCCTGCCCGCTTAACCCGAAAATGCCCATGCGTGGTCATGTCCCGGCAACCGCCGACCAGGCCTTCGCCGCTTTCTGCTTCAATGCGCCCATTCTGGACGGCGGCGACCGCTTCTCCTCGCCTTCGGGCAGGCGGAGTCCGACGACATTGACGCGGCCCTGGCTGATGTTGCGTGCGACCAGAACGATGGCGTCGAGCGGCAGGGTCGCCCCCTCTTTCGGCGCGCGGTCGAGATGCACATCGAAGTAATCCGCCAGCGTCAGCTCGGCGGCGGCTGGGTCGATCGAAATGCCATAGATCTGCGCGATATCGCCAAGAGCGATTTCCCCGGAGACCAGGAAGTCGCCCAGCAGATGCGGGTCCGGCGACGCCATCGGCTGCATATCGACGAAAAAGCGGTCGAGGGCCTCGGCCTTTTCCGGCGGCGCCAACAGATAGAGGTAGTCACCCGCCTCGATCGGTTCGGCTTCAGCGGGCGTCAGGATTTTCTCATTGCGGATCACGAGGGTCGGCTTCGACCATGACGGAATCAGCCCGCGCCGAAGAAACAGGCTTGTCGGCCGCACCGCATAGCCGACCAGCTGTTGTTCAAGCTGCCCCGGCAGATCAAGCTCGACACGGCGCGGCCCCCGGTCGGCCCGCGGCAGCGCCACATGCAGCCGCCGGGCAGCCGGAGCAAGCGTCCAGCCCTGCAGCAAAAGCGAGATGATCACCACCACGAACGCGACGTCGAAATACAGATACGCCTTCGACAGCCCGACCAGCATCGGAATCGAGGCAAGAAAGATGGCAACCGCCCCCCGCAGCCCGGTCCAGGCAATGAACAGCTTTTCCCGCCAATTGAAGGGAAACGGAGCGAGGCATAAAAACACCGCAAGCGGCCGCGCCACCAGCATCAGCACGAACGCGACGAGCACCGCGGGCAGCGCGCTGTCCATCAGGCGGTACGGCGAGACCAGCAGGCCGAGCAGCACGAACATCACGATCTGCGCCAGCCAGGTCGCGGCGTCGAGGAAGGTCACCACCGAGCTGTGCGCGCGCGTGGGGCGATTGCCGATGATGATTCCCGCGAGATAGACCGCGAGGAACCCCGAGGCGTGGAATATCTGCGCCACCCCGAAAATCACCAGCGCCGCCGTCGTGACGAACGGCGCATGCAACCCCTGGGGAAGCGCCACCCGATTCAGGGCGACGACCACGAGCCGTCCGCCGATCACACCGACGATGCCGCCCAGCATGGATTCCCGGAGAAACTCCATCACCACATGCCAGACCGAACTGTCGCCGACCGAGATCAGCTCGACCAGCATCAGCGTGAGAAACACCGCGAAGGGGTCGTTGGTGCCGGACTCCGCCTCCAGGGTCGCACCAACGCGCGGACGCAGCCGCAACCCCTGCGCGTTAACCAGCAGAAATACCGCCGCCGCGTCGGTGGAGGCGACGACCGCGCCGATCAGCAGCGCCTCGGTCCAGTTGAGGTCGAGCGCATATCTGGCGACCGGCGCCGTGACCAGCGCTGTCAGCAGCACGCCGATCGTGGCGAGCACCATCGAGGGCGCAAGGACCGTTCGGATGCTCTGGAACCGGGTCTTCAGACCGCCGTCGAACAGGATCAGCGCCAGCGCGGCCGAGCCGACGAGATAGGTGTTCTGAACATCGCTGAACGACAGGCCGCCGGGCCCGGAATCACCCGCCAGCATGCCGATGAACAGAAAGACGAGCAGCAAGGGGGCGCCAAACCGCAACGCCAGCAGGCTCGACAGAATTCCGGCCATGACCAGAATCGCGCCGAGCAGGATGGCCAGACTGACCGAATCCAGGGATGCCATCAGAGATCCGAAGCGGTAAACACTTGCACTTTCATCCTTATCGCCGCCGCCGCGGCGCGCCAATCGATTTTCTGCCGATCAGCCTCATTTGGGCGCCGGGCCGCAAACGCGATGCCTCCACACCCGCCTGATCACACCACATGGAATGCTTCAGCTTGCGCTGGCAACGCCATCCATTAGATTAGGAGACAGCAACTTCCTTCATCCGGATTAAGACCAGCCGATGAGTTACGTCGAAGCCTCCGAAACCCCCTTGCGAAAGACCGGACAGATCAAACTGCACGGTCCGGGCGGTTTCGCCGGAATGCGCGAGGCCGGAGCCCTGACGGCGCGCTGTCTCGACGAACTCGCCGATTTCGTGAAGCCTGGCGTCCTCACCTCGCAGATCGACGATCTCGTCCGGGAATTCGCCTTCGGCCACGGCGCCTATCCGGCGACGCTGATGTATCGCGGCTATCGCTACTCAACCTGCACGTCGGTCAATCACGTGGTCTGTCATGGGATGCCCGGCGATCGCGTCCTGAAAGAGGGCGATATCGTCAATGTGGACGTCACGTTGATCGTCGATGGCTGGTACGGCGATTCCAGCCGCATGTACCCGGTCGGCCCGATCGCGCGCAAGGCCGAACGGCTGATCGATATCACCTATGAAGCGATGATGCGCGGCATCGCGGCCGTCAAGCCCGGCGCGACCACCGGCGACATCGGTCACGCCATCCAGAGCTTCGTCGAACCCCAGGGCATGAGCGTCGTCCGCGATTTCTGCGGCCACGGGCTCGGCCGCATATTTCACGATGAACCGAACATCATCCATGTCGGACAACCCGGCGAGGGCGTGCGGCTCAGGCCGGGAATGTTCTTTACCATCGAGCCGATGATCAACCTGGGCAAGCCGCATGTGAAAATCCTGTCCGACGGCTGGACCGCCGTCACGCGCGACCGCTCGCTGTCGGCGCAGTTCGAGCATTCGGTCGGCGTGACCCAGACGGGCGTCGAGATCTTCACGCTGTCGCCGCGTCAACTCGACAAACCCGCCTCCGGCGGCTGAACTTCAAGCCGGAAACGGATCGCGCGGATCGCGGACGCTTTCGTCACCCGTCATCCCGAATTGGGGTTGCAAATACCGCGAGCCACGGCAAGGTTGTGGAAACGAGTGGAGCGACGTCGACATTCGCGTCCCCCGCCGGCGCGCTCCGGGAGGGAATGTCAGATTCAAACCTCCGCCGACAGCTTATATTTTGGGGTCCCTTCGATCCTGACATTCGCAAGAAGGCTCGCTGAAACGGGACGCGAATGTTAGAATCGGAATCGGACCACCAGGAATGGTTTGCTCCATCCGATGCCCGCCAACGCCGACAACCCCGCAGGATTCGCCGAAGCGCCGCACTATCATGGGCATCGCGAACGGCTGCGCGAGCGCTTCCGGGACGCCGGGCCCGACGCGCTCAGCGATTACGAGCTGCTCGAAATGGTGCTGTTTCGCGCGTTGCCCCGCCGCGACGTCAAACCGCTGGCGAAATCCCTGATCGGCCGGTTCGGATCATTCGCCGAGGTGGTTCATGCGCCCGACGCCCGGCTCCGCGAGATCAGCGGGCTCGGCGAGGCCGCGATCATCGAGATCAAGCTGATCGCGGCAACCGCAAGCCGGGTCGCCAAGGGACAGTTGAAGCAGCGGACCGTGCTGTCGTCATGGACCGCGGTGATCGACTATTGCCGGACCTCGATGGCGTTCGCCGACAAGGAACAGTTCCGCATCCTGTTCCTCGACAAGCGCAACCAGTTGATCGCCGACGAGGTGCAGCAGGTCGGCACCGTCGATCACACGCCGGTCTATCCGCGCGAAGTCGTCAAGCGCGCGCTCGAACTATCGGCAACCGCGATCATCATGGTCCACAACCATCCCTCCGGCGATCCGACGCCGTCGCAGGCCGACATTCAGATGACGCAGAACATCATCGAGATCGCCAAGCCACTCGGGATCTCCGTGCATGATCACATTATCGTCGGCAAGAACGGCCATGCCAGCCTGAAGGGCCTGCGGCTGATCTGACGCCGTCAGAACATACCACTTGCGGGATGAAGTAAAGCCGCTTCCGAGCGCAAGAGAGTTCTAGAGCGGGATGGGGTTAGGTTGAATCGATTTTGGATTCCCAAATCAGTGTGTTTCTGATTCAGCATGCTGGCTGGATAGGAGGCCAGCATGGATGGGCAAGCCTTACTCACTGGATCTTCGCAAGCGTGTTGTCGCTGCGATCGAGGGCGGAATGTCGCGCAATCGGGCCGCCAAGCAGTTTGGGGTCGCGATCAGCACGGCGATCGGCTGGATGCGGCGGGTCGAGGAGACCGGCAGCGTTGAGCCTGGCCAGATGGGCGGTCACAAGCCGAAGGCGATTGCGGGAGACCACGCAGTCTGGCTGTCGCGGCGGATCAGGGACGGCGATTTCACCATCCGCGGGCTTGTTGCCGAGCTTGCCGGTCGCGGTCTGAAGGTCGACTACCACTCGGTGTGGGACTTCGTGCATGCCGCGAAGCTCAGTTTCAAAAAAAACGTATGGCCCGCCCCGTCTGCAAGAGGATTTTACGGCATTCTGAACAGTCTGCGTCAACGTATACGGTCTCATGAGCAAGCCCATGGCCAAGATGGATATCCGCACGTTCAGAGCCCCATAAGCATGCCGGCAGCGAATGTGCCATTTTTTTGATCGGGATTTCCGAACGCCGTTCGACTGTCAGGCCATCTCTTCGATCCTTCCTGCAAACCCCGTTGGACTGCGCGAACTATGCGCAGCGCTGATCTCGTTAAACCACGGCTACCGGGTAACTGCGTTCAAAGCGCGCTTCCTTGCGCAAGATGGCCCAAGCTATCCGCGCCAGCTTGTTGGCTAAAGCCACCACTACGGCGTTACGGTGTACGCCCCGCTCGATCATTGCCTTCAGCCACCGCCCCAGTGGCGTATCGCTTTGTGACAGCGATGGCAAAGCCGCGCGAGCGCCGTGGATGAGTAGAGTGCGCAAATAAGTGTTGCCACGCTTGGATATCCCGAGCAGCCGAGCCTTACCTCCCGTGCTGGATTGTTTCGGAACCAACCCGAGCCAGGCGCCCAGGTCCCGGGCCTTGGCAAAATTACTTGCATCGCCAACCGCAGCGACCAGGGCCGTTGCGTTGAGCACGCCAACGCCAGGGATCGAAGTCAACCTGCAAGCTGCGGGATCATTGCGTGACAGTTTGACAAATTCGCCATTCAACGCCGCGATTTTCGCGTCGAGTTCTCTCCATTCGGTACGTAAATCGCCAGCTAACTGGCGTATACGCGGTGACAATGTTTGATCGCCATCGACAAGCATGCCATCCACGCCAAGCTCGAATTTCCGCCGGCCGGCCGGGAAGATCTCCCCGCGCTCCAGCAGGATCGCGCGTAGTTGATTGATGAGGTTGGTTCGTTCTGCCACGAGGCGCGAGCGCACACGATGCAGCGTTTGAATATCCAACTGCTCCTGGCTCTTGAGTTCGACGAACCGCATTGTCGGTCGTGAGGCAGCTTCGGCGATTCCTTCAGCATCGCGGTCGTCGTTTTTCTGAGCTTTAATATATGGACGGACGTATTCCGGTGACATCAACCGGATCTTATGACCTTGCGCGACAAACAGGCGGCCCAGGTGATGGGCGCCGCAGCATGCTTCCATCGCAACTACACAGGCCGGAAGTTTCGTCACATATTCGACCAGCGTTTGCCGGCGCATCGTTCGACGAACGACTACAGCACCGGTCGTGTCGACTCCAACAACGCTGCAAGAGTTCTTTCCCAGATCAACCCCGAGGATTGTTATAGACATTAGCTCATTCCTTTCCCGTTTTTGACACCAGCATCGTACTTGATGCCGGAGAAAGGGACGGGCCATTCCATAAGCGTGGCGGCTGGAGAGCGCGATCGACCCGCGGTCGCGCGGCGGCGAGCACAATGGACAAAGTATCAAGGTCGCGTCGAAGCTGAGCGGCTGGTTTTCATCGACGAGACCTGGACCAGGACGAGACCTGGACCAGGACCGATATGGCGTCCTTGCGGGGATGGGCGCCACGCGGGCGCAGACTTCACGCCAAGGTTCCCCACGGACGCTGGAAGACCATGACCTTCCTGGCGGCCCTGCGCCATAACCGGATCGATGCGCCATGGTTCATCGAAGGGCCGATCGATGGCGTGAGCTTTCGCGCCTATGTCGAGCAGGTTCTTCTGCCCGTCCTTCGACCCGGCGATATCGTCATCCTGGATAACCTTGGCAGCCACCGGAGCAAAGCAGTTCGTCAACTCATCCGTTCGGCCGGCGCCAAACTCTTCTTCCTGCCAAAATACTCGCCCGATCTGAACCCGATCGAACAGGTCTTTGCCAAGCTCAAGCACCTCATCCGAAAAGCCGCCGCGCGAACCGTCGATGCGGTCTGCGCCGCAATCGGCCACGCACTCAATGCCTTCACCTCCGAGGAATGTGCCAACTACCTCAAAAATTCAGGATATCGAACTTAATGCCATCACGCTCTAGCACACTGCAACCAAGACGGTGACTCCGACGGAACTGGAGCACATTGATCTTTGGCATTACGCATCCTCTAACCTACGCAGACGAGCGTTGACGCCATTGCTGATGCTGTCAGCAACTTCTGCAGGAAATGCTTTTGGGAGCGACGCGGTAACCTGTTCGACCGCTACCGGAGCCTGTGTACGCAGCTCATCGAAGATCGCGGTCACGAGTCCCGCACCAATGCCTACCTTGGCTGCGGTCTGGACAAAATGGCGGGGCATGACGCTGTCGACGACGTAGTGGCGGCTGTCACCGACCGCCATGGCCAGCTTCATCTTGTTACGCTTGATCTGGCCTGCGTCGAGACTGGGCTGCGCCGAGATCACGTCGTAGAGCGGGGTCATGCGGAAGCGACCGCCGGGAGAGAGAAAGACGCTGAAATTCTTGGCGTGACCATCTGTGGCGCCGAGCAGCCAGAAGGCAATTATGGCCTTCAGAAACGTCGTTTGATCTGCCTCCGGCTGGTCGCTTCCCTTCAGCAGATTGAGAATAGCTGGAACGCCGGGGCCGCCATCGGATTCGTATTTCAAGGTTGGCGGCACGGACAAAGCCTGGCAGCAATCCTCCTGGGGCAAACGCAGGAGACGGTTATCGCCGGTCCAGCGTCGGTCGAACCGCTCGACCACGAGCACGCGGTTACCGTCAAACTCCTCGATTGCGACGGCGGCACTTGGAAGTCCAAGAGCGGCTGTCAGCTTGAGGCAAAAGAACTCGTTCTCGACGCTGTAGGAAAGATCGATGCCGTTTGGCAGTCGGCCAATCTGCGGTTTAAAAATGTGCGTCGTGGCCGTAGTCGCCAGCGGCTTGTACCAACGCCCGCTCCAGAACAGCAGTGCGGTCTTTTCCTGGGCACCGGCGATCGAGATCCGAAAGTCCTCGTCCTCGCCAAGTCCAAGGGGAGCCGATGCAAGGTCGCCGAGAAGCCGGGCGATTCCCTTGTCGTCGATAGGTTTGCCGTCGACAGCGCCGGCGGCGCCGGGTTCGACGCCGTCCGGCAGGAATTGCAATGCGCCGACACAGTCCCGTCCGATAGCGGCGAGTAGGTCGTAAGCGTCGATACCCCGAGCTTGGACCCGTTCCGCCATGCGGCGGCGGATGGGTGTGCTGTCGGGCAGGAGATTGTCGAAGACGGCGATGACAGGCGCACCAATGTAGCGGTCCTCACGCAGAGGCAGGGAGAGCGAGACGGGTAGCGCATGCTCCCAGGCAAGCCAGGACGGATCGTACTGAAAATCGATTGCACCGCTGGATTGCCTGTTCAGCCGCCCAACGAGACGGCTGTTCAGGAAGACATTAAGCGGGACGTGCCGCCGCGGGCGCGCCATCAAAAAATGTCCTCGATCTCGGCCGGCTTTGCCTTCGTCCTGGGACGAATAACGAACTCTAGGTCGAGCGCAGCGAGAATGTCGCAAAGCGTTCCGAGCTGTGTCCCGGGCGCCCCATTCTCGACGGCCGAGACGGTTGCCTGCCGTAGCTTTGTCCTGTCGCCGATGCTGGTCTGGTTCAGGCCGAGCTTGCGGCGCTGCCTGCGGATGGCATCTCCGATTTGCTTGGGCGTTCGGGCGATTTGGTCCACGGCGCACCTCTCCAGGCACGCCTATATACGCTTGAGAGTGTAAATGTCAATATACGCTTCAGCGAATAAATATCTATATACGTCACACCGTATATCATACATAAATGCGCCTTAGCGTATAGCTCACTACGCTCACACCGGTCCGCGAGGTTCTCAATCCAGTACTCAGCGGCCATCGCTTCACCGATCCAAGGCGCCACCACGCCGGGAGGTCCACTGCAATACCACGAGATATAGTCACCCTGTTCACGTACCCAGGCGACAAGCGTGGCCGCTTCTCGAAAAGAGTAGGAAACAACGGCCCCATGCGATGCATGCCATCGAACGTTGGCGAGCGCCGACCAGAGATCGACGCCACATGCACCATCGGCTCTCACCGATTCTCCAACCGCGCGATCAATGGCGGCTTCAAATTCCTTGATCGGCCGCCTGGAGCGCTGGCTTGGAACACCTGTAAAATCGCTTTTATCGAAGAAAGGGAATGGCTGCCTCCATGGTTCTCGTCTTTTTAGTTCCGCTGAAGAGGTGATGAAACAACTAAATTAAAGCGTGAGTGGCTGCATCGACCCTTCGCCAACAGGCAGTTCTTTCAGTGAAATCGTAAAACCACCTGGTCGCATGCCATTCCGGCCTGCGAAACAAAGGAGTTATCGATATGCAGCCACCCGTCATTCCGCCGCGCTATCTTCGTATCCACGAGGCCGCAATGTTTCTTGGACTGTCGCCGCGAACACTTGAGAAGCATCGCACTTTATGGAACAGGCCCGATCTACCGCACGCTCGGCGGTCGGGTCGTCTATGCGATCGTCGATCTGCAACAATGGGCGGATTCGGGGACAGTGAGTTCAACATCCGATCCGAACGGCAAAACGGTCCGACCGGCCTCGCCACAACATCGGGTAACTTACCGGAAGGCCCAAGTACCGATCGGGCTCGCGGACACTCCGTCGAGAAGCATCCGCGACCTCGAGTCCGATGTCGGATTTCCTGCTAGCCAGTGTGACGCCTGAACTGCCAAGCGCCAAGCGCAGCGATGTCAACCCTGACCATCCACCTCATACACATTGTGCAACAAGCCGTTGCACTATTGCTGGAGCTATGGAGAAACTGTGTCCGTTCCTGCCTATCTGACCCTCGAAGAGGTCGTCGAGCGTTGCGGCTGACGTAGAGTCTAATCCCGAAAAATGGATACCGGTTCGCGTGAAGAAAACGCGACAAAACAAAATCATGGAACCTCGTCCCCATTCCATCGGAACGGAAATGGCTCCATATTACTGCCGAATGAGAATCAAAGGATTGGTGCTGTCGGGAACCAGCCGCCACTGCGCATTGTCATCGGCCTGGAAGTGCCAGGTCTCGCCGCTCGCCGACATCAGCAGGATCTCACCGTGATCGAGACGCCAGACCTCCGGCTTGAAGCCCGCGATCGCCGGGTCGCATTTGGGTTTTAGGAAGGCCTGGAAGTTGTCGGGCGGGACCTCGGTGTTGGTCAGCGTGATGCCGCAGATCGGTTGACCGTTGCTTCGGACGAAGGCCCAGTCGCCAATCATCTGGTCCATCGAGCGGGCGAGCGAGCGGGCCTCGGCGAGATTTTGCAGGATGTAGATGCCGTCATTTTCCCGACGGCCTTCGAGAATTCCGCTCTCGACTTCGGTGAAATCGATCACCGGTTCTCCGGTCGCAGTCTGCAAGCGCACGATATCGAGGCCCGCGACGGTCCAGGCCGCAATGTCCTTCGTGAACGGCAGCGACGCCGCACAGCCCGGCTCAAGGTCGAGCTTGAGACCCTGCGGCAACGTCTCGCCCTTGAGCGTCACCACGCAGGTCCTGCTGCGCTCGGTCGTGGACAGCTCCCACTGCCCGATCATGTTCTTTTTCAAGGCGGATGACTCCTGCGACAGGGCAGGTCCGCAGGACATCAGCATCGCGGCGGCGACCAGGGCGGCTCTCCGTCTCCGCCACACGGACGCGCCGCCATCGACTTTGTCCGGAAAGACAGGCGCGGCCATCATTTTTCCTTCCCGAGCGCGCTTTCATGCCAGCGCCGCAGCATCAGATGCGATACCGCCGCGAGGCACATATAAATGACAATGCCGGCCACGGAGAGCAACAGCAGCGCCGCGAACATGCGGGGAATGTTGAGCCGGTAGCCGGATTCCGCGATCCGGTAGGCAAGGCCCGAGCCGGCGCCGGCCGAACCGGCCGCGATTTCAGCAACCACCGCGCCGATCAGCGACAAGCCGCCGGCAATGCGCAATCCGCCGAGAATGTGCGGCAGGGCGGCCGGCAGTTTCAGATAACGCAGCGTCTGCATCCGCGACGCGCCATAAAGCTGGAACAGCCCGGCGAGATTGCGATCCACCGAATTGAGGCCGAGCGTGGTGTTCGACAGCACCGGAAAGAAGGCCACGATCCAGGCGCAAACGACAACCGCCGTCTGCTGCGGCAGGTAGATGAGAAGCAGCGGCGCAATCGCGATCACGGGCGTGACCTGCAGGATGATCGCATAGGGCAACAGCGCCTGCTCCAGCCATTTCGACTGGTTGAACAGCAGCGCGAGCGCTATGCCGCCGATGGCGGCGGCGGCGAAACCCTCGATCGTGGTCAGCAAGGTCGTCAGCAGGGAGTGCCACAGGATCGGCCAGTCCTGCACCAGCGTGGCCGCCACCAGGCCCGGGCTCGGCAGCACATAGGGCGGAATGTCCTTGAAGCGCACGAGCGCATCCCACGCGAAAACGCCGGCGCCCAGCACTGTGAGGGGCAGCAGCACACGCACCGCCGGCGCCAGCGAATCGCGCGTTACTGCTTCGCTGCCGGCCGGCGGCGACGGGGATGGTGATGTCATCGTCGCGCGCTTCCAGCGACGGCCCGAGACAGCGCGGCCGACACCTCGCGGCAATACGCGGCGTATTCCGCCGAGGTCCTGAAATCCTCGCTTCGCGGCTCGGCGGTGTCGATGGCGTATTCGGCGCAGATGCGGCCCGGACGCGGCGTCATCACGACGACACGTCGGGAGAGGTAGACCGACTCGAACACCGAATGGGTCACGAAGATGACGGTCTTGCGCAAGCTGCGCCACAGCGCGAGCAGATCGTTGTTGAGATGGAAGCGGGTGATCTCGTCAAGCGCCGCGAACGGCTCGTCCATCAGAAGAACATCCGGGTCGGTGACCAGCGCGCGGGCGAGCGAGGCCCGCATCTTCATTCCGCCGGAGAGTTGGCGGGGGTAGGCGGCCGCGAACTCCGCCAGCCCCACCTTCGCCAGCGCAACCTCGACCCGAGCGCCGATATCGGCACCCCTCGGGCGCGAAAGCCTCAGCGGCAACGCCACGTTGTCGCGCACGGTCGCCCACGGCATCAGCGTCGGCTCCTGAAACACGAAGCCGATGGAGCGCCCACCGCCGGCAAGCTGAACCCTGCCGGCCGTCGGCTCGCTCAATCCGGCGATGATCCGCAGCGCGGTTGATTTCCCGCAGCCGGACGGCCCCAGCAGCGACACGAAATCGCCCTTGCGGACGTTGAAATCTATGGGTCCCAGCGCGGTGATACCTTGGTCATAGCGTTTCGTAACGCCTTTCAGGCTCACCGCGTCGCCGGTGCGCAAGCCCCCGCCGGCTGGGGACGACGCTATTGCGTAATCGATCATCGGCCGCGGCTTCCATCACTTGATCTGCAAGTTCCCGGGCCGCAAATCGAGTCCCACGCCCTTGTTGACGAACTGCAGCGTATACGCCTTGCGATAATCGATGTCCCGGCGCACCACGCCGGCCCGCACCATCTGGTCGAACAGGCTCGCATAGCGCGCATCGGTCATGGCGCCGATGCCGTCGCGCAGGGAGTCACCCGAATCGACGATGCCGTGCTCTTTCATCTTCGCCACCGAATAGGCCAGCAGGTCGTCGGTCATTTCAGGATTGAGCTTCCTGATCATGGCGTTGCCGGCCGTGTTGTCGCCGTAGAGATAGGTGTACCAGCCGATGATCGAGGCGTCGACGAACCGCTGCACCAGATCCTGCCTGGTCTCGACCAGATTGCGGCGGGTCTCGATCAGCGTGGAGTACGGATTGAACCCGGCATCCGCGAGCAGGATCACGGTCGGCTTGAAGCCGGCCTGCTTCTCCACCGCGAACGGTTCGGATGTCACATAGCCCTGCATCGCACTTTTCTTGTCAGCAAGGAAGGGCTGGGCGTTGAACGTGTAAGGCTTGACCTTCCCAGCGCTGAATCCATACTCGGACTTGAGCCACTGGAAGTAGCTTGCGATGCCTTCCTTGGAAATGAACAGGTCAAGCGGCTTAAGATCCTCGATCTTCGCCACCTTGGATTCGGGGTGGGCGAGAAAGACCTGCGGGTCCTTCTGGAACATCGCCGCCACCGCCACGACCGGCACGTTGTTGGCGACCGCATCGAACGACTGCAGGGTGTTCGCGGTCATGAAGAAGTCGAGCTTGCCGGCAATCAGCAGAACCCGGTTATTCACATTCGGACCGCCCGGAACGATGGTCACGTCGAGACCGAATTTTCTGTAAGTGCCGTCGGCCAGCGCCTGAAAGAAACCGCCGTGCTCGCCCTCGGCGACCCAGTTGGTGCCAAAGGAGACCTTGTCCAGCGCGGGTTCGGCCGCGGCGAATGAGGCGACGCCAAGCGCAAGCCCGATTGCGGCGGTCAGTCTTCGCAGCGAAACGGCAAGGCTCATCCTTCGGCTCCTCGATCGTTCTGGCCCATGAAGCGGGCATTATGGCTTTGATTTGAACGCGCGCCTTTGATTTGAACGCGCGCCCTGGCGCGAAATGGTGTCCATGCCAACAGAAACAACGCTATAACCTGCATTCCCGTTCAATGAAACGCCGCGCGACATGATCCGGACGCCCCCCTTCGACTGGCTGGCCATCGACTGGCGCACCGTCGTACCCCAGACCGCCGCAAACTGGATAGCAGTGCTGCCGCTGGCGGCCACCGAGCAGCACGGGCCGCACCTGCCGCTCACCACCGACGTGCTGATCGCGGAGGCCTATCTTGCACGGGTCCGCGAATGGCTGCCGCAGGAGACCCCGGCGACCTTCCTGCCGGTGCAGCCGGTCGGCATTTCCACGGAGCACATGGATTTTCCGGGCACCCGGACGCTGTCCAACGAGGCGGCGCTCAAGGCCTGGACCTCGCTCGGCGGGGAGGTGGCGCGGCGCGGAATCAGAAAGATCGTCATGGTCTCCAGCCACGGCGGCAACAGCGCCGCGATGACAATGGTGGCGCAGGATTTGCGCGCGCGGCATCGGATGCTCGCCGTCACCACCGCATGGGCGCGCTTCGGCGTGCCCGACGGCCTGTTCGATGCGGCGGAGCTGCGCCATGGCGTTCACGGCGGCGCCATTGAGACCTCGATCATGCTGGCCTGCCATCCGGACCAGGTGCGCAGCGACCGCATCGCCGATTTCAGCCCCGCGAGCATTGCGATCGAGAATACCTATCGCTGGCTCGGCACGCAGCGGCCCGCGCCTTTCGCATGGCAGGCTCAGGACCTTCACCCCAGCGGCGCCGTCGGCGACGCGACGCAGGCCTCCGTGGAAAAAGGCGAGCGGCTGCTCGCGCACGGCGCCCGCGCGTTCTGCGAGTTGCTGGCGGACATGGCGAGGTTCGACCCGGCGGTGCTGACAGGCGGTCCGAGCGCCTGAGCCGCCGGCTGACGGCTCCTCTCACGACCGTTGCCGATTTCGCGCCGGGGAAGACATCCCGAAAAGTGGAAACCGGCTTTCGGAAAGGATCATGCTCAAACAAAATGATAAGCGACAGGTCTGATTGAACCAGAAGCGAAAAGAGTGCGCATGTGATGCCCCGCGCTTGTTCTTGTCCGGGCATCTTCTCTACAAGAAGCAAACCACGACGACATGGATGGCAGGGGTTTCCGCGAAGACACGCTTCGCGCCTGGCCCCGGCAATGACGGAAAATGTCATGCCTCGACGGATACCGCATGATCGGAATATGACCCCGCACGGGTGCGCCGGAGTTCTTCCGTTTCCGACGTTGCCGGGCAGACGCCCTGTCGCACCTCTGTCATAGCCGGATGGGATTTCTGGGCGGATGGCGTTGCCTCTGGATCACTTAGCGACTGGCGCAAATCAGGTGTCCCGCCAGGGAAGCGACGGCCGCGCCAGGCGAACCCTTGCGGATATGCGCCAGTCTGGCTGGAGCGTCCCGTGACAGGGATTCGGCCAAACAGGTCCAAGCAAATCCAGCCGGCGCAGGCGTTGAAGCGGGTGACATGCGCCCTCGCCGGCCTTGCGGCAAGCCTGCTGGCACAGAACGGGTTCGCGCAGGCGGCGGACTTTCCCGTGGTCAGGAAAGCGCGTCCCCTGACCGCCATCGACTGGTCGGGCTTTTATGTCGGCGGCCACGCCGGATTTGGGGGCGGCCGATCGGCCGCGACACTCTTCGATCCCGCTCCGGCCTCCGGCCGCCACGTGTTCGGGGGACTGATCGGCGGCATTCAGGCCGGCTACAATGTCCGGCTTCCGTCGGGGCTCCTGCTCGGCGCCGAAGCCGACGTCTCGTTCCCAAACGCTATCGAGTCCAATTCGTTCGTCTCAAAGCTCGCGACAGCGCGCTCCGGCATCACGCACCAATGGGATTTCATCGGAACGGCGCGCGCGCGGTTCGGCCATGCCGCGGGGCCCTGGCTTGCCTACGCCACCGGCGGCCTCGCCTTCACCGGCGACCGCTATCTGAACGATCTTCCCTCGGGCGATCAGGAGAAGAAGCTGGATGCCCGCTTCGGCTGGGTCGCCGGCGCGGGGGTTGAATACGCCTTCGCGCCGTACTGGAGCGCACGGCTTGAATATCTCCACTATCAATTCGAAGGAACGAGCGTTCAGTTTCCGTCGGCTGCGCAATACGCCGCGACCATGAATTTTCAATCGATCCGCGTCGGCCTCAACCGCAGGCTCGGCGGATCAGTGCCGGGCACGGGCCCCACCGCGGAGCCGCCAGCGGGCCTGGAATCCGACCGCTGGGAGGTTCACGGCCAGACCGTCTATCTCGGGCAGGGTTATCCGTCCTTCCGGGCGCCCTACAGCGGCCCCAACAGCCTGAGCCCGGCCGCGCAATATCAGGCGACCTGGAGCAACGCGCTGTTTCTGAACGCACGGCTCTGGGACGGCGGTGAGGTCTACTACAATCCCGAGTTGCTTCAGGGTTTCGGTCTCAGCGACACCGTCGGCGTCGCGGGATTTCCGAACGGCGAGGCGCAAAAATCCAACTTCCCCTATCCGCGCTACAATACCTCGCGGCTGTTCGTGCGCCAGACCTTCGGCTTCGGCGGCGAACAGGAAGACCTGACAAGCGATCCGTCGCAGATCGCAGGCAAGGCCGACGTCTCGCGCCTGACGCTGCAGGCCGGCAAGATGGCTGTGATCGACGTGTTCGACGGCAACGCCTATGCCAAGGACACCCGCGGCGATTTCATGAACTGGGCGCTGTGGGCTCCGGGCGCCTTCGACTATGCCGCCGACAGGCTCGGGCTGACCTACGGCGTCACCGCCGAACTCAATCAGAAACAATGGGCGCTGCGCGGCGGCTATTTTCTAATGAATTCGCAATCGAACGCCGACAGTTTCGACACCCACCTGTTCCGGCGCGGCGAGTATGTGCTGGAACTGGAGACACGCTTCTCTCTGTTCGGCCAGCCCGGCAGGCTCCGCTCCCTCGGCTGGATCAACAGCGCCTTTATGGGCAGCTATCGTGAAGCGCTGAACGATCCCGCCAATCTCGATATCCGGCGGACCCGCATGGGCCGGATCAAGTACGGCTACGCCATCAACGTCGAGCAGGCCGTCACCGACGACATCGGGCTGTTCGGCCGCTGGAGCTGGAATGACGGCAGGACCGAGATCATGGCGTTCACCGACATCGACGCCAGCCTCTCGCTCGGAACCTCGATCAAGGGAATACGCTGGGGCCGGCCGGACGATACGATCGGCATCGGCGGCGCGATCAACGCGCTCTCACGCGATCATCGCGACTTCATCGCCGCCGGCGGCCTCAGCGTTTTGATCGGCGACGGCCGGCTCAACTATCGCCGCGAGCGGATACTGGAAACGTACTATGCCTATGCGCTGAACAGGTGGGTCACCCTGACGGCGGACTACCAGTTCATCACGAACCCCGGCTACAATGCCGACCGGGGTCCCGTGCATGTGTTCTCCGGGCGGCTGCGCGGGGAGTTTTAAGAGCGTTTTCGAGCGAAGCGGGCACCGGTTCGCGTGAAGAAAACGCGTTAATCAAGATCTGAGAGCCTCGCTTCTGATTCCATCAGAAGCGGACATGATCTTCTCCGAAAACCGGTTTCCACTTTTCGGGATCATGCTCTAGGAACGCAAGACTCCGGCGCGGGTTAGGCATACGCGATCATGCAGAGTCTCCCTTTCGTTCCGCTCTCCGGCCGGCAGTGATCATGCCTTGAGGCGGACTGATTCCACGAATTCATAACGCTGATGACGTCATGGATATCGAGTTTCTGAAGCAACAGGCAGAACGCTGCCGCCGCCTCGCAAAGGGAACCGATCCCTTCACCGAAAAGCGCTTGCTCAAGCTTGCCGAGGAATACGAGGCGCGGATCAAGGAGCTTGATAGACGCAACCCTGTGTTTCGGCGTGGAATAAGGACCCTGTTTTCGGGGTAATCGGCATCCAATCGGGACCCCGGGGCAAGGGTCCACAGTGGCTTCCATCGAGTCATGGAAGCCGAGGTTGGAATGCTGGTGGTGGAGACGATTGCCAAGATCCGTCGCGCCTATTTTGTTGATGGTCGTCCGATCAAGGCGATTTGCCGAGAACTCGGCGTGTCGCGGAAGGTGGTTCGCAAGGTCATCCGTTCTCAATCGACGGAGTTTCGGTACGAGCGAGAGACACAGCCTCAGCCGAAGATGGGCCCTTGGAGTGCCGAGCTTGACCGGTTGCTGGTGGCAAACGAGAGCAAGGCGGCGCGAGAACGGCTGACGCTGATCCGGTTGTTCGAAGAGCTTCGCGGTCTGGGCTATGTCGGGGGCTACGATGCGGTTCGTCGATATGCGCGGCGCTGGAGCCAAGAGCGTGGCGCCTCGACCACCTCGGCCTATGTGCCACTGAGCTTTGCACCCGGGGAAGCCTACCAGTTTGACTGGAGCCACGAAGTGGTCCTGCTGAGCGGGGTCACGGTGATCGTGAAGGCGGCTCACGTCCGGCTCTGCCACAGTCGGATGCTGTTCGTGCGGGCCTATCCGCGCGAGACGCAGGAGATGGTGTTCGACGCCCATGACCGGGCGTTCGCACTGTTCAAGGGAGCCTGCAGGCGCGGCATCTACGACAATATGAAGACGGCGGTCGAGACGATCTTCGTCGGCAAGGGACGCCTTTACAATCGCCGCTTCCTGCAGATGTGCAGCCACTATCTGGTGGACCCGGTCGCCTGCACGCCAGCGTCGGGCTGGGAGAAGGGCCAGGTTGAGAACCAGGTCGGGCTGGTCCGCGAACGGTTCTTCACCCCGCGGCTGCGCTTCAAGACGCTGGATGAGCTGAACGCCTGGCTGCTCGATAAATGCATTGCTTACGCCAAAGCGCACCGACATCCGGAGTTCGCGGACCGAACCATCTGGGAAGTCTTCGAAGCTGAGCGACCAAGGCTCGTCCCCTATGCCGGTCGCTTCGACGGCTTCCATGCCGTGCCCGCCTCGATCTCCAAGACCTGCCTGGTGCGCTTCGACAACAACAAATACTCGGTGGCGGCGAGCGCCGTTGGGCGGCCTGTTGAAGTCCAGGCCTATGCGGACCGCATCGTAATCCGCCAAGACGGCCGGATCGTTGCCGAGCATCAACGATCATTTGGCCGCGGCGAGACGGTCTACGATCCCTGGCACTATGTGCCTGTCCTGATGCGCAAGCCCGGCGCCTTGCGCAACGGGGCGCCCTTTAAGGACTGGGTGCTGCCGGCTGCGATCGAGCGTGTGCGGCGAAAGCTTGCCGGCGCCGATGACGGCAATCGGCAGATGGTCGACATCCTCAACGCGGCGCTGACCGACGGTCTGCCAGCAGTTGAGGCCGCCTGCGCCGAAGCGGTCGCTCACGGCGTTCATTCCGCTGATGTCGTGCTCAACATCCTAGCTCGGCAACGTGAGCCGGCGCCACCAGCCAACATCATGACGCCGGCCGCACTGACGCTTCGCCATGCGCCGATCGCTGATTGTGCCCGCTACGACAACCTCCGGAGGACCAACTGATGGAACGAGCCCAAATCTTCGATCTCATGGGTGAGCTCAAGCTCTACGGAATGAAGGCCGCCTTCGACGAGATCATGGTGACCGCCATCAAGCGCCAGCATGAACCTCAGCGCATCGTCGGCGACTTGCTCACGGCCGAGATCAGCGAAAAGCAGGCGAGATCGATCAAGTACCAGCTCACCATCGCCAAGCTTCCTCTCGCCAAGGACATCGCTGACTTCCAGTTCGACGGCACGCCGATCAACCAGACACTTGTCAATGATCTCGCCGGCGGCGGCTTCATCGCCCAGCAACGCAACGTCGTGCTGGTCGGCGGTACCGGCACCGGCAAGACCCATCTGGCCATCGCCATCGCCAGGAGCTGCATCCGCTCCGGTGCCCGCGGGCGCTTTTACAACGTCGTCGACCTCGTCAACCGTCTCGAAAGCGAGACCCGCAACGGACGTCAGGGCCGGCTCGCCGAACATCTGACCCGGATGGACTTCATCGTTCTCGACGAACTGGGTTACCTACCGTTCGCTCAATCCGGCGGCCAGCTTCTGTTCCACCTCATCAGCCGGCTTTACGAGCGCACATCCGTCATCGTCACCACCAACCTCTCCTTCGGAGAGTGGCCCAGCGTGTTCGGCGATGCCAAGATGACCACTGCGCTGCTCGACCGGCTGACCCATCACTGTGACATCGTAGAGACCGGTAACGACAGCTGGAGATTCAAAAGCCGCGACGACGATCAAACAACCCGCGCTCGCACCGTCTCCGCAATCCCGGCCAGCTCCGACGCTGCGAGCGCTACCAGCAAAGCTCGCCGATCAAAGGGGGCCCTTTTGGACGCCGATGGAGGGTCCCGTTCCAACGCCGATTGACACGCAACCCATGACGCCCGTCATGGGAAGAGACGAGTCCTTCGGGTCGGGATCATGCTCAATTGCGTTTTCGAGCGAAGCGGAATCCGGTTCGCGTAAAGAAAACGCGTCAAAACATAAAGTTAGAGTCTTTCATTGTTTCCATGAAACAATGAAAGACTCTAACGGGACAGCACCATCGAGACCTGGACGTGGCCTTGTGTCCGCAGCACTTCAACCGACACGTCCTCGTCATGCCTGCGCAGACGCAGATCGACAGTGGATTCACCCAGATGCAGACGCCGCAGAATCATCTCGTTGAGAAACGCCGGGAGCCGCGGATTGCGCAGCCGGATCTCGCTTCTTGCGGGGTCGAATTCCAGCCCCAGCGCCGCTTCCAGCAGCGTAAACGGCGTTGCGCTCGCCCATGCCTGCGGCAGACAGGCGACGGGATAGAGCGTAGGCCCACGCCGCGGCTCACGCCGGAAGCCGCAGAACAGTTCCGGCAGCCGCCGCAGATCCATATAGGAAGCGGCGTCGAACAGCCCCTTGAAAACCTGCTCCACCGAGTGCTTGAGGTCATACCGCCCGAGCCCGAGCGCGATCAGCGCGTTGTCGTGCGGCCAGATCGAGCCGTTGTGATAGGACATCGGATTGTAACGCGCCTCCCCGATCGCCACGGTGCGGATTCCCCATCCGGTGAAGAACGCCGGCCGCATCAGATCGGCGGCGACCAGGCGCGCCCGATCTTCACGGACCATGCCGGTGAACAGCAATTGCCCGGCGTTCGACGTCCGCACTTCGCAGGGACGCTTTTTTCCGTCCAGCGCCAGCGCGTAGGTTCCCATATCCGGCAACCAGAATGTCTCCTCGAACCGGCACGCCAGACGCTCCGCGGCAAGCTCCAGTTCATCGGCCCGCTTGGTCAGGCCGAGCACGCGCGCGCACCGCGCCGCCGCCCGCTTGGCGGCGAAAACATAACCTTGCACCTCCGCGAGCGCGATATTCCCCTCCGCAAGCGTGCCGTCGGCATGAAAGATCGCGTCGAACGAGTCTTTCCAGCCTTGATTGGCAAGCCCCTGCTCGGATGCGCGCCGATACTCGACAAAGCCGTCACCATCCGGATCGCCGGGGCCATCGATCCAGCCGAGCGCGGCCTCGGTCGCCGGCCACAGCTCTTGCAGGATCGACTCGTCGCCCGTGCGTTCGACGTAGAGCCCCGCGAGCAACACGAACAGCGGCGTGGAATCGACGCTGCCGTAATATCGTTCGAAAGGTACTTCGCGCAGCGCCGCCATTTCACCGCCGCGCATTTCGTGAAGAATCTTTCCCGGCTCGGCATCCGAGAGAGGATCGACGGTTTTCGCCTGAAAGGCCGCAAGCCTCCGGAGAACGCCGCGCGCAATGCCAGGGTCGATCCACAACATCTGCAAGGCCGTGATGAGGCCGTCGCGCCCGAACGTGGTCGAGTACCAGGGGATCCCGGCATAGGGATAGCGGCCCTGCGGCGTCTGCGTCATCAAGATATTCAGATCGGCCATCGACTGACACAACACCTCGTTGAAGACGTCGTTCGAGGTTTCGATACTCGTCGTATGGGACCAGGCGCGCCGCATTTCACGGCGATGCGCCAGCAGGCTGCGATAGAACGCAATCGGCCTCTCCGTCTCCGGCTTGTTGCAGGACACGGTGAGAAAGATTTCGGTGGTCCGCTGCGGGGGAAGGTCGATCTGATAAACCGCGCTGTTGACCGTCAGCCGCGTCGGCCGCGGCGCGAAATGCAGGCGCGAGGTCCGAACGATGTCATCGAGGCCGGTGTAGGACAGAACGACGGTGGCAGGATCGGCCAGTTCGCTGGCGCCTGTCCCGCGGCGCTTGCGGCGCTCGCCCCGAACCTCGAACAGGTCGGCGAAGTCGTTGTCAAACCGGAGGGAGAGGGCGACGCTTGCGGTCTGCTCACCGTGATTCTGCAAGCCGATCCTCTGATACGCCGTTCCCCGCCAGAGAAAGGTCGTGCGCACGATATGGATCGTATCCTTATGAAATACGATCCGCTCGCCGTCATAGATATCGGGATTGGTGAGATCGACCGTGAGGCCGGAATTGTCGTTGCGCAGGTTGGAGCCGAGAAGAAGCGGCTGCATGTCGTTGAGCAGCAACTCCAGACGGGCGAGATATCGCGTGTCGGAATTGAACAGCCCGTCCGGTCCTCCCGCGGAAGCGCCGATATCACCATGGCTGTCCAGCACAACGAAGGTGTCATCGTGTTTCAGCGTGCGGCGCGGCCGCGCCGACGGTCCGGTCATCGGAATATAGAAAGGCGATTCCGATAGAACTTCGGACGGCGTGCTCGTCATCTGAGCCGCACGTTTTGTTGCCATCATCTGCCCCCTGCCGAATTCCTGATCATGCGGCTCCGTCCAGCGCCCGACGCCTGACGGAGATCAGGGTTCAAGCCGCGTGAACAGCGAGGCGGCTCATCTCCTTGGCGACGAGGTTTCGATAGTGTCCGTCCTTGCGCATCAGACAAGCGGGCTGGCCGTCTTCGATGATCCTGCCGTTCTTGAGCACGACCACGCGATCGAAATTGCGCAAGGTCGAAAGCCGGTGCGCGATCGCGATCACCGTACGGCCTCGCATCAAGCTGCCGAGCGCCTCGCGGACTGCCTCCTCGGATTCACTGTCCAACGCTGCGGTCGCCTCGTCAAGCAGCAAGATCGGCGTGTCCTTGAGGAACGCGCGCGCGATGGCGATGCGCTGGCGTTGACCTCCGGAAAGTTTCACGCCGCGGTTGCCGACCATGGTCGCGAATCCTTCGGGGAGCTTGTCGACGAAATCACACCGCGCGGCGCTGGCTGCGCGCAGCACCTCGCCATCGGTCGCCGTCGGACGACCGTAACGGATGTTCTCCAGAATGCTCCTGTGAAACAGTGAAATGTCCTGCGGCACCACGGATATGGCCTCGCGCAGGCTGTGCTGCGTCACGCGCGAGATATCCTGACTGTCGATGGTCACGCTGCCGCGCTCCGCATCGTAGAACCGCTGCAACAGGACGAACAGCGTCGACTTGCCGCCGCCGGACTCCCCGACCAGCCCGACCCGCTGCCCCGGTTGAATCCTGAGATTGAAGCGCTCGAAAACCGATCGGCCGCCCGGGTATCGAAACGAGACATTGTTGAAAGCGATGGCCGCGCCGTTCTTGCGCAACGGCTTGGCTTCGGGATGATCGGTCAACTCGTGCGGGACCAGCAGCGTCGCGACCGCTTCCGACAGCCGCGCCACGTGCTGGGTGATGTCCACGAGCGCGACAGCGAGATCTCTGGTGGCGTGCAGGATCGACAGGCCGAGCGTGCAGACCAGCACGACCTCCCCGGTGGTGACGCTGCCGCGTTGCCACAGCGTAATGGCCCACGCCAGCAGCGAAATGGTCAGCACGATGGTGACGACGGCATGAGCGATCCTGAGCTTCTCCAGATAACGAAGACTGCGTCCGCGCGCGCTCATTTCGCGGCCGACCGTGGCATTGAACCTGTCCAGCTCATGGTCGGTGCCGCAGAACGCCCTGACCAGCGGCATGTTGTTGACGACATCGACCATCTCGCCGTCAACCCGCGCAGCCTTGTCGGCGTAGTCGTCATGCAGGGTCTTCCCCCCGGCAGCCACTCCGAACATGACGGCGACCATGAAGACGGCGACGAGCGCCAGACCAGCCGCCATCGGAAGGCTGACCGTTCCGATCAGCGCAATCGCAACCACCGTCGCGATGCAGGGCGGCAGCACGTTCCAGACCAGCATGTTCTCGACGGTGTGGACCGCGTTCGAGGTCGCCGTGATGCGGCCCGTCAACATCCCCGGCATCCGTCCAGCGAAATAGCTTGGCGCATGACCTGTCAGATGCCTGAAGATATCGCGGCGCAGGTCGCCCGTGACGCCGACGAATGTGAAGCTCGCGACCCAGCTCGCGACGCGCCAGAGCAAGTTGTCGGCAGCGATCAGCGTCACGAGAAAGATGAACGCCAGCCATACCGCACCGCTATGCCCGGGCCCGCGCGTCAGCGCATCAACCAGCGATTTGACGCCGTACTGCGTCCCGACTGAACACATCACCGCCGCGACGACGCATAGAAGGATCGCAATGTGCGACGCCGATCGCCGGCGGCAGTAACGCATCACGAATGCAAAGGGCCGACTGGCGTATCCCGAGAAATCGTCCATGCATCCCCACCGTGCTGTGAAGTTGACCAGAGTAAAGAGCAAAGGCGTCTTCTCGGAAGAGGGCGTTCGACAATGCCGCACAAGCCCCTCAGAAAAGCCGTCAATGCGCACAAACTTCGTTGCAAAGCCTGCATAGGTTGTCTGCCGGGGAGTGATGGCATCAGCAAGACGACAATGTGGAAGAAGTCGCGCGGAACAAAGGAACCTCTCAAATCCGAGAACGTTCCTTTGTCCCGAAAACCCTGAAGCCTCCACTCGCCGACGAGACATGAACAATGACAGGAGACTGATAGATGCGCATCGCGCAGGTTGCTCCGTTGACGGAAGCTGTTCCTCCGAAGCTGTATGGCGGCACTGAACGAGTGGTGCACTGGCTGACGGAAGAATTCGTTGCCCTCGGCCACGACGTAACTCTTTTTGCCAGCGGCGATTCTCTTACGTCGGCCCGACTTGATGCGACCTGGCCGAGAGCCTTACGACTAGATGGCGCCGTGCGCGATCCAAACGCACTGCACATGGTGATGCTGGAACGGGTCCGCCGGAAATGTGACGATGAAGAGTTCGACTTTCTCCACTTTCACCTCGACTACTACCCCTTCTCACTGTTTTCGAGACAACCGACACCCTTCCTCACCACGCTGCACGGCCGCCTCGATCTCCCGGAGCTTCAGCCGGTCTTCAACGCATTTTCTTCAATTCCATTGATCTCAATCTCGAACGCACAACGCCGCCCAGCGCCGCAAGCCCGCTGGCTCCGTACGGTGTATCACGGGCTCCCGGAGAAGCTGTTGACGCCCCGCCCGGTCAAGCCGAGCTACCTCGCGGTTCTGGGCCGCATCGCTCCGGAGAAAGGCGTCGACCGCGCCATCAGGATCGCGCTTCGGTGCGGCATCCCGCTCAAGATCGCCGCGAAAGTTGATCGCGCCGACCAGGAATATTATGATGAATACATCCGTCCGATGATGGACCACCCGCTGGTGGAGTATATCGGCGAGATCAGCGACCACGAGAAGCCGGACTTCCTCAGCGGCGCCATCGGACTGCTGGCGCCGATCGCCTGGCCTGAACCGTTCGGGCTGGTCATGATCGAGGCGATGGCGTGCGGCACCCCCGTCATCGCCTACAATCGCGGCTCCGTCGCCGAGATCATTACGGATGGACAAACGGGCTTTATCGTCGAAGACGAGATCAGCGCGGTGGCCGCCGTCCACAGCCTGACGACGCTCGATCGCGGAACCATCAGGGCGGAGTTCGAGGCGCGCTTCACGGCGCGGCGCATGGCGCTTGATTATCTCGATTCCTATCGCGACCTGATCGAGGCGACGGCGCCGCGGATCAAGCTGGTCAGCAACGCCATTTAGGACCTTTTCGCTTCTGATGGAATCAGAAGCGAAATTCTCGGCGGAGCATTCATGCTGCGGTCCCTATCCAGGGGCCGCAGGAATGTGGCTGCATCAGACCAGCGACAGCTTGCGATCGATGACAAGCAGCACGCGGTCGAGTTCGTGGCCGCGCCTCAGAATAAGGCCGCTCGCCGAGATCACGCTATAAGCGCCTTGCTTGCGCGCCAGTCGCGGATCTTTCTCGATACGATAAATCGGAACTTCGGAAGCGCGGCGGAAGACCGAGAACACCGCGCGATCCCTGAGAAAGTCGATGGCATAATCGCGCCAATCCCCATCGGCGACCATCCGTCCATAAAGATTGAGGATACGATTGAGTTCGAGACGGTTGAACGTCACCCTGCCTGGAGCGGGAACGGGCGCGGGGCCGCGTTCCGTCACGCGGCTCCCGACTGAATCAAGGTCGTCCGGCAACGAACTCATCGGCGCCTCCTGTCGGGTCGGATGACATCATCGCCCCGGCCGCGACTTGCCGCAAGAGGCTCGGCTTCCCGGTCCCGAAGCGGCGCAGCAATCAACTCATCCCTTCATTCCTTGCCTTCATTCCTTGCGCCACTTCCACTCCCCAATAACAAGAACGTCAGGCGAAATCATAATGCAGCCCAAATTCCGTCAAGCAACCGCCCCGCTGAGCTGCGAAAGAACATTCTCTGCGATGGCCCGATTCTTTTGGAACCGGTTCCTCAGCCCCCAGCCCCCCGGGGCCATCAGGATCGGGCCTATTCGCAGAGATCAATTTTGGATTTGCAGAAAGCTCGGACCCGGTGCCGGGCTTTTCTTTTTGAGCACCCTGAAGGCAGGCCATTCATCGCGCGGGATTCGCGTCGCGGAAAACGCCAATCAAATATCAATGCAGCAGGGTGTAGGCCGCGCCAAGCATCCGGCCGGGCCTTTCGCGATTGCCATCCTGAACATAGACCACCGCGGCATCGACGCCATGATGGGCGATATTCTCAATCGGCACCGCCCAGGTGCCCGCCTTGCCCGTCCAGTCGCCGACCTTGAGCCAGCTCCGAACGACATTATGGTAGGTCACTTTGCGGCCGCTGTTCTCTCCACGCCCGATCGCAATCGGGACCGCCTTGGAGATCGCACAGACCCAGATTTCGCCGCGATCCGAAAGATGCTTGCCGTTGGCGGATGCGACCGACACGTTGAGCTGCCGACCCGACACCGACATCGAAACCGGCACCGACATCACCTCCTGGCTTTGTCGCGTATCGCGAACCGCCCTTTCGATCGCGCCGCGATCATTGCCGATCACATGGGCCGATCCATTGACGATCACCTGCGGCGTGTAGACATCGCGATCGCCCCGCATCTGCGAATAGGCCTTCTGGCGCGCCGTGAAGCGATTGTCCGCGAGCGTATCCTTCCAGCCGAGATAATCCCAGTAATCGATCGGCATGCTGATCGCGACGATCGACGGGTCCTTGGAAAGATCACCCAGAATTTCATCGGCGGCCGGACATGAGGAGCAGCCCTGCGACGTGAACAGTTCAACCACCGCGCGCGGCTCCGCCAAGGCTGGACGAGTGATCGCGACAACCGCGCAAACGCCAAGCGCTCCGGACAGTCGTGCCAAACCACCACGAGACATCATCAAGATCACCAAAACCGCGGCACGGCAGGGGCCGGCGGCATGAAGGAAAAGACGCTTTAAGAATGCGAGAAGCCGGCATTTTGATAGGCTGACCCCCGCTTGCCCGCCACTCAATTCGCGGTGAAGGCCTCATACATCAAATGCGCCGTTCTGACATTCGTCA
Source organism: Nitrobacter sp. TKz-YC01 (assembly GCF_047824785.1). Taxonomy (GTDB): domain Bacteria; phylum Pseudomonadota; class Alphaproteobacteria; order Rhizobiales; family Xanthobacteraceae; genus Nitrobacter. The sequence goes on along the minus strand of NZ_CP181167.1, from coordinate 478,304 downwards.
CGCCGGCGATCGCGGCCCTCGGGTACGAACGTCAAACACATGTCCCCCAGGAGGGGCTATGGGCGCGCTTGAACGCAATGCGGACGTCGGAATCGGATCAGCAGGTCAAGCCGCGAGTTTGCGCAGCACATAGTGCAGGATGCCCCCGTTGCGGTAGTAGTCGAGTTCGTCGAGCGTATCGATGCGGCAGAGCAGCAAGACGCGGCGAAGCGAGCCGTCGCGGGACACGATGTCCGCCGTCAGCTTCTGGCGCGGCTTCAGATCGCCCTGCAAGCCGCGAATCGTCACCGTCTCATCACCCGTGAGCCCGAGGGATTGCCAGGACACGCCTTCCTCGAAAGTCAGCGGCAACACGCCCATGCCGACGAGGTTGGAGCGGTGGATGCGCTCGAAGCTCTCGCAGATCACCGCGCGAACGCCGAGCAGCAGCGTGCCCTTGGCCGCCCAGTCGCGCGACGAGCCGTTGCCATACTCGGCGCCGGCGAACACGACAAGCGGCACGTTCTCCTGCTGGTACTTCATCGCGGCGTCATAGATCGACATCTGCTCGCCGTCCGGCCAGTGCCTGGTCAAGCCGCCCTCGGGGACCGTGCCGTCGGCGCCCCTGAGCATGAAGTTCTTGATACGGATATTGGCGAAGGTGCCCCGCATCATCACTTCATGATTGCCGCGCCGCGTGCCGTACTGATTGAAATCCGCCGGACGCACCTGGCGTTCGCTGAGATATTGTCCGGCCGGCGACGTCAGCTTGATCGCACCGGCCGGCGAAATATGATCGGTGGTGATCTTGTCGCCGAACATGGCCAGGATGCGGGCATCCACGATGTCCTCGATCGGCTCCGGCTCCTTCTTTATGCCATCGAAGTAGGGCGGATTCTGCACATAGGTCGAATTCATGTTCCAGCGATAGGTCTCGCTCGCGACGGTCTGGATCTTGCGCCAGTTGTCATCGCCCTTGAAAACGGCGGCGTACTTCTTCTTGAAGATTCTGGAGGTCACGTACTTCTTGATGAAGGCGTTGACCTCCTTCGAGGTCGGCCAGATATCCTTCAGGTACACCGGCTTGCCGTCGGTGCCCGTGCCGAGCGGCTCGCGGCTGAGATTTCTGGTCACCGAGCCTGCCAGCGCATAGGCGACGACCAGCGGCGGCGAGGCCAGATAATTCGCCTGCACGTCCGGCGAAACGCGGCCCTCGAAATTGCGGTTGCCCGACAGAACCGCCGCGGCGACGATGCCGTTGTCGTTGACCGATTTTGAGATCTCCGGCGCCAGCGGTCCCGAATTGCCGATGCAGGTGGTGCAGCCGAAGCCGACCAGGTTGAAACCCACTCTGTCGAGATCGAGTTGAAGCCCGGACGCCGCGAGATATTCGGCGACCACCTGGCTGCCCGGCGCCAGCGACGTTTTCACCCAGGGCTTCGCGGTCAGCCCTTTCGCCGCCGCCTTGCGCGCCAGCAGCCCGGCGGCCATCAGCACGCTCGGGTTGGATGTATTGGTGCATGAGGTGATCGCCGCGATCACCACGTCGCCATGGCCGAGATCGAAGTTGCGGCCCTCGACCGGGAATCGCGCCGCGGCGTCGGTCTTCCGGTATTCCTCCGCGAGCGCACCGGCGAAGCCGTCCGCGACCGCCGACAGCGACTGCCGCCCCTCCGGCCGTTTCGGTCCGGCGAGTGAGGGCACCACCGTTCCGAGATCGAGCGCGAGTTTTTCGGTGAAGACCGGATCGCTCGAAGCGGCGCTGCGAAACAGCCCCTGCGCCTTGGCGTATTTCGTCACCAGCGCGACACGGGCCGCCGCGCGGCCGGACGTCTTGAGGTAGTCGATGGTCGCCGCATCGATCGGAAAGAAACCGCAGGTCGCGCCGTATTCCGGCGCCATGTTGGCGATGGTCGCCTTGTCCGCGACCGACAGATGATCGAGGCCGGGCCCGTAGAATTCGACGAACTTGCCGACGACGCCCTGCTTGCGCAGCATCTGGGTGACGGTGAGAACGAGATCGGTGGCGGTAACGCCTTCCTTCAGCGCCCCCTTCAGCTTGAAGCCGACCACGTCGGGCAGCAGCATCGACAGCGGCTGGCCGAGCATGGCGGCTTCCGCCTCGATGCCGCCGACGCCCCAGCCCAGCACGGCAAGACCATTGACCATGGTGGTGTGGGAATCGGTGCCGAGCACCGTATCCGGATAGGCCACCTCGATGCTGGCGGTCTTTCTGCCGATCGTCAGCTTTTCCTTTCTGGTCCAGATCGTCTGCGCCAGATACTCCAGATTGACCTGATGGCAGATGCCGGTGCCGGGCGGCACCACCGCGAAATTCGAGAAGGCCTTCTGCCCCCATTTCAGAAACTCGTAGCGCTCCTTGTTCTGCCTGTATTCCTCGACCACGTTCCTGGCGAACGCCTTGTTGTCACCGAAGAAGTTCACGATCACGCTGTGGTCGATGACGAGATCGACCGGCACCAGCGGATTGATCTTCTCAGGCTTGCCGCCGAGATTCTGCATCGCGTTGCGCATCGCCGCGAGATCGACCACGGCGGGCACGCCGGTGAAATCCTGCATCAGAACGCGAGCCGGACGGAAGGCAATCTCATGCTCGAGCCTGCGCTTTCTCAGCCATTTGGCGAACGCGGCGATGTCTTCCTTCTTCACCGAGCGGCCGTCCTCGTTGCGCAGCAGGTTTTCCAGCAGCACCTTCATGGAATAGGGCAGCCGGGAGATGCCCTTGAGGCCATTCTTCTCCGCCGCCGGCAGACTGTAGTAAGCGTAGGTCTTGCCTCCGACCTTGAAAGTTTTCAGGCACTTGAAGCTGTCGAGCGAAGCCATGTGAGAAATCCCGAATTAAAGCGTCTGGGGTAACGGGCCGGCAAACCGTTATGGTATTGAAACACCGCTGACGCACCAAGCCGAGGGGTTTCGTTGCGGCGCGTTTTGTGCTGCATCAGGTTCCGGTTTTTATAGAGTCTTTCCAGATCGTCCGCCACCGTCCCTCAAATGCTTGTACCCCGCCTTTCAGCCATACACGGAAAACGCGATAGTTCCGCGAACAGGACCACCATGAGACTCTCAGGGAACGGATTGCGATGCGTCAGAGGAGGACGGGAGGTGTTTTCCGGCCTTGATGTCGCGGCGGAGTCGGGCCGCGCCGTGGCGATCACCGGTCCTAACGGCGCGGGGAAAACGTCCCTGCTCCGGCTCCTGGCGGGTCTTCTGGCGATGGAAGGCGGGTCGATCAGCCTTGAAGGCGGCGATCCCGAATTGACGCTGCCGGAACAGGCGCATTACCTCGGCCATCGCGACGCCTTGAAGCCTGCGCTCACGGTCAGCGAGAACCTGTCGTTCTGGCGGGATTTCCTCGGCGGCGGGAAATCGGGCGAATCGGATGCGCTCGCGACGGTCGGACTCGGCCATGCCGCGCATCTGCCGGCGGCCTATCTCTCGGCGGGTCAGCGGCGACGGCTGTCGATCGCGCGGCTCCTGACGGTCAAGCGTCCGGTCTGGCTGCTGGACGAGCCGACCTCGGCCCTCGACGTCACCGGCCAGTCCGCCTTCGCCGCGATCATGACCAGCCATCTCGCGGGCGGGGGCATCATTCTGGCCGCAACCCATACGCCGCTCGGCATTGCCGTGCAGGAACTGCGGATCGGAGGCGCGGCGTGAAGGGCTTGAGCAGGGTCGTGCAGCGGGGACTCCTGCCCTCTCCCCTTGTGGGAGAGGGTGGTTTCGAGCGTGGCGAGAAACCGGGTGAAGGGTCGATCCGAAACGCGATGCTTGACCCCTCACCCGCCTCCGCTTCGCTCCGGCACCCTAAGAGCGAGCTTCGCTCGTCTCGGCTCCCACAAGGGGAGAGGGGACGAAAGCAAGGGAGGCCTTGCCGATGACCGCCCTCGCCGCCGTGATCCGCCGGGATGTGCGCGTCGCGCTGCGCGTCGGCGGCGGCGCGCTGATCGGGGTGCTGTTTTTCCTGACCGTCGTGGTGCTGATGCCGTTCGCGGTCGGCCCCGATCTCGCGCTCCTGAAAAAACTCGGTCCCGCGATTCTCTGGCTCGGCGCGCTGCTGGCGAGCCTGCTGACGCTCGATCGCCTGTTCACCGCCGATCACGACGATGGCTCGCTCGACCTGATCGTCATGGGCCGCACGCCGCTCGAACTGGTCTGCGCCGCGAAGGCGCTGGCGCACTGGCTGGCGGTAGGGTTGCCGCTGGTCGCCGCGACGCCGGTGCTGGGACTGCTGCTCAACCTTGACGCCGTCGCGACCGGCGCGGTGGCGCTGACGCTCCTTGCCGGAACGCCGGCGCTCACCTTCACCGGAATGGTCGGCGCCGCCCTCGCCGTCGTCCTGCGCCGCGGCGGGCTGCTGCTCTCGGTGCTGGTGCTTCCGCTGTCGATCCCGGTTCTGATTTTCGGCGTCGCCGCGTCCAACGCCGCGATTTCCGGACCCTCGCCGTTCGGCACGCCGTTCTCGATTCTGTGCGCGCTGTCGCTGGCGAGCCTGGTCATCGGCCCGTTTGCCGCCGCCGCAAGCCTGCGGCACGGGCTGGATTGAGGCGCTCGATGCAGCCAATCAATTTTTGCTCAAGTGCGAAACCGGACGCAAATCCGCATTGCCTGCGGTAGCTCCGGCGACTATCAGTGGTGCCCATGCCGTTGATTGACCTCGCCAACCCCTCCCGGTTTCTCACGCTTGCCGGCCGGATTCTGCCGTGGCTCGTGGCCGTCACCACGCTCGTGCTTGCGGTCGGCCTGTACCAGTCCGCGATCGCGCCCGACGACTACCAGCAGGGCGCGACCGTCAAGATCATGTTCATCCACGTTCCCAATGCGTGGCTGTCGATGTTCGTGTGGGGCGTGATGAGCGTCGCCGCACTGGGCACGCTGGTGTGGCGGCATCCGCTGGCCGACGTCGCGGCCAAGACCGCCGCGCCGATCGGCGCAGCCTTCACCTTTCTCGCGCTGCTGACGGGATCGCTGTGGGGCCGGCCGATGTGGGGCACCTACTGGGAGTGGGACGCGCGGCTGACCTCGGTCTTGATCCTGTTCCTGATGTATCTCGGCCTGATGGCGCTATGGCGCGCGGTCGAGGATCCCTCACGCGCCGCTCGCGCCGCCGCGGTGCTGACGCTGGTCGGCTCGGTCAACATTCCCATCATCAAGTTCTCGGTGGACTGGTGGAACACGTTGCATCAACCAGCTTCGGTGGTGCGAATGGGCGGCTCGACGCTCGACCGTTCCTTCCTGATCCCCCTCGCGGTGATGGCGATCGGATTCACCCTGCTGTTCCTGACGCTGCATATCGCGGCGATGCGGAATGAAATCCTGCGCCGGCGCGTGCGCACCTTGCAGATGCTGCAAGCCAGCAAATCGGTGGCGTGACAATCATGGCGCTCGGTCCCTATGCCTCGTTCATCGTGACGTCCTACGTATCGGTCGCTGCCGTGGTCACCGCGCTCATCGTCTGGGTGATCATGGATTACCGCCGCCAGAAGGCGCGCCTGCGCGGCCTTGAAGCCGCGGGCGCGGTCAGGCGATCGGGACGCAGCGCAGCGGAGGTTCAATGACCGACCCCGCGACGCCCGCCGCCGCGCCGAAACGGCGCTGGCTGATGGCGCTGCCGCTCGTGCTCTTCGCCGCGCTGGCGCTCCTGTTCTGGTTCCGGCTCGGCGATAGCGACATCTCGCGAATCCCCTCGGCGCTGATCGGCCGCGCCGCGCCCCAGATCCCGCTGCCGCCGCTGTCCGGCCTCATGGTGGACGGCAAGCCGGTGCCGGGGATCGACCCCGCGACCTTCATCGGCAAGGTCAGCCTGGTCAATGTCTGGGCATCCTGGTGCGTCCCCTGCCATAGCGAGGCGCCGCTGCTGACCGAGTTCGCCAGGGACCGGCGCGTGCAGTTCGTCGGCATCAACTACAAGGACGCTTCCGACAACGCCCGCCGCTTCCTCGGCCGCTACGGCAACCCGTTCGACGTCGTCGGCGTCGACAGCAATGGCCGGGCTTCCATCGAATGGGGTGTCTACGGCGTGCCCGAGACCTTCGTGGTCGCGCGAGACGGCACCATCGCCTACAAGCTGGTCGGGGAAATCACGCCCGAGAATATCGAAGCGGTGCTGAAGCCGGAAATCGAAAAGGCCCTGAAGGCAGGCTCCTGATTCAGCCCCGCTCGTCTTTCAGGCCAACCTGTTGGAAAGCGATCAGCCTTCGCTGATGTCGCCTTCCTTGGCATCGCTGGCTTCCAGGGTGGCCGGCTCCAGATGATAGCGCCGGGTCAGCGGCATCTGCATCATGGCAAAGATCATGGTGAGCGGGACCGCTCCGAACACCTTGAAGTTGACCCAGAAATCCGTGCTCTGGGTCCGCCAGACGAATTCATTCAGGACTGCCATCGCGGCGAAGAACAGCGCCCAGCGCATCGTCAACAACCGCCAGCCGCGCGGCGTCAGGTTGAACACCTGATCGAACATGATCGCGATGAAGGAACGGCCGAACAGCAATCCGCCGCCGAGCACCGCCGCGAACAGGGCATAGATGATGGTCGGCTTCACCTTGATGAAGGTCTCATCATGCAGCACCAGGGTCAGCGTGCCGAACACGATGACGATGACGCCCGTCACCAGCGCCATCAGCGGGATATGCCGCGTCACCGCATAGGACGCGATCATCGCGGCCATGATCGCCACCATGAACGCGGCCGTCGCAACGAACAGGCCAAACTTCGCATTGGCGGCGAAGAACACCAGCAGCGGACCGAGTTCGGTCGCGAGCTTGAAGAACGGGTGCGGTTGCGACTTGTTCATCGTCAGTCTTCGATCCCCGCGACCGCCCGCGCGAAATCGCGCGCGGTGAACGGCGCGAGATCGTCCACTCCTTCGCCCACGCCGATGAAATGCACGGGCAGCTTATGCTTCTCCGCGAGCGCCACCAGAATGCCGCCGCGCGCGGTGCCGTCCAGCTTGGTCATCACCAGCCCGGTGACGCCGGCGGTGCGATGAAACGCCTCGACCTGCGACAGCGCGTTCTGTCCGACCGTGGCATCGAGCACCAGCAGCACGACATGCGGAGCCGACGAATCGACCCGGCGGATGACGCGAACCATCTTTTCCAGTTCGTTCATCAGTTCCGCCTTGTTCTGCAGGCGGCCCGCGGTGTCGATCAGCAGCACGTCGCGGTTCTGGTTTCGCGCCTCGGTCAGCGCGTTGAACGCAAGGCTCGCGGAATCCGATCCTTGCGCGCCCGCGATCACCGGCGAGCCGGTCCGCTCGCCCCAGACCTTCAACTGGTCGATCGCCGCGGCGCGAAACGTGTCGCCGGCCGCCATCATCACCTTGCGGCCCTCGGCGGACAATTTCGCCGCCAGCTTGCCGATGGTCGTGGTCTTGCCGGAGCCGTTGACGCCGACCACCAGAATAACGAAGGGCTTGACCGTCTCGTCGACGGCCAGCGGCCGCGCCACCGGCGCGAGAACTTTCTCCACCTCGGCCGCGACGACGGCCTTCACCTCGTCGGCGGAGATCGCCTTGTCATAGCGTCCTTCGCCGACCGCCTCCGCGATGCGTTCGGCGACCGCGGTTCCGAGGTCAGCGCGCAGCAGCACGTCCTCGATGTCGTCGAGCATCGCGCGGTCGAGCTTGCGCTTGGTGACGAGATCGGCCACCGCCGTCCCGAGCGAAGCCGAGGTCCGCTTGAGGCCGCCGGACAGCCTGCGCCACCAGCTTTGTTTCGGTTGATCCTCGGTGCTGTCGTTCATTGTGGAGGTGTGTTAGCCGTTTCGGCGATCATGCCGCAACCGGAAATAAAGTGAACCATGGATACGGCACAGCCGACGCCGGAAGAAATTCAGGCCCGCGTCCTTCACCGCGACGGGTTGATGCTGGTGATCGACAAGCCCGCGGGCATCGCCGTCCATCGCGGCCCCAAGGGCGGCGCCAATCTCGAAGCCTCGTTCGACGCGCTGCGGTTCGGCCTGCCGCGGCCGCCGGTGCTGGCGCATCGGCTGGACCGCGACACCTCGGGCTGCCTGGTGCTCGGACGACACCGCAAGGCGACCGCCTCGCTCGGCCTGCTGTTCAAGCACGGCAAAATTTCAAAGACCTACTGGGCCGTGGTGGAAGGCGGCCCGACTGATGACGAGGGCACCATCGACATTCGGCTCGGGCGGATGAACGAAGAACGCGGCTGGTGGCAGAAGCCGGATCCGAACGGATTGCCGTCGGCCACGAAATGGAAAGTGCTGGGGCGATATTCCGCTGACGCCTCCTCCACAGCGCAAGCAGGAGTTCAGCTCACCTGGTTGTCCCTGGAACCGCTTACCGGCCGCACCCATCAACTGCGCGTCCATTGCGCGGCGATGGGCTGGCCGATCGTCGGCGACAACATCTACGGAACGCAGGCCAGTTTACGCCGCTCGCGGAACGAACAATACATCCCCCGCCCCGACGAGCCGGGCCTGCATCTGCATGCGCGCGCAATCGCTGTTCCCTTGTCGAAGAACAAGCCGCCCGTCGTGGTCACCGCGCCCGCGCCCGCGCATTTGCACGCGCGGCTCAGGGCGTGCGGCTGGAACGCAGAGTAGCCTAGGGCATTATCGCTTCTGATTGAATCAGAAGCGAAGCTCTATGATATTGATTGGACGCGTTTTCTTCACGCGAACCGGATTCCACTTCGCTCGAAAACGCTATAGGGGATGCGGACGACCGGCCGAAGGGGCAAAGGGTCGGCCAAGGGGTCGGCTACGGCTCCACGCGGAGCCCCCGGCGTACGGAGTCACGACAATTCACCTTGAATCCGCCGCGTTCCTGCTTCATATGGTAGCATGACTTTGAGAGATGTCAGGTCACCGCGAGCCGCGTGTTCTGAGCCGTCAACGGTTTTTGGCTTGCCCTTTCAGCTAAAGTCAATCGACGCCCCAAACACGCGGGTGTCACAGACGCCCTGGCACGCTCCGGCCGATGTGGCCGGGCGCCCGGTCGCATAATGGAAAGAAGCAACCTTTTGTCCTCCTTTCAGGATTTCGGCCTCGCCGATCCGATTTCACGTGCGCTCGCGGAAGAGAATTATCTGACGCCCACGCCCATCCAGGCTCAAACCATTCCTATTGCCCTCACCGGACGCGACCTTGTCGGAATTGCCCAGACCGGCACCGGCAAGACCGCAGCCTTCGCGTTGCCGATCCTGCATCGGCTGCTCCAGAATCGCGTCAAGCCGCAACCCAAGAGCTGCCGGGTTCTGGTGCTCAGCCCGACGCGCGAGCTTTCAGGCCAGATCCTCGAAAACTTCAACGCCTACGGCCGGCACCTGCGCCTGACCTCGGCTCTCGCGATCGGCGGCGTTCCGATGGGACGTCAGGTCCGCGCCGTCATGCACGGCGTCGAAGTGATGGTCGCCACGCCGGGCCGCCTGCTCGATCTGGTTCAAAGCAACGGGCTGAAACTCGGTCAGGTCGAATTTCTCGTGCTGGACGAAGCCGATCGCATGCTCGACATGGGCTTTATCCACGATATCCGCAAAGTCGTCGCCAAGCTGCCGGTGAAGCGGCAGACGCTGTTTTTCTCGGCCACCATGCCGAAGGATATCGCGGAACTCGCCAACCAGATGCTGCGCGATCCGGCCCGCGTCGCGGTCACCCCGGTCTCCTCGACCGTGGACCGCATCGCCCAACGCATCATTCAGGTCGACCATGCCGGCAAGGCCGCGTTCCTGGCCCAGCTTCTGAAGCAGGAACCGGTCAACCGGGCGCTGATCTTCACGCGGACCAAGCATGGCGCCGACAAGGTCGTGAAAAGCCTCGCCAAGGCCGGCATCAAATCCAACGCGATCCACGGCAACAAGTCGCAGAACCACCGCGAGCGGGTTCTGGCGGAGTTTCGGGCCGGCGAGATCCGGACGCTGGTTGCGACCGACATCGCGGCGCGAGGCATCGACGTCGACGGGATCAGCCACGTGGTCAATTTCGACCTCCCGAATGTCCCGGAAACCTACGTCCACCGTATCGGCCGCACCGCGCGCGCTGGCACCGATGGCGCGGCGATCTCGCTGGTCGCCGGAGCGGAAGAGATGGCCTATCTCCGTGATATCGAGAAGCTGATCCGCGTGGTTCTTCCAAGGGAAGACCGCCGGACGCCGGGGCAGCGCGAGGCAGCGCCGGCTCAACCGCAGCGTAGCAGCGGACGCCCGGCTCCCCATGGTCATGCGACCAGAGCGGAAGCCGCCGCTCCCGGCGCGAAAAACCCACGCCGTCGCAATCGCCGTGGCAAAGGGACGCCGCAAGCCAGCCGCCGGACGGAAGCCGGCCGGCAAGAACCATCCCGTTCATCGTCGGGAAACAAGGCCGAGGGAATGCAGGGGGTTGCGTTCCTGCACCGCAAAAGCCATCCAGCCCGCGCGAAATCCAACCGGCCGCCTCAGCGCTAGCGGGTGAATGTGACGTTTGCTATCCACTTGCAACAGGGCGGCAAGCGAGGGCCGGATCCAGAGATCATCCGCAGGACTCCTGTCCGACGAACGCGGATGCTAGTATTGGACGAGCAGAACAGGCGTGAACGTGGCGGTTTTTCGCCGGTCTCCCGCTTCTCAAAATTTGAAATCCATCACGCTCATGATTCTGGATCGCTTCGATCCACCTTCATCGTAATTCAGTGAACCGCCACTCGATCCGGAGAACCTTATGGCGAAAGAAGAACTGATCCAGTTCGAAGGACTGGTCACCGAAATCCTCCCCGACGCCCGGTATCGGGTGCAGCTCGATGCCGGGCACGAGATCGTTGCCTATACCGCCGGCAAGATGAAGAAGAATCGGATCAAGACGCTGGCGGGCGACCGCGTGACCATCGAGATGTCCCCTTACGACCTGGAGAAAGGCCGCCTGATCTTCCGGCATAAGGACGAGCGTCCCGGCGGACCGCCGCGCAGCGGACCGCCGCGCGGGGGTCAGTTTCGCCGCAGGTAGCCGTCGGCGTGGGAGAGACCTTGCGCCCTGCGGGGCCAAAGCCCGGTCAAACCTACCCCTTAAAAAATCCTGCACGTCAGGATTGTTTTGGAGCCTGCCTTCGAATAATATTGGAGTAGCGATTTTCGGCCGGACGACATTAGCTACCACCGGTACAGCCGGTTCAGACGCTGACGACCCTTCCAAAAATCCGATCTCACCAGTTCGCCAAAAGCGAGCTTCGACATACGTACTTGATAAAGGGACTACCCGTGAGCATGGGAACCGTGAAGTGGTTTAACGCAACCAAGGGCTACGGCTTCATTCAACCTGACGATGGCGGCAACGACGTGTTCGTTCACATCAGCGCGGTTGAGCGGGCCGGACTCGGAACGCTGCGTGAAGGACAGAAGATCAGCTACGAGATCGTTGCTGATCGCCGTTCTGGAAAATCTTCAGCCGACAATCTCCGAGCGGCTGGATAGGCAGCGCCAGCGTCCTGTTGGTAACGAAAAGATCACATCAGAAGAAAAGGCCGCGCCCTCAGCGCGGCCTTTTCAGTTTGCGACGAGTTACGAACGGGCCGAGATAGATTGGAGGCGGTGGCGCTCGCCGGCATCCCCTCCCCGCCAGAGTTTTTTTCAGCGAAGCATATCCGTGATCCTGTACAGCAACGATGATCTGTCCGTGTCAGGTCGTCGGACAAATGATGCTGCTGGGGTTGCCAAAAAACACGCATGCCGACTGCCGCGGCCGGGTAAAGGCGGTATCGCTCAGCCTGATGCCGGCCTTCGACATGACGTAGCCGAGCACCGGCTCATAGATATAGCTGACCTCGCTGAAGATCAGGTATTGGTTGGGAAGCACCCTGCCTGACGAATCCCGCCCGATAAGTCCCGAGGGAATGCTGACGGTCGACCCCGCGCCTCGTGGCGCCTTGCCCTTGCTCCATTGCACCCGCGCCACCGATGTCGCGGGGTCGATATACAACTCCGAGATCGTCGCCTGGACGGGCGCCGAGGAATAGGGCCACATGATGCCGTAGCTGGCGGCCAGAAAATTCGTCACGTCGGCATCGTTCACCACCTTGGACTGCGATGTCAGATCGGACAACGTCCGCGCGACAAGCGTGATCTTGCGATCGACCGCAACGCCTGACGACACCTCGATGGTCCCAAACAGCATCACCAGCATCAGCGGCACGATCATCGCGAACTCGGTCGCCGCCATGCCGCGCGTGTCCCGCCGCAGCGCTGCCGCCATGCGTTTGAGGCAAGACCACCGATCGAATCGGAACGAGGCTCCGGATTTTCGCCTTGAAGCGCATTCTTCGCGCGAACCGGCATCCACTTCGCTCAAGCACACGCCCCGCATCGGTTTCACACTCTCAACTCGCATACGCTGCCGTTTCCTGCATGCCCATCATCAGGATGATGGAGCCGGATAGGGCTCGTTCTTGAAGGCGGCTGTCGCCGACAGCAGCCGTTTGCTGCCGCTCAGGTTGGCGATATTGTAACCGAGCCCGGTGACAAACAGCGGCCACTGATAGAACAGCCGGACGATAACGATATCTCCCGGACCGCCCGGATTGTACTGGGTGTTGTCGACGAAGCTTCCTCCCAGGATCGGATCGGAGATCCTCACGCTTCCAAAACCGGAGGGATAGCTTTGGACATCGATATAGATTCCGTTCTCGCAGTCGAACAGAACATTGACGTTGGCGCAAACGATGTTGGCCTTGAAGCTCTGTTTCGTCAGATTGGTGATCTGCGCCTCGCCGGTCATGATCGTGCGCGCCGAGTCCTGCAAGGCGGTCTCAAGACTCTGGCTGGCAAAGAACACCAGCCCTGTTTCGATGATGGCGAACAGCAGCGCGAAGAACATCGGCGCGACGAGCGCAAATTCCACCGCCGCGGACCCGCTGCTATGGCCGTGAAAACGAGCGGCCATCCTTGCTGTGGCCTTGAAGTGGGGAAGCAACGACATCGGGAAATCCTTGCACACGGCGGGATTTATCTACCGTCAAGGACTAACCGAAACTGATTGTGGAAGTGTTTCGCCCAATAGGAGCAAAACGCCCGTGGGCGTATACCGGATACTAACCAATTCCGGGCCGAGAAGCAGGCGCGGCGCCTGGGAAGCCGGGTTACCCGTCGCCGACCAGCGTCTTATCTTGCGGAGCCGCCGCCGGCCTGCGAACTCAGATTGCTCGCCTGGTCCATCGTCGCCTTGAAGTAAGCGGCGCTGTCCCCGAGGGTAACCCGCTTCTGGCAGATCGGCATGCAGCTATATGATTCACGCTCCAGGCCGCGATAGACGGTCACCACCTGATCGCTTGGCCCCTCGACCTGAATGACGCGATCCACCATGATGCTCCCGGCGCGGTCCATCGCAATCATGTTGGTTGCACCATACCCCTTACCCGTCACGACAACGAGGCCGCCAGGCTGCAGGGTGACGTCGGCAATCAGCGGATTTCCTACCACGATCGTCGCGATCGGTCCGGGCAGCCTGACCAGCTTGGCCTGATCGACATTGACCGAGATCGGCTCACTGATCACCTCCGCCGGAGCCGTCGCCGCACCGAGCAGAATCGCCGCTGCTAACGACATGCCGATGACCGGGGCACGCGAACGACCGCGCAGGAATTTGGACCACATACTCTATACTCTATACCGGAAACGCAGAGGGTCGAAAAAGGCGATACCAGATCTCCGGCCCCGACATGAAATCTGCCGTTAATTGATGAATGAACCGCAAACGCGCGCCCGGAGGAAAGTGCGACCGGCCCTTCATTTCCTAACGAGCGGATGATCTGCAGAAGCCGCCACTGCGAAAACGCGAAGCGCCGAAACGCGGCGTCTGAATAGAACGCATTTTTATAAATCTCCCTTAAATATAAATTCACCGTGCCGCACGCACGGCCGGTTATGGCCGTGTTTCTGCAATCGAATTAACTGCGCTGCAATTCTCATCGCTTACGGTAAGGCCATGGTCACGGTGCTCGAGAACGCCGTTAGGACCAAGTGAAGTTCGACAGCCACGTGAACACATGGAGCCAGTTATGAAGAACATTTTTTCGCGCTTCCTGAAGGATGAATCCGGTGCGACCGCGATCGAATACGGCCTGATCGCCGCTGGCATTGCCGTCGCGATCATCACCGCGGTCAACACGCTCGGAGATTCGCTGAACGCCAAATTCGTTGAGGTCGAAGGCAAGCTCAAGAAGTAGCGAACGAGCGGACAGCCAAGCGAAAGTCTTCCGTTTCGCTGTCTGATCAAAAAGGTCCCGGCATGCCGGGACCTTTTCTACTTCTGCTTCCCTTCCGCTCGTGCATAAGAGCTGACCGGACCGTGACGATCATGTCCAGACCTTCCATGCCCAAGACGCATCTTCCGCCGCGCGATGAGGCCACGAGACGGGCGATCCAGACCGTCTGCATGGCGCTGACCGTCGCCGTCATTGCCGTCGCGGCCAGAATTATCGCCGTTTGGCCATGACCTTTCTCATTTCCAGAATGTTCACATCGAACGCATACGATCGGACTCCATAACGGATCACGCCGCAAAGGAACGGGAGTGGTATTTCCATGGCGCTCGATGTCGCGCGATTGCTGTTGTTCCCCGCCCTGATGGCGTTCGCGGCCGCGAGCGATCTGCTGACCATGACAATCTCGAACCGGGTCTCGCTGCTCTTGATAGCCGGCTTCCTCGTGCTGGCTCCCCTGAGCGGCATGGGGCTTCACGACATGCTATCCCATGCGGGAGCGGGGCTTGCGGTCCTCGTCGTGGCGTTTTCTTGTTTCGCGATGGGCTGGGTCGGCGGCGGCGACGCCAAGGTGGCGGCGGCGGCCGCTCTCTGGTTCGGCTTCGGGCACACGCTGGAGTACCTCGTCTATGCCTCCCTGTTCGGCGGAGCCTTGACGCTATTGCTGCTCCAGTTCCGGCAATGGCCTTTGCCGGCGTCGCTTTACAGTCAGGACTGGCTACTCCGGCTGCACGGTAAGAACACCGGCATCCCCTATGGCATCGCGCTCGCCTTCGCGGCGCTGCTGATCTACCCGGAGACCGACTGGGTGCGAGCCGTCGATCTGACGCGCTTCGCCATTCACTGATCGCGCGCAACAACAGCTCGTTAACGCGATTTAGATACGCCTCATTAACCATGCTTTGACGAATAAATGTTCAACTCACGTGACGGCGACGCAAGCGCCGCGCCGTAACGTGGACAATCAGCGCATGAACACCGCACGCATCGTCGTCCTGACCATCGCAGTCGGCGCCGGCGGCCTCGCCGCCTACCTCGCGAGCGGATCCGACAAAGCCCCCGCGCCCGCTCAGACCGTCCAACTCCCGACCGTCGACGTCCTGGTTGCGAAGTCCGACATTCCGCTCGGCCAGGCGGTCACCGCGAACGACGTGGCATGGCAGGCCTGGCCCGCGGACAGCGCCAGCAGCAGCTTCATTCGCCGCGACCAGCGTCCGGACGCCACCACCCAGCTCGCGGGGTGGATCGTCCGCTCGCCCTTCATCGCCGGAGAACCCATTCGCGAACCCAAGCTCGTCAGCGCAAATGGATCCGGCTTCATGGCCGCGATCCTGCCAACGGGCATGCGCGCGATCTCCACCGAGATTTCGCCTGAAACCGGAGCCGGCGGCTTCATTCTTCCCAATGACCGCGTCGACGTGATCCTCTCGAAACGGGAGAAAAACGCCGATCACGCCAGCGGAGATTCCGTCAACTCGGAGACCGTTCTCGGCAACGTGCGCGTTCTCGCGATCGACCAGACCATCGAGGAGAAGAACGGGCTAAAGGTCGTGGTCGGCCGGACCGCGACGCTCGAACTGAAACCGGAGCAGGCGGAAACGCTGGCGCGGTCGCGCCAGATGGGAACGCTGTCGCTCGCGCTGCGCAGCCTCGCCGACGCCAATGCCCCGGAAGGCGACATCGATGATCGGAGGCGCGACAGCATCAATATCGTCCGTTACGGCGTTCCGACCCAGACCAGCGTACAGAGGTAATCGAGGACGCCCGCCATGGAATGGACGACAAAACCCACCTCGGTGCGGGCCTTTGTGGCGCGATCGCTCGCCTTCGCGGCAATCGGCGCTTTCACGCTGGACCCGGCGCTGACGCCGGTGTTCGCGAGCGATTACCGCGCATCCGCTGCGAGCGCCGGCGCGAACATGCACGCGCAATCGCTTTCGCTCGGCATCGGCAAGTCGGTCGTGGTGGATCTGCCCCGCGACGTGAAGGATGTTCTGGTCGCCGACCCGAAGATCGCGAACGCCGTGGTGAGATCGGCGCAACGCGCCTACATCATCGGCGCGGCCGTCGGTCAAACCAACATCATATTCTTTGACAGCAGCGGCCAGCAGATTTCGGCCTACGATATCGCGGTGACGCGCGACCTGAACGGCTTGCGCACCGCGCTCAAGCAACTGCTGCCGAACGCCGCCATCAAGGTCGATGGCCTGGGCGACGGCGTCATGCTCTCCGGATGGGTATCGAACCCGATCGAGGCGCAACAGGCCGGCGATCTCGCCGCGCGCCTCGCCGATGGCCCGCAAAAGGTCGTCAACAACATCGCGGTGCGAGGCCGCGACCAGGTCATGCTCAAGGTCACCGTGGCCGAGGTCGCCCGCACCATCATCAAGCAGATGGGCATCGATCTCAGCGCCAGCATGAACTACGGCACCGCGGTCGTGAACTTCACCAATGCAAATCCGTTCACCGCTCTCGGCCGGCCGCTGACGAACAACAGCGCGGCCGCCTCATTCGGCTCGACGATGGTGGGCGGCTCCCCGGTGCCCGCGGTCACCGCGACCCTTCGGGCGATGGAAAGCGCCGGCGTGATCCGGACGCTCGCCGAACCGAACCTCACCGCGATATCGGGCGAGTCGGCGACGTTCATCTCGGGCGGCGAGTTTCCCATTCCGGCCGGCTTTTCTTGCGATCCCGCCACCCGGGTCTGCCTGACGCAGATCAGATTCAAGAAGTTCGGCATCTCGCTGAATTTCACGCCGGTGGTGCTGACCGAAGGCCGGATCAGCCTGCGTGTGATGACCGAGGTTTCGGAGTTGTCGAACGAGAACTCGATGACGCTGAACCAGTCAGTCGGCAACTCGCTCACCGTGCCCTCGATAAGAACCCGGCGCGCGGAAACGACGCTGGAGATTCCGTCCGGCGGCTCAATGGCCATGGCGGGCCTGATCCATCAGCAGACCAAGCAGGTCATCAACGGATTGCCGGGCATCGCCCAGGTGCCGGTCCTTGGCGCACTGTTCCGCAGCCGTGACTACGTTAACGGGCAGACCGAACTGATGGTCCTTGTGACTCCTTATGTGGTGCGCGCTGTCGCGCAAAAGGACCTGTCGCGGCCCGATGACGGCTTCGCCGATGCATCCGACCCGCAATCCGATCTCCTCGGCAGCCTCAACCGCATCTACGGCGCTCCGGGTCGTGCCGAGCCGGCGCGCCACTATCGCGGCACCTACGGCTTTATCACCGACTGAGGCGGGCAAGGAACGAAACGATGACATCCGCAGATTCCGCCGCCCGCCGCAGCCTTCGCCTCGCCGTTCTGGCCGCCGGCCTCTCCGCCGCGCTGGGCGCCTGCACTCATACGGATCGGGTGGACACCACCGCCAGCATTCCGGACGATTATCGCTTGCGGCATCCCATCGCGATCCAGGAAGCGGACCGGACCGTCAATATCTTCATCGGGAATACACGAGGCGGCCTGACGGCTCCGCAGCGCGCGGATGTGGTCGGGCTTGCGAGCGTTTGGCTTCGCGAGGGGACCGGCGCCATTGTCGCAGAGGTGCCGACAGGCACCGGCAATGCCCGCGCGGCGGCAGATTCCTTCAGGGAAGTACGCTCGCTGTTGGCCGCCGCCGGCGTGCCGCCGCGAGGAATCATCGTCCGCCACTACCATCCCGCCGATCCACGCCTGTTCGCAACCATTCGCCTGACCTATCCGCGCATCGCCGCCGTGGCAGGCCCGTGCGGCGTCTGGCCGGACGATATCGGTCCCTCGGTCAAGAACAGGGGCTATCTCGACAACAAGCCTTACTGGAATTTCGGGTGCGCCACTCAGCGCAACCTTGCATCGATGATCGACAACCCGTCCGACCTCGTCCAGCCGCGGCCCGAAACTCCGGCCTACACGGCGCGCCGCACCCAAAGCTTCGAGAAATACCGCAAGGGGATGACCACCACGACGGATTATCCCGAAGCCGAGAAAGCCAAACTCAGCGACACAGGCAAATGATCAGTTACGCCCGCAACGACGCAGATTCGACCACCTCCCCTTCGCCGAGGGCGGAGGATCATATCGCGCCGGCGCCGCGTGTCTCGGTGCAGGCCTTCTGCGAGACGATGGAAACAGCCACGGCCGTTCAAGCCGCCGGCGAAGACCGCAGGCTGGCCAAGGCTCACCTCAAGATCCAGATGGGCGGCATGACCGCCGCGGTGGAAGCCTATCGGTCGGCGCCGACGCCGAACGTCATCATTCTCGAAACCGAAGAGCACGGCGACATCCTGGCGGCGCTCGACCACCTTGCGACCGTGTGCGACGCCGGTACGCGCGTCATCGTGATCGGCCGCGTCAACGACGTGACGCTGTATCGCGAACTGGTCAAGCGCGGCGTCAGCGATTATCTCATGGCGCCAGCCGCCCCCATCGACATCGTCCGTTCGGTTTGTGGCCTGTTTTCGGCGCCGGAAGCGAAAGCAGTCGGCCGGATCATCGCAATCGCCGGCGCCAAGGGCGGCGTCGGCGCCTCGACGATCGCCCATAATGTCGCCTGGGCGATTGCGCGCGACCTGGCGCTCGATTCCGTCGTCGCCGACCTCGACCTCGCATTCGGCACCGCCGGGCTGGACTTCAATCAGGATCCGCCGCAAGGAATTGCCGACGCCGTCTTCTCACCCGACCGTATCGACACCGCGTTCGTCGATCGCCTGTTGTCGAAATGCACCGATCACCTGAGCCTGCTCGCCGCCCCGGCGACGCTGGAGCGCGTCTATGACTTCGGCACCGAGGCATTCGACTCGACGCTCGATACGCTGCGGGCGACGATGCCTTGCATCGTGCTCGATATTCCGCATCAATGGTCGGGCTGGACCAGGCGGGCCCTGATCGGAGCGGACGACATCCTCATCGTGGCGACGCCCGACCTTGCGAACCTCCGCAATACAAAGAACCTGTTCGACCTGCTCAAGGCGGCGCGGCCGAACGACCGGCCTCCGCTCTATTGCCTCAACCAGGTCGGCGTTCCGAAGCGCCCGGAGATCGGCGGCGGCGAATTCGCCAAGGCCATCGAAAGCCAGCCGGTCGTCAGCATCCCGTTCGATCCCCACATGTTCGGGTCGGCCGCGAACAACGGCCAGATGATCGCGGAGATCGCGCCGAACCACCGTGCCACCGAGATGTTCCTGCAGATCGCCCAGCGCCTGACCGGGCGCGGTGAGGCAAAGAAACCGAGAAAATCGTTCCTGCCGCCGTTCATCGAGAAGCTGCGGGCGAGATAAGTCAGAGCATGATCCCGAAAAGTGAAAACCGGTTTTCGGAAAAGATCATGCTCAAAAAGAGATAAGCGACGAGTCTGATTCAACGCAGTTGAAACAGACCCTATAGCGTTTTCGAGCGAAGCGGGCACCGGTTCGCGTGAAGAAAGCGCGTTGAATCAAGATCTGAGAGCCTCACTTCTGATTCCATCAGAAGCGAGGCTCTAGAGCATGATCCGATCAAATTGAATCGGACCATGCTCTGAAAGTTATTGTCTGGTCGCATTTTCTTGCGGCGAACCGGTATCCACTTCGCCGGAAAATGCTCTAGTGCGTGGAGTAAATCGTGTTTGGCAAGCGTAGCGGACCAGAGGACAACGTCCGGAAGCTGGCGAGCCTGACGGAGGTCGCGCCGCCAATCTCGAATACGCGAGCTTCCGCGGACATCGCTTCGCCCAAGATCGCCTCGCCACCGCTCGCGCCGCCGCGCCCGGCGCCCCAGGCGCCGGCCGTCGATGCCCGCAGGTCCGACACCTACTACCAGGTCAAGGCGACCATTTTCGGCGCGCTGATCGAGGCTATCGACCTCGCCCAGCTCGCCAAGCTCGACGGCGAATCCGCGCGCGAGGAAATTCGCGACATCGTCAACGAGATCATCGCGATCAAGAACATCGTGATGTCAATCGCCGAGCAGGAAGAACTGCTCGACGACATCTGCAACGACGTTCTCGGGTATGGACCGCTCGAACCGCTGCTGTCCCGCGACGATATCGCTGATATCATGGTCAACGGGGCCGGCACGGTCTTCATCGAAGTCGCGGGAAAGATCCAGCGAACCGGAATCCGCTTTCGCGACAATCAGCAACTGCTGAACATCTGCCAGCGGATCGTCAGCCAGGTCGGACGGCGGGTCGATGAATCCTCGCCGATATGCGACGCGCGTCTCGCCGACGGATCCCGCGTCAACGCCATCGTCCCGCCGCTCGCGATCGACGGGCCCGCGCTGACGATCCGCAAGTTCAAGAAGGACAAGCTGACCCTCGATCAACTGGTCAGGTTCGGAGCCATCACCCCCGAAGGCGGCACGATCCTTCAGATCATCGGCCGATGCCGCGCCAATGTGCTGATCTCGGGCGGCACCGGCTCCGGCAAGACCACGCTGCTGAACTGCATCACCAACTATATCGACCACGACGAGCGCGTCATCACCTGCGAGGACGCGGCCGAGCTTCAGTTGCAGCAACCGCACGTCGTCCGGCTCGAAACCCGTCCCCCCAACATCGAGGGCGAAGGCCAGATAACGATGCGCGATCTGGTCCGCAACTGCCTGCGCATGCGCCCCGAGCGCATCATCGTCGGCGAGGTTCGCGGACCGGAGGCATTCGACCTGCTGCAGGCCATGAATACCGGCCATGACGGTTCGATGGGCACGCTACACGCGAATAATCCGCGCGAAGCGCTATCGCGTTGCGAGTCGATGATCACGATGGGCGGCTTCGCGCTGCCTTCGCGAACCATCCGCGAGATGATCTGCGCCTCGATCGACATCATCATCCAGGCCGCGCGCCTGCGCGACGGCTCGCGCCGCATCACGCACATTACCGAGCTGATGGGGATGGAGGGCGACACCATCATCACCCAGGATATCTTCGTCTACGATCTGCTCGGGGAGGATGCCGACGGCAACGTGATCGGCCGGCACCGTTCGACGGGAATCGGCCGGCCGCGGTTCTGGGAACGCGCGCGGTACTATGGCGAGGAGAAGCGGCTCGCCGCCGCGCTCGATGCGGCGGAAGTCAAGGTCGATATCTGAGGACGCGCGCTCATGAACTTGCAAACCCTGGCCCTGGCATTCATGGCTGCGACCGCGGTGGGCGGCGTCGCATGGGTTTTCCTGTATCCGATGTTGTCGGGCGAGATGAAAGCGGAGAAGCGCCGGGCCGCGCTGGCGCGGACATCTCCGGCCATCCGGCAGGTCGACCGGGCTCAACGCTCGCGCCGCGAACAGATCGAGGAATCGCTGCGGGAAATCGAGCAACGCCAGAAACGCGACAGAAACGTTACCCTCAACAACCGCATCGCACAGGCGGGCCTGTCGTGGTCGAAGGAGAAATTTCTGATCGTGTCCGGCGTTCTCGCCATGACCTGCTTTGCCGTTCCGATGGTTCTGGGAGCCGGGCCGGTTGCGGCGGCAGGCCTGGCCTTCGCGGCTGGCTTCGGTGTGCCGCGCTGGCTGCTCGGGTTCCTCAAGAAACGCCGGGAGACCGCGTTCCTGCGCGCGCTCCCCGATGCGGTGGACGTGATCGTGCGCGGCATCAAGGCCGGCCTGCCGCTGTTCGAGTCGCTGAAGGTTGTCGCGGCCGATTCGCCGGAGCCGTTGAAAAGCGAATTCGCGGCGATCATCGAGACCCAGGCCATCGGCATGCCGCTCGGTGAGGCCTGTTCGCGGCTGTACGAGCGAATGCCGGTTCCCGAAGCGAATTTTTTCGGCATCGTGATCGCGATCCAGCAGAAATCCGGCGGCAACCTTTCGGAAGCTCTCGGCAACCTGTCCAAGGTGCTGCGGGACCGCAAGAAGATGGCCGAGAAGATCAAGGCGGTATCGATGGAAGCCAAGGCGTCGGCCGCCATCATCGGCTCGCTGCCGCCGATCGTCATGCTGCTGGTCTATCTATCCACTCCGGATTACATCGCGCTGCTGTGGACCCATCCGACCGGCCGGCTGATGCTGGCCGGCTCCGCGCTGTGGATGTCGGCCGGCATCCTCGTGATGAAGAAAATGATCAACTTCGACTTCTGACGGTGCAGCGGCATGCTCGACATCCTGATCGAAAAATTCCACGACCCGCAGTTCATGACGATGGTCCTTGCCGCCATCGCCGCCAGCGCGACCGTCTACACGCTGATCACGCCGTTCTTTGCGACGGATGGCCTTACCAAGCGGATGAAGGCCGTCGCCAGCGAGCGCGAGCGCATCCGGCAGCGCGAGCGCGAACGGCTCGCGAGAACCGAGAAGGTCTCTCTTCGTCAGGCGCCGAAGCAGTTCATCTCGAAGATCGTGGAGGATCTCAATCTCGGGAAATGGGTGGCGCAGGAAGCCGCCCGCGAGAAGCTCGTGATGGCGGGGTATCGCGGTCAGGCTCCTTACGTCACCTTCCTGTTCTTCCGCATGGTCACCCCGATCGTGATGCTGATCGGAGCGATCGCCTATGTTTTTCTGCTGTCGCACACGCAGCAGTCCTCAACCGTCAAGTTCGGCATCTGCATCGGCGCCACGTTCTTCGGCATGCAGGCGCCGATGCTGTTTCTGCAGAACGCCATCACAAAGCGCCAGCTCTCGATCAAGCGGGCTTTTCCGGACGCGCTCGATTTGCTGCTGATCTGCCTTGAATCCGGCATGTCCATCGAAGTCGCGTTCCGCAAGGTCAGTACGGAGATCGGCAACCAGTCGGTCGCGCTGGCCGAGGAGCTCACGCTGACCACGGCGGAGCTGTCCTACCTTCAGGACCGCAAGGTCGCCTATGAAAATCTGGCGAACCGCACCGGCGTGGAAGGGGTGAAATCAGTGTGCCTCGCGCTTCAGCAGTCAGAACGATATGGCACTCCGCTCGCGCAAAGCCTTCGCGTGATGGCGCAGGAAAATCGCGACATGCGGATGACCGAGGCCGAGAAGAAGGCAGCCGCCTTGCCGCCGAAGCTGACAGTCCCGATGATCGTGTTCTTCCTGCCCGTGCTTTTCGTGGTCATTCTTGGGCCGACCGGCATCAAGATCGCAGCACAAATGCACTGAGGGGTTTTACAGGCCGGCGGCTTACCTAAGAGCCTTCTCGCTTCTGATGGAATCAGAAGCGAGGTTCACAGATCTTGATTTGCCGCGTTTTCTTCACGCGAACCGGTATCCACTTCGCTCGAAAACGCTATAGAGCATGATCCCGAAAAGTTGGAAACCGGTTTTCGGATAAGATCATGCTCGATCAAAAGTTAAGGTGAGAGTCTGGTTCAACGCAGTTGAACCAGACTCTAGGAGATCAGCCGGTCCGACCGCGGATCAGCTTTCCGACCTTGATCGGCGGGAGCTCTGCCTGACGTTGTCAGCCGCACCGACCCGCGCGTTGGCGCCGCGCCCGAGCATCTGCTTCAGGTAAGCCACGTTCGCCGCCGCTTCATCGACCGGCAGGTCGGCCTTCACGATATTCTCTGCCTCATCGAACCTGCCCTGCAACCCCACCGCCAGCGCCAGATTCTGCCGGATCCGGCTATCCACGGGAGCGCCGTCGTGAGCGCGACGCAAAGTCTCCTCCGCCTTCGGCAGTTCCCTGGTCAGGACGTAGGACATGCCGAGATTGGAGAGCACCGAGGGCTCGTCAGGCATG
The DNA here is from genome assembly GCF_047824785.1 of Nitrobacter sp. TKz-YC01. Lineage (GTDB taxonomy): Bacteria > Pseudomonadota > Alphaproteobacteria > Rhizobiales > Xanthobacteraceae > Nitrobacter. Next base: position 454,502 of record NZ_CP181167.1, on the reverse strand, counting down.
ATTCTGAGCGCGCTCGCGTAATAGCGGCGCGCATCTTCGTGACGGCCGAGCTTGTCGAGCGTCGTGCCCTGAACCGAGAGAATCCGCCAATCCGGATTCGCCGGTGTATGCGCCCGGCTGAGCACATCGAAAGCCTGTTGCGACTGACCGTTATCGGCCAACGCCCGGCCCCAGCCCGCAAGCACCGCCTTGTTGCCCGGATTCAGGATCGCGGCGCGTTCCAGCACCGCGACCGCCTGGGCGCGCTGTCCGATCGCGCGCAACGCCAGTCCGTACTTCAGGGCCGCGTCTGCATCCTTCGGATTAGCCCGAAATCGCTCGCCATAGACTTCGACGGTGCGTTGCGGATCGGTTCCGGAATGCTTTTCGGACTTTGTCTCGGCCTTGGCGCCGAGCGAGCCCGTGACATCGGACATAGCAGCGGTTTGACAACCGCCAAGTCCGATGGCCAGCATTGCGGTTACGGTTGAGGATGCGAGAAGCCTTGCAAGACACGACTGCCGACGCATGGTACTTTTCACTCGCAACTGCCAGCTGATCGAAAATGGACGGCCTCAGCAATAGACTGTTAACCCTAACGCCTGGTTAACCGCTGCGATCGGCGCCAGCCGCTTTCCTGTTATAACTCTCCCTCTTCGAACCGAGATCAACCACCATGCATCCCGCGTTTGCGACCACGCCGGCCGAGAAGGCTATTCCGATCATCCTGCTGTCCAGGGCGGCCTGGGAGGCCGACGGCGCCAGCCTTGATGATTCCGCCCGCCGGTTTGCCGAGGCGAACGGCTTTCAGGCCAAGTCCGGACAGTATCTCGCGCTACCCGAAGCGAACGGCGACATCTCCTGCATCCTCTTCGGACTTGGCGAGAAACCGGACCAGACACGCGATCCCTTTCTCGTGGGCAAGCTGCCGGGACTGTTGCCGCCGGGCGCCTTCCGCTTCGCCGGCGCGGCGCTCGATATGCATCTCGCGGCGCTGGCCTTCGCGCTCGGCAGCTACCGCTTCGATCGCTACCGCAAGGCCGATGCGCCCAAGGCGCGGCTGGTGCCGCCCGATGGCATCGACATCGCGGCCATCTCGCGAACGGCCGAAGCGGCGACGCTCGCCCGCGACCTGATCAATACGCCCGCCAACGGCATGGGACCGGAGGAGCTTGCGGCTGCCGCCCAGGATCTCGCGCAGCGTTTCGATGCGGAATTCAACTGCGTCGTCGGCGACGATCTGAGGCAGCGGAATTTTCCGCTGATCCATGCGGTCGGCATGGCGTCGCCGCGCGCGCCACGCCTGATCGATTTCACCTGGGGTGACCCCACCCATCCGAAGGTCACGCTGGTCGGCAAAGGCGTCTGCTTCGACACCGGCGGAGTCGATCTCAAAACGGCCAGCGGCATGCAGATCATGAAGAAGGACATGGGCGGCGCGGCCAACGTGCTGGCTCTGGCGCTCATGGTGATGGACGCGAAGCTGAAAGTGCGATTGCGCGTGCTGATCCCGGCGGTCGAGAACTCTGTGGCCGGCAACGCCTTCCGGCCGCTCGACATCTTTCCGTCGCGCAAGGGCTTGAGCGTGGAGATCGGCAACACCGACGCCGAGGGCCGGCTGGTGCTCGCCGACGCGCTCGCCTTGGCCGACGAAGAAGCGCCGGAGTTGCTGATCGATGTCGGAACACTCACCGGCGCGGCCCGCGTGGCGCTCGGGCCGGACTTGCCGCCGTTCTATACGAGCGACGAAAACCTTGCGCTCGATGTCGCGCGCTGCGGGAAGACCGAGAATGATCCGTTGTGGCGGATGCCGCTGTGGCCGGCCTACGATGCCTGGCTGGATTCCAAGGTCGCCGACATCAACAATGCGCCATCCGGCGGCTTTGCGGGCTCGATCGTATGCGCGCTGTTCCTGCAACGTTTCGTCGGGGCGGCAACGAGCTGGCTTCACGTCGATATCTACGGCTGGACGCCGTCAGCCAAACCGGCGCGGCCCGAGGGCGGCGAATGCCAGGCCGCGCGCGCCATCTACAGATTGCTGAGCGAACGCTATGGATGATCCGCGACTCACACCGGCCCGGCCCGAGGTCGCCGCCCGCCATCTCGAAGGCCGGATCGATGCGGCGCGCTTCACCGACGGCGAGGAGTACGAAGTCGTCGAATCGGCGGCGCCCCTGCAGCGCGAGCCTGCGCCGGATGCGATGCTCCAGACCCAGGCGCTGCGCGGCGAGCGGGTCACGATCTACGACCACAGCGCCGAAGGCTGGGCCTGGGGCCAGTTGAACGGCGACGGCTATGTCGGCTGGCTCCCGGACCGCGCGCTCGCCAGGCCCGGCGCGGCGCGGACGCATAAGGTCGTCACCTTGCGGACGTTTGCGTTTCCCGGACCGTCGATCAAGCTGCCGCCGGTGGCGACGTTCTCGCTCGGCGCAAGACTCGCTGTCCAGCGCCACGACGGCTGCTTCGCGGTCACTGATGATCGTCTGTACATCCCCGCCAACCATCTCGCCCCGCTCGATCATGCCGCCGCCGATTTCGTCACGGTGGCCGAAATGTTCGTCGGAACGCCGTATCTGTGGGGCGGCAAGACCAGCCTCGGCATCGATTGCTCCGGCCTCGTGCAGGTGGCGCTCAACGCATCCGGCATCGCATGTCCGCGCGACAGCGACATGCAGGAAGCGGCCATGGGCCGCGCGCTGTCTCCGCAGGAGGCGCAACAGCCGCGGCGCGGTGATCTGATGTTCTGGAAAGGACACGTCGCCGTCGTCCGGGACGAGGCCACGCTTCTCCACGCCAACGCTCATCACATGGCGACAGCGATCGAGGGCATTCACGACGCCGTCGCCCGCATCGAATCCGCGGGCAGCGCCGTCACCTGCGTGAAGCGGCTGGACTAAAGCATCGGACCCGAAAGTGGGAACCGGTTTCGGGATAAATCCGATGCTCAATCAATTAACTGGAGCGGCGGCGCTGATTCCATTTGACCGGCCGCCGCTCTAAAGCGTTTTCGAGCGAAGTGGAATCCGGTTCGCGTGAAGAAAACGCGTCAAATCAAAAACTCCAATCATTCCGCGTCCGGCTCGTCAGGCGCGGTCTCCAGCCGGAATGCCGCGGCAAACAGCGCGCGCGTGTAATCCGATTTCGGATTCCCGAACAACTCCGACGCGGGCCCTTCCTCGACCACCTTGCCCTCGCGCATCACGATAAGATGGCTGGCAAGAGAGGCGACCACGCGCAGGTCGTGCGAGATAAACATGTAGGTCAGGTCGCGCTTGCGCTGCAATTCACGCAGGAGATCGACCATCTGCGCCTGAAACAGCATGTCGAGCGCGCTGGTCGGCTCGTCCAGCACGACGAAATTCGGCTCCAGCACCACGGCGCGCGCGATGCTGATGCGCTGGCGCTGGCCGCCCGAGAACTCGTGCGGATAGCGGAAGCGCGTCGCCGGATCGAGGCCGACGTCGGTCAGCGCCTTCACCACCCGCGCCTCCCGTTCGGTCTCCGAGAGCGAACCCTGATGCACGCTCAAGCCTTCGGCCACGATATCGCCGACCGACATGCGCGGGCTCAAGGCTCCGAACGGGTCCTGAAACACGATCTGCATGTCGCGGCGGAACGGCCGCATCTGCTTGAACCGCAGACCCTGGATGTCCTTGCCCAGAAACACGATGGGACCGTCAGAGGAGATCAGGCGGAGCAGTGCGAGTCCGAGCGTGGTCTTGCCGGAGCCGGATTCGCCGACGACGCCGAGCGTTTCTCCCTGACGAACCCTGAGCGTCACGCCATCGACCGCCTTGACGTGGCCGACCGTCTTGCGCAGCAGGCCACGCCGGATCGGAAACCAGACCTTGAGATTGTCGGTTGCGATCACGACCGGCGCGTCGGGCCGCGGCGGCGCGGGATCCGGTTTCGGCTCCGCGGCGAGCAGTTCACGCGTGTAGGGATGTTGCGGCGACTCGAAAACCTGCTCGACCGGCCCCTGCTCGACGATCTTGCCGCCATTCATGACGCAGACGCGATCGGCGATGCGGCGGACGATGCCGAGGTCGTGGGTGATGAACAGCAGGCTCATGCCGAGCCGGGCGCGGATATCCGCCAGCAGCGCCAGGATCTGCGCCTGCACGGTGACGTCGAGCGCGGTGGTCGGCTCGTCCGCGATCAAAAGATCCGGCTCGTTGGCGAGCGCCATCGCGATCATCACGCGCTGGCGCTGGCCGCCGGACAGTTGATGCGGATAGCTGGCAAGACGGGTTTCCGGCTCGGGAATGCCGACCTGCGTGAGCAGCTCCAGCGTCCGCTTCCGCGCCGCCGCGCCGCGCGCACCCCCGTGCAGCAGCAAGATCTCGCCGATCTGCGCCTCGATGGTGTGCAGCGGGTTGAGCGAGGTCATCGGCTCCTGGAAGATGATCGAGATGTCGTTGCCGCGGATGCTCCTGATCTCGCGCTCGGACAGGCCGAGCAGTTCGCGTCCGTTGAAACGGATGTTGCCGCCAGGATGCGACGCGGCCGGATAGGGCAGCAGCTTGAGGACGGAGAGCGCGCTGACGGATTTTCCAGAGCCGGACTCGCCGACGAGAGCCACGCACTCCCCACGTTTGATGTCGAATGAAATGCGATCGACAGCCGTCGTCGATCCGCCGCCATGATGAAATACAACGGACAGGTCGCGAACCTCGAGCAGCGGCTGATCGATGGCGTCCATCCGGTGCCTTACCTGAACGTCTTGCGAGGGTCGAAGGCGTCACGCACGGCTTCACCGATGAAGATCAGAAGCGACAGCATGATCGCGAGCGAGAAAAACCCGGTGAAACCAAGCCATGGCGCCTGCACGTTGGCTTTCCCCTGCGCCAGCATTTCGCCGAGCGAGGGCGAGCCCGGCGGCAATCCGAAGCCAAGAAAATCGAGCGCGGTCAGGGTCATCACCGACGACGACACGATGAACGGCAGGAACGTCATGGTCGCGACCATGGCGTTCGGCAGAAGATGGCGGAACATGATGGTCGCATTCGACACGCCGAGCGCCCGCGCCGCGGTAATGTATTCGAAGTTGCGTCCACGCAGGAATTCGGCGCGCACCAGACCGACCAGCGACACCCACGAGAACAGCAGCAGGATGCCGAGCAGCACGAAGAAACCCGGCACCAGGATCGACGAGAGGATCAGGAGCAGATAGAGCGAGGGAATCGCGGTCCAGACCTCGATGAAGCGCTGGAAGCCGAGATCGACCCAGCCGCCGAAATAGCCCTGCACGCCGCCCGCCGCGATTCCGATCACCGACGAAACGATGGTCAGGCACAGTCCGAACAGGACCGAAATCCGGAATCCATAGATCAGCCGCGCCACCACGTCGCGGCCCTGATCGTCGGTCCCGAGCCAGTTATATTCGAGATCCCGGCAACCTCTGACGTTCTTTCGCTGCACCACGTCCTTGCATTCGGCTTCGGTCAGCAACCACGTCGGTTTGGAGGGTGCCGGCGTCGGCAGGTCGAGGTTATGGGTATCGTAGGAATAGCGAATGAGCGGCCAGACGATGGTGCCGCCCTTGTCCGCGATCAGCTTCTGAAGATAGGGATCGCGATAATCGGCGGCGGTTTCGAAATCGCCCCCGAACGCGGTTTCCGGATAGGTCACAAACGCCGGAAAATAAAGGTGGCCATCGAACCTGATCAGAAACGGGCGATCGTTGGCGATCAGTTCGGCGAACAACGAGACGACGAACAGAATCAGGAATATCCAGAGCGACCAGTAGCCACGCCGGTTTGCTTTGAAATTCTGCCAGCGGCGGCGATTGAGCGGCGACATGCCAAGCGGATGGCGCGACGGCGGCGCCGCCTCGCCGAGCGGCGATGTTACCCCGGCTTCGACGGGCTTTGTCGAAGTCATGGCCATCAGACCTCCCGCGCCTCGAAGTCGATTCGCGGATCGATCCACATGTAGGTCAGATCGGAGATCAGGTTCACCACCAGCCCGACCAGCGAGAAGATATAGAGCGTGCCGAACACAACCGGATAGTCGCGATTGAGCACGCTCTCGAACCCGAGCAGGCCAAGCCCGTCGAGCGAGAAGATGGTTTCGATCAACAGCGATCCGGAAAAGAAGGCATGAACGAACGCGCCGGGAAATCCGGCGATGACGATCAGCATGGCGTTGCGGAAGACGTGATTGTAGAGCACCTGCCGCTCGCTGCAGCCCTTGGCGCGCGCGGTCATCACATACTGCTTGCGGATCTCGTCAAGGAACGAGTTCTTGGTCAGCAACGTCATGGTGGCGAAGGCGCCGAGCGCCATCGAGATCAGGGGCAGCGTGAGGTGCCAGAAATAATCGATGATCTTCCAGTACCATGGAAACTCGTTCCAGCCGTCCGACGTCAAGCCGCGCAACGGGAAAATGCTGAAGAACGATCCGCCCGCGAACAGGATGATGAGAAGGATCGCGAACAGAAATCCCGGAATTGCGAAACCGACGATGATGACTCCCGAAGTCCAGGTGTCGAACTGCGAGCCGTCCTTGACGGCTTTGCGAATGCCAAGCGGAATCGAGATCAGATAAGTCAGCAGCGTCATCCAGATGCCCAGCGACATCGAGACCGGCAGCTTCTCCTTGATCAGCTCGATCACGGTGGTGTCACGGAAATAGCTCTTGCCGAAATCGAAGCGGGCGAAGTTCCACACCATCAGCAGAAAGCGTTCATGCGCCGGCTTGTCGAAGCCGAACTGCTGCTCAAGGCTCTTGATGAAAGCGGGATCAAGCCCCTGCGCGCCGCGGTACTTCGAATTGACGGCGTCGGACGACGCCCCGACCTGACCGCGCGCGCCGAAGTCGCCGCCGGATGAGCCGGAAATCCGCGACATTCCGCCGGTATCCGAACCGCTCAGTTGCGCGATCACCCGCTCGACCGGACCACCGGGCGCGAACTGCACCACGACGAACGACACGAACAGAATGCCCAGCAATGTGGGAAGCATCAGCAGAATGCGGCGGGCGATGTAGGCGCTCATGCTTATCCCGCCTGCCCGGATGATGCCGGTGTGGCCTGCGTCGACCACCAGATATCAGGCGCCATGACGCCGAGATATTTCGGCAGGCCCGGCGGATGCCCGAACACATCCCAATAAGCCAGCCGGTGCACGTTCGAATACCATTGCGGCACCCAATAGCGACCGGCGCGAATCACGCGATCCAGCGCGCGCGCCGCGAACACGAGCCTGGCGCGGGTATCGGCGGCGATGACGTGCTCCATCAGCGTGTCGATCGCGGGATCGGCGATGCCCGCGAGGTTGTTCGAGCCCTTGGTCGCCGCCGCGCGCGACGCAAAGAAGGGGCGCAGCGAATCGCCGGGAATGGTCGAGAAGCTAAAACGCTCGATGATCATGTCGAAATCGAAGTCGTCCCGCCGCGACCGCGCCTGAACCGGGTCGACGAGCCGCAGCGTGGCGTCGATGCCGAGGGTCTGGAGATTCTTGATATAGGGCATGTGATGAGCCTGGAAGGCCGGCTCGTCGAGCAGGAATTCGAGGCGAAAGACCTCGCCCCGCGGGGTCATCCGCTTCCTGTCCTTGATATGAAAGCCTGCCTCGTCGAGCAGTTGCGCGGCCCTGCGCAACAGCGTGCGATCCTGTCCCGAGCCGTCCGAGACAGGCGGCACGAACGGCATTCCGAACACCTCGTCCGGCACCTTGCCGCGGAACGGCTCCAGCAACGCCACTTCCTCCGGCGACGGCGGGCCGCTCGCCATCAGATCGGAGTTCTGGAAGGGCGATACCGTCCGCACATAGGCGCCGTACATGATGGACTTATTGGTCCACTCGAAATCGAAAGCGCAGTCGAGCGCTTCGCGAACGCGAGGATCCCTGAACTTGTCGCGCCGGGTATTGATAAACCAGCCCTGCGCGCCTGACGGCGTCTCGTCCGGCAATTGCTCGCGCTTGACGCGGCCGGCGGTCATCGCCGGGAAATCATAGCGCGTATTCCAGATGCGGGAGGTGAACTCCTCGCGGTACAGATAATTGCGGCCGGTGAAGCCCTCGAACGCCACATCGCGGTCGCGGTAGAAATCGAATCGCACTGTGTCGAAGTTGTAAGCGCCGCGGCACACCGGCAGGTCCGCGCCCCACCAGTCCTTCACGCGGTCGAACTCAATGAAGCGGTTCGCCTCGAAGCGGCCGACCTTGTACGGCCCGCTGCCGAGCGGAACATCGAGCGTCGATTCATCGAACGGGCGCGCGGCGTAATAGGCTTGCGAAAAGATCGGCAGGCTGGCGACGAACAAGGGCACGTCCCGACCGCGCTTCGCCGCAAAGGTAACCACGAGCGTCGCATCATCAGGTGCTTCCGCCTTCACCATGTCACGCACCTGCTGCGTGATCAGCGGATGGCCCCTGGTCTTCAGGATCATCAGGGAAAAAGCGGCATCGCGCGCGGTCAGTTTCTGCCCGTCATGAAACCGCGCCTCCGGCCGCATCGTGAAGCGGTAGGTCAGGCCATCGGCCGAGATGCGCACCGATTTCGCCGCCAGGCCATACATCGCATCAGGCTCGTCACCGGCGCGCGCCATCAGCGACGTGAACGTCATCCCCATGCCCTGCGCGCCGTCGCCCTTCAGGATGAAGGCGTTGAGCGAGTTGAAGGTCTGGAATGATTGATTGAAAGCGCGGCTCGACGGAATGGTCGCGAACAGTCCACCCTTCGGCGCATCGGGATTGACGTAATCGAAGTGGTGGAAGTCAGCCGGATATTTCAGGTCGCCGAAGGCCGACATGCCATGAGATTCGCCTTGTGATTTGCCTTGGGCCTCCGTCGCCGCGCCGTTCGCGGCCACGGCGACGACCGGTCGCAGCAATGCCGCGCCCGCCGCGCCGACCCCGAGACCGATCACCTGCCGACGGCTGGGCTGCCTTATCCTCACGAAACTCCTCAAGATCGCTTGCCCGCCGCCTTGCCGGCATCATGCCACCACAGCGTCGGAAACGCGGAAAGCCCGTACTTCGGCATGTTCTCCGGCCGGCCAAAGCGGTCCCAGCGGGCCGTGCGATGGAACGGATAGGTGAATTGCGGCACCACGTAGTGATTCCATAACAGCACGCGATCGAGCGCCTTGGTGGCTGCCACGAGGTCGGCGCGGTCCTTGGCGAATATCACGCGCTCGATCAGCTTGTCGACGGCGGGATTCTTGATGCCGACGACATTGCGCGAGCCCGGCATGTCCGCGGCCTGCGAGCCCCAGAACTCCCTCTGCTCGTTACCGGGTGACAGCGACTCGATCCAGAGATTGCCGACGACGTCGAAGTCCCAGCTTCTCATCCGGTTCTCATACTGAGTCGAATCGACGGTGCGAACGCTGACGGCAATGCCCATGCGCTCCAGTGACGGCTTGTAGAACAGCATGATGCGCTCGGTGCTTGGCGCTTCCGACAACAACTCCAGTTCGAACGGCGCGCCGGTTTTGCTGTTCACCAGCTTGTGGTTGCGCACCTCAAATCCAGCTTCCTTGAAGAGCTTCATGCCCTCGCGCAGATTGTTGCGGACCGCCTCGGGGTTGCCGCCGACCGGATTGCTGTAGGGCGTGGTGAATACTTCGGCCGGCACCTCGGCGCGAACGGCTTCAAGGATCTCAAGCTCTTTGCCCTCGGGCAGACCGCTTGATGCCAGTTCGGTACCCTCGAAATAGCTATTGATGCGCTTGTACTGACCGTAGAAGAGCTGCTTGTTCATTTCCTCGAAATTGAACGCGAAGTTCAGCGCCCGCCGCACGCGAGGATCTTTGAACTTGTCGCGGCGGATGTTGAGGGCGAACGCCTGCATCACGCCGGCGTTGCGATTGGGAAATTCCTCGAGGACGACGCGGCCGTCCTTCACCGCCGGAAAATCGTAAGCCGTGGCCCAGTTCTTGGCGCTGTTTTCGGTGCGCCAGTCGACCTGATCGCCCTTGAAGGCTTCCAGCGCGACGGTGCCGTCGCGGAAATACTCATAGCGCAGTTCGTCGAAATTATTGTGGCCTATACTGAAATTGAGATCGCGGCCCCAGTAATCCCTGACCCGCTCGAGCGTCACCGAACGCGCCGCGTCGAAACGCTTGATCCTGTAGGGGCCGCTGCCGAGCGGCGGCTCCAGCGTGGTCGCGGAAATATCGCGCTTCCTGCCCGCATCATCGGTGCCTTCCCACCAGTGCTTCGGCAGCACCATCAGTTGCCCGACGATCTGCGGCAGTTCGCGGTTGCCCGGCGCGTCGAAGGTGAAGGTCACATCCCGCTCGCCGGTTTTCTCCACCTTGGTGATGTGACGGTAATAGGCTCCGTAGAACGGATGATGCTTCTTCAGCACGTTGAGCGAGAAAATCACGTCGTCGGGCGTGACCGGCTTGCCGTCGTGCCACTTCGCCTGCGCCCGCAGCCGATAGACTACGAAGGAAAAATCATCGGGATAGCCGACCGACTCGGCCAGCGCGCCGTACTCCGTTGAAACCTCGTCCAGTGACGGAGCCGTCAGCGCTTCATAGATCAGCCGCACTTCCGATGCGATCGAACCCTTCACCCCCGACACGACAGGGTTGAAGTTGTCGAAGGTTCCGATCGCGATCTGCCGCACCAGACCGCCTTTGGGCGCGTCCGGATTGACGTAATCGAAATGCCTGAAGCCTTCCGGATATTTCACCTCGCCGAACAGCGAAAGCCCGTGTCGCCATTTCAGGCCGGCCGGTCCGGCCTGCGCATGAGCAGCCTGGATCGATGAGGCGCCGGTCAGGACTTTGATTGCAGGCGCCGCCGCGATCAGGGCTCCGCCATGGAGAAGTCGTCGTCGTGTGAAGGCCAATGCGAATATTCCTGCGAACTGTCGGGGCGGGTTATAGCGTTTTCGAGCGAAGCGGGCGCAACTTGAAGCGCGCAGTGTTCCGGCCGATTATGTCGGTTTTCGGGGATGACGCCACCCCATCTCTCGAACTTGCGCGGCGAAACCCGCCGATCAAGCGGGGACAACCGGCGAAATGAGCGGGTTTGGCAACTTCTCGCCAACCGCTGGCGACGGTCTTCGGATTAAGACCATGCTGCGCCGCTAACTCTTTTTGAGCGGAGCCTTCGATCGCTGTATCGCTGCTCGGATGGCGTGCGTGGTCGTGACGCTGCCGTGAAGTATCTGTCCCATGACCCCCCCCGGAATGAAGGGGCAGCTTGGCTGATTCCCTCACACTCCGGGACCAGACACCTAGGGCTTGTCGGAATTCTTGCGCAGATAGGCGATGAGATCGGCGCGGTCGGTGTCCTTCGGAACGCCGGCGAAAGACATCGCCGTCCCCGGGATGTATTCCTTGGGGCTGGCCAGAAACTTGTCCAGTTCATCAAGCGTCCAGGTGCCGCCCTTGGCCTTCATGGCCGCCGAGAAATTGAAGTCATGACCCTGGCCGCGCGGCTCGCCGACGATGCCGTAAAGGTTAGGACCGACACGGTTCGGTCCGCCCTTCTCGAAGGTATGGCATGCGGCGCATTTCTTGGCGACGACGGCGCCGTTCTCGGCCGAAGCGGCTTGCAGCCTCTTCCCCAGCGACACCGCTGACGCGACGTCGGCTTCCTTACCCGTGGCCGCAGGCTTGCTCGCGGCCGCCGGCTTGTCGTCCTTCTGAACAGCCGCCGGCTCTTCCTTGACGTCGATTTTATAACCAGGCTTCGCAGGCACAGCCGGCGCGAATATCGCCCGCGCGACTAAATTCATCACCAGTAAAACCAGGCAGGTGCCAAGAACCGCACCAATAAATTTATTGATCATCGAGGGAGTCCATTTGCGGCAAGGCTCCACGCCCGCAAGTCGACCGCGGCTGGCTGAACGACCACGGAAACGCCGCCGAGACCTCCTCGCGCTCGCGGAGGCGGCAGAACGAGATAACGGTTTGCCGCCGGTCTGACAACCCGTATAAACGCCGCAGATATTAAGAACCTGCGCCAATTCCTTATCTTCCCCAACCGATGACCGAGACCCGCACCCTCGTGCTGATACCCGCCCGCATGGCGGCGACCCGACTTCCAGGCAAACCCTTGCTGGATATCGGCGGCCTGCCGATGATCGTCCATGTCCTGCGGCGAGCCGAGGCCGCCGGCATCGGGCGCGTCGCCGTCGCCACCGACACGTCCGACATCGCGAACGCCGTGAGGGCTCATGGCGGCGAGGCCATCATGACCCGCGCCGATCATCCGTCAGGGTCCGACCGCGTTTTCGAGGCGCTGGGTAAACTGGACCCCGAAGGCCGCATCGATACGATCGTCAACCTCCAGGGCGATTTCCCGACCATCCGTCCGGGCACGATCCGCGAGGTACTCAAGCCACTGGCCGATCCCGCGGTCGATATCGCGACGCTGGCCGCCGAAATCCATACAGAAGAAGAAGCCACCAACCCGAACGTGGTCAAGGCCGTCGGATCCCCGATCGGCCCGCGGCGGCTGCGCGCGCTTTATTTTACCCGCGCCACCGCCCCGCATGGCGAGGGCCCGCGCTATCACCATGTCGGGCTTTACGCGTATCGCCGCGAGGCCTTGCGGCGCTTTATCGAGCTGCCGCCCTCGCCTCTCGAGCAACAGGAGCGGCTTGAGCAATTGCGGGCGCTGGAGGGCGGAATGAGGATTGACATCATGATCGTGGAGGACGTGCCGCGCGGCGTCGATACCGCGGCCGACCTCGAAACCGCCCGCCGGCTCATCGTCGAACCAGCCTCGCGCGAACACCCGGCGCGCTGACAGAACACCTGATGACAAAGACCATGAAAATCGTATTCCAGGGCGAGCCCGGCGCGAACTCGCATATCGCCATCGCGGAAGCCTATCCCGATGCCGAACCATTGCCTTGCGCGACCTTCGAGGACGCCCTCGCCGCAATCACGTCCGGCGAAGCCGATCTCGGCATGATCCCGATAGAAAACTCGGTGGCCGGCCGCGTCGCCGACATTCATCACCTGCTGCCGCAATCCGGGCTGTTCATCGTCGGCGAATACTTCCTGCCGGTCCGCCATCAACTGTTGGCGCCGCGCGGCGCAAGGCTCGCGGACATCAAGACCGTCGAAAGCCACGTTCACGCGCTCGGGCAATGCCGCCGCATCATCCGCAAGCTTGGCATCCGGCCGATCGTCTCGGGCGATACCGCCGGCGCCGCCCGTCTTGTCGCCGAACGCGGCGACACGAGCTGCGCCGCGATCGCCTCGCGTCTGGCCTCGCAGATCCATCATCTCGATATTCTTGCCGAGAACGTCGAGGACGAGGATCATAACACCACGCGTTTCGTGGTGCTCGCGCGAGAGGCCGACTGGGCAAAGCAAGGATCAGGGCCGCTGGTCACCAGTTTCGTGTTCCGGGTGCGCAACCTGCCGGCCGCGCTTTATAAAGCGATGGGAGGCTTCGCCACCAACAGCGTCAACATGACCAAGCTCGAAAGCTACATGGTCGACGGCAATTTCTTCGCCACCCAGTTCTATGCGGATGTCGAGGGTCACCCGAACGATCGCGGCCTCGCATTCGCGCTGGAGGAGCTGAAGTTCTTTTCAAAAGAGCTTCGCATCGTGGGCGTTTACCCGGCTCATCCGTTCCGCGCGACCTTCCGCGAACAGGCGGATTGATCCAGTTTCCCGGGTTCCGCCACTTTTTATGTTGGGCAGAATTGCAGATGTGTCGTTATGCGCTCGATATCCCAACGCCAATAACTATTTTTAATAAGTAAATTCAATATATTACCTGCTTCATAGCCACCCACTTTGTGGCATGTCAGAGCTACATTGTCCATATTTGTGAGGATGATGGGCTACTTCCCATCTCAGGCGCAACCGATAATGGGCTAAGCTGGTGGGAATGTCGTTCCGCGAACAGCAGGTCCGCTCCCCGGCGTTTTTCCGGCAGGCTACCGTAACGCGGGCGCGACGGGACAGAAGCAGTGGAGTTTCACGAGCCATGACAGACGCTTTCGCTCCGTCTCATAACGGCCCTGGCGCGCGGAAAAGACCCACGATTTCGTTCGAGTTCTTTCCGCCCAAGACCGAGGAGATGGAGCGCAATCTTTGGGGCACCATTACCCGCCTCACGCCTCTCGATCCGAGCTTTGTCTCCGTGACCTACGGCGCCGGCGGCTCGACCCGCGAGCGTACCCATTCGACCATCGCGCGCATCCTGTCGGAGACCCGGCTTCGTCCCGCGGCGCATCTCACCTGTGTCGGCGCGCCGCGCGGCGAAATCGACGAGATCGTCAGCCGCTATCGCGACATCGGCGTCCGCCATATCGTTGCGCTTCGCGGGGATCCTCCGGGCGGCATCGGCACGGCCTACAGCACCCACCCCGAAGGCTATCGCACCTCCGCCGACCTCGTCGCCGGCATCAAGCGGCGGCATGGCGACATCGAGATTTCCGTCTCGGCCTATCCCGAGAAACATCCCGAAAGCCCCGACATCGATACCGACATCGATGTGCTCAAGGCCAAGGTCGATGCCGGCGCGACCCGCGCCATCACCCAGGTCTTTTTCGACAACGACCTCTATCTTCGCTACCTCGACCGGGTCCGCGCGCGCGGCATCGATATTCCGATCGTGCCTGGCATCATGCCGATGCATAATTTCAAGCAGGCGAGGGCTTTCGTGACCAAGGCGGGCACCACGGTTCCGGCCTGGCTCGCCGAAAAATTCGAAGGCCTCGATGAGGATCCGGAAACGCGCAAGCTGATCGCGGCCACGGTCGCGGCCGGTCAGGTTCAGAAACTCGCCAAGCGGGGCGTCGATACGTTCCACTTCTACACCATGAACCGCGCCGATCTGGTGTTCGCGATCTGCCATCTGCTCGGCATCCGGCCTGATGCCGCCCAAAAGGCGGCGTAAGTGCTCATTGATCGGCACGCGCCATTTTGCAGGGCTGCTTCCCCCTCTCCCCCAGGGGGAGAGGGTTGGGGTGAGGGGGCTCGGGCGCATCGAGCAAGATCGATGACGAAGAATATCCCTATCGCACGCCGCTTGAGACAATCGCAAACCGACGCCGAGCGCATGCTCTGGCTCCGGCTTCGAGATCGCCGGCTTGCTGGCTGGAAGTTCAAACGACAGGTACCCATCGATCGCTTTGTCGTCGACTTCTGCTGTGCCGATGGCAAACTTGTTATCGAACTGGATGGTGGTCAGCACAGTATCCAAGTTGCTCAGGATGCCGAACGCACGCAGGCGCTCTCCGCGATGGGTTATCTTGTGCTGCGCTTCTGGAACAATGACGTTCTGACAAATATCGAAGGCGTGTTAGGTGAAATTCTCTTGACCCTGCCCAAAACAACGCCGATCCCCCCTCACCCCGACCCTCTCCCCGATGGGGAGAGGGAGTAAGACTCGAGTTCGTTCATGTCCCCTCGTCCCGCTTCTCCCATCGCCGACAAATTCCGCGCCCTCGCCCGCGAACGCATTCTGGTGCTCGACGGCGCCATGGGCACCATGATCCAGGATCGAGGGTTCGATGAAGCCGCGTTTCGCGGCGAGCGGTTCAAGGAATTTCACCGCGACGTGCGCGGCAACAACGACCTTCTCATCCTCACCCAGCCGCAGGCGATCGAGGACATCCACGCGCAATACCTGCGCGCCGGCGCCGATCTCGTCGCCACCAACACGTTTTCGTCGACCTCGATCGCGCAGGCCGACTATGACATGTCGGATCTGGTCTATGAACTCAACCGCGAGGGTGCGAGGCTCGCGCGCTCGGCCGCGGAGAAGGTCAGCGCAGAGGACGGCAAGCCGCGCTTCGTCGTCGGCGCCATCGGCCCGACCAACCGTACCGCGTCGATCTCGCCGGACGTCGCAAACCCCGGCTACCGGGCGGTCACCTTCGACGACCTGCGCAAGGCCTATGGTGAGCAGATCAACGGCCTGCTCGACGGCGGCGCCGATCTGTTGCTGGTCGAAACCATCTTCGACACGCTGAACGCCAAGGCGGCGCTGTATGCCATCGCCGAAATCGGCGAGCAGCGCGGCATCGAGATTCCGGTGATGGTCTCCGGCACCATCACCGACAAGTCCGGCCGCCTGCTGTCGGGTCAATTGCCCGAGGCGTTCTGGCACTCGGTGCGGCACGCGGGTCCGATCACCATCGGCTTCAACTGTGCGCTTGGCGCGGAAGACCTGCGCGCGCACGTCGCCGAGATCGGCCGCGTCGCCGATACACTGGTGTGCGCCTATCCGAACGCGGGCCTTCCCAACGAGTTCGGCCAGTACGACGAAAGCCCCGATTACATGGCGCGGCTGATCGGCGAATTCGCGCAGGCCGGCCTCGTCAACGTCGTCGGCGGCTGCTGCGGCACCACGCCGGAGCATATCGCGGCGATCGCGGCCGCGGTCGCGCCGCACAAGCCGCGCGTCGTGCCGGCGATCGAACCGCGGTTGCGGCTGTCGGGGCTAGAGCCGTTCTCACTGACGCCGGACATTCCCTTCGTCAATGTCGGCGAGCGCACCAACGTCACCGGCTCGGCCAAATTCCGCAACCTGATCAAGGCGGACAACTACGCCGCCGCCCTCGACGTGGCCCGCAACCAGGTCGAGAACGGCGCCCAGATCATCGACGTCAACATGGACGAGGGCCTGCTGGATTCGGAAGCGGCGATGGTCACCTTCCTCAACCTGATCGCGGCCGAGCCGGATATCGCCCGCGTGCCTGTGATGGTGGACTCCTCCAAATTCTCCGTGATCGAGGCTGGGCTGAAATGCCTGCAGGGCAAGCCGGTGGTGAACTCGATCTCGCTCAAGGAGGGCGAGGAGAAATTCTTAGCTGAGGCCCGGATCGCCCGCCGTCACGGCGCGGCGGTGGTGGTGATGGCGTTCGACGAGACCGGGCAGGCCGATACCTGCCAGCGCAAAAGGGAAATCTGCAAGCGCGCCTACGACATCCTCGTCGAACAGGTCGGCTTTCCGCCGGAAGACATCATCTTCGATCCCAACGTCTTCGCCATCGCGACGGGCCTGGAGGAGCACAACAACTACGGCGTCGACTTCATCGAGGCGACGCGCTGGATCCGCCAGAACCTGCCGCACGCGCATATCTCGGGCGGCGTCTCCAACCTGTCGTTCTCGTTCCGCGGCAACGAGCCGGTTCGCGAGGCGATGCACTCGGTGTTTCTCTATCATGCCATCAAGGCCGGTATGGACATGGGCATCGTCAATGCCGGGCAGATGGTCATCTATGACGACATCGATCCGGAGCTTCGGCAGGTTTGCGAGGACGTGGTCCTCAACCGCGATCCCGGCGCGGGCGAACGGCTGCTCAATCTCGCGGAAAAATTCCGCGGGCAAGGCAAGCAGGCCAAGGAGGCCGATCTCTCCTGGCGCGAATGGCCGGTGGAGAAACGCTTAAGCCACGCGCTGGTCAACGGCATCACCGAATACATCGATCAGGATACCGAGGAAGCGCGGAAGTCGGCCGATCGTCCGCTGTCGGTGATCGAAGGGCCATTGATGGCCGGCATGAACGTGGTCGGCGACCTGTTCGGCGACGGCAAGATGTTCCTGCCGCAGGTGGTGAAGTCGGCGCGGGTGATGAAGCAGGCGGTCGCCTATCTGATGCCGTTCATGGAAGAGGAAAAGGCGCGCAATCAGGCCGCCGGCATCGAGGGCACGGGCAGCACCTCCGCCGGCAAGATCCTGCTCGCCACCGTCAAAGGCGACGTCCACGATATCGGCAAGAACATCGTCGGCATCGTGCTTCAGTGCAACAACTACGAGGTGATCGATCTCGGCGTGATGGTGCCGGCCGCCAAGATCATCGAGACGGCAAAGGCCGAGAAGGCCGATATCGTCGGCCTCTCCGGCCTGATCACGCCGTCGCTGGACGAGATGGGCTATTTCGCGGCGGAGCTTGAGCGTCAGGGCCTCAACCTGCCGCTCCTGATCGGCGGCGCGACCACCAGCCGCGTCCACACCGCCGTGAAGATCGATCCCAACTATCGCAGCGGTCCGGTGATCCATGTCAACGACGCCAGCCGAGCCGTCGGCGTCGTCGCCTCGCTGATGTCGCCGGAGCGGCGCGAGGCTTACGCGGCAGGCGTGCGCGCCGAATACGCCAAGATTTCCGCGGCGCATTTCCGCGCCCAGCAGGACAAGAAACGGCTGC
The DNA here is from genome assembly GCF_047824785.1 of Nitrobacter sp. TKz-YC01. Lineage (GTDB taxonomy): Bacteria > Pseudomonadota > Alphaproteobacteria > Rhizobiales > Xanthobacteraceae > Nitrobacter. Next base: position 436,433 of record NZ_CP181167.1, on the reverse strand, counting down.
CGCTGGCGGCCGCCCGCGCCAACGCGGTGCCGATCGACTGGAGCGGCTACCGCCCGGTCAGGCCGGCGTTCCTCGGAACCAAAGCCTTCGCCGATTATCCGCTGGAGGAACTGGTGGAGGTGATCGACTGGACTCCGTTCTTCCAGGTGTGGGAACTGGCCGGGCGCTTTCCGGCGATCCTCGACGACAAGGTGGTGGGCGAAACCGCCCGCGCCCTCTATGACGACGCGCGCAAGATGCTGGACCTCATCGTCAAGGAGAAATGGTTCACCGCCTCCGGCGTGATCGGCTTCTGGCCCGCCAACCGCATCGGCGACGATATCGCCGTCTATAGCGACGAGAGCCGCGCCACGCAGATCGCGACCTATCACACCCTGCGCCAGCAACTGGAAAAACGCGAGGGCCGTCACAACGCCGCGCTGGCCGACTTCATCGCGCCGAAGGAGACCGGCATCGCCGACTATATCGGCGGCTTCGCCGTCACCGCCGGGATCGGCGAAGACGAAATCGCCGCGCGCTTCAAGAACGCCAATGACGACTACTCCTCAATTCTGGTGAAGGCGCTGGCCGACCGCCTCGCGGAAGCCTTCGCCGAGCGAATGCATCAGCGCGTGCGCACGGAATTCTGGGGCTACGCGCCGGACGAGGCGCTGACCAACGATCAGCTCATCCGGGAAGAATATGCCGGCATCCGCCCCGCGCCCGGCTATCCGGCGCAGCCCGACCATACCGAGAAGGCCACGCTGTTCCGCCTGCTGGATGCGACGCGCGCGACCGGCGTCGAACTGACCGAGAGCTTTGCGATGTGGCCGGGATCGTCGGTCTCCGGCCTCTATTACAGCCATCCTGAAAGCCAGTATTTCGGCGTCGGCAAGATCGAGCGCGATCAGGTCGAGGACTATGCCGCGCGCAAGGGGATGGAGGTCGCCGAAATCGAGCGCTGGCTGGCGTCGATCCTCAATTACATTCCGGGTCAGGATGCTTCCGGAAAGCCCGCCGCGACGCCGGTACCCGCGCCCGCCAACGACGCCTCCGCCGACGTCGCCAATCATCCACCGGGCTGCCAGTGCGCGGTTCATCTGCAGCTTCGCAAGACCACGGCGCGGGCGGGCTGACCGTGGACGCGTCCGCGATCGCCGCCGCCTTGCTCGATTCTCCTGCGGACGCGATCATCGCCACCGACCGCAACGGCATGATCACGTTCTGGAATCCGGGCGCGGTCAGGATTTTCGGCCATGGCGCGGATGAGGCGACCGGCCAGTCGCTCGATCTGATCATCCCTGAAAACCAGCGCGGGCGACACTGGGCCGGATATCGCGAGGTGATGCTGACCGGGCAGAGCCGCTACAGCGGCGGCGACGTGCTCGCCGTTCCCGCGCTTCACAAGGACGGAAGGCGCATCTCGCTCGAATTCACCATCGTGCCGCTGACGGACGCGAGCGGCCGCATCACCGGGCTGGCGTCGGTGCTGCGCGACGTCACCGCGCGTTTCGAGGAAATCCGCCAACTGCGCCGCGAGGCGGCGGCGAAGGTCTGAACCAGGGGCTCGGCCGGCGTTTCCACATCTCCGGCATTACGGCAAGGCCTATTCTTCGTCGCTCGCCAGCACGCCACGCACCGCGGCCGCCCACCCCTTGAGCTTCCGCGTACGCGTCGCGGCGCTCATCGCCGGCTTGAAACAGCGATCGCGGCGCCAGTTGTCGGCGAACCGCGACGGCTCCGGATAAACGCCCGCGGACAGTCCCGCGAGGTACGCCGCGCCCAGCGCCGTGGTCTCCTGAATGACCGGCCGGTCGACCGGAACCCCGAGCAGGTCCGCGAGGCGCTGCATGGTCCAGTTGGAGGCCGTCATGCCGCCGTCGACACGCAGCACGGTGCGCGCGGCGTCGGCGACCGGCCAATCGGCGCGCATCGCCTCCCAAAGATCAAACGTCTGGTAGCAGACGCTTTCCAGAGCCGCATGAGCGAGTTCCGCCGGTCCGGTGTTGCGGGTCAGTCCGAACAACGCGCCGCGCACGTTCGGATTCCAGTACGGTGCTCCCATCCCGACGAAGGCCGGCACAAGATATACCGATTGGGCGGGATCTGACTGCTCCGCCAGCGGCTCCGTCTCCGAAGCATTCCTGATGAGGCCAAGGCCGTCCCGCAGCCACTGCACCGCCGAGCCGGCGACGAAGATCGAACCTTCCAGCGCGTAGGTGCGCTCGCCATTCAGCTGATAGGCGATCGTCGTCAGCAGCTTGTTTTTCGAGGCGACCGGCGTCGCGCCGGTGTTGAGCAGCGCGAAGCAGCCGGTGCCATAGGTCGACTTGATCATTCCGGGGGCAAAACACGCCTGCCCCACCACCGCCGCCTGCTGGTCGCCGGCGATGCCCCGGATCGGGATCGGCGCGCCGAATAGTTCCGGGGCGCTGTCGCCGAAATACGCCGAGGAATCCTTCACCTCCGGCAGCATCGCGCGCGGCACCTGGAGAATATCCAGGAGCGTGTCGTCCCAGTGTCCGGTGTGAATGTCGAACAGCATCGTGCGCGACGCATTGGTGGCGTCGGTCGCGTGCACCTTGCCGCCGGTCAGCCGCCACAGCAGATAACAATCCACGGTCCCGAACATCAGCTCGCCGCGCTCCGCCCCCGCGCGCGCACCGGGCACCGAATCGAGGATCCAGGCGACCTTGGTGCCGGAGAAATAAGGATCGATGATCAGGCCGGTTTTCGCCGATATCGCGGGCTCATGGCCCCCGGCTTTCAGCCGCACGCAGATATCCGCGGTGCGCCGGTCCTGCCATACGATGGCGCGATGCACCGCCTTTCCGGTGGCGCGGTCCCAGACCACCGTGGTCTCGCGCTGGTTGGTGATGCCGATGGCCGCGATGTCCTTCGGCGTGACGCCGGCCTTCTCCATCGCCTGCCGGCAGGTTGCAACGGTCGAAGTCCAGATGTCTTCCGGCTCGTGTTCAACCCAGCCCGACGCCGGAAAGTGCTGCGGGAATTCCTGCTGCGCGATCGCGGCGACGGTAAGGTCGGCGCGAAACACGATGGCCCGTGACGATGTAGTGCCTTGATCAATGGCGAGGACGTGGGTGACCATGGCGTTGTTCTCGAACTTGCGGGTTCACGGCGGCGGCACAAGGGTCCAGAGCGGCAAGGCAAGCGGATTGCCTGTCCAAGGTCAAGTTTGTGCCTTCGTTTTGATTCAAACTTCAACCGACGATAAGGATAAGACGATATGGATAATAAGACGCCTGGCGCGGCTTCATCCACCTCGTCCCGCAAGGCGGAAATGCCTCGCCGAGAACGAATCGCCCTCTGTTTTCATGACTGTTCAGCAACCGAAAGACCCTAGATGATACTGGCAAAGATGATTCTGGCCGGCTCCTTGCTCGCGATCGTCGGCGCGACGGCCCCCGCTCAGGCCACGCCACCAACCCAGCAAACGCCATCGGCAGAGACCCGCAAGGGTCTGGTGACGGTCGTCAACCGGCTCAACGGCACGATTGCGATCCGCGAGGAGAACAAGGGCAAGGACAAAGCCAAAGACGAAGAAGACAAGGACAAGGACAAGGACAAGGACAGCAAGGATAAGGCCGATGCCGAGGGCGCAACCACGCAGTTCAAGATCGACCTCAAGCTGTCGGAGTCGGTGCACGCCGGCGACAAGGTGAAGTTTTCCGTCAAGGACGGCGGCGATCCCAAGACCAGCACTGACAAGACCATCACCAAAATCGAGGTGGAGTAGCCGCGAAGCGGATCGCCTCAGAGCCGTTCCGCTCCTGACAGAGTTAAAGCGTTTTCGAGCGAAGTGGGGACCGGCTCGCGTGAAGAAAACGCGTCAAATCCATATCATGGAGCCTCGCTTCTGATTCAATCAGAAGCGAGGCTCCATGATGCTGGTCTGAGGCGCTGTCCTCATGGAAGTACCTCGAACAGGCCCGCCGCGCCCATGCCGCCGCCGACGCACATGGTGACCACGGCGTACCTGGCCTTGCGCCGGCGTCCTTCGATCAAGGCATGACCGGCAAGACGCGCGCCGGACATGCCGTAGGGATGGCCGACCGCGATCGCGCCGCCGTCGACGTTGATTTTTTCAGGATCAATGCCCAGCCTGTCGCGGCAATAGATCACCTGCACCGCGAACGCCTCGTTCAGCTCCCAAAGATCGATGTCCTCCACAGTGAGGCCGTGCCGTTTCAGAAGACGCGGCACCGCGAACACCGGGCCGATGCCCATTTCATCGGGCTCGCAGCCGGCTGAGACGAAACCGCGGAAGGTGCCGAGCGGCTTGAGGCCGCGCCTCGACACTTCCTTGTCGCTCATGATCACGCTCGCGCTGGCGCCGTCCGACAGCTGGCTGGCATTGCCGGCGGTGACGGTGCAGCCCTCCCCGCGAACCGGCTTGAGCCCGGCGAGACCTTCAGCGGTCGTATCAGGGCGCGGACCTTCGTCCTGCGACAGCGTCACGTCCCTGAACGTGATGTTCCCGGTTTCCCTGTCGGCGATCGCCATTCTTGTGGAGATCGGCGCCAGCTCGTCGGTGAACCGGCCGCCCTGCTGCGCGGCGGCGGTGCGGCGCTGGCTTTCGAGCGCATATTCGTCCTGCGCCTGGCGCGAGATGCCGTAACGCTTGGCGACCACTTCCGCGGTGTCGATCATGGGCATGTAGACCTCGCGCTTGATCTCCAGAAGCGCCGGATCCTCCGCATGAAAGGTGTTGGCGTGCTCGTTCTGCACCAGGCTGATCGATTCGCCGCCACCGCCGACTGCGATTGCGACGCCGTCGAACAGGACGGAGCGCGCGGCCAGCGCGATCGCCTGAAGGCCAGAGGCGCATTGGCGGTCGATGGTGGCGCCGGCGACGGTCACGGGGAGCCCGGCGCGAAGCAGCGCCTTGCGGCCGATGTTGCCGCCGGTGGCGCCCTGCTGCATCGCCACGCCCATCACCACGTCCTCGATCTCCTTCGGATCAACCCCGGCGCGGACAACGGCTTCTCCGATGGCATGGCCGAGCAGGGTCGCTCCTTCAGTGGCGTTGAGGGCGCCCCGATAGGCCTTGCCGATCGGCGTGCGGGCGGTGGAGACAATCACGGCTTCGGTCATCGGCGGTTCCCTGGCAATTCGGGTTCATTCTGATCTAGAGCCTTTCCGCTTCTGATAAAATCAGAAGCGGACTCTATGATTTTGATTTGACGCGTTGTCTTCAGGCGAACCGGTATTCATTCTCGGGTCAAGCCCGAAGACACGCTTCGCTCAGAAGCGCTTCTGGCCTGATCAGAACGCCGCCGCCAGTTCCCTCGCACCCGGCTTTGAGCTGTTGCTGTCCATCCGGGCGTTGGTGACCGCGAGCAGCTTCGCGACCGTGTTGTGACGAATCGCCACCGGATTGCGTTCATAGCCCCGGCGCTGGAAGAAATTCGCCGTCGGCACCCGTTCGCGCATCGCCTGCGGCATCGTCACCATGTCGAAGCCGGTGCCGTCGCCGGTGAGATTCATCATTTCCAGTTCAGCGGCGGTCAGCGGACGGGAATATCCCTTGTTGCGCGCGAAAATAACCGAGGTCAGGAGCTTGTGAGTCTGCAACAACGGACCGACATCGATATCGAGCACCAGCGCATGGATCGCCCAGCCTTTCGGCGTATCGGCCAGCTTCTGGTGCGCGCTCCAGGTATCGGGCACCGAGCGCGCGTAAGCCACCATCCGCTTGACGATCGCGATCTTGCGCTCGGTCGCCGCACGCTGCGGTCCTGACGATCGCGCCGCTTTCTGGCCAAGCGCGCGCAGGATGTCATCGCCCTGCTCGGCGAGAAGTTCGACACTGTTGGTGGTGAGCAGCTGATTATAGCCAATCGCGGTGGAGATCGCGCGCGATCCCGGCCGGGAGGAACTGAGGCCCGATTGCATGTCGTGATTGCCGTTGCCGCCGGTCTCGAACGAATAGACCCGGACCGCCTGCTCTTTCGTCAGGCCGTAGGCGCGCGCCACGCTCGCATAGGCGCGCTTGAAATCGATTTCGGTTCTGGGCCGCTGCGGCGCGAACTGGAACTGCTCCGCCGCCGCCCTCAGGAAATCGGCGACGACGGGAATGGATTTGCGTTGCCGCGGCGAACGTTCCTCTTCAGGCTCCGGGTTGATCGGGCGCTCCGGTCCATCATAAAGCGGAGGATGGACCAGCACATAATCATCGAGCGAGACGGGCCGGCGGTCGCGCCGCTTGGCATTGCGAACCCGCCGCCTCTCGGCGATCGCGTTCCAGTAGGCGCCCGCCTCCTGCTCGAAGGCAGCGCGAGCCTCCTGATACGCCTTCAGCTTGCGGCGGTAATCCGCGATGGCGGCGGGGGATGGGGCCTGCGCCATCGCGCCGGCGAACGACGCGGGCGCCGCTGCGCCATCGGGAACGTCAGCGAGCGACGCAAGCAGCAGCGCGCCCGCGACGATTTGGTGACAACGACGAATCATTCGGCTCCGCATCGAACCTGTGTAGCAAGCCCGCCGCGGATGTCAGCCGCCAAAAGGTCGTGGCCGAGCCCCTGCCTTGCGGGAACGGCTATCAATGGCTTCGAGACCGATGCATCGTCGCTGTCGCGGTTGTGGAACGGGGTGCGTTCCGATAGCTTCCGCGCACATTGATCCCCGCGCTGAGTAGCCGGATTCAAACTGCGTCGAGTCAAATCTGCCTTATTATCTTTCAACTGAGCTTGATCTTGTCTGAAAACCGGTTCCCGCTTTTCGGATCATGCTCCAGACACGAAACCACATGTCAGGCCGCCCCAAACTCGTGCTCGCCTCCGGTTCGCCGCGACGGCTCAGCCTCCTCAACCAGGCAGGAATCGAACCCGACGCGCTGCGGCCTGTCGACATCGACGAGACGCCGACGAAGGGAGAACTTCCCCGCGCCTGCGCCAATCGCCTCGCTCGCGCCAAGGCTGACGCCGCGTTGAGAGCATTACAGCTCGACGACGAGCTTCGCGGCTCGTTCATCCTGGCTGCCGATACCGTGGTCGCAGTCGGCCGCCGCATCCTGCCCAAGGCCGACCTGGTCGATGAGGCCTCGCAGTGCCTGCGGCTGCTCTCGGGACGCAATCATCGCGTGTACACCGCCGTATGTCTCGTGACCCCGAAGGAAAACTTTCGTCAGCGGCTGGTCGAAACGCGTGTGCGCTTCAAGCGGCTGAGCGAGGAAGACATTCAGGCCTACATCGGCTCCGGTGAATGGCGGGGCAAGGCGGGCGGCTACGCCATTCAGGGCATCGCCGGTTCGTTCGTGGTCAAGCTGGTGGGCTCCTACACCAATGTGGTCGGGTTGCCGCTCAACGAGTCGATTGCGCTACTCGGCGGCGAGGAATTTCCGATCCGCGCCGGCTGGCTGGATGCCGGTTAGGAAACCAGCCCGCGCGCGGCCGGAGAAGCCGTGCCCGATCTGCGGCAAGCCGTCGGTCGAGGCTTCGCGTCCGTTTTGCTCCGAGCGCTGCCGCGACGTGGATCTAAACCGCTGGCTGTCCGGCTCCTACGCCATTCCCGCCAGCAGCGCCGATGATGAGGATGCGGAATAGGCCGCGAGGCTGCCGGGCCGGCTGTGGCCTGGTCGAGGGAAAGCTCGCGGCGCGTGACGGTGCCGACAGACGGGTGGACAGCGCCTTCCGGCGTGACTATAAACCGGCGCGCCCTGCTGAAGCCGGACGACGCCCAGGTAGCTCAGTTGGTAGAGCATGCGACTGAAAATCGCAGTGTCGGTGGTTCGATCCCGCCCCTGGGCACCATGGATTCGCTAAGTAGCTGATCTGGCGGGATAATCGAGCACAAAAACGACCTCCAATCACCCGAGTGTAGCACACGGGTGAGGCACAGTGGCGCTCAGAACTGCCAGACCGACGAAGCGGCGACGGTCGTCGCATCATCAATTCAGGAAGCGCGTACCCGCCGACGTGCTTGCATTGGCGTTCGGTCAGCGTGTCACCTTCCACCTGCCTGCGGGCAGTGGTGAAGGCGATCCAATAGTGGTCACCGTCCGACAGGAAATCTCATTCTCATTGCGGACGCCAATTGCGATCCTCGCAAAGCAGCGTCACGCGGCCATTGTCTCGCAGTTTGAACGGTGGTGCAGCGCCGTTCGCGCCGGGCAACCGGCCGAGAGCGGCGAAGTGGCCGCACCGTCGCCCGACGAACAGACACCCCTCACCTTTGAGGCGCTGTGGATACGCTGGGAACGGGAAGCGAAGCCCGCCCCGAGCACCGTTTCAACGTGGTGGGGCTACGTGCTGCAATTTCAGCGGCACCTGGGGCATGACGATCCCCGCCGCGTTACGCCCGACGATGTGGTCGCATGGAAGGACGCCTTATTGGCCCGTGGGCTCACGAGCGTGCGGGACGGGCATCTGGCAGCCATCAAGACGCTATTTAACTACGGGGTCCGCAATCGGCTCCTGAAGGCCAATCCGGCCGAAGGTCTGACCGCCGCACGTAAGACGCGGGCGGGCAATCGTCGGCTTCCCTATGACGATGACGAAGTGGCACGGCTGCTCGCGCTGGCGGACTGTGAAACACGCCCCTCGCGTAACTGGTTGCCCTGGCTCACAGCATTGAGCGGCGCTCGTATCGCTGCTGCGAAACAGGGTCTTGAAGATGCGAAGCACCTGTACCGCGCCGGAATGGCCGGCGATCCCGTTTTTGCGGCGCATGTCGTGGCCGGAGCCGTCAACGAGTGGAACCGCGCGTGCTCGGCGTTCCTGAGCTTCAAGGGCTGACAGGCATGGCCCGCAAGAACGCGATCCGTGAGGCGCGCGCAGCCTCGCAAGCTTATGCCGCGTCTCTGCGCCGCTTGACCGCCGCCCAGGCGCTTCACTCGCCCGACACGCTGGAACTCTCTGCGGCCGAATACATGGCCCGCAACATTCATCAACGCGCTATGCGCGAACTCTAAGAGGCAACCAAATGAGCATCATCGACAGGCTGCTGGGCAGCAAGACCACCATCACGTCGGCGGCAGTTCGAGAAGAGATCAGCAAGGCTGAAAGCGATCTCGCCGCGCACCGCGCAAAGATCGAGGCTGCAAACGTCAATGTGGCCCTTCTCTCAGACGAAGCTCACATCAAGATTGAGCAGGAAATCGCCGCAGACCGCCGCGCGATCACCCGCCTTGAGGCTCGTGTATCGCTTCTGACCGAACAGCTTCCGGCCATTGTCGAAGCTGAAGCAGCGGCTGAGTCCGCAGCCAAGGACGAAGCTCTGCGTAAGCAGGCTGAGGCTTGCCGGAAGGCGAACGCCGTCGAGGCTAAGCAGATTTTGACCGAGGTTGACAAGCTGTCATCACGGCTGGGCGACCATCTCGCACGCCTCAAAGAAATCGGCGATGAAACGAATAGCGTGAACCAGGCGCTGCATACCAATCCGGTCGCCGACAGAGTCACTTGCTATGAGAATTTGTATCGCAGTCCCCGGGCCGGCCTCTACGAGTTCCCGTTTTCCGAAATCATCCTCCCTCCTGCTTTCTCCGGCGGCAAGCAACATTGGCCGCGCCAGTGAGATCGCTTGAAGCACCCCGTCGAAATCGACGGGGTGTGCGAGCGCCCGTAATGGGCACTGGTGGCTTTCAAGCTCATCTCTGCGGCTGCGTCTGCGTTGCGGTATTCGGCGAATGCGTGCCGCTCCCAGTGTAAAAGCTGGAAAGGCTGACCAGTAGCACGAGGATTGCACCTCCGATAATCCAGCCTGTTTTGACGCTGCTCATAGTGTTCGTCCTCCATATGAAATATCATTCGGACTACCATGCTGCGCGGGCCGCGCACGGAGCGAGCGAACGCACTGGCGATCTACACCCATATGCCATGGCGGGACGGGGTTGCACGGCGCTGCCCGGACAAGCAAATGCTGACCGCCGATCTAGTGGACCACAAGAACCGGAATATGCGCAGTAGCAATAACCTCGGCAGTCCGGCTGCCCAAAAGGGCCCTCTTGATTCCACGGTACCCATGGGAGGCCATGACGATCAGGTCACACCCCTGCGTTTTCGCAGCATCAACGATAGCTGCGGCCGGTGAGGTATTCGAGATATGAAGTGTCTCGACCGTCAGTCCCATTTCTTCTGCCGCCGCTTTCGCCGCGGAAAGGATAGCTTGTGCATGCCGTGTGTTGGCATCTTTAAGCCGATCCGGCTCCATACCCTCCATACCCCATGCGCTGATAGAAGGAACTGGAAATGGCTCCGTCACAGTGATGATTGTAACCTTGCTGGCGTTTTCGTCGGCCAGCGACAAGCCATGGTCGACACCTTTCTGTGCCAGTTCGGAGCCGTCAGTGGAAATGAGAATATGAGCGTACATGGGTAGGACCCCTCGCACTCAGAGATTCTGCGACGATCATAGCATCACATCTCATCTCAACAAGCTGCCCGGTTCTGTAACCAGAGGTTTCCAGTGGCTCCAGTTTTTCGCGAGCCTAACCTGAACCTTTTGACGGGTTCGATCGTCTCATCATCGCTGGGGAAGTTTTGAGGACCAGTAACCAGACAGCGCCGTCGGCGAACATATTCCGCCGTGCGGCGTTGTGTGTTTTTGGCGTTAGCAGCCAAAGCAAACCCGCCGACGAAGAAACTCGTCGACGGGTTTGGGATGGGGCAAGAAGGATTGCTTACCTGTCCTTTTCGGATGATGCGTGACGCATCAGGCCAAATTCAAGCGATTCGACTTTTCACTACCAAGCACGCTTACGCGAAGTGAAAGTCATACTGATTGAAATCGGTTAGCTTGGCATTCTTCAGCGTTAGCGAGTCATTCCCAGTGGAAATGACGACGTCCTGACCAACTTGGCTTGCGTGAGAAAGGACATCCGCAAAACTGTCGAACACGCTTTTGCTGAACTCGATCGTATCGTGTCTCCATCCGACTGCATCGAAGTCTTTGATGGTGTCATTGCCAAAATTATCGGCAAACACAAATGTATCATCGCCGCCGTTGCCAACGAGGAAGTCGTCGCCAGTCGTGCTCTTTAAAGTGTCGTTTCCGGTCGAGCCCACTATCGTCTGGCCCGAAGTAGGAACGGTCGGCGCAGCTGCACTGGAAGCACCGATCTGCCCGTCACCGTTGAAATCCTGATAGAAGCTCGTCTCAAGCGATTTAAGGCCAGAGCTCGTACCCGAGACGACGCCGCCCGACGTGGAGCCGGTCAGGGTACTGACATGGGAGACGTAGTTGCCGTTGTTGTCGGTGTTCCAGGCCGTGTACAGACCGGTGCTCGCCTCCTTCCAGGCAACCTGATAGCCCGTCGTCGTCTTCTCCGCACCAATTGGCGCCCAGGTGCCATCTGTCCCGTCCACAAAAGCCACACCATTAATCTTCAGCGAGGGGCCCGATCCGCTGCTACTGTTGAGATAATATTTGTCACCGCTCTCAACGAGACTTGTCGCACCAGCCGACTCGATTATTTTACCAGAAGTTGTCGTTGGCGCTGTCGTTGGCGCTGACACCGATATCCCGCTGGCTGCGGAGGCAGAGCTGGTATTGCCGGCGGCGTCCATTGCCTTGGAGGTAAAGTTGTGACCGCCATTGGCCAGATCGGTCGCCTCAAAGCTCCAGGCACCGCTGCTGTTTGTTGTAGCGGTACCGATCTGGTTACCACCGTCGAAAACCTTGACCGTGGTAGATGCTTCAGCGGTCCCTTTCAGGATAATATCGTTATTCGCTGTCGTGCCGCTGACCGCAACGCCGCTCGTCGAGTAGATTCCCATCTTTGGTGCGGTAGGCGCATAAGTGTCGATTGTAACGGAGAGGGCTTCCGAGGCCGCACTGGTCTTACCGACTGAGTTAGTATCCGTCGCCGTCAGCTTATGAAAGCCGTCACTCAGTACCGACGTGGTCACGCTCCACTGACCGCTGCTGTTCACCTGCGCCGTGCCTACCTTGCTCGCGCCATCGTACACATTCACGGTAGTATTGGCAGGAGCTGAACCCGTCAGCGTCAAGGTGTTGTCGTTGGTAATACCGTCGCCGACTTTCCCGCTGTCGGTCGAGTAGGAAGCGATATGCGGCGCAGCTAGTGTCGTATCCGGCGTCGGCGCAGGTGCGGGTGCGGGCGTAGGCGCCGTCGCACCACCCACCACCGGAGAGGGCGGCGAAATAAGAGCACCCGGAACGAGTTCACCGTTCACGATCGTTGCGTAACGCACATTATCCCATTGGGTGATGTTTATGTCCGCATTCACTTCCTGAAAGAGGATCGGATCGTACTGGAACGGTCCCACAAAATAGACATCCTTGAGCGCGACCGAGAGGTCCTTGTCATCCGCGTTGAGGCGCAAGCCGAATGGACCACCTTGAAACACCACGTTGTTGAACGTGAACGTTCCATTATAGTCATCGGCAATGAACATCCCCGCGGTGGCATTACTATTGTGGGATACGATGGTGGTATTGGTGATCGTGACATTTCCGGTGCTACCAGGGGCATAAGCCTGAATGCCGTCCGCGTGATCGCCCGGCTTTCCCGTTGTTTCAATGTACGAATTGTTGATGACGATGTCGCCGCTACCCCCGATGCGCACGCCTTCGGCTGAATTGATACGGACTCCGTCAACAGTGAACGAGCCATTACCGACGACGGATGCAACGCTACCGCTATCGGTGATACTCTTATTAGAAACTGTCCCTCCATCTTTCAGGGTGACAGAACCAGAACTGGTAACGCCACTGAACATCGGGTCATTCCAACTGAGAGGAATGGCTGCCATCTAACATTCTCCTAATAGTCGATAGTTTCCCCATGGCACGCGCCCCATCGAGGTCCCCCGGGCGACAATACCGAACGAAATGCGCCCATCAGCGCAGGGTTGCTGCTCTAGTCATCGGGAAGGGCTTTTTTGGGACGACATGATGACCATGTCCGTTCATGCGGAGATCGAAATCTCAGCGCAGGTCATCGAGTTCCGGATGAAGCGTCGGAAACGTGCGAACCCGCCAGTGAGGGGACTCACCGGCGGGTTCTGGGGAGGACGGATCGGAGAAAGACCCGCCCATTCGTTAATTCTAGCAATCGTGAGTTGTTCCCGAAAGAGAAAGCTCGTCTTGGGGTTAACAACTACATGTCGCTGATTAAAGGTAGTGCGCAGCAAACGTTGCACCGATTGCGAGAATAACAGGGATCGATCCAGCAAGATTAGAAAGGCCAGCACCGCCACGCACGCACCGCCATTAATGAGCAATATTGCTTTTACGGTCTCGGTGCCGGTGCTGACGGCGGCTAAGTTCGCACCCTTCGCAAACTCGATTTGGTTCGCGTGTGTTTTCTCGGCGATTTTTCTAGTTTCGTCGGGCGTCATCATCCGTTGCCATCTGATTCGGTGGCGCTGATGTTAATCCGCTCGCGTGGCTCCTTCATCATCTTTGCCAATGCCCTCGTTCCTGCCGCCCGGAGGGCGGCGGATCGTGGGTAGCGTGTCGGGTTATTGTCAGTGCCGCACGCGGGTGCTACACAGCGCGCCGTCAGGTGATTGACAGAGTCGTTGCGACGCTGCTGGTTTTGAAAATCGCAGTGTCGGTGGTTCGATCCCGCCCCTGGGCACCAATAGCTGCTTTCACCGCAGCGCATAGCTCTTCATTGTGAACGAAAAACGCCTGCGGTGCAGGCACTTCTCTCGTCATGGCTCCTCATAGCGCCCTGTGACAGCGCACCCTTTTACGGGTAGGATTCCGGGTAGACGCTCATCCGCGAAGTTTGGGACCTGACGGCCGGCAACGGCCTGCTTCTTCCGTCGGTGCGGTCGGCGGTGAAGCCGCTTTCGGAGAACGCCATGAACGCCGCATTGCGGCGCATGGGCTACGCTAAGGAAGAGGCTACGGCGCACGGCTTCCGCTCCAGCGCGAGCACCATACTCAACGAGCGGGGGTTCAACCCTGACGTCATAGAGGCCGCCCTCGCCCACCAGGACGAGGACGACGTTCGACGCGCTTACAACCGCGCGCGGTATCTCCAAGAGCGCACCAAGCTCATGCAGGACTGGGCCGACTTATTGGACGAGTTCAGAAAACTATCGCTAAAGAACGTCGCTTAGGCCCGCACTACAGCGGGCCTTTTCTTTTAAGCGGCTTGCGCCGCCGCGCATTTCGGCTACCCTCCCTCCCGTGCCGACGTGGCACTAACCTAGGAACGTCCGGACGTCTCCGCACTTTTGGAGACTTCGGATGACCAAGGTGAAGCTACCGCTCTACCTATCGTGGAAGCAGTTGAAGCAGTTGTTGGGCTGGCCTTATAGCAGGGCTCATACCCGGAGGATGATGTTCGATCAGAGGTACAGCAGCGACCCGTTCCCGCTTCCTTCCCATTGATAACGGAGTTGTCGAAGGAAGCGCCAACGTTCACCGGAGGCGGATTTTAGTTCCTCGTCAAGCTCAACCAAGCGCTTTTGGCATGTAGCAAGTTGGTCATCCAATTCACCGACCACCCCAGCTAGGCGATTGAGACTTCCAAAGATCGTATCGTTCTCCTCCTCCATAGTTTCGTTACTCAAATAAGAAACCGTATTTGGCCGATAATGTCGTCCGTCAGTTTTCCATACCGGCGTGAAGCCTTGTTACTGTTTCGTGTAGGCATCAAACATGCAACTAAGCAATGATGGGTGACGGGCTGTGTAAACATAGGGCGGACAGCTGGCCCAAAATGCTCTAATAATCAATATCTTAAAACGGCAATCCTTTCCTGGGCATTGCGACCTCAGCCAGCTCGATGCCCAGAAGCCTTTGCCATACAGTATTGCCTAACATTGTTGCCAGCTGGGCCGAAAAGTTTTATGTTTTCAAAGGCTAACGCGTCGGAGCGTGCATCCCGCCCCTGGGCACCATGTCCCGCCCCATTACCTCCACCTTCGGAAATCCGAAAGCTCTCGGGATCCGAGGTTCTGTTCGCCGAAAAAACGCGAGCATCTCTCTTAAATTCACGCCTTGAATCCGCCGCCCCGTGCAAAGCGCTTGCGGATGCGTGAGAGCAATCCGTCGCAGACGTCGCGATAGGCCTGCAGGCGCTGCTCCCGGTTGCCCTCGACGATGGTGGGATCCGGCGTCGGCCAGTATTCGACATCGGCCGCGATCGTCCGCGTCAGCTCCAGCGCCTTGTGATGAGCTTCCGGCGACAGCGTGATGATGAGATCGAAGTTGAGGCCTTCCCAATCCTCGATCTCTTCGAACGTCATCGGCCGGTGCTTCGAGATGTCCTGGCCGAGTTCGGCCATCACCGCAACGGCGAACGGATCAAGCTCACCGGTTCGAACGCCGGCCGATCGCACATAGAGGGTTCGCGGAAACATTTGCTGCAGCAGGCTCGCCGCCATCGGCGAGCGCACGCTGTTGTGCGCGCAGGCGAACAGCACCGACTGGGGATTGTCCACGCGCGCAGGCGCGGGCATGGGCTCAGGCCGCTTTCGTTTCGCGCGGACCCTCCGCGCAGCCATTCCGCATGCATCGCGACAACAACAGATGTTCCTTTCGGATCATGCGCTACCCTTCCAGTGCAGAACGGAGATCAGCGTGAACAGCCGCCGCGCGGTCTCGAAATCGACGCGGACCTTGCCGCTCAGCCGCTCCTGCAGCGTGCGCGAGCCTTCGTCGTGGATGCCGCGCCGGCCCATGTCGATGGCCTCGATCTTGTCCGGCGTCGCAGTCCGGATCGCCTGATAGTAGCTGTCGCAGATCATGAAGTAGTCTTTCACGATCCGCCGGAACGGGGTCAGGGACAACAGGTGTGTCACCACGGGAGCGCCGTCCTCGCGCCGGATGTCGAACATCAGGCGGTTGCCAGTGATCGCGATATGCAGCGTGAACGGGCCGCCTTCCGCGCCTTCCGGCGCGAACAGGTTCTTCTCGACGAGATCGTAGATCGCGATCGCCCGCTCGTGCTCGATATCCGGCCCGGAACGCCCGATCGAATCCTCATCGAGCGTGACCGCCACGATTCGATTGCGAGAATCATCCTCGGATGGGGCCTTGCTCATGGTCTGCCGGTCCGGTTCCAACATTCGCATCCCATTTCAGCGCGGCGAGAGGCGGATGCCAAATACGTTCCATTAGAGCATCGGACCCGAAAGTGGGAACCGGTTTCGGGATAAATCCGATGCTCAATCAACTAACTGGAGCGGCGGCGCTGATTCCATTTGACCGGCCGCCGCTCTAGTTGAGACGCACTCCGACCGAACGGGCGTGGGCATCGAGGCCCTCGGCCTTGCCCAGGGTCATCGCCGCCGGCCCCAGCGCCCGCAACTGCTCCGGCCCGCATTTGAGGATTGACGTTCGCTTCATGAAGTCAAGCACGCCAAGGCCCGACGAAAACCGCGCCGAGCGCGCCGTCGGCAGGACGTGATTGGAGCCACCGACATAATCGCCGATCGCTTCCGGCGTATGCGGCCCGAGAAAGATCGCACCGGCATTGCGGATCCGCGCGGCGAGGCCTTCGGGATCGGCGGTCATGATCTCCAGATGTTCCGCGGCGATCGAATCCGCCAGCGCCACCGCTTCATCGAGATCCTTCACCAGAATGACGGCGCCGAAGTCGTTCCAGGAGGCGCGCGCGATCTCGGCCCGCGGCAGCGTTGCGAGTTGCGCCTCCACCGCGCGCTCGACATCGGCGGCGAGCGCCGCGCTGTCGGTGATCAGGATCGATTGCGCGTTGGCGTCATGCTCCGCCTGCGCGAGCAGATCGGCGGCGATCCAGCCGGCATTGCCGGTCTGGTCGGCGATGACGAGCACCTCCGAGGGGCCGGCGATCATGTCGATGCCGACCTTGCCGAATACCTGGCGCTTGGCGGCGGCGACATAGGCGTTGCCGGGCCCGACAATCTTGGCCACCGGCGCGATGGTCGCGGTGCCGTAGGCAAGCGCGGCGACCGCCTGCGCGCCGCCGACGCGATAGATTTCGGAGACGCCGCCGAGCCGCGCCGCCGCCAGCACCAGCGGATTGATCCTGCCCTCCGGCGAGGGCACCACCATGACGACGCGCGCCACCCCGGCGACCATGGCCGGCACCGCGTTCATCAGCACCGAGGAAGGATAGGCCGCGGAGCCGCCCGGCACGTAAAGCCCGACCGCCTCGATCGCGGTCCAGCGCGAGCCGAGCTCGACGCCGAGCGCGTCGGTGAAACGGTCGTCCTTCGGCAGCTGCCGGCGATGAAAGGTCTCGATCCGGTCGCGCGCCAGCTTCAGCGCGTCCAACGTGGCGGCGTCGCAGGCGGCCACGGCGGCGTCGATCTCAGCCGCGGTGAAGCGGAGACCCGCGGCATCGACGGACAGCCGGTCGAACTTGCGCGTCGCCTCGATCAGCGCCGCATCGCCCCGCGCCGCCACGTCGTCGACGATGGCGCGAGTGGCCGCCTCGATATCGGCCGAGACCTCGCGCTTGGTCGCAAGAAACGCCTTGAAGCGCGAGACGAAATCGGCGTTGCGGCTATCGATGCGGATCGGCATGGGATGGGATGTTTCCGGCAGATGTGGAACGATGTCAGGGGTCGCGGGGACACCGGCTCAATGGCGCGGCCTCAAATCGCCGTCAAGCCCGAGGATATGCTTCGCTTGAAAACGCGATCGTTTGCACCAATCCCGACCCAGCGGCGCTCGAGCCATTCCGCTTCTGATATCAGAAGCGGGCTCTATGATTTTGTTTTGTCGCGTTTTCTTCACGCGAACCGGTGTCCACTTCGCTTGAAAACGCTCCAACCCGGCCGGAACCATGAGAATCAGATCACCGTTCGCCGGCCCGCGGCCCTTGAGGCCGGGATCAGGCTCTGATCCGTTCGATCGAGGCGCCGCACGCCGACAATTTTTTCTCAAGCTGTTCGAAACCACGGTCGAGATGGTAGACGCGGTTGACCATGGTCTCCCCCTCGCCGGCGAGTCCGGCGATCACCAGCGACACCGAGGCGCGCAGATCCGTCGCCATCACCGGCGCGCCGCGCAGCGTTTCAATGCCTTCGATGGTGGCGGTTTCACCGTCCAGATGAATGCGTGCGCCGAACCGCGCCAGTTCCTGCACGTGCATGAAACGGTTCTCGAAAATCGTCTCGGTGATATGGGATGTTCCCCTGGCGCGCGTCATCAACGCCATGAGCTGAGCCTGAAGATCGGTCGGAAATCCGGGAAACGGCGCGGTGGAGACCGTTACCGGATTGATGCCGGCGCCGTTGCGCGCGACGCGAATCCCCTCGTTGTTCGGCGTAATGTCGGCTCCCGCGTCGGTCAGCACGTCGAGCGCCGCCTGCAGCAGCTCCGGCCGCGCGCCGCGCAGCAGCACCTCGCCGCCGGTCATCGCCACCGCCATCGCATAGGTGCCGGTTTCAATCCGGTCGGGCAGCACGGTGTGACGTGCGCCGCCGAGCCTGCCGACCCCCTCGATGACGATTCGCGGCGTGCCGGCCCCGGAGACCCGCGCGCCCATTTTATTGAGACAGTCGGCGACGTCGGCGATCTCCGGCTCGCAGGCCGCGTTGGTGATGACGGTGGTGCCGCTGGCCAGCGTCGCCGCCATCAGCGCGACATGGGTGCCGCTCACGGTCACCTTGGGAAACTCCACTTCGGCGCCCCTCAGGCCGCCGGGCGCGCTGGCGATCACATAACCGCCGTCGATCGCGATTCGGGCGCCGAGCTTTTCCAGCGCCAGGATCAGCAGATCGACCGGGCGGGTGCCGATGGCGCAGCCGCCGGGCAGCGATACCCTCGCCTCATGCATCCGCGCCAGGAGCGGCGCGATCACCCAGAAGCTGGCCCGCATCCTGGAGACCAGTTCGTACGGCGCGGTGGTGTCGATGACGTTGGCGGCCGAGATATGCAGGGTCTGTCCCTGATATTCATGATCACCCGGACGCTTGCCCGCCGACATGATGTCGACGCCGTGGTTGCCGAGAATGCGCTGCAACTGCGCAACGTCCGCAAGCCGCGGCACGTTGTCGAGGATCAGCGTTTCCTCGGTCAGGAGCGCGGCGATCATCAAAGGCAGCGCCGCGTTCTTTGCGCCGGAAATCGGAATGGTTCCGTTGAGCCTGTTGCCGCCGACGATTCGAATGCGATCCATGCCGATTCCGTTTGCCGTTGAAATACCTAGGACCAGAGTCCTTCACCGCTTCGTGGAAACGATGGAAGACTTTAATCTTTATGCTGTGACGCGTTTTCTCGCGCCGAAGAGGGCGGCGAGAGGCCGCAGTGTCATTCGTCCCGATGCTCCGGGTCAGGGTCTGTCGCGGAAGCCGCTTGATCGGCTCGTCCGCGGGATTGCGATTTGCGCCGCTTGAGGTTTTCGCGCAGCGCCGCCCTCAGCCGTGTCCGACGTCCTCCGTTCTCCGCCTCGCGGTCGGTTTCACGCTTTTCGGTCATTCTCTTCTGCTCGAACGTCCGGATGCGCCCTTTGTCTGTGGGAGCAGGCGAATTGATTCTCAATAGACATGCGGCGCGGCTGCCGCAACAAGCCTCCCCGGCGCGATTCGTCCGCGTTGAGAAGCGAATCCCCAGCCTGCGCAGCCGATCCGCGGTGATGCCGCCCCATGACGCCGCTTCAACTTGCGCGCCTTGAAGCCTTGTGGCAAGGATCGGCCGCCGTACGGTCCCCCTAAAGGGACGATTTCCGTGTTTCGGCTTGCTGCCGTAGCTCAGTGGTAGAGCACTCCATTGGTAATGGAGAGGTCGACAGTTCAATCCTGTCTGGCAGCACCATTTTTCCTCGGATAGAGCGCCCAGGCAATCGCCCGCAACACGAATCGACAAGGCAACGGCAAGGCTGATTCGCATTGTCGTGGTCATGATACGGGCCAAAAAGCTCCCGCGACCCTGTCCGTCCGCCCGATTTCGACGCCAAGGTGCATGGATTAAGGCTTCGTTGGGTTTTTATTAGGGCGGCATTAAGCAAACGCGCCCGGCTCCCACCCGAGCCCCCTCCAACTGCCTGCGATCGTTTTGGAGTGTGGCCTCTCAGTGACAGCTTTTTTCGGCAAATCGATTTAGGGTCTTGATGACGGGGCCGACGAACGGCTGCTCGGAACTCGAATTCCTTGGAGAAAGAAATGAAAAAGATTCTACTCGCTTCTGTAGCCTTCCTCGGCATGGCCGCCATCGTGCCGGCACAGGCCGCTGATCTCGCGCCGCGCCCCTACACCAAGGCGCCGCCCTACGTTCCCGCTCCGATCTACAACTGGACCGGATTCTACCTCGGTGGTCACATCGGTGGCGCTTTCGGCGGCTCGAACAATCTCCTGGCGCCCGGCTTCTTCAACAATAACGACGGCGCGTTCATGGGCGGTGGTCAGGTCGGCTACGACACGCAGTTCTCGCCGAACTGGGTCTTCGGTATCGAAGCCAACTACAGCTTCCTCGACACCGGTGGCTTCTTCACCAACCGTGGCCTCGGCTCGGTGACCGCCCGCCTCGGCTACACCTGGGGTCCGGCGCTGCTCTACGTCAAGGGCGGCTACGGCTGGGCCGACTCGCGCTTCGCCAACGGCTTCGCCGGCACCGGCGGCCGCGACGGCTACACCGTCGGCGGTGGTCTCGAATACCTGTTCACCCAGAACTGGTCGGGCAAGGTCGAGTACCAGTACTACGATCTCGGTGTTGTGAACGCTGGTCCGATCATCGGAAACTTCCGCAACGACCAGCACACCGTCAAGGTTGGCCTGAACTATCGCTTCAACTTCGGCGCCCCGGCTGCTCCGTACGCTCCGGGATACTGATCCTTACGAACCTTACGGTTCCAGGTACGAGAAAGGCCGGCATTTCGATGCCGGCTTTTTCTTTCTGGAGCTTCTTCGCTTCTGTTAGAATCAGAAGCGGGGATTTTCAGATTTTGATTGGACGCGTTTTCTTCACGCGAACAGGTCATCCACTTCGCTCGAAAACGCTATAGCCTTGAGGTCATTCGGGATTCGCCGCGCGCATGATATCTGTGTCAGGCGGCCGGCCGGTTCAAACACCGATCCCGCAAGACGAGGCAAACAGGAAACGCGCCATGAAGTCAGACCCGGTTTCGTTCGACAGCAGCCACGACGTGATGGCGCGGCCCCGGCATGACTGGACGCGGCTTGAGGCCGAGACACTCTATAATCAGCCCTTTCCGGATCTGCTGTTTCAGGCGCAGACCATCCATCGCCGCCATTTCGATCCCAACCACGTCGAAACCGCCAGCCTGCTCAGCATCAAGACCGGCGGCTGCCCGGAAGATTGCGGATACTGTGCCCAAAGCGCGCATTACGACGCCGGGATAAAGGCCACCAAGCTGATGGAAAGGGACGCGGTCCTCGAAACCGCCCGGCGAGCGAAGGACGCCGGCGCCGGCCGGTTCTGCATGGCGGCGGCCTGGCGCCATCCGAAGGAAAGGGATCTCGACCGGGTCTGCGACATGATAAGCGCCGTCAAGGCACTCGGCATGGAGACCTGCGCGACACTGGGAATGCTCACGCCCGAGCAGGCCCGGCGTCTGCGGGAAGCCGGACTCGATTTCTACAACCACAACGTTGATACGTCCCCGGAATTCTACGGCAAGATCATCACCACGCGTACCATGCAGGATCGCATCGAGACGCTCGCTTATGCGCGCGAGGCGGGGCTGAAGCTCTGCTGCGGCGGCATCATCGGTATGGGCGAGCAAGTCGGCGACCGGCTCGGCATGTTGATATTGCTGGCCAATCTGGCCGAGCATCCCGAAAGCGTTCCCATCAACCTGTGGAACGAAGTCCGGGGAGTCCCCGTCAACGACACAGCCGACCGGCCGGATCCGATCGCGCTGGTCCGCATGATCGCGGCCGCGCGAATCATGATGCCGAAAAGCGTGGTGCGGCTGTCGGCGGGGCGGCAGTACATGACCGATGAACTACAGGCGCTGTGCTTCGTGGCCGGCGCCAACTCGATTTTCATCGGCGATGTTTTGCTCACCACCAGCAATCCGGCGACCCTGCGCGACGCGGCATTGCTCGACCGCTTGGGCATGAGTTCGCCGCTGGATGATGCGAAGGCGCCTGCCGCTTCGCTGAGCTGATCGCGAAGAAGCCACCGGCCCCGGAGTGACGCGCCGCTATTCGCTCGTGCGATATCGCGCGGACGCGAGTCGGTTCGCGTATCGCCCGACCCGACCGCATTTGCGCCAGAGCAAATTAACGGCGATTTTTAACCCTCAAGTAGACGCTTTTGCGGATTCCGGCTCGACAGCCCCGCTGGAAAGGCTCTAAAAAGACTATGATCGGTCCGGCGTCCCGGGCTTTTATCCGGATGTTGTCATGGATTATAGCAAGTTCTTCAGTAACGCGCTGGATCGCCTTCATGACGAGCGGCGCTACCGTGTTTTCGCGGATCTCGAACGCATCGCCGGCCGGTTCCCCTACGCCACGCTGCACACGCCCAAGGGACCGCGCAACGTCATCATCTGGTGTTCCAACGACTATCTCGGGATGGGTCAGCACCCGAAAGTGGTCGGTGCCATGGTCGAGACCGCAACGCGGGTCGGCACCGGCGCCGGCGGCACCCGCAACATCGCCGGAACCCATCATCCGCTGGTCCAGCTCGAGCAGGAACTGGCCGATCTGCATGGCAAGCCGGCGGCTCTCGTGTTCACATCCGGCTATGTCTCCAACCAGACCGGTATTTCGACGCTCGCCAGGCTGATTCCCGACTGCCTGATCCTCTCCGACGCGCTCAACCACAATTCGATGATCGAAGGCATCCGCCAGTCCGGCTGCGAGCGCGTGGTTTTCCGTCACAACGATCTGGTCCATCTCGAGGAACTGCTTCGCGCCGCCCCCCCGGATCGCCCCAAGCTGATCGCTTGCGAAAGCCTCTATTCGATGGATGGCGACGTCGCGCCGCTTGCGAAGATCTGCGATCTCTCCGAGCGCTACGGCGCCATGACCTATGTCGACGAGGTGCACGCCGTCGGCATGTATGGCCCGCGCGGCGGCGGCATCGCGGAGCGCGAAGGCGTCATGCACCGCATCGACGTTCTCGAAGGCACGCTCGCCAAGGCCTTCGGCTGCCTCGGCGGCTATATCGCAGGCAAATCCGAGATCATCGATGCCGTGCGTTCCTATGCGCCGGGCTTCATCTTCACCACCTCGCTGCCGCCCGCGATCTGCTCCGCGGCAACCGCCGCGATCCGGCATCTCAAATCATCGACCTGGGAACGCGAACGCCACCAGGAGCGGGCGGCGCGCACCAAGGCCAGCCTGATCGCGGCCGGCCTGCCGGTGATGGTAAGTTCGACGCACATCGTTCCGGTTTTCGTGGGAGATCCCGAGCGCTGCAAGCAGGCTTCCGACATGCTGCTGCACGAACACAACATCTATATCCAGCCGATCAACTATCCGACCGTCGCCAAGGGAATGGAGCGGCTGCGAATCACGCCTTCGCCGTACCATGACGACGCGCTGGTCGATCAGTTGGCCGAAGCGCTGCTTCAGGTGTGGGAACGCCTCGGTCTGCCGCTACAGGCGAAATCCATGGCGGCCGAGTAACAGCCCGCCAGACTCTGAGAGAGAAACGAAGGGGTCCCGCTTCTGGTTCCACCGGGGGCGAGAGGAGCCTATGAAGCGGAAAGCCCCCGCCATGCGCTCGCCTCCGAGAACACGATTCGAATCAGGTCAGCGGTATTTTTGGCCCCGAGCTTGTCCATGATCCGCGCGCGGTGCACCTCGACCGTACGCGGGCTGATGCCAAGCCTCCTCCCCGCCTCCTTGTTCGAGGCGCCCCTGGCTACCTGAGACAGAACCTCGCGCTCCCGGCCGGTCAGCAGATGACGGCCGGGAAAGTTGGCGAAGCCATCCCTCTCGCTCCCTCTAGCCTCTCTCCATACCTTCACCGCGGCGCGAACCCGTTCGATGATGACATCGGAGGAAAACGGCTTCTCCAGGAAATCGAGCGCGCCGTACTTCATGGCCGCGACGGCCATTGAAATGTCGGCGGCGCCCGAGATGACGAGGATCGGCGCGGTCACCCGTTCGTCGGCAAGCCTGCGCAGGACATCAAATCCAGATTCGCCGGGAAGATTCAGGTCGAGAATGACGCAGGCAGGCGACGCGTTTCGAACCGCTTCAAGGAACGACGCGCCCTCGCCAAAGCCTTGCGCCGCATAACCCTCGATCTTCAAGAGGAGGGCCAGCGTTTCACGGACAGACGGATCATCGTCGAGGATGAAAACCGAGACATCCGAAACAAAGGACAGAAGTTTCCCCATCCGCTTCCTCACTAAAGAGTCTTTATTTTTGACGAACGATCGATTCCAACGGTTTAGAGCGGGATGCGAGGTGGAGAACCGCCTCGCACTTTTCCCTCATCCCGCCTAGCGAGAGACGCGTTACCACAACTTATACGTGTATAATCTGATTCGTGCGGGTTCGCAAACATCACAAGCCGAGTTGTGCGAGCGAGGCAGCGCGAGACGCACAACATGGCGCGCAACCCGTGACGGGCGCGCGATAGCGTTCTCAAACGAAGCGGATGACCTGTTCGCGTGACGAAACGCGTCGAACCAACGTCATAAAACCTCGCTTCTGATTCCATCAGAAGCGAAGGGCTCTGGCTGCGAACCGCGGTACGGGCTTTAACGAGACTGAATACTGTGATGCAATCGGAGCATCAGATCCTTCCCGGCGGATCGTGCTCGATGCGGCTCGCCATCTCCATCAGCCGCCGCCAGGCGCGCTCGACGAACGACATCAAACGGCCGACATCGCGATCGCTCGGCAGCGGAACTTCGATGCCGTTGCGGTTGGCCTCGGCGGATTTCGGTTCGTCAGCTTTTGGTGCAGCCGACCCCGACTCGCCGGACTCCGTCGTCTCCTGCCCTGGCACAACCTTCTCGGTCTTGCCGGCCGGTTCACGGGCAGCGAGTTGCGCCTTCAATGCTCCGTTCTCCGCCTGCAACCGGCCGATTTCCTTGTCCAGCGCGGCATGCTCTTCCGGCAATGCGTAGCACGCCCAGCCGGAACCCTTGTCCTCGCAGTGGGAAACCACGCCGGTCAGCGTGTCCAACCTGACGAAGCCGCCGCTCATCGGCATGAGCGTATAGCGTGCTTTCCCCGCCTCGGACGCTTGCCCGAGCGTCGGCACGGCCAGGCAACAGAGCACCGCGGTGATTGCGGAAATCCGCGATAGTTTGAGCGGCGGCGTTGCGTCCATGCTCTCTGCTCCGTCAGACTGAAATCCACTTTCACCAGGCAGACGCTTTGCGTCAGGCCAGATCGACCTCCTGCGCAAGACCCGATTCAACGCGCCAGCCGCCTGTTTCGATCCGCGTCCACCGCGAACTCCTCTGCCGCGGCAACAACACGCGACACCGAACAAAGGGAGATAAGCGGCCCCATGCCAGCGATGATATATATGTATACGATCAAAGAAAGGCGCTCCCGCCCGGCCGGCTCCCATGCAAATTAGCGCGCGGATCGCCCCCGGATGTCTCCAGCCACGCTCTTTCTTGCGCTGCGAACGCGCCCGCGTCGCCAAAAATCAGGCGGCCGCTTCGCGAAGGTCGCTTTCGCAGCGCGGCAACTCGGCGCAGCCGGTTTGATTTTCCAGAATAAAACCAGCCAATTCAACGTTCTAGTCTCTTACGACGCAATCTTGACTTGACCTTGGGCCGTCAGTATGGTCCGCGCGGCTTTTGAGGGTAACGGGCGTTATTTCCTGAAGATCGCGGCGTTATGTCGGGTGTCGAGGACATGTCTGACGGCACGGACAAAAACAGCGGCGGGCACGGAGATCGCGAGCATTCGACTCCCGACGAGGCTGCGCTTTCCGAAAGGCTCGGAAATCTCGATCAGCGGCTGTCCAGACTTCGTGGATCCGGCCGGAACGAGACTGACCAATCCGGTGATGGAAGCGGGGACGGAGCTGCCAGAGCCTCGGCGATGGCGCGCGGTTTCCGCCTGTCCTCGGAATTGATCGCGGGCGTTGCGGTCGGGGCGTTGATAGGCTGGGGGGTAGACCGCTTGCTGTCGACCTCGCCCTGGGGGCTGATCGTGTTTTTCCTGCTCGGCTTCGCCGCCGGCGTGATCAACGTGATGCGGTCGGCGGGCGTGATTCCCGAACAGAAAGACCGATGACGGATGGCCGTCGGGGTTGACTGAGTTGCTTGAACGCCGGCTTTCCGGCAGACTGAAAGTTACACGCGGATGATGGACCCGATCCACCAGTTCAACATCGAGCCAATCTTCACGATCGGCCATATCGGCGGCCAGGAAATCGCCTTCACCAATTCCTCCGCCTACATGTTTCTCGCCGTCGCGCTGACATCGCTTCTGATGCTGGGAACCGGCCGCAAGCTCGTCCCCGGGCGGATGCAATCGATCGCCGAGATCAGCTACGAATTCGTCGCCGACACCATACGCACCACCGCCGGCAAGGAGGGCATGAAGTTCTTTCCCTTCGTGTTCTCGATCTTCATGCTGGTGACCGTCTCAAACCTCGTCGGCATCATCCCCTACACCTTCACCATCTCGAGCCACATCATCGTCACCGCCGCGCTGGCATTCCTCGTCTTCTTCACGGTGCTGATCTACGGCTTCTACAAAAACGGCCTGAGATTCTTCAAGCTGTTCGTGCCGTCGGGCATTCCGGTCGTGATTCTGCCTCTGGTGGTGACGATCGAGGTCATCTCGTTCCTGTCGCGACCGGTCTCGCACAGCGTGCGTCTGTTCGCCAACATGCTCGCCGGCCACATCACGCTGAAAGTGTTCGCGAGCTTCGTCACCATGCTAGGGGCGATGGGAATCGTCGGCATTTTCGGCGCCGTGCTGCCGCTGGCGCTGGTGGTAGCGCTCACCGCGCTCGAACTGCTCGTCGCATTCCTTCAAGCCTACGTCTTCACGATCCTCACCTGCATCTACATCAACGATGCAATCCATCCTGGTCACTAGGACCGGTCGCCCTCCAAAGTCACTCTCACAGCCTCAGCAAGGAGTTTGTTTCATGGATCCGATTGCCGCGAAGTACATTGGCGCTGGTATTGCCTGCATCGGCATGGGTGGCGCCGGCGCCGGCGTGGGCATCATTTTCGGCAACTATCTTGCCGCCGCGGTGCGCAATCCCTCGGCCGCCCAAGGCCAGTTCGGCAACCTGATTTTCGGCTTCGCGGTGACGGAAGCGCTCGGCATCTTTTCGCTGCTGATCGCCCTGCTGTTGCTGTTCGCACTCTAAGATCACTGACCGGCTGACGGGATCTGGAAAACCGGATCCCGATCAACCGCAGAGGAGAAGCCCGTGGCTGAAAGTCATGGCAACGCACACGGTGCGACGGCCCACACCGAAGCCGATGGTGGCCACAAGGCCCCGTTCCCGCCCTTCCAGAAGGAAACGTTCGCGTCTCAGCTGGTTTCGCTGACGATCGCGTTCGTCGCGCTCTATCTGATCTCATCGCGACTGGCCTTGCCGCGCGTCCGCCAGACCATCGACGACCGAGAGAACACGATCAAGGGCGACCTCGCGCAGGCGCAAAAGCTGAAAGACGACTCCGACGCCGCGTTGAAGGCTTATGAGTCCGAACTCGCCGCGGCGCGCGCCCGGGCGCAGGCGATCGGCAACGAGACTCGCGAAAAGCTGAACGCAGCCGCGGAGGCCGAACGCAAGGCGCTCGAGGAACGGTTGTCCGTCAAGCTCGCCGATGCCGAGAAAACCATCGCCTCCACGCGAACGGCGGCGATGAGCAACGTCCGCGGCATCGCAAGCGATGCAGCGACGGCGATCGTCCAGCAACTGACCGGCGCAACACCCGACTCCAAGCTCGTCGACAGCGCCGTCGAAGCCTCGATGAAGGGATGACGGGACCATGTTTGCCCAACCGGAAACCTGGGTTGCCATAGCCTTCCTCCTGCTGATGGGCGTCTTCGCCTATGTGGGCGTTCACCGCACCGTGCTGTCGGCGCTTGATCGTCGCAGCGCGCGCATCAAGAACGAACTGGACGACGCGCGCCGCCTCAAGGATGAGGCCGCTAGGCTGCTGGCGGACTACAAAGCCCGCCATGCGAGTGCCGAGCGCGAGGCGCAGGACATCATCGCTTCGGCCAAAGCCGAAGCCGAGCGCATCGCGGCCGAGGCGAAGGCCAAGATGGAGGATTTCGTCGCGCGCCGCACCAAGAGCGCGGAAGGCAAGATCGCCTCGGCGGAAGCCCAGGCTATCGCGGATGTCCGCGCGGCCGCGGCCGACGCCGCCGTCGCCGCTGCCTCCTCCATCCTGTCGAAGTCGGTGAAGGGTCAGCTTGCCGACGAGCTGCTCGCCCAGGGCGTCAGCGAAGTTCGCTCCAAGCTCAACTGAATTCGTCCAAACGCGACAGAAGCCGGTGCGAGAAGGGCTCGTGCCGGCTTTTTGTTTCGCAAGCCGCGCCCGCGAGCAACCGAGCGAGGTCGCCATGCGCGCGCGTGATGACGATCGCAACGTCTGTAGCGCAACGTCTGTAGCACGCTGAACAATCGCTTGCGCGGATCACCCTGCCTATAAGGCGAGCGCCGCACAGCCGCCCGCTTGATTATCTTCGCGTGCCCCGCGAGCGCGGTTCAGGTTTCAGCGCCTGCGGATCGAACCCCACGTAGAACACGTAGCGATCGGCGGCCGCGCCCTGGGGGGCCGGATAGGAGAGGTCGTCCGACACGAAGCTGTAGACCCCGCCGCCGTTTCCTGACAGGTTCACGGTAATCGTATAGGCGTTGGTGGCGATCGTCTTCGGGGTAATACCGTCCTCGACCACCGCGACGCGCAACGGCACCTCCACGGTCGGTGGCGCCCCCGACGGCCCCACGATGACCCGCCCCCGGATACCGACCTTGACCGCGATTTGTTGCGTGTCGGAGTTGTAATCGCATTCTCGCGCCGTGTCGCGGATCGTCGCCTGATAGCGGACATCGACGCCTGTCGCCGGCTTGCCCGACTCGCCGACGGAGTAGGTCGATGCGCCGGAACGGATCGCGACGGACGGACAGGTGAGGTAGTCGGGCACGGAAGCCGCATCGCCGGGTGCCGGTGCCGTCTGCTCCGGCTGCGATTTGATGCCGAACATGCCCTTGAAACGATCGCCGAGCGACTGCGATTGCGCCGGCAAAGCGGCCGTCACGCAACAGACCGCGACGACGGACACCAGCCGCGAGGAAAATCGACCCTGAAGGCGCCGCCAGGAAACGCAACCCAAGCGCCGGACAGCCCCCGGCTCGCCCACCTCGGCGTTATCAGCAACATCAAGCATTCACGTCATCATCCGATCGTTGGTCCTCACGCGCGGTCTTATAACAAGCCGAAGGCGGCAAACCAAAGTCGCTATCACGTTATCGAGCGAAGCTGCGCCCTTGCCCGGCTCGAGGATAAGCGCCGGTTCGTTCGAAACACTTCGGAGCATGATCAGATCAAGTCGGATCGGACCAGGCTCCAAAGATTGTTGTCCGGCCGCATCTTCTTGCGGCGAACGATAACCCTTCGCCCGAAGAGGCTCTAGAGCGGCGGCCGGTCAAATGGAATCAGCGCCGCCGTTCCAGTTAATTGATTGAGCATCGGATTTATCCCGAAACCGGTGCCCACTTTCGGGTCCGATGCTCTAGCTCTGGAGGTCGTCGTGCAGCATGCCGAACAGCAGGTGATCCTGCCAGATTCCGTTGATGCGAAGATAGCGGCGCGCCAACCCCTCCCGCGTGAAACCGCACTTGTCCAGCACGCGGACGGACGGCGCATTGCTGGGAATGCAGGCAGCCTCGATGCGATGCAGGTTCAGTTCGCCGAACAGGGCGGGAAGCAGCACCCGCAGGGCCGCGGTCATGTAGCCCTGCCCCGCATAAGGCTGGCCTATCCAGTATCCGATGGTGCCTGCCTGCGCGATGCCGCGACGGACATTGGCAAGCGTGATCCCGCCCAACATGACGCCATCGGACTCGCGAAATACAATGAACGGATAGGACCTGTCTTCGGCGATATCCTCAGCATAGCGGCGTAATCGCCGCCGAAATCCCGCGCGGGTGAGATCGTCCGCGGGCCAGATCGGCTCCCATGGGGTCAGATAGGCGCGACTGCACTCGCGAAGCTGTCTCCATTGCAGGAAATCGGACATCTCGGGCGCACGCAGGAAAAGACCGCGCCCCCTGGGCACAAGTACAGGCACGCTGGACGACAGACGAAACAGAGCCATGGCCGTTCCTCGACCCCGAACCCCCAACAGTTTCCCGCTCGAATCATGCTTCAGGCGGATTCAAGACGTGGTTCTCAGATTTTGATCCGATGCGTTGCCGTCACGCGAACCGGTGTCCATTTTCGGGTCAAGCCCCCAGGACATGCTTTGCTCGACAACGCTTCAGTGGAGCAGAATCCGGGCCTTCGACCGCGCCAATCCTTCCGCAAAAGCGACCGCGGTGTCCAGTCCCCTGCCGCTGCCGAGCGCGACGACCGCGGGACGGCTGCGCGCCAGGAGGCCGCGCGCCGCATCACGCGTTGATTCGACGCTGACGGCGTCGATCCTGGCCATCAACTCCCCGACGCTTTGCGGCCGTCCATAAACCAGCATATGCCGGGCCAATTGCTCGGCGCGGGCGCTGCAACTCTCCAGCGCCATCAGCAGACCGGCTTTCATCTGCGCTTTCGCGCGCGCGATTTCAGCTTCCGTCAGCGTTTCCACGGCTTCGCTAATGACGTCGACGACGACTTCCATCATTTCAGGCGCGTCGCTCGGATCGGTGCCGGTGTAAAGCCCGAACAGGCCAGTGTCGGCGTAGGGCGCATGGAAGGTATAGATCGAATAGCACAGACCGCGCTTCTCACGAACTTCCTGAAACAGTCGCGAGGACATGCCGCCCCCAAGAACACTGGTAAACACCTGAAGGGAAAACAGCGAGCCGTCAGTCTGCGGCACCCCTTCCATTGCCAACGTCAGATGCGCCTGTTCCAGGTCGCGATGCACCACCCTGGAGCCGCCGTGGCCGAATGTCGCCGCCGCCGGCTGCGGAGGCGGCGCGGCATCGAAACCGGCAAAGCGACGCTCGACCTCGGCGACGACCATGCCGTGTTCGATCGCACCCGCCGCCGCCACCACCATGTCCGGCCCGCGATAATGCGTCTTGAGGTAACCGTGCAGCATATCGCTGTTGAATCGCTCCAGCGTCTCGGGCGTTCCAAGCAGCGAACGCCCGATCGGCTGGTCGGGATAGCAGAGTTCGTTGAGTTGCTCGAAAACGACATCGTCAGGCGTGTCCTGCGCCGCGCCGATTTCCTGCTCGATGACACCCTTCTCGCATTCGAGTTCCTTGGCGTCGAAGATCGGGTTGGACAGAATGTCGCTCAGCACATCGAGCGCGAGCGGGACGTCGGCCTTCATCACCCGCGCGTAATAAGCCGTCGTCTCGACACCGGTCGCGGCGTTGAGATCGCCGCCGACGGCCTCGATTTCCTCGGCGATCTCCCGTGACGAACGCGTGGTCGTGCCCTTGAACGCCATATGTTCAAGAAGATGCGAGATGCCGTGCTCGTTCGGTTTTTCGTCGCGGCCGCCGACTCCGGTCCACACGCCCAGCGCGGCGGTTTCCAGATGCGGCATATCATCGGTAATCACCGTGAGGCCGGACGACAGCTTCGTCACATCGACAGTCATCCGGCAACTCCGTGCTTGGCGGCGCGGCTGACGGACAGCACGAACCGTTCGATTTCAGCCTGATCGCTGTTCACGACCGTGATCCGCTCGGGCCGGGTCATCAAGCCATCGAGCCATGCCGGCAACGGCGGCCTTACGCCGCAGGCCGCCTCAACCGCGTCCGGAAACTTCGCGGCATGGGCGGTGGCGAGCACGATGTTGGGAACGCTCGAGTCGGTCGTGTCACGATCGGCCACTGTCAGCGCGACAGCGGTATGCGGGTCGAGCAGATCTCCGGCTTCGCGCCACGCCGTGCGGATGGTGGCGGCGGTTTCCGTTTCATCGGCACGTCCGGCATCGAAATCGCCGCGCATCGCCGCCAGCACCGGGTCCGGCACCGCGAAGCGACCGGATTGCTGCAGCGACGCCATGAGCGCGCGGACCTGCGCGGCGTCGCGCCCCGTCGCCTCGAACAACAGCCGTTCGAAGTTCGACGACACCTGAATGTCCATCGACGGTGAGGAGCTCGCGTGAACCTCACGCACCTCATAAATGCCGGTCTTCAGCGTGCGCGGCAGAATATCATTGACGTTGGCGGCGATCCGCAGCCGGCGTACCGGCAGCCCCATGCGCTTGGCCACGTAACCGGCGAAGATGTCGCCGAAATTGCCGGTCGGCACGGTAAAATCAACCTCCCGCGCCGGCGCGCCGAGCGCGACCGCCGAGGTGAAGTAATACACCACCTGCGCAACAATCCGTGCCCAGTTGATCGAATTGACGCCCGAGAGCGATACTTCGTCGCGGAAGCGGTGATTGTTGAACAGGCCCTTCACGATCGCCTGGCAGTCGTCGAAGGTGCCCTTGACCGCGAGCGCATGAACATTCGGCGCTGCCGTCGTCGTCATCATGCGCCGCTGCACCTCGGAAATGCGGCCGTCGGGGAACAAGGCGATCAGATCGACATTCGCGCGGTTGGCGAACGCATCCACCGCCGCGCCGCCGGTGTCGCCCGAGGTGGCCACGACGATGGTCGTGCGCTGGCCGCGCTTCGCCAGAACATGATCCATCAGCCGCGACAGCAACTGCATCGCCACGTCCTTGAACGCGAGCGTTGGACCATGAAACAGCTCCAGCATGAACTGCTGAGGACCGATTTGATCGAGGGGCACCACCGCGGGGTGCCGGAACGTCGCATAAGCCTCGCTGGCCATCCGAGCTAGGTCGGCATCGGCGATATCTCCAGCCACGAACGGCCGGATCACCTCCACGGCCACCTCCGAGTACGGCCGGCCGAAAAAGCCGGCAATCGTATCGGGCCGCAACCGCGGCCAGACCTCCGGCACATAGAGACCGCCGTCCCGTGCAAGTCCGGCCAGCAGCACATCAGAGAAACCGAGTTTGTGATTTTCTCCCCGTGTCGAAAGATAGTGCGTCAAGCCGGCCCCCGAGCGCCGAAGTTTGTTGCCTTAGAGCATTATCGCTTCTGACTGAATCAGAAGCGAAGCTCTATGATATTGATTTGACGCGTTTTCTTCACGCGAACCGGATTCCGCTTCGCTCGAAAACGCTATAGGTCTGATACTACGAGCCACCGTCAATATTGGTGATAGTCGCTGCGTATCATAAAGCCTCCTGAAATAAAGAAGAAATCGAACGCAGAGCTCCCAAAGAGAAAGGGCGGCCATATGGCCGCCCTTTGTGTTGGTTGTTTTTCCGGGGTGGCGCTCAGTGAGCGGCGTGGGCCATGGCGGCGGCGCCGTTGCCCCAGATATAGATGCAGACGAACAGGAACAGCCACACCACGTCGACGAAGTGCCAGTACCAGGCGGCGAACTCGAAGCCGAGGTGCTGGGAGGGCGTGAAGTGCCCTGCATTGGCGCGGAACAGGCAGACGATCAGGAAGATCGTTCCGACCAGAACGTGGAAGCCGTGGAAGCCGGTCGCCATGAAGAAGGTGGCGCCGTAGACGTTGCCGGCGAAGCTGAAGGCCGCGTGTTGATACTCATAGGCCTGGACGCAGGTGAAGATGGCGCCGAGGGCGATGGTCAGGATCAGGCCCCACTTCAGACCCTTGCGGTCGCCATTGAGCAGGGCATGGTGGGCCCAGGTCACGGTGGTTCCCGAGGTCAGCAGGATCAGGGTGTTGAGCAGCGGCAGGTGCCAGGGATCGAAGGTCTGGATGCCCTTGGGGGGCCAGACGCCGCCGAACAGGGCCTCGCGCGTCACATGCACGGGGTCGCCCGGGAACAGCGCGGAGTTGAAGAAGGCCCAGAACCAGGCGACGAAGAACATCACCTCGGAGGTGATGAACAGGATCATGCCGTAGCGATGGCTGATCTGCACCACGCGGGTGTGATCGCCCTTGTGCTCGGCCTCGCGGATCACATCCGCCCACCAGCTCGCCATGGTGTAGAGCACGCCGACCACGCCGATGCCGAAAATGATCGGCGCGGCCGCGGTCATATGATGCATCCACAGGATCGCGCCCACGGCCATGATGAAAGCCGCGGTCGCGCCTACGATCGGCCACGGACTCGGGTCGACCAGGTGGTAATCGTGCTTGACTTGCGCCGTAGCCATTTGCGGTCTCTCTCCCTTAGCGGTGCCGGCGGTATTGGGCACCTATTGGTCTCACAACAAAACGCGCCGTTGACGAACGCGTCGGCCCTCGAAGGTCAGATGCTTCCCCCTGGCCTGTCCGGCTCGTTTGCCGCCACCGGCCTGGGCGCGGCATTCTTCACCGGGAAGAAGGTATAGGACAGGGTGATGGTGTTGACGCCGTCGTACTCGCTGTCGGCGGCGAAGGCCTGATCGACATAGAAGACGACGGCCATCTCCCGCTTCTCACCGGGCGCCAGGGTTTGCTCGGTGAAACAGAAGCAGTTGATCTTGGTGAAGTATGATCCGACCGCCAGCGGCGTGACGTTATACGCGGCCTGTCCGGTCGTGGGCAACGCCGACTCGTTGGTGATGGCGTAATGCACGGTGGTGACCTCGCCGATCCGGACCTCTATCGCGGTCTGTTCCGCCTCGAACTTCCAGGGCAGCCCGCCCGAGACGTTGGAGTCGAAACGCACCGTCACCGTGCGCGCCAGCGGCTCCGCCCGCGGCGCGCTCCCTGCCACCTGCGTGGTTCCGTTGAACCCGGTGACGCGGCAGAACCAGTCGTAGAACGGCACCGACGCATAGGCCGCCCCGAGCATCAACGCGACCACCAGGCCGCAGGCGGCGCCGATCTTCACATCGCGGCCGATGCGCGGCGCAGCCTTCGGCGAAGCCGGGACCGCGGATTGCTGCGGGTGTTGCGGCGCGTCCGTCATTCTCAATCACACCGGACGGACGAGAAC
This sequence comes from Nitrobacter sp. TKz-YC01, assembly GCF_047824785.1. Classification (GTDB taxonomy): domain Bacteria; phylum Pseudomonadota; class Alphaproteobacteria; order Rhizobiales; family Xanthobacteraceae; genus Nitrobacter. Next base: position 401,563 of record NZ_CP181167.1, on the reverse strand, counting down.
GCCCGGCCCTTTAATGAAGGTGACCGCGAAGAACAGCAGGACCAGGACGCCGAGCGCACAGGCGATCGCGATCGAGCGTTCGCGCCGGCGCTTCTTCTGAGCTTCGGTGAGAACGATCCGGTCTCCGTCCGGCTTGTGGTTGCTGTCCATCGGTTCATGCGCCCCTCTACCAGATCAACGGCGCGACGGCCTTCGCGACCACATCGAGCAGCAGAACGGCGAACAGCGCGAACAGATACAGGATCGAGAAGGCGAACAGCCGCCGCGTGGCGCGTAGCGCCTGGCTTCCGGTCCGATGGCGATAGACCTCGATCGCGAGCACCAGCATGCCGGCGCCCAGGATCAGCGAGGTGACGCCATAGATCCAGTCGAAGTAGCCGAGCGGCCAGGGCGCGGCGGCGATCGCCACCAGCACGATGGTGTAGAGCAGGATCTGCAGCCGCGTCGCGTCGGGACCGGCGACCACCGGCAGCATCGGCACCCCGGCGCGGGCGTAATCGTCGGAGCGGAACAGCGCCAGCGCCCAGAAGTGCGGCGGCGTCCAGAAGAAGATGATCAGGAACAGAAGCAGCGGCTCCACCGACAAGGATCCCGTCGCAGCCGCCCACGCCACCACCGGCGGCAGCGCGCCGGCGGCGCCGCCGATCACGATGTTCTGCGCGGTCCGCCGCTTCAGCCCCATCGTGTAGATCACGACGTAAAAGAAGATCGTGAAGGCGAGCAGCCCCCCGGCGTACCAGTTGACCAGGGCGCCGAGCGTCATCACCGAGAAGAACGACAGCGTGAGACCGAACCCCATCGCCTCGCCGCGGGTGATGCGGCCGCGCGGGATCGGCCGGTTGGCCGTGCGCGACATCAGCACGTCGATATCGCCTTCCAGCGCCATGTTCAGCGCGCCGGAGGCGCCGGCTCCCACCGCGATGCACAGGATCGCGATGAAGCCCAGCACCGGGTGAATATGGCCCGGTGCAATCATCAGCCCGACCAGCGCGGTGAAGATCACGAGTGACATCACTCGTGGCTTCAGCAGCGCGAAGTAATCGGCGACACCCGCCTCCGAGATCCGGGGCGGCAGCTCAACGGCTTTTTGATCGACAACCGACACGATACTACCCGCTTGTTGGGTGCGCGGCGCGTGAGCGCGCCGCGCACATTCACATGACTGCTTACTGCACCTTCGGCAGGGTGGAGAACTGGTGGAACGGAGGCGGTGAGGACAGCGTCCATTCCAGCGTCGTCGCGCCTTCACCCCACGGATTGTCCGCCGCCTGCTGCTTGCGCGCGAATGCGTCGATCAGGCCGTAGAGGAAGATGATGACGCCGAAGCCCGTGATGAAGGCGCCGTAGGACGAGATCTCGTTCCAGCCCGCGAACGCATCCGGATAGTCCACCATGCGCCGCATCATGCCCTGCAGACCGAGGAAGTGCTGCGGGAAGAACAGGATGTTGGCGCCGATGAACATCACCCAGAAGTGCAGCTTGCCGATGGTCTCGTTGTACATGTAGCCCGACATCTTCGGGAACCAGTAGTACCAGCCCGAGAAGATCGCGAACACCGCGGCAATGCCCATCACGTAGTGGAAGTGCGCGATGACGTAGTAGGTCTCCTGCATCACGCGATCAACGCCCGCATTGGCCAGCACGACGCCGGTCACGCCGCCGACCGTGAACAGGAAGATGAAGCCGATCGCAAACAGCATCGGCGTCTTGAACTCGATCGAGCCGCCCCACATCGTGGCGATCCACGAGAACACCTTCACGCCCGTCGGCACCGCGATCACCATGGTCGCCGCGACGAAGTAGGCCTGCGCCGAGGACACCATGCCGACCGTGTACATGTGGTGCGCCCACACAACGAAGCCGATGCCGCCGATCGCCACCATGGCGTAGGCCATGCCCAGATATCCGAAGATCGGCTTCTTCGAGAACGTCGAGATCACATGGCTGATCATGCCGAAGCCCGGCAGAATCAGGATGTACACCTCAGGGTGACCAAAGAACCAGAACAGATGCTGGAACAGCACCGGATCGCCGCCGCCATCGGCCGCAAAGAACGTGGTGCCGAAGTTACGGTCGGTCAGGAGCATCGTGATCGCGCCCGCCAGAACCGGCAGCGACAGCAGCAGCAGGAACACGGTGACCAGGATCGACCAGACGAACAGCGGCATCTTGTGCATGGTCATGCCAGGCGCGCGCATGTTGAAGATCGTGGTGATGAAGTTGATCGCACCGAGGATCGAGGAGGCGCCCGCAAGGTGGATCGACAGAATGCTGAAGTCCACCGCCGGACCCGGATGACCGCTCGTCGACAGCGGCGCATACAGCGTCCAGCCCGTGCCCGCTCCGGTCGCGCCCGGCTCACCCTCCATGAACGAGGAGATCAGCAGCAGCGCGAACGCCGCCGGCAGCAGCCAGAACGAGATGTTGTTCATGCGCGGGAACGCCATGTCGGGCGCACCGATCATCAGCGGCACGAACCAGTTGCCGAAGCCGCCGATCATCGCCGGCATCACCATGAAGAAGATCATGATCAGGCCGTGATTGGTCGCAAACACGTTGTAGGTATGCGCAGGATCAAAAACCTGTATGCCGGGGTACATCAGTTCCGCCCGGATGCCCATCGACATCAGGCCGCCGATGATCCCCGCAACGATGGCGAACACCAGGTACATGGTCCCGATGTCCTTGTGATTGGTCGAATACGCGAAGCGCTTCCACCCTGTCGGGTGGTGCGCATGATCGCCATGATCGTCATGGCCATGGTCGTGAGCAGATGCTGTTGCCATTGTCTAATCCTGTCTGTCGTCCCTTGAAGTCCTTCGAACCCCGGCGGGCGACCCCTTCGCAGGCGTCGCCCCTCGTCGAAATCGCCCGTCGCGACGCCTACTGCACCACGCCGGCAGCCGACGCCACCGCGTTCGCCGGGTTCGAGGCAAACTTCTTCTTCGCGGTCTCAACCCACGCCGCAAATTCCTGCTCGCTTACCACGCGAACCGCAATCGGCATGAAGGCATGGTCCCGGCCGCACAGCTCAGAGCACTGGCCGTAGAAAATGCCCGTCTTCGTGGCCTTGAACCAGGTCTCGTTGAGACGACCCGGAATCGCGTCCACCTTCATGCCGAACGACGGAACTCCAAAAGAATGAATGACATCAGCCCCGATCACCTGAACCCGGACCACCTTGTTCACCGGAACAACCAGTTCGTTGTCCACCGCAAGCAGACGCGGCTTCTTGTCCTGCGCCAGCAGCGAGTCAAACTCGAACTTGCCGTTGTCCGGATAGGTGTAGGTCCAGTACCACTGCTTGCCGGTCGCCTTCACCGTCAGGTCAGCCTTCGGAAGGTCAAGCTGCTCAAACAAAAGACGGAACGAGGGAACCGCAATGCCGACCAGGATCAGAACCGGGATGATCGTCCACGCAACCTCGATCAGCGTGTTGTGCGTCGTCTTCGAGGGAACCGGATTGGAGCGTGCGTTGAACCGCACCATCGCAATAACCAGAAGGGCCGTCACAAACAGCGTGATCAGCGTGATCACGACCAGAAGCCCGTTATGCATGCTGGTCACGCTCTCCATCACAGGGGTCACGCCCTGCTGAAGATCAAAACCCCACGCATGCGGCTGGCCCAACTCACCCGCCGCAAAAGCCGTTCCACCAGCGGCAACCGCCGCTCCTCCAAACGCCAATCCCAGAAACCGGCGGCCAAACCGGCGGCCATATTGGCCCATCGACATCTTCATGCCGCTCGCGCTCCTTGTCATAAATTCACCCTAAACAACCCCCTAAAGCAGTTCCCGCCGACGACGGGCCCTGCCGCTCATGTGACGCGTCCGCGAACAGCCTGCGCGCTGTTTGGCTAGAATGCGTCCAAAGCCGCCTCTCTCAAACCATAATTTGTCGCGGCTCGCAAGGGACCAGGGACAGCGAGTTGAGCGATGCTTCGAACTGCGGCGCGAGCCGCGCCGGCGGATCAACGCATCCGGCCGGCGAAGCGGGGCGCAACATGGCATCTCACGGCAGCACGCCGCTTGACAGGCGGATTGTCCGATGTAGGCACAGACTTGGGCCGCTTCGCAGATTCGGCCATGGTTCGGGCTGTCCGGGCCGGGACCGTCTCAAGGCGCCGTCACTGACCGTCAGGCGGGCAAGGCATGGTCGAAAGCAGAGGATCGACCCGGATGGAGCCTTCTAAGCAGCATATCGGATATGCGTCTTGGTGCAGCACGGCTCGGCAGCTGCCGCTCCGTGTTCTGGCGAGCCGGATTCTGGCGAGCTGGGCCGCGGCACTTCTGGTCGCCGGTTTCGCCAGCGCGGCCAGCGCCCAGGGAGCCGTCAAATCGGTTCATGGCGATTGGCAGATCCGCTGCGATACCCCTCCAGGAGCAAAGGCCGAACAATGCGCCTTGATCCAGAGCGTGGTGGCGGAAGATCGCTCCAATGCCGGGCTCACGGTGATCGTGCTCAAGACCGCCGATCAGAAAAGCCGGCTGATGCGCGTGGTGGCGCCGCTGGGCGTGTTGCTGCCCTCCGGGCTCGGTCTGAAGCTCGACAATGCCGACGTCGGCCGCGCCGGTTTCGTGCGCTGCCTTCCCAATGGCTGCGTCGCCGAGGTGGTTCTGGATGACAAGCTGCTTGGACAGTTGCGCGGCGCGAAGACGGCAACGTTCATCATCTTTGAAACGCCCGAAGAAGGCATCGGCTTTCCGCTCAGCCTGAACGGGCTCGGCGAAGGTTACGACAAGCTGCCTTAGAGCGGCGGCCGGTCAAATGGAATCAGCACCGCCGCTCCAGTTAATTGATTGAGCATCGGATTTATCCCGAAACCGGTTCCCACTTTCGGGTCCGATGCTCTAGCGTGCAGTCCCGCAAATCCGCGAAAGTGGATGGTGGTCTCGCGATGAATACGCGCAAGCCGTTATACAGCATACGGCGAGAATCGCATCTTCCCGCATCTTCACGCGAACCGGTGTCCACTTCGCTCGAAAGCGCTCTGGAAAACGCCATGGCCCGAAAATGCTGGCGGGTGGCGCCTTGGACGAAGTTTGACAGACAAGCCTCCCGTTTGGTGGCAATCATACCTATCTTGAACGTCTGTCCGCTCTTCAACCTCTGTCCGCCTGAACCGCACGGAACGGGCCCGCTGCTCCCGGAGTTCGCATGACCAGCCCCATCACCGCCTCCCTGCTCGACCGCGCGAATCTCGACCGCGATTGCGTCCGCAACGAAATCGCGCGGGGCCTCAGAGGCGCGGACGACGGCGAACTGTTTCTGGAATACAGCCAGAGCGAAGCGCTGATGTTCGACAATGGGCGGCTCAAGCAGGCGACCTATGACACCTCGCAAGGCTTCGGCCTTCGCGCGGTCAAGGACGACGCCGTCGGCTACGCCCATTCGTCCGACGTGTCGCTGCCCGCCCTGATCCGCGCCGCCGATGCCGTCGGCGCCGTGCGCGGCGGCTATCAGGGCGCTTTCGCGGTCGCGCCCGGCCATACCAACGTGCGGCTTTATGGCGACGACAATCCGCTCGACGGACTGGGGTTCGAAACCAAGGTCAAGCTGCTCGCGGAAATCGACGCCTATGTGCGCGACAAGGATCCTCGGGTGCGTCAGGTATCCGTCAGCCTCGGCGCGACCTGGCAGGTCGTGGAAATCATGCGGCCGGACGGCGAAACCTATCGCGATGTCCGCCCCCTGGTTCGGGTGAACATTTCCGTCGTCGCCGGACAGGGCGATCGCCAGGAAACCGGCAGCAAGGGTTATGGCGGCCGCGAAGGATATGCCCGTTTCGTGGAGAGCAAAGCGTGGCGCGAAGTCGCGGACGGCGCGATCCGCCAGGCCCTGATCAACCTCGAATCAATCCCCGCGCCGGCCGGCGAGATGGACGTGGTGCTCGGCCCGGGCTGGCCCGGCGTGATGCTGCATGAAGCGGTGGGACACGGCCTCGAGGGCGATTTCAACCGCAAGAAGACCTCGGCTTTCGCGGGACTTATGGGGCAGCAGGTCGCGGCCAGGGGCGTCACCGTGGTCGACGACGGCACCATATCCGCGCGGCGCGGCTCGCTTTCCATCGATGACGAGGGTACGCCAACCAGCCGTACCGTGCTGATCGAGGACGGCATCCTGGTCGGCTATATGCAGGATCGACAGAACGCGCGGCTGATGGGCATGAAGCCGACCGGCAATGGCCGCCGTCAGGACTACGCTCATGTTCCGATGCCGCGGATGACCAATACCTACATGCCGGCGGGCGATCGTGATCCGGCGGAAATCCTCGCCTCGGTGAAGAACGGCATCTACGCCGTCAATTTCGGCGGAGGACAGGTCGACATCACCTCGGGCAAGTATGTGTTCCAGTGCACCGAGGCCTACCGGATCGAAAACGGCAAGGTCGGCGCGCCGCTGAAAGGCGCGATGCTGATCGGCAACGGACCGACCGACCTGCACCGCATCACCATGATCGGCAACGACGTCGCGCTGGACGACGGCGTCGGCACCTGCGGCAAGAACGGTCAAGGCGTTCCCGTCGGCGTTGGTCAGCCCACGTTGCGAATGGAGCGGATAACGGTCGGAGGAACCGGCGGATAAAGGCCGGACGCCGCCGCGACCGCGACGGACGACTCCCGTTCACATCCTCGTGGCAATGTGCGGCCAAATGTGCGGCCATATGTCCAAAGGCCAGCGCGGGATGAGGTAAAGTGCGTTGCGGTTTTTCGCCCGCATCCCGCGGCTCAAAGTACTGGAATCGATCACGTTCATGGTTTTGGACCGATTCGATTGTCGCGTTTTCTTCATGCGAACCGGTGTCCGCTTCGCTCGAACATGCTCCAAGCGCGTGAACCATGTTTCCGACATTCGCTTGAACCTGAACCCGGCATCAGGAACCTAATCTTACGGGTCGCGTTGAGTTTTCCGAGTAGTAGGCGTTGGTGAGTATGATGCCGGTCCTCCGTTATTTTGTGGTGATGGGTTGCTGCCTGTTGGGCCTGCTTTTTGCGGTGGACCTGATGTGGCCGGGCGAGCGCGAGGCCAAGGTCGATTATGACTTCGCACCGGTCGTCGCCGCGAAACCTTCTCCCACAGAATCCAGATTTGTGAGCCCTGTTGAGCGATCCGCCGGAGAGACGCAGACGCTTGGCTGGATGGAGAACCGGCGCTACTCGGAACAGCGCTTCGAGCGAACGAAGCAGGATTCCAGTCCTGTCGTCTATCCGAACATCGCCGCGCTGGCACCCACCCCGGATCGTTTACAGTGGGAACGCCAGCTTCGTTATCTGCCGGCGAATCATGTCTACGAAGCGCGCGCGGAAATGCCGAAGGAAGCGATCCCCGAACAGTCCAAACCCACCGCGAAGACCGCGACGCGCAAGCAACTCGCTCACGCCCGCCCCGCAAGAATCGCGCCCGAAGTCGAGCGCCCGCGCTATGCCCGCAACGCCGGATGGGATCCGTTCGGCCTGTTCGATTAGAGCATTTTCCGGCGAAGTGGATGCCGGTTCGCCGCAAGAAAATGCGTTAAAACAACAATCTAGAGCCTCGCTTCTGATTCAATCAGAAGCGAACGTGCTCTATAGCCGGATGAGGAAAAGTGTGGTGCGGTTTTCCGCCCGCATCCCGCTTCTCAGAATATTGGGATCGATCCGTTTATGGTTTTGGATCGATTCGATCCAAAATCATCGATCATGCTCCAAGCAACAGCTTCGTGAAGCCGGGTTGAAGTCCATTTCGCCGCGCGCCGGTTGCCAGTCCGACCACCAGGCACGATAATCAGGACTCAATCGTCATGGCCTGACGGAGGCAATATGAGCTGGCTTCCCTCCAACGATCCCGCGCTCGGCGACCCCAAATCCTGCGACGCGCTCGAACTTGTCATCGTGCCGCGCGTCCGCGATCTCGGCGACGGATTCGCCGTGCGGCGCGCGCTGCCTCATGGCAGGCGGCAGATGGTCGGCCCGTTCATCTTCTTCGACCATTTCGGCCCGATACAGTTCGTCTCCGGCAAGGGGATGGACGTGCGGCCGCATCCGCATATCGGACTGGCCACCGTCACCTATCTGTTCGACGGCAGCATCATGCACCGCGACAGCGAGGGCCACATCCAGGAAATCCAGCCCGGCGCCATGAACCTGATGACGGCGGGAAGCGGCATCGCGCATTCGGAGCGCACGCCGGATGCGCAGCGCGCGGTCGGGCAAACCATGCTCGGCCTGCAAAGCTGGATCGCCCTGCCGAAAGGCAAGGAGGAAATCGCACCGACGTTCCAGCATTACGGCGCGGACAGTCTGCCCACCGTGCAGGACAAGGGATTGCGCGCCCGCGTCATCGCCGGCAGTTCGTTCGGCGCGACCTCACCGGTCGAGATGGTGTCGCCGTGGTTCTACGTCGAGGTCGCGCTCGAAGCCGGCATGAGCGTGCCGCTTGACGCGGACCACGAGGAGCGCGCGATCTATCTCGTCGACGGCGAGGTCGAGATCGCGGGCGACCGGCACGAAGCGCCGCAGTTGCTGGTCTTCCGACCCGGCGACCGCATCACGGTGCGCGCGACACAGCCGGCGCGGATGATGTTCCTCGGCGGCGATGCGCTCGAAGGGCCGCGACATATCTGGTGGAATTTCGTCTCATCGAGCAAGGAGCGTATCGAACAGGCCAAGGAAGACTGGAAAACCGGCCGCTTCGCGCCTGTGCCCAACGAGCACGAATTCATTCCGCTGCCGGAAAACTGATCGCGTCGGAGCATTCTCCGGCGAAGTGGATGACCGGTTCGCCGCAAGACAACGCATCAAACAAACGTTGAGAGCTTCGCTTCCCTACACCGGCAGCCCGTTCGCTTGCGCCAGTTCCCTGAGCGACACCTGCGGCCGCGCGCCGATGTGCTGGATCACCTCGGCGGCGGCGAGCGCGCCGAGTCGCCCCGCGTCTTCCTGGCTCGCGCCGCGCACCAGTCCGAACAGAAATCCCGCCGCGAACAGATCGCCAGCTCCCGTGGTGTCGACCAGATTGTCGATCGAACATGCCGGCACCGTGACGACGCCGGCTTCCGTCGCGACCACGCATCCCTTCTCGCTGCGGGTGACGACGCCGAGCGCGATGTCCTTGCGTAACTGGGCGAGCGCCGTATCGAAGTCGGACGTCTGGTAAAGCGAGTGCAGTTCAGACTCGTTGGCGAAGATCAGATCGACGGTGCCGTCGCGCATCAATGCAAGAAACTCGTCGCGGTAGCGATCGACGCAGAACGCATCCGACAGGGTCAGCGCGACTTGCCGCCCGGCGTCATGCGCGATCCGCGAGGCCTTGAGGAACGCGTCCTTGGCGGCCTTGGGATCCCATAGATAGCCCTCAAGATAAAGGATCGACGCGGCGGCGACGGTGTCCGGATCGATATCCGCCGGCGACAGATCCTGGGCCGCGCCAAGATAGGTATTCATGGTGCGCTCGCCGTCCGGCGTCACCAGTATGTAGGAACAGCCGGTGGCGGGACCCTCGGATGCCGGTGACGTATCGAAAGCCACCTTCGCGGCACGAATGTCATGGGAATAGAGACGACCGATCTGATCGTCCTTCACCTTGCCGACATAGGCGGTGCGGGCCCCGAACCCCGCGAGACCGACAATGGTGTTCGCAGCCGAACCGCCCGACATCTCGGTCGCAGGCCCCATGTCGGCATAGATCGAGGCCGCGCGCGCCTCATCGATCAACGCCATTCCGCCCTTGGTCATGCCGTGGGCGGCGAGAAAGCCTTCATCGGTTCGCACCAGAACGTCGAAAATCGCATTGCCGATCGCAAGCACGTCGTATTTCGCTGCAGCCATTAAGAATATCCCGTCGCGGCAATTGCGGTATGACGAGGAATCCGCTCAGACTCCCGGCCCGTGAAGGTGCCGCCTATCATGGCGCCTCCCAGCCATCAAGCTCGGTACGCCGGCCTCGCCATGATCCGCTCCGTTCTCACCGTCTCCTCGGGCACCCTGGCTTCGCGGCTGCTCGGATTCGGGCGCGACGCGCTGACCGCGGCGCTGCTCGGGGCGGGCCCGGTCGCCGACGCCTTCCTGATGGCGTTTCAGTTCATCAACGTGATCCGCCGGATGCTCAGTGAGGGCGCCCTGAACGTGGCGCTGGTGCCGGCGTGGATGCGCCTGCGCGAGGTCAGCGGCCTTGCCGCAGCATCCGCCTTCGCAGGCACCGTGCTCGCAACCGTCAGCGCGACGCTGATCGCGGTGGCCGTCGTCGCCGGCGTGGCGATGCCGCTTCTGGTGGGGATGCTCGCGCCGGGTTTCGCCGGTAGCGGGAGCCAGCAACTCGCCGTCACCAACGCCCGGCTGATGCTGCCCTATCTCGCTTTCGCAGGCCCCGCGACGGTCATCATGAGCCTGCTGAACGCCCGGCATCGCTTCGCCATCGCCGCCTTCTCGCCGCTGTTGTTCAACGTCGCCCTGATTCTCGCCGCCGTGCTGCTGCTGTTGCTGCAACGGGACTCACAGTTTGCCGCGCTGGCGATGGCGGCAACCGTCGGCGTCGCGGGATTGCTGCAACTCGCGGTGCTTGCGCTTCTGACCCGCCGCGACGATCTCGCAAGTCCCTTGCGCCTATCGTTCGGCCCCGGGATGCGGGATTTCGCCCGCAAGGCCGTTCCCGGCATGATCGCGAATTCCGGGCCGCAGCTGATGATCGTCGCCGGGGCGATCGTCGCCTCGATGTCGCCATCGGCGGTGTCGTGGCTTTATTTCGCGAACCGCCTGATCGAACTGCCGCTGGGAATGGTCGGCGTCGCCATCGGCACCGTGCTGGTGCCGGAAATGACCCGCGCCCTCAACAGGGACGACAGAACGGCGGCGGTCCATGCCGAATCACGCGGAATAGAACTGGCGGCGGCGCTCGCTTTGCCCGCGACGCTCGGCCTGATCGTCCTCAGCGAACCCATCGTGCGGGTGCTGTTCGAACACGGCGCGTTTACCGCGGCCGACACGCGCGCCACGGCGCTGGCGCTCGGCTGCCTCGCCCTCGGCCTTCCCGCCCATATCCTGATCAAGGCGCTGTCTCCGGCGTTCTTCGCACGTGGCGACACAATGACGCCGCTGCTTGCGACACTGAAGGGCCTCGCGGTCGCAATCGTGTCCGCGGTCGCGCTCGGATGGATGATCGGAGTCTGCGGAGTAGCCGTAGCGATGGCGCTCGGCGCGTGGAGCAGCGCGGCGAGCCTTGCCCGCAGCATGGCGGCCGGCTTTGGATTCTCCATCGATACGGAAGCGCGCCGCCGCCTGCCGCGCATCACGCTGGCGGCGCTGGTGATGGGCGGAGTTTTGTGGCTCGCCGTTCGGCTGCTGGCCCCGATGTCCGGCGCGCACGGATTGCTCCAGGCCGCCACGCTCGTGGTCCTGATCGCCGCGGGCGCCGCGATCTACGGCCTGCTTTTGTTGACCCTCCGGGTCATCGATCGCAACGACATCCAGACCGCGCTGGCGCGGTCGCGATCCGGCGACTTGCGCGCCTAACCCGCGCGTGGCAATGGACGGCACGCCCGACCGAAAGAATGAGTTCGCGTTTCGCGAGCATGTCGTTCAATCACGCGCGGGCAAACAGGAACTTGACGATGACGACACGGGTTTTTTCAGGCGTTCAGCCGACCGGCAATCTGCATCTCGGCAACTATCTCGGCGCCATCGTTAATTTCGTGAAGTTGCAGGCCGACCACGAGTGTCTCTTTTGCGTGGTCGATCTTCACGCCATCACGGTGCCCGTCGCCGTCTGGGGCGGGCCGGACGAGTTGCGCCGCGCCACCCGCGAAGTGACGGCGGCCTTCATCGCAAGCGGCATCGATCCGAAGCGGCACATCATCTTCAACCAGAGTCAGGTGGCCGGACACGCCGAGCTGGCGTGGGTGCTCAACTGCGTGGCGCGGCTCGGCTGGCTCAACCGCATGACCCAGTTCAAGGAAAAGGCCGGCAAGGATCGCGAGAACGCCTCGGTCGGACTTTACGATTACCCGGTGCTGATGGCGTCGGATATCCTGGTCTATCGCGCCACCCACGTCCCGGTCGGCGAGGATCAGAAACAGCACCTCGAACTCAGCCGCGACATCGCGCAGAAGTTCAACAACGACTTTTCGGAATCGATCGCCGGCAACGGCCATGGCGACACGTTCTTTCCGCTGCCGGAGCCCGTGATCACCGGACCCGCGACGCGCGTGATGAGCCTGCGCGACGGCACCAAGAAAATGTCGAAGTCGGATCCGTCCGATTATTCGCGCATCAATCTGACCGACAACGCCGATACGATTGCGCAGAAGATCCGCAAGGCCAAGACCGATCCGGAACCGCTGCCATCGGAGGAAAAGGGGCTGGAAAACCGCCCCGAGGCCGACAATCTGGTCGGCATCTATGCGGCCCTGTCGGGGAAGCCCAAGTCCGCGCTGCTCGCCGAGTTCGGCGGCGCGCAGTTCTCAAACTTCAAATCGAGCCTTGTCGATCTCGCGGTCGCGAAGCTGTCGCCGATCGCACACGAGATGAAACGGCTCACCGACGATCCGGCCCATGTCGACCGGATTCTGATCGACGGCGCCGAACGCGCCAGCGCGATCGCATCGCAGACCATGGACGCGGTGAAGGACATCGTCGGCTTCATCCGCAAGCGCTGACGTCACCTTTCACCACTTCGGTTCCTGTTGATCGCCCTCCCGCAAGCTGCTTGTCGGGGCAGCCTTTGCCGTGGCAGCATGGCGGCGGCTGGTTCAGCACCGGGACATGCATGAGCGCACAACGCCGAAGCTACGAGAGCGGCCACAAGCCGAAATATCTGGTCGTGGTCGACGACAGCGCCGAATGGGATCGCGCCGTTTATTATGCGAGCCGCCGCGCCATCCGCGTCGGCGGAGGCATCGTGATGTTGCGCGTGGTGGAGCCGGAAGACCATAATCAGGAATGGCTCGGCGTCGCCGAAGTGATTCGGGCCGAGGCTTATGAAGGCGCGGATGCCGCGCTCGACCGCGCCTCCGGCCGGGCCAACGGAATCGCCGCGATCACGCCTGAGCGAATCATTCGCGAGGGCGATCCGCTCGAACAGATTCTGGATGTCATCGAGAACGACCTGGATATCTCGATGCTGGTGCTCGCCGCCAGCGGCGGCCCCGAAGGTCCGGGGCCGATCATCACGACGCTGGCCAAGACCGCCGGGAACTTTCCGATTCCAGTGACGATCGTGCCGGGCACGCTGACGGACGATGCGATCGACGCCCTATCCTAGATGATCGGCGTGAACGCCGGAACGTTGCGTGGAAGACTGCCCGGCGCTCTTGATCGTGCTTTCGCCATGGCTATCTGCTAGGGGAACCTACGCGCCGGCCTTGAACCGGCGACGATGGAGAGACCGATGTTCATTCAGACCGAAATCACCCCCAATCCAGCCACCTTGAAGTTCCTTCCGGGCCGCACCGTGCTCGGCAAAGGCACGATGGAGTTCACCAGCGCCAGCACGACCGCCCGCTCGCCGCTCGCCGTGAAGCTGTTCGCCGTCCACGGCGTCGCCGGCGTATTCTACGGCTCGGATTTCATCACGGTGACGAAAGACGAGGGCAGCGACTGGCAGCATCTCAAGCCAGCCATCCTCGGCGTCATCATGGAACACTATATGGCGGGTGCGCCGCTCTTGGCGGACGGCGAGGGGAGCAGCGAAGCGGGCACGGACAGCGACGTCGAGTTCTTCGATGAAGCCGATGCCGAGACCGTGACCCTGATCAAGGACCTGATCGAGACGCGGGTGCGGCCGGGGGTCGCCGATGACGGTGGCGACATCACCTTCCGCGGCTTCAGGGACGGGATCGTCTACGTGAACATGAAGGGCGCATGCTCCGGATGCCCGTCATCGACGGTGACGTTGCGGAACGGCATTCAGAACCTGCTGAAACACTTCGTGCCCGAGGTCGTTGAAGTGCGGCCGGTTTAGAGCATCGGACCCGAAAGTGGAAACCGGTTTCGGGATAAATCCGATGCTCAATCAATTAACTGGGGCGGCGGCGCTGATTCCATTTGACCGGCCGCCGCTCTAGAGCTTGGCGACGACCACCAGCCGCTTGATCTTGCCGCTCTTGTAGGCGCGCAGGAATGCGTCGTAGTTCTTGAACGACACGCAGCCGTTGGAGGCGCCGCTCGGCCCGAGCATATAAGTGTGTGCCAGCAACCCGGTGCGCCCGTATATCTTGTCCTCGCCGCCGATCGGTTTCAGCCTGATCGCCTCCACGCCGTGGAACGGACGTTCCCGCAACGACAGGTCGTAGATGTGCGGCGGCGTCACGCCACGCATCTTCCTGTCGGCGTAGCGCGGATCATCCATCATTTTGCCAAGCCCGGAATGCGCTTCGAGCCTGGTGCCGTCCGGCAGGTATACGGTACGAGCGGAAATGTCATAGATGGCGGTGGATTCATGTTGGGGGATGCGGCCGAGCGTCAGGCTCTCGCCGTCGCTGCTCACCCCGCCATCGGGCGCCGCGAACGCCAGTTGCAGACCGGCCGCGGGTTTACCGAACAGTTTCTCGAAGATCGACGGCTTGTTCGGCTCCGGCGCGACGGCGGCGCTGGCCTGCGCGATCTCGCTGCGGGACGGGGCGGAGGCAGCCTGAAGCTGACGCAGTTCAGAGGGACGCGGGGCCGGCATCGGAACAATCGCGGCGATCTGCGGCGCCTGCGGAAGCGACAGAATATCCGGTGGGGTCTCGGCGGAAGCGAGGGCAACGGCCTGCGAGGCCGCCGCCGGCTCGAAGCTGCCGGGCCGGGGACCCAGAAAGCGCGGACCGTAGAGCAACGCGGTGCGGGCCCTCGCTTCGGGATCCCGGACACGGACCTTGGCTACACGGGAATTGGCCACATCGGCCTTGGCCGCGCGGACCCCGGCGGTCGCCTGCGCGGCGCGAGCCCCGGGGATCTCCTCCAGAGCCTCATACGCGTCCGCGATGCGGCGCACAGGCTCCGCTGAACGGCCGGATACGATTGGTGGCAACGACGCCGTGACCAGTTCCGCGGATTCACCGGAAACATGGGTGTAGAGCGTCCAGGCGCAGGCCAGCCCGATGCAGGCGAGCGCGGCGAAACCCAATATATTCTGAGGAACCGCCTTGCGGGGCAGATCGGCGGAGTGAGCCGCGGCCTCATAGTAACGTCTGCCCGTAGCGTACGTCATTCGCCCCACATCCAGAGTCACGGCCTTTCCGGTCTTTGCGGGCGGTGCAGCAAGATGCTGCACGACGCCGGCATGTCCGGATCAAGACCGCGCATGGCTGATTCGCTAAACCCCAAAGTTCCCCACGAGTCTGTGGCAGACTTGCTAAGCGCCATTAAGGCGACTTTTAGTTAAATGCGGATTAAATTGAGCAGGACCCCGATAGTGACCATAGGATAAACAGCCCGATCGCGGCAATCTGGTGTCCAAAACCCGGGTTCCTTCGTCCAAACCGCAGGTAATCCCTGGGCAAGGGTGCTAGTCTGGCCCGATGCTCGTCCTTGCGATCGACACCGCCCTCGATGCCTGTGCCGCCGGCATATTGGACACCGACGATGGCCGCCTGATCGCTCAGGAAACGCTGCCGATGAAGCGCGGCCACGCCGAAGCCCTGATGCCGCTGATCGCCCGGGTCATCGAATCCGCGGGAATCGGCTTTACGGCGCTGGACCGCGTCGCCGCAACCGCCGGTCCCGGCAGCTTCACCGGCCTGCGCGTGGGGCTTTCGGCCGCGCGCGGCATCGCGCTGGCCGCCAACAAGCCGGTGGTGGGCGTAACCACTCTGGCGGCCTTCGCGGCCCCGGTGATCGGCGAAGACCGGAAGGCGCCGGTGATCTCCGCAATCGATGCCCGTCATGATCAGGTTTATTTTCAGGCCATGAGCGGTGACGGCGCCGCGCTGATCCAGCCGCGTGTCGCGCCGGTCGCGGAGGCGCTCGCGGCATCGCGCTTCGGCGCGCCGCATCTGGTCGGCAATGCCGCGAGGCTTCTCGCCGACCGCTGGCCCGCCCACGCCCCGCCGCCGGTTGCGGTAAATCAGCAGGCAGCGCCCGATATCGCCTGGGTGGCATGGCTCGGCGCGGCCGTCAGCCCGGATGCGGCGCCGCCGCGGCCGTATTACCTGCGCGCGCCCGACGCCAGGCCAGCCGGCGATGTCTTGCTAAAACCACGGGCGCTGGCCGCATCATGATGACATGGTTCCCCGGCAGGGAGCGCGCAGTTCCCGTTGTCGAGCCCGCGAGCCCGAACGACGCGGCGCGCCTTGCCGCGCTTCACGGCGCATCGTTTCATCGCGGCTGGGGCGAAGGCGAGTTCGAGACCATGATCGCCGAGCGCAACACGCTGGTTCAGCGTCTGCGGCTGCGATCGAACGTGATCGGTTTCGCCGTCTCCCGCATTGCGGCGGACGAAGCCGAGATCCTGTCGATCGCCATCGACGCCGGTTATCGTGGCCAGGGGTTTTCGCGCAATCTGCTGCTCACGCACCTTGGCCACCTCGCCGGGCGCAGCGTACGGACGGTATTTCTCGAGGTGGAGGAAAATAATCAACCGGCGCGGCGTCTCTACGATCGCGCGGGCTTCGCCGTCGTCGGTCGCCGCGAGCGATACTACCGCGAGGCGGGCGGGCTGGAACTGAACGCATTGGTGATGCGCCGCAACTTGTCGTAACCTTCGCGGAGTGGCAAAAGGAGCCGGGAGAACCACCGGCAACGGTGCATCGGTTTTTTCGTCCGGTCGCACTCCTTATATCGTTCGCGCGCATTATCTTACGCACATATGAGCGGATCATGCGCCATCGGAACCGGACACTTGAGATGATGGCACTCAAATCGACGACTGTGCAGAAGCCCACCACGATCGAGGCGCGTTGCGCGGCCGCCGGAATGCGCATGACCGAACAGCGCCGCGTGATCGCGCGCGTGCTGGCGGAGGCGTCCGATCATCCCGACGTCGAGGAGCTCTACCGGCGCTGCGCCGCGGTGGATGACAAGATCTCGATCTCGACGGTCTATCGCACGGTGAAGCTGTTCGAGGATGCCGGCATCATCGAACGGCATGATTTTCGCGAAGGCCGCGCCCGCTACGAGACCATGCGCGACAGCCACCACGATCATCTGATCAACCTGCGCGACGGCCAGGTGATCGAGTTCACCTCGGATGAGATCGAGAAGCTGCAAGCGGAAGTCGCGCGCAAGCTCGGCTACCGGCTGGTCGATCATCGGCTCGAACTCTATTGCGTGCCGATGGATGACGAATAAGTCCAGGGTGCCTGTCGAAATGCCGGAAAGCCGCATGCCGCCGCGCAGGCTGCATATCAAATCCTACGGTTGCCAGATGAACGTCTACGACGCCCAGCGCATGGCGGACACGCTGGCGGGCGAAGGATATGTCGAGACCGCCAGCGCCGAGGACGCCGATCTCGTCATTCTCAACACCTGCCACATTCGCGAGAAGGCGTCCGAAAAGGTCTATTCCGAACTCGGCCGCTTGCGCGCGGCCAAGGAACAGGCGGCGCGTGACGGCCGCGGCATGAGCATCGTGGTCGCCGGCTGCGTCGCGCAGGCCGAAGGCGAGGAAATCATCCGTCGCGCCCCGGTGGTCGATGTGGTGGTGGGTCCGCAGAGCTATCATCACCTGCCGCAACTGCTCGCGCGCGCAAGAACCTGTGGCCGGGCGCTGGAGACCGAGTTTCCGGTCGCGGACAAGTTCGGTTTCCTGCCGCAGCCCTCGCGGCAGGCGATCCGTGCCCGCGGCATCTCGGCGTTCGTCACGGTGCAGGAAGGCTGCGACAAATTTTGCACCTTCTGTGTCGTGCCCTATACGCGCGGCGCGGAGGCGTCGCGTCCGGTGGCGAAGGTCATCGACGACGTGCAGCGCCTGGCGGACAACGGCGTGCGCGAGATCACGCTCATCGGACAGAACGTCAACGCCTATCACGGCGAAGGCCCCGACGGACGGCCCTGGCCGTTCGGCAAGCTGCTGCATCGTCTCGCCGAGATTCCGGGCATCGTCCGGCTGCGCTACTCCACCAGCCATCCGCGCGACGTGGAGGACTCGCTGATCGACGCCCACCGCGATCTCGACGCGCTGATGCCGTTCGTGCATCTGCCGGTGCAGTCGGGCTCGGACCGCATCCTCGCCGCCATGAACCGCAAGCATACCGCCGATGACTACCGCCGGGTGATCGACCGGTTTCGCCATGCCCGGCCCGACATCGCGTTCTCGTCGGACTTCATCGTCGGCTTCCCGGGCGAAACCAGGGAAGATTTCGCCGCCACCCTCGCGCTCGTCGGCCAAATCGGATACGCTGCCGCCTATTCGTTCAAATATTCGCCCCGACCCGGAACGCCGGCGGCGGACATGCAGGAGACGGTGTCAACGGCCGACATGGACCAGCGATTGGTGCAGCTTCAGAACCTGATCGACAGCCAGCAATCCGCCTTCAACCGGACAGCGCTGGGCAGGACGATCGACGTGCTGTTCGATCGCGCCGGACGCAAGCCGGGCCAGATCGTCGGCCGCACCCCCTATCTGCAGCCCGCCCATGTGGAGGCGTCCGATGCCATCCTCGGACAGGTGCTGCCCGTAACCGTTGCCAGTCTGGAACGTTACAGCCTGTTCGGAACGCTGGCATCCCAGCCGTCACCCGGCGAACCTTCGAACCATGGCGCGACGGGCGGCGCGCAGTTCCAGACGACCGCCGGAGTCTGACCCCTTGCCCAAGAGCGCATCGGATTCCCCTCCGCTTGCTCCCAGCCGGAAACCCGAGGTCCAGGGTCCGCCCGAAACGCAGGTCGTCATCGATTTCGAGGACAACCGCGCGGTATCGGCGCTGGTCGGCCCTTACGGACAGAACCTCTCGCAGCTTGAGCGCCGGCTCGGCGTGGTCGTCGATTCGCGCGGCAATCACATCACTATTGCCGGATCGCGCGACGGCTGCGACGCGGGACGGCGCGTGCTGGAAACACTCTATACCCAGGCAACGCAGGGCCATGATCTGTCGCAGGGCGAGGTCGAGGGCGCGATCCGCGCCGTGATCGCGCAAGGCTCGCTGTTCGAGGACGATGTCAAGGCGCCGCGATCAGGGTTCGAAGCCATCAATCTGCGCAAGCGTCCGGTGCGGGCGCGCACCGCCGCGCAGGATCTCTACATCCGCGCGCTGAAACGTCATGAACTGGTGTTCGGCATAGGCCCCGCCGGCACCGGAAAGACCTGGCTCGCGGTGGCGCAGGCCACCCAGCTCTTCGAGCGCAAGGAAGTCGATCGCATTATCCTGACGCGTCCCGCGGTCGAGGCGGGCGAGCGGCTCGGCTTCCTGCCGGGCGACCTGCGCGAGAAAGTGGATCCTTACCTGCGGCCGATCTATGACGCGCTGTACGATCTGATGGACTCCCGCATCGTCGAGCGGGCGCTGCAAAGCGGCGAGATCGAGATCGCCCCGCTCGCCTTCATGCGTGGCCGCACCTTGACCAACGCCGCGATCATCCTCGACGAGGCGCAGAACACCACCTCGATGCAGATGAAGATGTTTCTGACGCGGCTGGGTGAGAACAGCCGCATGATCGTCACGGGCGACCCCTCGCAGGTCGATCTGCCGAACGGCCAGACGTCGGGACTGACGGAAGCGACGCGGCTGCTCGACGGCGTCGAAGGCGTGGCTCAGGTGACGTTCACCGCCGAGGACGTGATCCGTCATGAACTGGTGGCGCGGATCGTCGCCGCCTATGAGGGGCTGCCGCAACGGCCGGCAGCCGGCAAACCTTGATGCCGAACTTCGCGTGCAGGGAAAGGCCGGTCCGCGCAAGGCGCGGCGGCGAAAGACACATCATGATCCGCTCCGCTTCTCCCGTGACTGAAATTCTCGTCGTCGCCGACTGCTGGCGCGCCGAGGCGGATGCCGAGGCCGTCATTCATCGCGCGATCGCCGCCGCCGCCGTGATGGTCGATGAGGACACCGGCGATGCCGAGCTTGCGATCATGCTGACCGATGACGCCGGAATCCGCACGCTCAACGCCAACTGGCGCGGTCTCGACAAGCCGACCAATGTCCTGTCGTTTCCGGCGTTGCAGCCGACCGGTCCGTGCATGCCGGACGATCCGCCGCGAATGCTCGGGGACATTGCGATCGCCTATGAAACCCTGTGCCGCGAGGCCGATGACGAACGCAAGACCTTCGATCATCACCTCAGCCATCTTGCCGTCCACGGCTTCCTGCATCTGATCGGGTACGACCACGAGACCGACGGTGAGGCCGAGGAGATGGAAAGTCTCGAACGTAAAATTCTGGCGCGGCTCGGAATTCCCGATCCCTATGCGCCCCCGGAACGGATGACCTGAGTGCCTTCGGAGGACCAGACCAGCGAGACCCTGCCGGCGCAGACTAGCCGCAACCTGCCGGTGCCCGTGCACAATGGCGAGGTGTTGCGCCCGGCCCCCGAGCGCTGGCTGATGCGCGCGATCCGCTCGCTGTTCGGATGGAAGGCGGGATCGGTCCGGGCCGACCTTCAGGTGGTGCTCGACGCCTCGACGCCGGATGAGACCAGCTTCACCGCGGTCGAGCGCACCATGCTGCGCAATATCCTCAACCTGCACGAACGACGCATCGCGGACGTCATGGTCCACCGCGCCGACATCGTCGCGGTCAAGCGCGACATTCCGCTTGGCGAGCTGATCAACCTGTTCGAAAGCGCGGCGCATTCCCGCCTCGTGGTCTATCACGAGAACCTCGACGATCCCGAAGGCATGGTTCACATTCGGGATCTGCTCGCCTTCATGGCTCAGCGGGCGCGAACCGCGATGCCGTCCACGGCGAAACGCAAGAAGAAGACGACGGCCGGTCTCGACCTGCGCGCCGTTGATCTGGCGCTGCCGCTGAGCGAGGCCGACATTACCCGCAAGCTGCTTTACGTGCCGCCATCGATGCCCGCGATCGACCTGCTGGCGCAGATGCAGGCCTCGCGCATCCATCTGGCGCTCGTCGTCGACGAATATGGCGGCACCGACGGACTGGTGTCGATCGAGGATATCGTCGAGCAGGTCGTCGGCGAAATCGATGACGAGCACGATAGCGACGAGCCGCCATCGATCGTGCGCCAGACCGAGAATTCCTTCATTGCCGATGCCCGCGCCAGCCTCGAGGATGTCCGCGCCATGATCGGCGAGGCGTTCGAGACCGGCGAGGCGGGCGAGGAGGTGGACACGCTCGGAGGCTTTCTTGTCACTTACGTCGGTCGCCTGCCGGTGCGTGGCGAGGTCATTCTGGGGCCGGGACCGTTCGAGATCGAAGTGCTCGACGCCGATCCTCGTCGCGTCAAGCGGCTGCGGATCGGCCTGCGCGCCGAGCGTCCCCCGGTCCGGCCCCGCGACGGCCGGCGCCGGGAGAACGCGCCGGATGCGACCTCGCAATCGCAGGGCGACCCGGCCGCTCCTTCTTCGCCGGGCGATGGAGGCGAACCCCAGTGAGCCTGAGCATCGCGGGCAGCGCCAGGACGGCGGGTCTTGCCGTCACGTTGTCATGGGGGTGGAAGCGCGCCTTCGTTGCGCTTGCCTCCGGCGCCGCCTCCTCGCTTGCGATGGAGCCCTTCAACGCCTGGCCGCTGCTGTTCGTCACCTTTCCGGTCGCAACTTGGCTGATCGACGGCTCCGCCGGCCGTCTGCGCGGCGTGCCGGCCGCGGCGCTCGCCGGCTGGTTGTTCGGATTCGGCTATTTCGTTCCGGGACTCTATTGGATCGGCAACGCCTTCTTGGTCGATGCGCAGACCTTCGCATGGCTGATGCCGTTCGCCGTCCTGGGCCTGCCGGCCTATCTCGCGCTCTTTACGTCGCTCGGTTTCGCGCTGGCGCGCCTGATCTGGACCACGGACGCCTCGCGCATTCTCGCGCTCGCCGCCGCGCTGACGATCAGTGAATGGCTGCGCGGACACGTCCTGACCGGCTTCCCCTGGAATGCATTCGGCTACGCGCTGACGGAGCCGCTGGCGCTGGCGCAAACCGCCTCGTTGATCGGATTGTGGGGCTTGACGTTCCTCGGCGTCGCCATCTTCGCGAGCCCCGCCGTCCTGATCGACCGCCGGAGCCGCGGCCGCGGACCGTGGCTCGTTCCGGTCATCGCGCTCATGCTGCTCGTCGCCATGAGCGTCCATGGTTCAGTCAGACTATCGCTGCATCCGACGGAATTCGCGGACAAGGTGAGGCTGCGCATCATGCAGCCCAATCTGGCGCAGGACGCGCGGTTCAACTACTCCGCCAAAACGGCGGTGATGCAGAAGTATCTGACGCTCTCGGACCGGGCCACCGGACCGCAGTCGACCGGCGTCAGCGGCGCGACCATCCTGATCTGGCCGGAATCGGCTTTCCCGTTTTTTCTGACCCGCGAAGCCGACGCGATGGCGGAGATCGCCGATCTGCTGCCGAAAGGCACGATCCTGATGACCGGCTCGGTGCGCGCTCCCGATCCGCCGCCGAATGGCAGGATCACGCGAGCGTACAACTCGATCTATGTCATCGGCGATGACGGCGGCATCCTGTCGATCTACGACAAGCTCCATCTGGTGCCGTTCGGTGAATTCCTGCCGTTCCAGGGGCTGATGGAAAAGCTCGGCTTTATTCAGCTCACCAAGGTCCAGGGCGGCTTCATTCCGGGACAAAGCCGGCGGACCATCGAGCTTCCGAACGCCCCGAGCGTTCTTCCGCTGATCTGCTACGAGGCGATCTTTCCGGGCGGGATCGAAACCAGGGGAGGCCGTCCGGGCTGGATCGTTAATCTCACCAATGACGGCTGGTTCGGCATCAGCACGGGTCCCCATCAGCACCTTCAACAGGCGCGGCTGCGCGCCATCGAACAGGGACTGCCCCTTGTGCGGGCGGCGAACACCGGTATTTCCGTAGTCACCGATCCGGTGGGACGTATTGTCGCACGGCTCGATCTCGGCGTGGAAGGCGTTCTGGACTCTCGCCTGCCTGTCGCCATGACGCCAACGCCTTACGCCCGCGCAGGTGATATTCCCGCCGCAATCATGGTGACCATGGCGCTCGTCCTGGTGATTCGACGACGGCGCGGGCATTAGCCGCGACGCGCACGTCATCTTGATCACCGGGGGGAGATGCTCACGACAGCGCTTCGGTCACATGATCGATATAATTCGTGTAACAACTTGTACGGCTGGTATAATGCAGCCTACCTAGATTGAGTTGAGAATTGTTCTCAAGTGGTTAAGTCGCGTTTGACGATAGCGGTCCGGGGAGCGTATCCACGGGATCGTGGCCCCCTTCCGAGGAGACCTAGGAGATGTCTACCAAGGCGCCCAATCCTGTTGACAAGCATGTCGGCAGCCGTGTGCGCATGCGCCGCATCATGCTCGGCATGAGCCAGGAGAAACTCGGGGAAGCTCTCGGCCTGACATTCCAGCAGGTGCAGAAGTATGAAAAGGGAACCAACCGCGTCGGCGCCAGCCGCATCCAGCAGATTTCCGAAATCCTTCAGGTTCCGGTCTCGTTCCTGTTCGAGGGCAGTCCGGGCACGGGCGTCGCCAGGGCCGAGGGTCTGAGCGAGGCGCCCTCGCCCGCCTATGTGTCGGATTTCCTCGCGACATCCGAAGGTCTCGCGCTGACCCGCGCATTCACCCGGATCACGGATGCAAAGCTCCGTCGCAGCATCGTCGACATGGTCGAGCAGATCGCGGCGAGGGAACTATCCGACCAGCGCTAACGCGTATGACGACTGTGGTTTCCGACAATTCTCGTCCCTCATGCGATGAGGCCCCGCCTGTCCGCATGGAAAACCGCGACCGCCCGCAAGGCTCGTTCTTCGGGCGCCGCAAGGGACACCGGCTCCGGCCGCACCAGAACGATCTGATCGCGCATCTGCTGCCGCGCCTCGGTTTCGATCCCGCCAGGCTCGGACCGTCGGGCCCGGCCGCGCTGTTCGAGCCGCCGGTTGATGAGACGCGCATCGAGATCGGTTTCGGCGGCGGCGAACATCTTGTGGCCGAAGCGCTGGCGTTTCCCCGCACCGGCTTCATCGGCTGCGAACCCTACATCAACGGCATGGCCAAGATTCTCGTGCAGATCGAGGCTCACGCTATCCGCAATATCCGCCTGTTCGCCGGCGATGCGTCGCAGCTGCTGGCGTGTCTGCCGCAAGCCTCGCTGGCGCGGATCGACCTCATCCATCCCGATCCGTGGCCCAAGCGCCGCCACTGGAAACGCCGCTTCGTTCAGGATGCGACCGTCGCGGCGATGGCGCGTGTGCTTCGGCCGGAGGGCGAATTCCGTTTCGTCAGCGATATCGACGATTATTGCGCATGGACGCTGACGCATCTGGCGCGATCACCTGACTTCCTCTGGCTCGCCGAACGCTCAGCCGACTGGCAGGATCCGTGGCCCGGTTACACCATGACGCGCTACGGCCGCAAAGCGATGCGCGAAGGCCGCCGCGCGGCATATCTGCGGTTCCGCCGCGAACGCACTGCCGCATAAGGCGGAAGCTGACATCATCATTCGCCGATCGCCGGAACCGGCTTTTTGGCCCGCGCCGGCCTTGCCGGGGAGCACGAAAACAGCTATATCAACGAAAATTTCTCATACGATAACGTATCGAGAGTGGGCCCTTCCGGACCCGCTCTTTTTTGTTTCCTGAATGGGTTTGTTTCCTGAATGGGTTTGTTTCCTGAATGGACCTCATGCACCGAGGCGCGGGTTCCTTCAGCAGCAACCGCCGGTCGGGCGACAACGCGGTGGGCAACCGTCGCGCCACCAGCAGGCCGATTCCTTGGACCTTGAAGACTCCTTGAACATGACCGATCCATCCACCCAGAACCCGGACCATGAGCTGCTCGACGAGCCGCGTCTGGTGGTCGAGCCCGGCGTCGCGGCGCGGGTCGCGGCCATCGCCGCGCCGGTGCTGCAGGGCATGGGATATCGGCTGGTCCGCATCAAGGTCTCGGGCGAAGCGGGCTGCACGGTCCAGATCATGGCCGAGCGTCCGGACGGATCGATCCAGATCGAGGATTGCGAGGCAATCTCGAAGGCGCTGTCGCCGGTGCTCGATGTGGCCGACCCGATCGACAAGGCTTATCGGCTGGAAATCTCGTCGCCCGGCATCGACCGGCCGCTGGTGCGCCGCTCCGATTTCGAACGCTATGCCGGCCATCTCGCGAAAATCGAGATGGCGGTCGCCCATCACGACCGCAAGCGATTCCGCGGCGTCCTTCAGGGCGTCGAGGACAACACGGTGCGCCTGCATCGGGACGACATCCGGAATAATGACGACGAAAGCGAGGTCCTGCTCGTCATGGAGGATATCGCCGACGCCCGGCTGGTTCTGACCGACGAATTGATCGCGGAATCGATGCGCCGGGGCAAGGTCGCGGAACGCGAGATGAAACAGAGCCTCGGAATACTGCCGGCTCCCCCGCCGCACGCGAAAACCGATCCGGCAAGGCGCCACGCGCCGAAACCGAAACTCAAAAACGGCAAAAAAGCTCCCGGGAAAAACCCGCCGAAGAACACCAAGAAACATCGCCTGGCCGCGGAACGCCTGCGGCGCGGCGACATCGATCCCATCGAAGGAGAATAAGTCATGGCCGCCGTCAGCGCCAATAAGCTCGAACTGCTGCAGATCGCAGACGCGGTGGCGCGCGAAAAGACCATCGACCGCGGCATCGTGATCGCCGCGATGGAGGACGCCATCGCGAAGGCGGCGCGGGCGCGGTACGGCAGCGAGACTGACGTTCATGCGGAGATCCACCCGAAGACCGGACAGCTCCAGCTCACCCGCCACATGCTGGTGGTCGAACAGGTCGAGAATGCCGCGAACCAGATCTCGCTGAAGGACGCCCAGCGGGCCAATCCGGGCGCACAGATCGGCGACACCATCGCCGATACGCTGCCGCCGCTGGAATATGGCCGCATCTCCGCGCAGTCCGCCAAACAGGTGATCGTGCAGAAGGTGCGCGAGGCCGAACGCGACCGGCAGTATCAGGAGTTCAAGGATCGCATCGGCGATATCGTCAACGGCATCGTCAAGCGTGTCGAATACGGCAGCGTGATCGTCGACCTCGGTCGCGGCGAAGCCGTCATTCGCCGCGACGAGATGCTGCCGCGCGAGGTATTCCGCAACGGCGACCGCGTCAGGGCCTATATCTTCGACGTGCGCCGGGAAACCCGCGGCCCGCAGATCTTCCTGTCGCGCACCCATCCACAGTTCATGGTGAAGCTGTTCGCGCAGGAAGTGCCGGAAATCTACGACGGTATCGTCGAGATCAAGGCGGTGGCGCGCGATCCAGGCTCCCGCGCCAAGATCGGCGTGGTGTCGCGGGATTCCTCGGTCGATCCGGTGGGCGCCTGCGTCGGCATGCGCGGCTCGCGCGTTCAGGCGGTCGTCAACGAGTTGCAGGGCGAAAAGATCGACATCATTCCGTGGTCGCCGGATATCGCGACCTTCGTCGTCAACGCGCTGGCGCCGGCGGAGGTCGCGAAAGTCGTGATCGACGAGGACCGCGAGCGGATCGAGGTCGTGGTCCCCGATACCAACAACCAGTTGTCGCTCGCGATCGGACGGCGCGGACAGAACGTGCGGCTCGCCTCGCAACTGACCGGCTGGGATATCGACATCCTGACGGAGCAGGAGGAATCGGAGCGACGCCAGGCGGATTTCGAGAATGCGACACGCATGTTCATGGAAGCGCTCAACGTCGACGAGGTCGTCGGCCAGTTGCTGGCGTCGGAAGGGTTCACCTCTGTTGAAGAACTGACGCTGGTCGATACGCGGGAAATCGCCGGCATCGAGGGCTTTGACGACGATACCGCGACCGAATTGCAGAGCCGGGCCCGAGAGTATCTGGAGCAGCTCGAAGCCGAACTGGAAAACAGGCGCAAGGAGCTTGGCGTGGACGATGCGCTGAAGACCGTGCCCGGCGTGACCTCGAAGATGCTGGTGAAGCTCGGCGAAAACGACGTCAAGACCATCGAGGATCTGGCCGGCTGCGCCACCGACGATCTGGTCGGCTGGACCGAACGCAAGGAGGGCGAAGCGGTCAAGCACGCGGGTTATTTCGACGGCATCGAGATTTCGCGGGAGGACGCGGAGGCCATCATCATGCAGGCTCGTCTGATCGCAGGCTGGATAAGCGAAGCCGATCTTGCGAAACCGGCGGAGGCCGAGGATATCGCTGCTGAAGATCAGCCGGCCGAATGAAGAAAACGCCTTGGAGCCCTTTCGCTTCTGATGGAATCAGAAGCGAGGCGCTCAGATTTTGATGTGACGCGTTTTCTTCACGCGAACCGGTGTCCACTTCGCTTGAAAACGCTCTAGAGCGGGATGAGGAAAAGTGTGCAGCGGTTTTCCGCCCGCATCCCGCTCTAAATATTGGAATCGATCACGTTTATGATTTTGGATCGAATCGATCCAAAACCATCGTGATCTAGGAGACGCTGAAGACATGCTCGCGATCGCCGACCCGGCAGATCTGGATCAGGGGCCGCGGACCAACAGGTCCGCGACGACCCGGATGTGCGCGGTCACCCGACAGGTGCGCCCGATCGGTGAGTTGATCCGGTTCGTGGTATCGCCCTCGGGTGAGGTGATCGCGGACCTGAAACGCAGGCTTCCCGGCCGGGGCTTGTGGATTTCGGCCTCGCGCGCCACTGTTGCGGAGGCGGTCCGCCGTAACCAGTTCAGCAGGGGTTTCAAGCGGGAGGTCCGCGTGCCGGCCTCGCTGGCTGAGGACACCCGGCAGTTGATGGTCCGCAGCGCGATGGACGCGCTGGCGATGGCGGCCAAGGCCGGTCAGGTCGTCTCCGGCTTTGCGAAGGTGGAGGACGCGCTGCTTCGTCGCCAGGCGGTTGCCCTGCTCCACGCCGCGGACGGCGCGGCCGACGGAATCCGGAAACTGGACGCCGCCGTCAGGAAAATGGCGGCCGAGTCCGGGAAAGCGCGGGAAATCCCGGTCGTCACCGCCCTGACATCGGCAGAATTGGATTTGGCACTTGGCCGGACAAATGTGATACATGCTGCCCTGCTCGCAGGTCCGGCGGGCAGGACTTTCCAGCAGCGCAGCCAGACACTGGTTCGATACCAGGATGGCGGGCAGCGGCAGGACAGCTGAACACGGCAAGAATTCTAACGACACGACCCGTGCGAACGCGTACGGCGCAACAAGATTGGGACTGCTGAATGGTTGATACGAAAAATCCTGGCGACAAGACTCTGAGCGTCAGCCCGACCAAGACCTTGACGCTCAAGCCACGCGTCGAGCAGGGCACCGTGCGCCAGAGCTTCAGCCACGGCCGTACCAAGCAGGTGGTGGTTGAAAAACGGGGCAAGCGCCGGATCGGCGGCGACTCTCCGGGCCCGGAACCGGCGGGAACCCCGGAGCAGGCCAGCGTCAGGACGCCGGCCGCCAAGGCTCCGCCGCCTCGTGCGACGACACCCGCCGCTCCACGCGCGGGTTCGGGCGTCGTGCTGCGGAAGCTCACCGACGACGAGCGCAGCGCGCGCGCAAGCGCTTTGGCCGAGGCCAAGGTGCGCGCCGAGGAAGAACGCCGGATCGCGGAAGCCGAGGCCGCGCGCCGCAACAGCAAGGAAGGCATCGAGCAGGCCGAGCGCGAGGCCGCCGAGGCCCGCCGCAAGGCCGAGGAAGAGCGTCACCGTCAGGAAGAGGAGGCCAAGCGCAAGGCCGAGCTCGAAGCCAAGCGCCGCTTCGGACAAACCGAGTCCAAGCCCGCGCCGGCCAAGACCACGACCACCACCACGCGCGCGGCCACTCCGGCGCGGCCGGCAGCCGTGGCCGCCGACGGCAGCGACGAGGACGAGGCTCCGCGCCTGGTGCGCCGTCCCGGCGGCCCCGCGCGTCCCGTGGTTGCGCCAAAGCCCGCCGCCAAGCCGGCGCCCGCCAAGCAGCGCGGCCGCCTGACGCTGGTGACGGCGCTCAGCGCCGACGACGTGCGCGAGCGATCGATCGCCTCGTTCCGCCGCCGCACCCAGCGCCTGAAGGGTCATGCCTCGAACGAGCCGAAGGAAAAGCTGGTTCGCGAGGTCATCGTGCCGGAAGCGATCACCATCCAGGAGCTCGCCAACCGCATGGCCGAGCGCGCGGTGGACGTGATCCGGATGCTGATGAAGCAGGGCGCGATGCACAAGATCACCGACGTGATCGACGCCGACACCGCGCAGCTCATCGCCGAAGAACTGGGCCATACCGTCAAACGCGTCGCCGCCAGCGACGTCGAGGAAGGCCTGTTCGATGTGGCGGACGACTCAACCGATATCGAGCCCCGCTCGCCGGTCGTGACCGTGATGGGCCACGTCGACCACGGCAAGACCTCGCTGCTCGATTCGCTGCGCCATGCCAACGTGGTGTCGGGCGAAGCCGGCGGCATCACCCAGCACATCGGCGCCTATCAGGTCACCTCGCCGGACGGCAAGAAGATCACCTTCATCGACACGCCGGGCCATGCCGCTTTCACCGCGATGCGCGCCCGCGGCGCCAAGGTGACGGATGTTGTCATTCTGGTCGTCGCCGCCGATGACGGGGTCATGCCGCAGACCATCGAGGCCATCAATCACGCCAAGGCCGCCAAGGTCCCGATGATCATCGCGATCAACAAGATCGACAAGCCCGAGGCGAAGCCGGAGCGCGTGCGCACCGAACTGTTGCAGCACGAGGTGCAGGTCGAATCGATGGGCGGCCAGGTGGTCGACGTCGAGGTCTCCGCCAAGAACAAGACCAACCTCGACAAGCTGCTGGAAATGATCTCCCTGCAGGCCGACCTGCTCGACCTCAAGACCAATGCATCACGGCCCGCCGAAGGCACCGTGATCGAGGCCAAGCTGGATCGCGGCCGCGGGCCGGTCGCCACCGTGCTGGTCCAGCGCGGCACGCTGCGGGTCGGCGACATCATCGTGGCCGGCGCCGAGATGGGACGCGTCCGGGCGCTGATTTCGGATCAGGGCGAAACCGTCAACGAGGCCGGCCCGTCGGTGCCGGTCGAGGTGCTGGGCTTCAACGGACCGCCGGAGGCCGGCGACCGGCTTGCCGTGGTCGAGAACGAGGCCCGCGCCCGCCAGGTCACGAGCTATCGCGCCCACCAGAAGCGCGAGAACGCCGCGGCGAGCGCCTCCGGCATGCGCGGATCGCTCGAGCAGATGATGTCGCAGCTCAAGACGGCGGGCCGCAAGGATTTCCCGCTGATCATCAAGGCCGACGTTCAGGGCTCGCTGGAAGCCATCCTCGGCTCGCTGGAGAAGCTCGGCACCGACGAAGTCGCCGCGCGCATCCTTCATGCGGGCGTCGGCGGCATCAGCGAATCCGACGTCACGCTGGCGGAAGGTTTCAACGCCGCGATCATCGGCTTCAGCGTCCGCGCCAACAAGGAGGCCGCCGCGGCGGCCAAGCGCAACGGCATCGAGATCCGCTACTACAACATCATCTATGACCTCGTGGACGACGTGAAGAAGGCGATGAGCGGATTGCTCGCGCCGACGCTGCGCGAAACCATGCTGGGCAACGCCGAGATCCTGGAGGTGTTCAACATTTCCAAGGTCGGCAAGGTGGCCGGCTGCCGCGTGACCGACGGCAGCGTGGAACGCGGCGCCAACGTCCGCCTGATCCGCGACAACGTCGTGGTGCACGAAGGCAAGCTGTCGACGCTGAAGCGTTTCAAGGACGAGGTGAAGGAAGTCCAGTCGGGACAGGAGTGCGGCATGGCGTTCGAGAGTTACGGCGACATGCGCGTCGGCGACGTCATCGAGTGCTACCGCGTGGAGACCATCCAGCGCTCGCTGTGAGTCCAAATCTCACAGGAGCGTCGGATCAACTCGAATGCGACGTCATGCCCGGCTTTGTCCGGGCATGCGCGTCTTGAGAAACTCTACAGGAAGATAAAGACGTGGATGTCCGGGACGGGCCCGGCCATGACGAGTGTTTTCGAAGGACGTTCATGCCGCGTCGTCACCAGCCAGAGAAACATCCCGGCGGCTCGCACCGCCAGTTGCGCGTCGCGGAAACCGTGCGTCACGCGATCGCGGATATCCTGGCGCAGGGCCAGGTTCATGATCCCGTGCTCGAAGGGCACCTTGTCACCGTGCCCGAAGTCCGCATGTCGGCCGACCTCAAGCTCGCGACGATCTACGTGATGCCGCTCGGCGGCCACGACACCACGGACGTGATCGATGCGCTGGATCGCAACAGAAAATTCCTGCGCGGCGAAATCGCGCGACGCGTTAACCTGAAATTTGCACCTGACATCCGCTTCCGGGTCGACGAGCGATTCGACGAAGCGGAACGTATCGAGAAGTTATTGAGAACTCCTGCGGTACAGAGAGACCTCGCACCGGATACCGACGAAAGCTGACCGATCATGACCACGCCTGACGCCGCCATCGATACAAAAATCAGCGATTCGAACGGCGCCGACAAAAATAAATCTGCGGCCGACGATAACTTTCTCAACGTGCCGGTCCGGAAAAGACAACACAACAACCAGCCGCGCCGCGACAAGCGGGACGTCCATGGCTGGGTTGCGCTCGACAAGCCGGTCGGCATGACCTCGACCCAGGCGGTCGCGGTGGTGAAGCGGCTGTTCTCCGCCAAGCGCGCCGGCCATGCCGGGACGCTCGATCCGCTCGCCTCCGGCGGGCTCCCGATCGCGCTCGGCGAGGCCACCAAGACAGTCCCGTTCGTGATGGACGGCCGCAAGCGCTACCGCTTCACCGTGGCCTGGGGCGAGGAACGCGACACCGACGACACCGAGGGCCGCGCGGTTGCAACCAGCGCCGAGCGCCCCACCGCGGAGGCGATCACGGCGCTGCTGCCGAGCTTCACCGGCAGGATCGAGCAGATCCCGCCGCAATATTCGGCCGTGAAGATTCAGGGCGAGCGCGCCTACGATCTGGCGCGCGACGGCGAGGTCGTGCCGCTGGCGCCCCGCCCGGTCGAGATACACCATTTAAACCTTGCGGATCATTCAGATAGCGGACATTCGGTGTTCGAGGCCGAATGCGGCAAGGGAACCTATGTCCGCGCGCTCGCCCGCGACATGGGACGGCTGCTGGGCTGCTACGGCCATATCTGCGCGCTGCGCCGGACGCTGGTCGGCCCGTTCGACGAGACCAGCATGATTCCGCTGGAACATCTGCAGGCTTTGTGCGATAGAGCCGCGTCTGGCGAGGGAAACCTCGCCGACGCGCTTTTGCCCGTTGAGACCGCGCTGGACGACATCCCGGCACTGGCCGTCACACGGGCGGATGCGGCAAGGCTCCATCGGGGCCAGGCCGTTTTGTTGCGCGGACGGGATGCGCCCAATATGAGCGGCACAGTTTATGTCACGGTGGCAGGCCGGCTTCTGGCCCTCGCCGAGCTTGGCAATGGCGAACTCATCCCCAAGCGCGTGTTCAACCTCTCCGGACTGACCGCCAGTCCCAATCGCCAAGGATAGTTTACGATGTCGATTACCGCAGAACGCAAAGCGGAAGTCATCAAGACCAGCGCCAACAAGCCCGGCGACACCGGTTCGCCCGAGGTTCAGGTCGCGATCCTGTCGGAACGCATCGCCAACCTCACCGCGCACTTCAAAACCCACACCAAGGACAATCATTCGCGTCGCGGATTGTTGAAGCTGGTGTCGACGCGCCGTTCGCTTCTCGACTACGTCAAGAAGCGGGACGAAGCGCGTTACAAGGCGCTGCTCGAAAAGCACGGCATCCGTCGCTGATCGCTCGCTCACATCGCCCGGGCTGGCGGATGCGAAACGTCGCATCCACCGCGCCCGGTGAATATCACCGCACCGGCGAGTTCGTGTCCGCCTGTGCGTTAGCCCAGCCGCATTCCGGCGGCTGGCGCAAATGGGCTTCGCGCCCAGCCGCGCGGGACGAAAGGCCGGAGGCCTGCGCCCGCACCCCCGGAAGGGACGAACGCCATTTTCCACCTCGAGGCCATGTTCCACCTCGAGGCCATGGCAGGATCGCCGGACGCTGCGCGCCTGATCGCCAGCGTCCCGCAATCTTGGCATGGTCTTATGGCATCTGGCGTCCGCCATTCCGGTATCCGATGAAAGAAGGATCCGATGTTCAATCAACACTCCGTTGAAATCGATTGGGGCGGACGTCCCCTCAAGCTTGAAACCGGCAAGATCGCGCGCCAGGCCGACGGCGCCGTCGTCGCCACTTACGGCGAAACCGTCGTGCTCGCCACCGTGGTCGCCGCCAAGTCGCCGCGCGAAGGCGTCGACTTCCTGCCGCTGACCGTCGACTACCAGGAAAAGACCTATGCGGCGGGCCGCATCCCCGGCGGTTACTTCAAGCGCGAAGGCCGTCCGACCGAGAAGGAGACGCTGGTCTCCCGCCTGATCGACCGCCCGGTCCGCCCGCTGTTCGCCGACGGCTGGCGCAACGAGACCCAGGTCATCGTGACCGTGCTGTCGCACGACATGGAGAACGACCCGGACATTCTGGCGATGGTCGCCGCCTCAGCGGCGCTGACGCTGTCGGGCGCGCCATTCAAGGGCCCGATCGGCGCCGCCCGCGTCGGCTTCATCAATGATGAATACGTGCTCAACCCCACCCTCGACGAAATCGTCGACACCCAGCTCGATCTGGTCGTCGCCGGCACCGCGGACGCGGTGCTGATGGTCGAGTCCGAAGCCAAGGAGCTTTCGGAAGAGATCATGCTCAAGGCGGTGATGTTCGGCCACCGCCACTTCCAGCCGGTGATCGACGCGATCATCGAACTCGCCGAGAAGGCCGCCAAGGAGCCGCGCGAGCTCAAGACCATCGACGATAGCGAGATCGAGAAGGAGATGCTCGGCCTGATCGAGCAGGATCTGCGCGCGGCATACGCCATTCCCGTCAAGCAGGATCGCTACGCCGCCGTCGGCAAGGTCAAGGAGAAGGCGCTTGCGCACTTCTTCCCGGAAAGCCAGGAACCGAAGTACGACAAGCTGCGCGTCGCCGGCGTGTTCAAGGAACTCGAGGCCAAGATCGTTCGCTGGAACATCCTCGACACCGGCAAGCGCATCGACGGCCGCGACGTCAAGACGGTGCGCAACATCATCGCCGAAGCGGGCGTGCTGCCGCGCGCCCATGGTTCGGCGCTGTTCACCCGCGGCGAGACCCAGGCGATGGTGGTGACCACGCTCGGCACCGGCGAGGACGAGCAGTATATCGATTCGCTGGCCGGGACGTACAAGGAGACGTTCCTGCTGCACTACAACTTCCCGCCCTATTCGGTCGGCGAGACCGGCCGCCTCGGCGGCGCCAAGCGCCGCGAGATCGGCCACGGCAAGCTGGCGTGGCGCGCGATCCGCCCGGTGCTGCCGCCGCATCACGAGTTTCCCTACACCATCCGCGTCGTGTCGGAGATCACCGAGTCGAACGGCTCGTCCTCGATGGCGTCGGTGTGCGGCGCCTCGCTGTCGCTGATGGACGCCGGCGTTCCCCTGAAGCGGCCGACCGCGGGCATCGCGATGGGGCTGATCCTGGAAGGCAGCCGCTACGCCGTGCTGTCCGACATCCTCGGCGATGAGGACCATCTCGGCGACATGGACTTCAAGGTGGCCGGCACGGAAGCGGGCATCACCTCGCTGCAGATGGACATCAAGATCGCCGGCATCACCGAGGAGATCATGAAGGTCGCGCTCACCCAGGCCAGGGATGGACGCATCCATATCCTGGGCGAGATGTCCAAGGCGCTGGATCGCGCCCGCGCCGAACTCGGCGAACACGCGCCGCGGATCGAGACTTTCAAGATCCCGACCGACAAGATCCGGGAAGTGATCGGCACCGGCGGAAAGGTGATCCGCGAGATCGTCGAGAAGACCGGCGCCAAGGTCAACATCGAGGACGACGGCACCGTCAAGGTCGCCTCCAGCGACGGCGAGTCGATCAAGGCCGCTATCAAGTGGATCAAGTCGATCGCCTCCGATCCCGAGGTCGGCGAGATCTACGAAGGCACCGTGGTCAAGGTGATGGAGTTTGGCGCCTTCGTGAATTTCTTCGGCGCCAAGGACGGCCTCGTTCACATCAGCCAGCTCGCCGCCGGCCGCGTGCAGAAGACCTCCGACGTCGTCAAGGAAGGCGCCAAGGTCAAGGTCAAGCTGCTCGGCTTCGACGACCGCGGCAAGACCCGGCTGTCGATGAAGGTGGTCGACCAGGAAACCGGCGAAGACCTCGAAGCCAAGCAGAAAGCCGAAAGCGACGCGCCGCGGGAAGCGGCAGGCGAGTAGGCCTATAGCGTTTTCGAGCGAAGCATGTCCTCGGGCTTGACCCCGAGGATGGAGTCCGGTTCGCGTGAAGAAAACGCGTCAAAGCACAAAGATAGAATCAGGCGCAGTCACAAAATGACCAAGGGGCGGCTCCGAGTCGCCCCTTTTTTGTTGTGTTCGTCACGTTGGAGCACTGCGCCGGTGAACGCGCTTCAGCAGCGTGCGGCGACCTCTTTCCCAACGGGCGGAGGATTCAAAAGCGGTTCACCGCAACACACCCCCTCACCACCTCGCCCAGCGCCGCGAAATCGGCCCTGCGCGGCGACGTCCTGCGAAACGCCAGCCCGATTGTGCGGCCGGGCTGCGGATCCTGAAGCCGCAGAATCTTGACGCGCTCATCGCGCTCCTCGACATCGGCGGCGATCTGCGGGATCAGCGTCAGGCCGTAGCCGCCCGCCACCATCTGCATCACCGTGGCAAGGCTGGATGCGCCGAACGTCATGCCGGTCGCGCCGGGCGATGGTCCGCGCGGGATCGTGGCGCAGAACGCGAGAGCCTGATCGCGCAGGCAATGACCGTCCTCAAGCAGGATCAGCCGCGACTGGTCGATGTCGCGCGCCGCCACGCGGCGTCCGCGGGGCCGGGGATCGCTCGCCGGCACCGCGAGCAGGAACAGATCGTTGAACAGCTCAAGCGTATCGATGTCGGGTTCGCCGAGCGGCAGCGCCAGCATGGCGGCGTCGAGCATGCCGCCCTTGACCTCCTCGACCAGCGGCCGGGTCTGCGTCTCGCGCAATTCCAGTTCGAGCTCAGGAAACTGCGATTGAAGCGCCGGCAGGACGCGCGGCAGCAGATACGGCGCGAGCGAGGGAATAATGCCGAGGGTCAGGCGTCCTGTCAGCGGTCGGCTGCGATGGCGGGCGAAATCGACGAGATCGCGCACCGAGGCCAGCACGTCCTCGGCGCGGCGGGAAATCTCGCGGCCGATCTCGGTCAGCATCACCTCGCCCGGCCGCCGTTCCACCAGCGTCACGCCAAGAAACTGCTCCAGTTCCCGGATCTGCATCGACAGCGCGGGCTGGGTAATGGCGCAGGCCTCCGCGGCGCGCCCGAAATGACCGTGGCGGGCGAGCGCGGCGAGATAGCGGAGCTGTCTGAGGGTCACCACCCTCGATCAGATACGCTTATCATGATGCAAAGGCAATTCGACTGGACCTGATCGACGATATCTTCCAGACTCGCCCCGAACTCGCGTCGCAAAAGGACTTTGGTCATGTCGGGTCCAAATGCCGGTCGATGCAGGGCTCAATCCGAATGAAATTCGGCTCGAACCTTCTGCCCGGACGCCCCGCCCTCGCCTCGTAGCAACGGCCATCGGCCAACGACGACGCAACAGCCACAGCATCGGAGACAACCCATGGACGCAAAGACAAACGAAAAAGCAGCGGGACAATGCCCGTTCACGAGCGGCCGCGGACAGAAAAATCGCGACTGGTGGCCGGAGCAACTGGACATTCAGGTCCTGCATCAGAAATCGAACCTGTCCAACCCGATGGGCAGTGACTTCGACTACGCCAGCGAGTTCGCAAGCCTCGACCTGAACGCCGTCATCACTGATCTGAAGGCGCTGATGACGGATTCGCAGGGGTGGTGGCCGGCCGATTTCGGCCACTACGGCGGACTGATGGTCCGCATGGCATGGCATAGCGCGGGCACCTATCGCATCACCGACGGCCGCGGCGGCGCCGGCGGCGGTCAGCAGCGTTTCGCGCCGCTGAACTCATGGCCGGACAACGTGCTGCTCGACCGGGCGCGCCGCCTGTTGTGGCCGATCAAGCAGAAATACGGCCGCAAGATTTCCTGGGCCGATCTCTACATTCTCGCCGGCAATGCCGCGCTGGAATCGATGGGTTTCAAGCCCATGGGTTTCGCCGGCGGCCGTACCGACGAATGGGAGCCGCAGGAATTGTTCTGGGGTCCGGAAGGCACCTGGCTCGGCGACGAGCGCTACAGCGGCGAACGTGAGCTGGCGGAGCCGCTCGCCGCGGTGCAGATGGGCCTGATCTACGTCAATCCGGAAGGGCCGAACGGCAAGCCGGATCCTCTCGCAGCCGCCAAGGATATCCGCGAGACGTTTCTCCGCATGGCGATGAACGACGAGGAAACCGTTGCGCTGATCGCAGGCGGCCACACCTTCGGCAAGACCCACGGCGCCGGTGACGCTTCGCTGGTCGGACCGGTGCCGGATTCCGCCCCGATCGAGGATCAGGGTCTCGGCTGGAAGGGCCGGTTCGGCACGGGCAAGGGCGCCGACGCGATCGGCAGCGGCCTGGAAGTGACCTGGACCCAGACCCCCACCAAGTGGGACAACAACTTCTTCGACACGCTGTTCGGTTTCGAATGGGAGCTGACCAAGAGCCCGGCCGGCGCTCACCAGTGGAAGGCGAAAGACGCTCCCGCCATCACGCCCGACGCCTTCGACCCTTCGAAGAAGCATGTGCCGACCATGCTGACCACGGATCTGTCGCTGCGCTTCGATCCCATCTACGCAGAGATATCCAAGCGCTTCCACGAGAATCCCGACCAGTTCGCGGACGCCTTCGCCCGCGCCTGGTTCAAGCTCACCCATCGCGACATGGGGCCGCGCGACCGCTATCTCGGTCCGCTGGTGCCGAAGGAAGTCCTGATCTGGCAGGATCCGATCCCCCCCGTCGACCATGAGCTGGTCAACGACAACGACATCGCCGACCTGAAGGCGAAAATCCTCGCCTCCGGCTGCACCGTGGCGCAACTGGTTTCGACCGCCTGGGCCTCGGCCTCCACCTTCCGCGGCTCCGACAAGCGCGGCGGCGCCAATGGCGCGCGCATCCGGCTTGCCCCGCAGAAGGATTGGGAGGTCAACCAGCCGATCCAGCTGAAAGCGGTGCTTGCGAAACTCGAAGAGATCCAGGCCGGATTCAACAGCGCGCAGACGGGCGGCAGGAAGGTCTCGCTCGCCGACCTGATCGTGCTCGGCGGATCGGCCGCGGTCGAGAAGGCGGCCGGGGACGCCGGGATCGACTTGAAGGTGCCGTTCACGCCCGGCCGCATGGATGCGTCGCAGTACCAGACCGACGTGGAATCCTTCGCGCCGCTGGAGCCGCGCGCGGACGGCTTTCGCAACTACATCAGCGACAGGCACCAGTTCATGGCGCCGGAGGAAGCGCTGGTGGACCGCGCGCAACTGCTGAACCTGA
This sequence comes from Nitrobacter sp. TKz-YC01, assembly GCF_047824785.1. GTDB lineage: Bacteria > Pseudomonadota > Alphaproteobacteria > Rhizobiales > Xanthobacteraceae > Nitrobacter. The sequence goes on along the minus strand of NZ_CP181167.1, from coordinate 363,145 downwards.
CCGGACCGGAGATGACGGTTCTCGTCGGCGGCCTGCGCGTGCTGGGCGCCAATGCCGCGGACTCCAGGCACGGCGTCTTCACCACCCGGCCGGGCATGCTGACGAACGACTTCTTCGTCAACCTGCTCACCATGGAGACCGAGTGGCAGCCGACTGCCGGTCAGGACGGCGTTTACGACGGCTGCGACCGCAAGACCGGCACGCTGAAGTGGACGGGCACGCGCGTCGATCTGATCTTCGGCTCGCACTCCCAGCTCCGCGCGTTCGCGGAAGTCTATGCGTGCGCCGACGCCAAGGAGAAGTTCGCATACGACTTCGCCGCAGCATGGACCAAGGTCATGAACGCCGATCGCTTTGATCTCAAGGCCTGATCACGGCAAGTATACTTCAGCGCCAAAGCCCCTGCGATTTCCGCGCAGGGGCTTTTTCATTGTGCCGCGTTATATATGCGGGATCACCTGTCGAAAGGACCGATGATGAAACTCTACTGGTCGCCGCGCTCGCGCTCGTTCACCGCGCTCTGGCTGATGGAGGAAACCGGTCAACCCTATGAGCGGGCTCTGATCGACATCTCCACCGGCGCGCAGAAGACGCCGGAATTTCTCGCCATCAACCCGATGGGCAAGGTGCCCGCGCTGACCGACGGTGATATCGCGATCGCCGAAGCGGCGGCGATCTGCGCCTATGTCGCCGAGCGTTTTCCGGATGCGAAGCTGGCCCCGCCGCTCGGTGATGCGCGCCGGGCAAAATATCTGCAATGGCTGTTCTTCGGACCGAGTTGCATTGAACCGGCGCTGCTCCAGATCTTCGCCAAGCTCCAGGTGCCATCGAGCACGGCCGCGTGGGGGGACGCCACGCAGGTGTTCGACGTGCTCGACAAGGCCGTGGAAAAGGGGCCGTGGATTCTCGGCGACGACTTCTCCGCCGCCGACATCGTGATCGGCTCCGGACTGAACTTTGCGATCCGCCAGTTCAAGATGGTGCCGCCGCGGCCAGCTTTCGATCGCTACATCGACCGCTGCGTGGCGCGGCCGGCGTTTCAACGCGCGGAGAAGATCGCGGCGGGCTGATTCGGCCTCACCGCTTATGAGACGGGGTGCGACTGCCGCGCCGCTTCAGAAGGTTTACTTCGCCGCGTCGTTCGGCGCGCCGTTGCTCATGCCTTCGCTCCGCAACGCGTCGGGCTGCGGCATCGCGATGATGTTGTAGCCGGAATCGACGAAGTGAATCTCGCCGGTAACCCCGCCGGACAGATCCGACAACAAATAAAGCCCCGCGCCGCCGAGTTCGTCGAGACTGACGCCGCGCCCCCGCGGCGAATGTTTCTGCTGGAACGCGAACATGAAGCGCGCATCGCCGATGCCGGCGCCGGCCAGCGTGCGGATCGGACCTGCCGAAATGGCATTGACGCGAATGTTCCGCGCGCCGAAATCGACCGCCAGATAGCGCACCGATGCTTCCAGCCCCGCCTTGGCCACGCCCATCACGTTGTAGTTCGGCATCGCGCGATCGCCGCCGTTATAGGTCAGCGTGAGCATGCTGCCGCCATCCGGCATCAAGGCGGCGGCGCGCTTGGCCGCCTCGGTGAAGGCGAAGCACGAGATCAGCATGGTGCGCGCGAAATTCTCGCGCGTCGTGTCGGCATAGCGGCCGTTGAGTTCGCTCTTGTCGGAGAACGCGATGGCATGGACCAGGAAATCCATCTTGCCCCAGGCCTTGCCGATATCGGCGAACACCTTGTCGACAGAGGCGATGTCCTCGACGTCGCACGGCAGCACCATTTTGCCGCTAACCGATTCGGCGAGCGGCCGCACCCGCTTGGCCAGCGCCTCGCCCTGATAGGTGAAGGCCAGTTCCGCGCCGTGGGCGGCCAACATCTTGGCGATGCCCCAGGCGATCGAGTGGTCGTTGGCGACGCCCATGATCAGGCCGCGCTTGCCTTGCATGAGGTGTGTCATGTGGGAACTCCGTCATGCCCGGCCCCGTGCCGGGCATCCACGCCTTGGCGACGTGGACAGGTTGGAAGGTTGGGATGGCCGGATCATCCGCGCAAGACACGCTTCGCGCCAAGCCCGGTCCTGAAAAATCGCTACTGTGACCGCCGCCGGTCTTGCGAGCAGCCGTTACAAATCAGGCATCCAGTCGTTTGAAAACCAGCGTGGCATTGGTTCCGCCGAAGCCGAACGAATTCGACATCACCGTGCCAATTCTGGCGTCGTCGATACGCTTACGCACGATCGGCATATCCGCGAACACCGGATCGAGTTCGGTGATGTTGGCGCTTTCGCAAATGAAGCCGTTGTTCATCATCAGAAGCGAGTAGATCGCTTCCTGCACGCCGGTCGCGCCGAGCGAATGCCCCGTCAGCGATTTGGTGGCGGAAATCGGCGGGCACTTGTCGCCGGCGCCGAACACCTTGCGGATCGCCTCGATCTCCGGCGGATCGCCGGCCGGCGTCGAGGTCGCGTGCGGATTGATGTAATCGACCTTGGTTTTCACCGTCGACAGCGCCATCCTCATGCAGCGCTCGGCGCCTTCGCCCGACGGCGCGACCATGTCGTATCCGTCCGACGTCGCGCCATAGCCGGCGACCTCGCCGTAGATGCGCGCTCCGCGAGCCTTCGCGTGTTCGAGCTCCTCCAGCACCACGACGCCTGCGCCGCCGGCGATCACGAAGCCGTCGCGGCTGACATCATAGGCGCGCGAGGCCGTCGCCGGCGTATCGTTGTATTTCGACGACATCGCGCCCATGGCATCGAACAGCACAGAGAGCGACCAGTCGAGTTCCTCACAGCCACCGGCGAAAATGATGTCCTGCTTGCCGATCTGAATGGTCTCATAGGCATTGCCGATGCAGTGGTTGGAGGTCGCGCAGGCCGACGAGATCGAATAGTTGACGCCCTTGATCTTGAACCAGGTGGCGAGCGTCGCCGATGCGGTGGACGACATCGCCTTCGGCACAGCAAACGGGCCGACGCGCTTGGGCCCCTTGCTGCGGGTGATGTCGGCCGCTTCCACGATCGTGCGAGCGGACGGACCGCCGGAACCCATGATGATCCCGGTGCGTTCATTGGAGATATCACTGGACTCCAGGCCCGAGTCGCGGATCGCCTGCTCCATGGCGACGTGATTCCACGCCGCGCCCTCGGCCAGGAAGCGCATCGCGCGGCGATCGACCACGTCGGCCGGATTCAGCGTCGGCGCGCCCTGCACCTGGGAGCGAAAGCCGAGCTCGGCATACTTCTCCGCGCGCGTGATGCCGGATTTGGCCTCGAAGAGACTGGACAGCACTTCCTGCGTGCTGTTTCCGATGGATGAGACGATGCCCATCCCCGTGACGACCACCCGCCTCATGATCTCCTCGCACCAAAGTCATGTTGTCTCATGAAGCGTCCTCGTCAAAAAATCGCAAGCTGAACCACCCGGCGGCCTCGGCTGTCAGGCCCCCGGCTCCGCATCCTGCTTGAACAGGCCGACCTTCAGGTCTTTCGCGCGGTAAATAATATCATCATCGGCGGAAAGCCACCCGTCAGCGATCCCGAGCACCAGCTTCGAGCGCATCACCCGCTTGATGTCGACATTATATACGACCTTGCGAACGGGCGGCAGCACCTGACCGGTGAACTTCAACTCGCCGAGACCGAGCGCACGGCCGCGTCCCGCGCCCCCGGTCCAGCCGAGGAAAAACCCGACCATCTGCCAGAGCGCGTCGAGGCCAAGGCAGCCGGGCATCACCGGATCGCCCTTGAAATGGCAGCCGAAGAACCAGAGGTCGGGTTTGACGTCGAGTTCGGCGCGGATCAATCCTTTTCCGAACTCCCCGCCATCCTCCGTTATTTCGGTGATACGATCGAACATCAGCATCGGCGGCAACGGCAACTGGGCGTTTCCCGGCCCGAACAGTTCCCCCCGGCCGCACGCCAGCAAACCTTCATAATCATAGCTGCTGCGCCGGTCCTGCATGCTGCGTGGCCTTTCTCTCTGTTAGGCAATGGATGATTGGAAAGGCGCACGAGCTGGGTGCACCTCGGTCGGACGCCGATCCCCGGGATCAGCGCCTTCGTGGCTCTCTAACACAGGGTCGGAAGGGGGCAAAGAGCACCCGTGGCCGCTGATCGCCGAATGCAAGCCGTTGTTTCGGAGGGAGCGAACCGATCGCGTGCGGATTGACGCTGGCCAATCGCCAAACCGATCGAGCGAGGCGGTTTACAGGATCGCGAGCCTCTGCCCGGATTCGCGATGCCCGGATTTGCGATCCGGCTTGCGGGGTGTACGTTCACTGGTGCCGTTTGCCCGCTTCCGCGCATCACTTTAGCCCCAAAGGCGGATCGCGGAACTAGTTTTGAGCCATTCTAGTTGCGAAAAACTTGCATCTGAACGTCTTTGTTCCTATAGTTTGAAATAGTTGGTCCCTGTGGGGGCTGTTGACGGCTGGATAAGAGCTTCGAATGCCTGGCGTGAGTACAAGCGAGAACATCGTGGTTGTGACCGAGGAGGACCGTGATATCGCGGCGATCGGTCACGGACGGCAGCCTACTTTGACGGGTTGCCCCTGGCACGACGTCAACGAAATGCTGCAATCGGTCGGGCTGCGGCCAACGCGGCAGCGCATGGCGCTGGGCTGGCTGCTGTTCGGCAAGGGCGCGCGCCACCTCACGGCGGAAATGCTTTATGAAGAAGCGACCCTCGCCAAGGTTCCGGTTTCTTTGGCCACCGTCTACAACACGCTCAATCAGTTGACCGACGCCGGATTGCTGCGCCAGGTCAGCGTCGACGGTACCAAGACGTATTTCGATACCAACGTCACCGCCCACCACCACTTCTACCTCGAAAACAATCACGAGCTGGTGGACATTCCCGATCCGCATCTGGTGCTGCAGAAGATGCCGAACGTGCCGGAGGGCTACGAGATCAGCCGCATCGACATGGTTGTGCGTCTGCGCAAGAAGCGCTGATCCGCCCGCGGTCTCGAGCGCGTTCGCATTGCCCGGCCTTGCGCCGGGCGTTTGTTTTTGTGAGAGATGTCAGTACCTTCCCGCTTTTCCGATGGAATCGGAAGCGGAACTCAGGACGTTGATCTGACGCGTTTTCTAGAACGGCGGCCGATCAAATGGAATCAGGCCGCCGCTCCAGTTAATTGATTGAGCATCGGATTTATCCCGAAACCGGTCCCCACTTTCGGGTCCGATGCTCTAGACGCGAACCATCGACGATCAGTTGACCTTCTCGTCGGCGTAAACGCCCCAGAGCCGCCGCTGCTCGATCCAGCCGTCGAAGCCGTCGCCCATGACATGACACCATCCCGCGGCGCAACGCTTGACCTGCATCACGACGCCGGCCTGCAAGCGGGCGACCACCGTGCCCTGAACATCCGCGCGATCATACAGCGCCGCGAAGTCGTCCTTCGCCTTCATCGTGACGACCGCGGTGCGGCGGCCTGACAGCAGCGAGTGATAGACCCAACCCTCGGCACCCTCCGAATCCCGGATGCGGCGCCAGTTCTCGAACTCCGCGGTGATTTCGACAGGGAGGCCCGCCTTGGTATAGACCCAGGCGACGTCGTTATCCTTGGTCGGGCCCGCGCGAACGTTAACGTGGTCGGACTTCAGGCTCACATAGCGCGGAACCGGCAGGCCGCTGGTGGACAGCGCGGAATCCTTGGCGTCGGCGGTCGTTTGAATCGCGACCGCACCCAGCGTCGCGGCTGCGAACACCATGGAAAGAGCGCGCCATTTCACCATCATCATCTGCCCCCGAGAAGCTCACCACGCCGCCTGACCCGGCCGCCCCGCCCTCCGGACCCCGTCTTGCCTTGGCACGACCTTCTGCTAGAGAGGACCAAACCCAGGATGACCGGGACACGCCCGGGAAAGTGCACGTAAGATGCGAGGAACCCGGGATACCAGGACGACGCCGATATCAGCCAGCGCCCGCAGTTTCGAACGTGTGGGTTAACAGGGACTGAATGCTATAGCATTTCCGCCACAGGCCGTTTCCCGGATTTGGACGCATCCGGCGCAACGGCGTCACTTCGTTTCTCATCAAGGGTTGCCGCAGCGGTCTGCGAACCTCGAAACCGGAAAACTAGTGTCCCGATTCCGAAGTTCGTATACCCTTGCCGCAACCTTTGATGCGAACTTCGGAATCAAAGGGACACTAGCAATTTTATGATTCTAGTGTGGTTCAGGTTCAGAAGTTCGCTTGACGGACTCGATGGGGCAATGAAGCGAACTTCTGAACCACCACACTAGAGAGCACCCGATGTCGATCAAGAAGAAGCCTCTGGTTGTCGTCACGCGCAAGCTGCCTGACTCGGTCGAGACCCGAATGCGCGAACTGTTCGATGCGCGACTCAATCTCGACGACCGGCCGATGACGCACGACCAGCTGATCGACGCCGTCCGTACCGCCGACATCCTGGTTACGACGGTGACCGACCATATCAACGCGGCGGTGCTGAAACAGTCGGACTGCAAGCTGAAGCTGATCGCACAGTTCGGCAACGGCGTCGACAATATCGATGTCGTCGCCGCGCACGAGCGCGGCATCACCGTCACCAACACACCGAACGTTCTCACCGAGGACACTGCCGACATGACCATGGCGCTGATCCTCGCGGTCCCGCGCCGTTTCATCGAAGGCGCGGCGCTGCTGACGGCGGGCGGTGACTGGCCGGGCTGGTCGCCGACCTGGATGCTCGGCCGGCGCCTCGGCGGCAAGCGGCTCGGGATCATCGGCATGGGCCGCATCGGCCAGGCCGTGGCGCGCCGGGCTCACGCCTTCGGCCTGCAGATCCACTACCATAACCGCAAGCCCGTGGCGCCGAAGATCGCCGACGAGCTCGGCGCCACCTATTGGGATTCGCTCGACCAGATGCTGGCGCGGATGGACATCATCTCGGTGAACTGTCCGCATACCCCGGCCACCTTCCATCTGCTGTCGGCGCGCCGCCTCAAGCTGATCCGCAAGGACGCCTATATCGTCAACACGGCGCGAGGCACGGTCATCGACGAGGACACGCTGACCAAGCTGATCGAGGCCGGCGAGATCGCAGGCGCCGCGCTTGACGTGTTCGAGCACGAACCGGCGGTCAACCCGAGACTGGTCCGCCTCGCCAAGGCCGGCAAGGTCGTGCTGCTGCCGCATATGGGTTCGGCCACCATCGAGGGCCGCGTCGAGATGGGCGAGAAGGTGATCATCAACATCCGCACCTTCCTCGACAACCACAAGCCGCCGGACCGCGTGCTGCCGAGCATGTTGTGACGGCGTGCCTTCCTTCTCCCTTGCGGGAGCCGAGACGAGCAAAGCTCGCTCTTAGGGTGGCGAAATCGAGTGAACCGAGATTGAGCCGGGTGAGGGGTCGACCTTATCAAGGTACCCCTCACCCGGTTTCTCACTGCGTTCGAAACCACCCTCTCCCGCAAGGGGAGAGGGTGGGAAGAAGCGGCTTCAGCGATACGCGCTCAAATCGGTGATGGTCGGATGATCGCCGTTGAGCGGATTTGACGGATCGCGCCTGTAATTCAGCGTCTCGAACCGCATCGCGCGCGCATCCACCATCAGCAAGCGCCCCACCAGTCCCTCGCCGAACCCGACGATCTCGCGGATCACCTCCAGCGCCGTCATCGAACCGAGCACGCCGGCCAGCGCGCCGAGAATGCCCGCTTGCTGGCAGCTCGGCACCGTGCCCTCGGGCGGCGGTTCGGGGAACAGGCAACGGTAGGTCGGGTTGAACGCGCCATCGGCGTTTTTCTCGTGCGCGCGGATCGTCGTCAACGATCCGTCGAACACCCCGAGCGCGGCGGTCACCAGCGGCTTCCTGGCCAGAAAGCACGCATCCGCCACCAGATAGCGGGTGGCGAAATTATCCGAGCCCTCGGCGACGATGTCGTAGTCCGCCAGAAGCGCCATCGCGTTCGACGCATCCAGCCGCATGTGATGCGCGCGGAATGCGACATGCGGATTGAGCGCGCGGATCTTGTCCGCGGCGCTCTCGACCTTGGGACTGCCGATATCCGGTGTCGCGTGGATGATTTGGCGCTGCAGGTTCGACAGCGTCACGATGTCGTCATCGATGACGCCGAGCGTCCCCACGCCCGCCGCCGCCAGATACATCAGCGCCGGCGCGCCGAGTCCTCCCGCTCCGATCATCAGCACGCGCGCATTGCGCAGCGCGTTCTGGCCCGGGCCGCCGACCTCGCGCATCACGATGTGCCGGGAATAGCGTTCAAGTTCGTCGGCGCTTAGCATGGTCCTGCCGTTCTCTCCGTCAATCAGGCGCCGTACGCCGGCCCGCACCTGGAGCGCATTCGCTTCTGATCGAATCAGAAGCGAAGCTCTGGATCACTGTTCTAACGCGTTCTCCTCACGCGAACCGGTCTCCGCGTCGCTTGAAAACGCTACAGGTGGCCGCTGTTACCGGCCCGGCAGATGTGTTTCAATAGCGCCGTTTCAACGGAGACGAAAGCTGCCATGCGAGCGATGATCGCCGCGGCGTTGATGATCGTAGCCACCACGATCTCCGCCCAGGCGCAACCCGGCGACACCATCGGACGCGCGAGAAGCAAACCGGAAGCCGCCGTCCCCCCGCCGGCGCAAACTCCGGCCGATACCGTGAGGGCGATGGCGGCAGCGGCGCGGCAGGCGCTTCAGTCCGACCTGGCATGGACCGGTCACTACAACGGCCTCATCAATGGCGAGGTCAGCGACCGGCTGATCGCTGCAATCAAGGCATTCCAGAAGGATCAGGGCAACAAGCCGACCGGCGTGCTCAATCCGCAGGAACGCAGCGTTCTCACTGCCGCCGCGCGGAAAGGGCGGGCGAATGTCGGCTGGAAGATCGCCACCGACGCCGCGACCGGCGTCCGGCTGGGCCTGCCCATGAGGCTGACGCCGCAGCAATCCAGCGCAGGCGACGGCACGACATGGAGTTCTTCAACCGGCACCATCCAGATCATCGCGACGCGCCGCAAGGAAGCCGGCCTCACAACCGCCAGGCTTGCCGATCACGAACGCCGGCAACCGCCCGGCCGCAAGGTTACCTACAGCGCCGTCAAACCGGATGTCTTCGTGCTGTCGGGCACACAGGGCCTGAAGAAATTCTACATGCGCGGCCGGCTCCGCGACAGCGAAGCCCGCATCCTGACAATTCTCTACGATCAGGCCACCGAAGGCGTCATGGAGCCCGTGGTGATCGCGATGTCGAGCGCATTCGATCCGTTTCCGGCGAACGGTCCGCCGCCGCGCAAGCTCGTGGAATATGCAAGCGGGGTGATCGTGAGTAAAGACGGCGCGATCCTGACCGGTCACGACGCCACCGACGGATGCCGGTCGATCGTCGTCACGGGCCATGGCTACGCCGACAGGATCGCCGGCGACAAGGATCACGGCCTCGCGCTGCTGCGCGTCTACGGCGCGCACGGGTTGCAGCCGATCGCGCTCGGCCCCGATGCCGTCAAAGGGAGCATCGATCTGGTCGGCATCACCGATCCGCAAAACCAGGGCGGCGGCTCCGCCGTCAGTCGCGTCAAGGCCTCGGTGGCGCAGGGCGGCGGCGGTGAATCGATGCTGACGCCGGCGCCCGCATCAGGCTTTTCCGGCGCGGCGGCGCTTGATGCAAAAGGACAACTCGCGGGGCTCGCGCTCCTGCAGCCTGCGGACATCGCCGGGCTTTCCGGCGCGGCGCCTCCCGCGCAGGCCGTGCTGGCTCCCGCGGCAGCCCTGCGCGCTTTTCTGAAAGCCAACGATGTAGATCCGTTCGAGGGATCGTTCGATGCGGAGGCCACCGTGGTTCGCGTCATCTGCGTGCGAAGATGAATCGATGCACTGAGGCGGTTTACGTCTGGCAGGCCGGACACCAGAACGTCGAGCGTCCGTTCTGGGTGAAGCGCGTCACGGTCCCCCTGCATGCCGGCGTCCGGCATTTGTCGCCCTCGCGGTCATATACCCCGAACGAGTGCTGGAAGTAGCCGAGTTCGCCCGTGGTCTGTCGATGATCGCGAAGCGAGGAGCCTCCCGCCTCGATCGCCTGATTGAGCACGTCGCGGATGGCCGCGACCAGTCGTTCGGCGCGCTCCGACGGCTCCCCCGTTTTCAAGGCGAGCGTCGCGGCGAGACGGCGCGGCGAAAGCCGCGCGCGAAACAGCGCCTCGCAGACATAGATGTTGCCGAGCCCGGCGACCACGCGCTGATCGAGCAGCGCGGCCTTCAGGCTGGTCTTCCTGTTTTGGCAGCAACGCGCCAGCATCGCCGCATCGAATTCATTGCCGAGCGGCTCGGGCCCGAGTCCTTTCAGCAGCGGCTCGTCGCCGAGCGCCTCGCGTGCGACAATCTTCATGTACCCGAAACGGCGCGGATCGTTGAACACGATCTCGGCGCCGGAGGACATCGTAAACCGCACATGATCGTGGGCGCGGCTCTCGTTGCGCCGATGATGAAAATCGCCGGGAGCCACCGCTCCGGCCGCATCGATCACACGGAACGAGCCGGACATGCCCAGATGCATCAACAGCACGTCGCCGTATGCGAGGTCCGCCAGCAGGTACTTTGCCCGCCGTCCGAGCCCGGTCACGGCCTGGCCCTCCAGGCGGGCGACGAAATCGGTCTGGAACGGAAACCGCAGGTCCTTGCGCCGGGTCTCGGCGCGGACGATGGTCGCGCCCTCCATCGCGGGCTGCAAGCCGCGGCGTACGGTTTCGACCTCGGGAAGTTCGGGCAACGCTTCGCTCGTTTCGCGGGATTTATTGAGCCGGAGTCTCACCTTCTTCGCTGAAGACCAGACAATTATAGAACGGATCGGTCACCGTCATGGTGGTCGCGCCCCGGGGCTGGCGCTCCAATCCCGGCCGCGCATAGCCGTATTGCTTGGCCAACAAACTCGCCTGGTAATCCGCAAGCCCTGTCGTCTCGATAATGATCCGCGCGCCCGGCGAGCAGCCTCCATGGTGCTCGCTGAGATGCAGCACCGCCGAGCCCAGCGATATCGCCATATAGAGCGGCAGGTCCGGCTCGAACCGATGCTCGAAATCGACCCTGAAGCCGAGGAAATCGAGGTAGAACTCCCGCGCCTTGCGCACATCGAACATCCGCAGGGTAGGGATTATCCTGGTGAATTGCGGGGGCATGGACGCTTCCTTCCTGATGTCACCGGTTAACCACGGTGAACGGCCCATCCAGTCTCGGATCGACCTCGCTTGTAGCGCAGCGCAGCATGGCAGGCTATGGTCCGGACATGGAGACAACGGACATGGATCGAGAGGACCAGACGACGCATTTCGGCTTCAGGGACGTCCCGGTGGCGGACAAGCAGACGCTGGTGAACGACGTCTTCCGCAGCGTGGCGCAGCGTTACGACCTGATGAACGATCTGATGTCCGGCGGGCTGCACCGCGTCTGGAAGGACGCGATGATCGCGGCGCTGAACCCGCCGCGCGGCGATGCTTCATTCGCGCTTCTCGATGTCGCGGGCGGCACCGGCGATATCGCCTTCCGTGCGGCGAAGGCCGCGGGCCACGGATATCAGGCCACCGTCTGCGACATCAATCCGGACATGCTCGCGGTCGGCCGCGAGCGCGCGATCAAGCAGCATCGCGATCATCAGGTGTCGTTCGTCGAAGGCAACGCCGAAACTCTGGCTTTCGCGGACCGCAGTTTCGACGCCTACACCATCGCTTTCGGCATCCGCAACGTGCCGCGCATCGACGCCGCGCTGCGCGAGGCGTATCGGGTGCTGAGGCCGGGCAGCCGGTTTCTCTGCCTTGAATTCTCGACGGTCGATGTACCCGGTCTCGACAAAATCTACGACCTGTTTTCCTTCAAGGTGATTCCGCCGCTCGGCCGCGCCGTTACCGGCGACGCCGACTCCTATCGGTATCTGGTCGAATCGATCCGCAAGTTTCCCAAGCCGAACGCCTTCGCCGATATGATCCGTGACGCCGGCTTCGCCCGCGTCTCCTGGCAGGCGCTTTCCGGCGGCATTGTCGCGTTGCATTCGGGCTGGCGTTTGTGATCTCCGCGCTGGCTCATGTCGCGCGGCTGGCCCGCGCCGCGTTCGTGTTCGCGCGCGAGGGCGTGTTCGGCGTGGTCGATCCATCGCTGGTGCCGGCTCCCGGCCAGCTCGCGCTGCGCATGGCGCGGCTGATAGAGCGCCGCGGCGCGAAATCCGGATCGCGGCTGACGCGCGCGCTGACGCGGCTCGGACCGGCCTATCTCAAGCTCGGACAGTTCCTGGCCACGCGCCCCGACGTCATCGGCGTCGCCATGGCGCGCGACCTGGAAAGCCTTCAGGACCGCCTGCCGCCGTTTTCGCAAGCGGAAGCCGAAGCGGTGGTCGCGGCGGCGCTGGAAAAGCCCGTCGCGGACGCCTTCGCAAGTTTCGGGCCTTCGGTGGCGGCGGCCTCGATCGCGCAGGTTCATCGCGGCGAGGTCGAAAGAAACGGCGCCCGCAAACAGGTTGCGGTCAAGGTGCTGCGGCCCAACGTCGCCACGCGTTTCCGCCGCGACCTGTCGGACTTTTTTTTCGTGGCCAACAACGCCGAGGCGCATTCGGCCGAAGCGCGGCGGCTGCGCCTCGTCGAGGTCATCAACACCATGTCGCGATCGGTGGCGATGGAGATGGACCTGCGGCTGGAAGCGGCCGCGCTGTCGGAGATGGCGGAGAACACCCGCGACGATCCCGACTTCCGGGTGCCAGAGGTGGACTGGGACCGCACCACCCACAACGTGCTGACGATGGAATGGATCGACGGCATCGCGCTGAACGATCATGCGCGTCTTGCGCAATCGAAAGCCGACCTGCCCGAACTGGGCCGCAAGGTGATCCAGAGTTTTCTGCGCCACGCGCTGCGCGACGGCTTCTTTCACGCCGACATGCATCCGGGCAACCTGTTCCTCGACAGTTCGGGCCGGCTGGTCGCCGTTGACTTCGGCATCATGGGACGGCTGGGCCTGAAAGAGCGGCGTTTCCTCGCCGAAATCCTGCTCGGCTTCATCACCCGCGACTACCGCCGGGTCGCCGAGGTGCATTTCGAGGCCGGCTACGTGCCGGGCCATCATTCGGTGGAGAATTTCGCGCAAGCCATCCGCGCCATCGGCGAGCCGATCCACAATCGCACCGCCGAGGAAATCTCGATGGCCAAGCTGCTGACGCTGCTGCTCGAGGTCACCGGCCTGTTCGACATGCAGACGCGGCCCGAACTGATCCTGCTGCAAAAAACCATGGTGGTGGTCGAAGGCGTGGCGCGCAGCTTCGATCCCAAGCTGGACATCTGGACGGTGGCCGATCCGGTGGTTCGCGAATGGATCACGGAAAACCTCGGCCCGATCGGACGAATGCAGGGCGCGATCGCCGGCGCCGGGCAGCTGGGCCGGGTGCTCGCCGCCTTGCCCGCGATCGCCTCGCGCTCGGTGGCGGTGCTTGAGCAAGTGGAGACGATGACCCGCGACGGGCTGGTGCTCGCGCCCGAAACCGTCGCCGCGCTGGCCCGCGCACGGACCCGGCAGAACCGCTGGCGGACCATCGCGCTCTGGATCATCGCCCTGACGCTGCTCGGTATTCTATGGTCCCTTGCAATCCGTTGATGTGCTATCATCGTAATCAGATATTGAGATCTATGATATCAAGCACGGCGTCGTTCGCCCGGAGCGCATAATGGCCAGCCTGACCGTTCGCAAACTCGATGACGCTGTTAAGGCCCGGCTGCGAGCGCGCGCCGCCGGTTCCGGCCGTTCGGTGGAAGAGGAGATCCGCGTCATCCTGCGCGAGGCAACCGCTATTCCCTCGGGCACCCCTGACGGTCCGGCTTCCCGCAACGCAACATCCTCGCCTGATGGATATTTCCATAAGATATCCAGTCTGTTACCGAAAGTGACAATGATCGTCGGCGGCGGGATCGCCGCCTACAAGGCGCTCGACCTGATCCGGAGACTCAGGGAGCGCGGATTTTTTGTGCGATGCGTCATGACAAATGCTGCGCAGCAATTCGTCACGCCGCTGAGTGCTGGAGCCCTCTCGAACGAGCGTTGCTATACGGATCTGTTCGACCCCGGCAGCGAATTCGACGCGGGCCATATCCGGCTGGCCCGGGACTGCGACCTCATCCTGGTGGCTCCCGCCACGGCCGATTTGATAGCAAAGATGGCCAACGGCCTCGCCAACGATCTGGCGAGCGCCATTCTGCTCGCCGCCGACAAGCCGGTTCTGCTGGCGCCTGCGATGAATCCGCTGATGTGGAACAACCCGGCGACACGCCGCAACGTGGCCCGGCTTACCCGCGACGGCGTCGCCATGATCGGTCCCGATTCCGGCGAGATGGCGGAAGCGGGAGAAGCCGGGGTCGGCCGCATGGCCGAACCCTTGACGATCGCGGCCACCGCTGAGCGGATGCTCATGCCGCCGCAAGCGCAACCTCTAAAGGGCCGCCGCGTCGTGATCACCGCCGGACCGACCCTGGAGCCGATCGACCCGGTGCGCTACATCGCCAACCGCTCCTCGGGCAAGCAGGGCTTTGCCATCGCCGCGGCGGCGCAGGCGGCGGGAGCGGAGGTAACGCTGATTTCCGGCCCCGTGGATCTCGACGCCCCCCCCGGCGTCACCGTGGTGCATGTCGAATCCGCGCGCCAGATGCTGGCGGCGGTCGAGGCGGCGCTGCCTTCCGACATCGCGATTTTCACCGCCGCGGTCGCCGACTGGCGCGCAGCGCATGCAGGTGCGCAGAAACTGAAGAAAACCGAAGCCGGAGTTCCGCCGCTGCAACTGATCGAGAACCCGGACATTCTCGCCACCATCTCGAACCTGCGCGACAAACGCCCGCCCCTCGTGATCGGCTTCGCCGCCGAAACCGAGCATCTCCTCGACAACGCCAGGGCGAAATTCACTCGCAAGGGCTGCGACTGGATGGTCGCCAATGACGTATCTCCGGGAACCGGCGTGATGGGCGGCGACCGCAACACCGTGCATCTGCTGACGCGCGGTGAGGACGGCGAGATCAGGACCGAGTCCTTCTCCATCATGACCAAGGAACAGGTGGCCGCCATGCTGATCGAACGCGTTGTCTCAACCCTGCCGGGTCCGGCGGCATGAGTGAGCCGATCAAGGTCGATGTCCGGCAACTGCCGCATGCCGAAGGCCTTCCGCTGCCGTCCTATCAAAGCGCCCAGGCGGCCGGCCTCGACCTCATCGCCGCGATTGCCGAACACGCGCCGCTGGTTCTCGCGGCCCGACAATATGCGATGATCCCGACCGGGCTCGTCATCGCATTACCGGACGGATTTGAGGCGCAGGTGCGGCCGCGTTCCGGTCTCGCCGCCCGGCACGGCGTCACCGTGCTGAATTCGCCCGGCACCGTGGACGCCGACTATCGCGGCGAGATCAACGTGCTTCTTGTGAATCTCGGCAGCGAAGCCTTCACGATCCGCCGCGGCGAGCGCATCGCACAGATGATCGTCGCGCCGGTGACGCGCGTGGAACTCGTGCGCGCGGCGGCGTTGCCGGCGACGCCGCGCGGCGGCGGCGGATTCGGTTCGACGGGACGTTAGAGCCTGTTTCAACCGCGTTGAATTCCACTCCCAGGACTCAACATCATCCGCCCGCGAAAACCGATTCAATTTTACAACAATCGTTTCGTAAATGTCGCGGCTACGCATTTTTCCGCTGCCCGATTCCCGTTCACGGTCTGGACTCTAGCCCCTCGAATCCGCTTAAGCATAATGGTGGTCGATTCGTGAACGGCGAACGGGTTGCCGATCGAATATCATCGCGCGGTTTTTGGGGCAAAGATGTCAGGCGTAATCGGGGTGATGCGTCGGACCTTGCTGTCATGCACCTCGATGGTGCCGGGCAGCATCGCGGGCGCCGGCGCGGTCAGCCTCATCGACACCTCGCCTGCCTGGGCCGCCGAACCGGCGCTGACCGAGCGGCTGCTCCAGGCTTTCACAAATCTCAGCCGGCAGGATCTGACGGCGCTGGCGATGGCGCTCGGCGTGCTGAGCTTCTCGGTGGTCGCCGCTATCCTGCTGATGCGCACGCGCATCCGCGCCGCCGCGAACGAACAGCGGTTGCGCGGCGAGATCCGCGAACTTCAATCGGAGACCGACCGCTTTCGCGCGCTGCTGTTCGTGGAGCCGCAGATTCTGATATCATGGGGCGCGGGCGAGGACCGCCCCCAGATCAGCGGCGATATCGCGCTGCTGCTGCCGCAGGATGCAAAGCAGCCCTTGCGGATTCTGGCGTTCGGAACCTGGCTGCCGCCCGAGTCGGCGTTGCAGATGGATCACGCGGTCGATGCGCTGCGCGGCGCCGGAGAAGGCTTCCTACTCAATCTGGTCACCTCGGCCGGCCGCACCGTGGAAGCGATGGGCCGCGCCATCGGCGGCCAGGCCATCGTGCGCATCCGCGATCTCGGCGGCTTGCGGCGCGACCTTGCCGAGATGACGCTGCGGCACGGCAGTCTGCTGGCGGAGACGGAAATGCTGCGGGCCTTCGCGGCCGCGGCGCCCTGGCCGCTCTGGGCCAGGGGCGAGGACGGTCATCTTTCCTTCGCCAACGCAGCCTATGCGCGCGCGACTGACGCTGCCGACGCAACTGATGCCATCCAGCGCAATCTCGAACTGCTCGACAGCGAGGATCGGATCGCGATGGCGCGGGCGCTGAACGATCATGCCGCTTTTGCCGCGCGATTGCCGATCGTCATCGGCGGCGAGCGGCGCATGTACGACGTTCACGCGCTCCGGACCGGCGGCGGAAGCGCCGGCATCGCGCTCGACGCCAGCGAGGCGACGGCGCTGAGCCAGGCGCTAGCGCGAATGGCGGACGCGCATCGCCGGACCCTCGACCAACTGTCATCCGGCGTCGCCGTGTTCGACGGCCAGCGGCGGCTCGCTTTCTACAACGACTCCTACCGCCGGCTGTGGGATCTCGACCGGCCCTTCCTCGACGGACATCCCGACGATTCCAGCGTGCTCGATCGCCTGCGCGCCGGGCGCAAGTTGCCGGAGCAGCCGGACTTCCGCGCCTGGAAAGCCCGCCTGCACGAAGCCTATCGCGCCAACGAGGCCGTCAAGGACGTATGGTATCTGCCGGACGGACGCGCGCTCAGCATCGTCACCACGCCGAACCCGGAAGGCGGCGTCACCTACCTGTTCGACGATGTCACCGAAAGCCTGGATCTGGCCCGCCGATATGACCGGCTCATCACCGTGCAGCGCGAGACCCTCGACAGCCTGACCGAAGCGGTCGCGGTGTTCGGCAGCAACGGCCGCGCACAGCTTTTCAATCCGGCCTTCGCGCGGATGTGGAAGCTTTCGCCCGAGGCGCTCGCGCAGCGGCCGCATATCGATACCGTCGAGGCGTGGTGCAAGCCGCTGTTCGACGACAATGACGCGTGGCGCACGATCCACAAGGCGGTCACCAGCATCGACAATCGCACCGCGGTGCCGCTCAAGCTCGAACGCAAGGACGGCAGCATCCTGGACTGCATGACCATGCCGCTGCCCGACGGCGCCACCATGCTGACCTTCCACGACATCACCGACAGCGAGAACGTGGAGCGCGCGCTGCGCGAACGCAACGATGCGCTCGAGGCCGCCGACCAGATGAAGGTCGATTTCGTCCACCACGTCTCATACGAACTGCGCTCGCCCCTGACCACCATCATCGGCTTCGCTCACCTCATGAACGATCCCGGCACCGGACCGCTCACCGAGAAACAGGCCGAGTATGTCAACTACATCACCTCGTCGACCGACGCGCTGCTGGCGCTGACCAACAACATCCTCGACCTCGCCACCATCGACGCGGGCGCCATGACGCTCGAACTCGGGCCGGTCGATGTCCGCAAGACCATCGCCGCGGCGGCGGAAGGCATTCAGGACCGCCTGACCCGCGACCACATCGTGCTGAACGTCGATGTCGATCCGGACATCGGCGACTTCATCGGCGACGAGCGCCGCATCATCCAGATCCTCTATAATCTGCTTGCCAACGCCGCCGGCTTCTCGCCGCCGGACTCCGTGATCACGGTCAGCGCCCGGCGCACCGAGCACAGCGTGAGATTCGCCGTGATGGACGAAGGCCCCGGCATTCCGCCGGACGTCAGGGACAAGGCGTTCGACTGGTTTGAAAGTTACGCGAACGGATCGCGGCATCGCGGCGCGGGCCTTGGCCTGTCGCTGGTGCGCTCCTTTGTCGAACTTCATGGCGGCCGCGTGCATTTCGATCCCGCCGTCAAGAGCGGCACCAGGGTCGTTTGCGACTTTCCGCTCGACCGGAGCGCCCACCGGAACGCCGCCGAATGAGCGAGCCGTCGAGATTCGGGGTCGCGCTCGTCGACGAGAGCGCGACCGCGCATCTGATGGCCGACCTCGCGCTGCTGATCGGTCCCGGCGACGTCGTCACGCTGTCGGGTGATCTCGGCGCGGGCAAGACCGCGGCCGCCCGCGCCTTGATCCGGTATCTTGCGGGCGACGACACGATCGAGGTGCCGAGCCCGACCTTCACGCTGGCGCAGCATTACGATCTGCCGCCGTATCCCCTGCTTCACGCCGACCTCTATCGCATCAGCGGTCCCGGCGAACTGGAGGAGATCGGTCTCGCGCCGCTGCCCGAGGACGCGGTGGTCCTGATCGAATGGCCGGAGCGCGCCGCCGGCGGCCTGCCTGCCGACCGGATCGACATCGCCATCAGCCATCGCCCGGCGCTCGGATCAGCGGCGCGCGCCGCCGAAATCACCGGCTACGGCAAGGCCGCGGCGCAGGTCGCGCGGCTGGCGGCGCTGCGGCGGTTTCTCGACGATGCCGGTTATCTGGACGCAAGGCGGCAACGCATGGCGGGCGACGCCTCGACGCGCTCCTATGCCCGGCTGATCCGCGACGACGCCAGCCTCATCCTCATGAACGCGCCGAAGCGGTCCGACGGCCCCGCGATCCACGACGGCAAGTCCTACAGCGCGGCGGTGCATCTGGCCGAAGACGTCAAGCCCTTCGTCGCCGTCGCGCGCGGCCTGCGCGACCAGGGCTTTTCCGCGCCGCAGATCCATCATGCCGATCTGGAGTCGGGATTCCTGATCACCGAGGATTTCGGCAGCGCCGGCTTTGTCGAAGGCACGCCGCCGGCGCCGATCGTCGAGCGCTATCGGGCGGCGACCGATCTGCTCGCCGCACTGCACGGCCGAACGCTGCCTGACACGCTTCCTTTGACGGCGGAGACGGCCTACGCCATTCCCGCGTTCGACCCTGAAGCGATGCTGATCGAGGTCGGCCTGATGCTGGACTGGTATCTGATCGACCGCGGCATCGAACCAGGCGAGACCCTGCGCGCAGAATTCATGGCCATCTGGCGCGCATTGCTGGCGAAGCCGGATGCCGCGTCCGCAACCTGGGTGTTGCGTGACTTCCACTCGCCCAACCTGATCTGGCTGGAACAGCGCCACGATATCGGAAAGGTCGGCATCATCGACTTTCAGGACACCGTGCTCGGTCCCGCCGCCTATGATCTGGTCTCGCTGTTGCAGGATGCGCGCGTGGACGTTCCCGAATCGATCGAACTCGCCTTGCTCACCCGTTACGCCAAGACGCGGATGGGATCCGAGCCGCATTTCGATCCCGCCGGTTTCGCCGAGAGGTATGCCGTCATATCAGCGCAACGCAACACCCGGCTGCTCGGCACGTTCGCGCGGCTCAATCGGCGCGACGGCAAACCACACTATCTGCGACACCAACCCCGGATCTGGACCTATCTCACCCGTTCGCTCGCGCACCCGGCCTTGTCGGCGGCGCAAGCGTGGTACCAGAAACACGTTCCGCCTCCGGCAGGTTGAAGCGTTTTGTTTTACGCCTTTTTAGAAGTCGCGGCTGTAGCCTCGCAACGCCGGTTCTATCCTTCGGATCGCGGCACGGTCCTCCTCCCTGGAGTCCTTCACCTCTTCAGGGAAACGGTGAAAGACTCTATCTTTATGTTTTGACGCGTTTTCTTCACGCGAACCGGATTCCACTTCGCTCGAAAACGCTACAGGCGGAGCACATCATGGGCACGGAACGACGTAAAGGCGAGCGCGTCACCTTCGAGCGCGGCTACAGCGCGCACATGATGGGCATCGACGGCACCTGGCGCCGCAACTGCACCATGGAGGATGTGTCGGAAATCGGAGCCAAGCTGACCGTCGAAGGCTCCATCGAAGGCCTGCATCTGAAGGAATTCTTCCTCCTGCTGTCATCCACGGGTCTCGCCTATCGCCGCTGCGAACTGGCCTGGGTCAATGGCGACCAGATCGGCGTCAATTTCCTGAAGCAGGCCGACAAGAAGAAAAAGACCGGCCGGCAAAACAGCGCCACGGCCGACGCCTGAGCCGCATCCCGTCCCGTATCATCAATCCGGCAGCCTCCCGATGTCATGGCCTCGTCATCATCTCAGGGGTGTATGGCCGCAGTCATCGATGCGATTCGCGGCGGGTCGTGATCCTCATTCGAAAACGCTATAGTTCGCTGAATCGACAATGTGCGTGAGTTAATGTGGTGGTTCAGAAGTTAACATCAAAGGTTGCGGCAAGGGTATGCGAACTTCGGAAATCAGGACCCTAGGACATGACGACCCCTCCCACCAAAGCCATGGTTCTCGCCGCGGGCCTCGGCCTGCGCATGCGGCCGCTGACCGAACGGATGCCCAAGCCGATGGTGCCCGTGGCCGGCAAGCCGCTGCTTGATCACGTGCTGGACAGGCTGGCGGACGCGGGCGTCGGCGAGGCTGTCGTCAACGTGCGCTATCTGCCCGACCAGATCATCGAGCATGTCGCGCAGCGCGACCGGCCGAAGATCATCATCTCCGACGAGCGCGATCAGGTGCTGGGCACCGGCGGCGCGGTGGTGAAGGCCCTGCCGCTGCTGGGCGGGACGCCGTTCTTCCATCTCAATGCCGACACGATATGGATCGACGGCGCGCGTCCCAACCTGACGCGGCTGGCCGAGGCCTTCGATCCGGCACGCATGGACATTCTGCTGCTGATGGCGCCGACCGCGAGCAGCATCGGCTACTGCGGCAGCGGCGACTACGCCATGCTTCCCAACGGAGCGCTTCGCAGGCGGCAAGAGAACCAGGTCGTGCCGTTCGTCTATGCGGGGGCCGCCATCCTGTCGCCCGCGCTGTTCGACGGCGCGCCGGCAGGCGAGTTTCCGCTGACCGCGATGTTCGACCGGGCGGGCGAGCGGGACCGGCTGTTCGGACTGCGGCTCGACGGCGTCTGGATGCATGTCGGAACACCCGATGCGGTCCATGCCGCGGAGAAAGCCGTGCTCGCGAGCCTCGTCGCCTGACGGCTGCCTCTCAACCGGTCGCCGCACTTGGAGCACGTTCGCTTCTGATTGAATCAGAAGCGAGGCTCTAGATTATTGTTTTGACGCATTTTGTTGCGGCGAACCGGCATCCACTTCGCCGGAAAATGCTCTAGGTGCGGGGCCGAGCGCCCTGCGCAGCATAGATGGCCCCGTGATCTGTCCATGTACTGATGTCTGGCACGTAGCATGGGAAGGCATTAGAGACTATCAAGGGCTCACGTTGAGACTGACGCCATTCGGCGTGCGCCGCCAAGACTTGAGATCGAGCCTTTCCGCGTCGGCGGCGGAAAAGCCGGGGGAGTACATGAACGCCGTCGAGATTGAGGAAGCCATATCGGCGCTCGCCGAGCAGCCGTTCGACCCGGCGGAGTTTCCCTGGCGGTTCCTGCAAGCCTTTGGAAACAAGGACACGACGCTCAAGCGGCTGCGCGCCGGACACACCAACAGTTCCGATGTCGGCGGCGTGCTTCAACGCGACAAGATCCATATTGCCGTCGCCCCGCATGGCGAGGTGAGCACTACCCTGGCCGCGTTGAAGGCGAGTCCGGCGACCGCCAAAGCGAAAGCGAAATTCATTCTGGCGACGGACGGCGAATGGTTCGAGGCCGAGAATCTGGTGTCGGACGCGGCGCCGATCGTCTGTGCTTACGCCGACTTCCCCGACCATTTCGGATTCTTCCTGCCGCTCGCCGGTATTTCGACGGTGCGCGAGATCAGCGACAACGCCTTCGACATCCGGGCGACGGGACGCCTGAACCGCCTTTATCTGGCGCTCCGGCAGGAAAACCCCGATTGGGACACGAGCGCGCGGCGTCCGGACATGAACCATTTCATGGCCCGGCTGATCTTCTGTTTCTTCGCCGAGGATACCGACATTTTCCTGGGCGGGCGCCTGTTCACCGACACCATCGCGCAGATGAGCGCGCGCGACGGCTCGGATACTGATTTCGTGATCGGCGAGATGTTCCGGGCGATGAACACCAAAATCGCCGACCGCGCCGACGCCAAGCTACGGCCCTGGGCGGACGCTTTCCCGTATGTCAACGGCGGGCTGTTCTCCGGCAGTCTCGACGTGCCGCGTTTCAACCGCACCGCGCGGTCCTATCTGCTCAACATCGGCGGCCTCGACTGGAAGAAGATCAATCCGGACATCTTCGGATCGATGATCCAGGCCGTCGCCGAGGACGAGGAGCGCGGGGCGCTCGGGATGCACTACACTAGCGTACCGAACATCCTGAAAGTCCTGAACCCGCTCTTCCTTGATGATCTGCGCGCGAAGCTCGATGAGGCCGGAGACAACGCCCGCACGTTGCTGAACCTGCGCAAGCGCATGGCGCGGATCAGGGTATTCGATCCAGCCTGCGGGTCCGGCAACTTCCTCGTCATCGCCTACAAGGAAATGCGGGCCATTGAGGCGGAGATCAACAGGCGGCGCAAAGAGGACGGACGCAAGAGCGAGATTCCGCTGACCAATTTTCGCGGCATCGAGTTGCGCGATTTCCCGGCCGAGATCGCGCGCCTTGCGCTGATCATCGCGGAGTATCAATGCGACGTGCTCTATCGTGGTCAGAAGGAAGCGCTGGCCGAGTTTCTGCCGCTCGACGCCGAGAACTGGATCACCTGCGGCAACGCGCTGCGCCTCGATTGGTTGAGCATCTGCCCGCCAACTGGGACAGGCGTAAAGCATCAGGCCGATGATCTGTTTCACACCCCGCTCGATCAGGCGCAGATCGATTTTGAGAACGAGGGCGGCGAAACTTACATCTGTGGGAATCCGCCGTATCGAGGAAGCCAACAGCAGACATCGGAACAGAAAGAGGACCTTGAAGTGAGGTGGTGCCGGTTTCTGAGACAGGGGCATAAGGTGGATCGCCCGATGAAAAGGACGATCCGGTATGAAGACACGCAGACGATTTACGGCTGAGTTCAAGGCCAAGGTTGCGCTTGAGGCGATCCGTGGCGAGCGGACGATTTCGGAACTGGCGACAAAGCACCAGCTTCATCCGAACCAGATTACGCAGTGGAAACGGCAGGCCATCGAGAACCTGGCCAAGACGTTCGACGACAAGGCTGCTGATGCGCAGGTCGGCCGGGAAGCCGAGGTGACCAAGCTGCACGCCAAGATTGGCCAGCTTGTCGTTGAGCGGGATTTTTTGGCCAAGGCCTTCGATCGCTGAGCCTGGATCGGAGGAGAATGATGATTGACCCCGATCACAACCGGCTCTCGATCCGCCGCCAGTGCGAACTGGTCTCGATCTCGCGGGCGTCGTTCTACCGACAGCCCGCCGGCGAGACGCCCGAGAACCTCGAACTGATGCGCACCATCGACGAGGCCTTCATGGAGACGCCCTGGTATGGCTCCCGGCAGATGGCCCGGCATCTGCGGCGTCAGGGCTGGTGCGTGGGTCGCAAGCGGGTCCGGCGGCTGATGCGCAAGATCGGTCTGTCGCCGATCTACCAGGCGCCGAGAACCAGCGAGCCGCATCCGCAGCATCGCATCTATCCCTACCTGCTGCGGCACCTGGCGATCGAGCGGCCGGATCACGTTTGGTGTGCCGATGTGACCTATATCCCGATGCGGCGCGGCTTCCTTTACCTCGTGGCCATCATGGACTGGTTCAGCCGCAAGGTCCTGGCCTGGCGGTTGTCGAACACGATGGATGCCGACTTCTGTGTTGCCGCTCTCGAAGAGGCGATCGCCTGCCATGGCAGGCCCGACATCTTCAACACCGACCAAGGCTCGCAGTTCACTAGCTTCGCCTTCACGACGACGCTGAAGGATGCCGGCATCCGCATCTCCATGGACGGGCGCGGCCGCTGGATGGACAACGTCTTCATCGAACGACTGTGGCGCAGCCTCAAATATGAGTGCGTCTTCCTCAGCACATTCGAAACGGGAAGCCAAGCCCGCTGCGGCATCGGCTCCTGGATAGACTATTACAACCGGCGACGCCCGCACTCGACCTTCGCCGGCAGGACGCCCGACGAAGTCCATGCTATGGCGGAAATGACGGAGCAATTGGCGGCGTAGAAACGAACCCGATCCACCTTAGCCAGGCCGCCAAACTGTCTCACCAAGCGGGTCCACCTCAAATATCAATGGATATTTGATCTCTGGATTTAACATCGAGGTTTCTGCTGCTCGCGGAGCATTATTCGGAATGCCCGAGATGTTGTTCGGAAACATGCCTAATGATGGTGGCGCCCTTCTACTATCGCAGGAAGAAGCACACGCTGCCATCAAGAATCACGGAGTTGATTCCAGCTTCATAAGAACTTTCGTTGGATCATATGAATTCATAAACGGTATACAGAGGAATTGTATCTGGGTTTTGCCAGATCAATATAGAATGGCAGCTGACAACGCATTCTTGAAGAGTCGGTTTGAGCAGGTTCGGCAGGTTCGATCAGCATCCAACCGTGCTGCAACGCAAGAATTGTCCAGGATTCCTTTTTCCTTTGGCGAAGTCAGGCAGAGAGGCAACGAAGTTGCGATCGTTGTTCCTCGTATTACCTCAGAGCGTCGATTTTATCTTCCTGTTGGCTTGATCCACCAAGGGGCAATTATTAGCAGTCAAAATTTTGCGGTTTACGATCCCCCGCTTTGGGTGTTTGCACTGTTGGCCTCAAAGATTCATCGAACTTGGATTGCTACGGTTTGTGGAAGGACAAGGACCGACTTTGCCTATTCCAACACTCTCGGCTGGAACACCTTTCCCGTCCCGACGCTCACCGAGAAGAACAAGGCCGACCTGACCCGCTGCGCCGAGGACATTCTGCTGGCGCGTGAGGCGCATTTCCCGAAGACCATCGCCGACCTCTACGATCCCGAAAAGATGCCCGCCGACCTGCGCGAGGCCCATGAGCGCAACGACGAGGTGCTGGAGCGCATCTATATCGGCCGCCGGTTCCGGAACGACACCGAGCGGCTGGAAAAGCTGTTCGAGCTTTATACCAGGATGACGGCAGGACGCCCCGGCAAGGCCAAGACTCCCGGAAAGGCTACCAGAAGGCCTTCCGTCGAAGCCCAATCCGAGCTATGATTACCTGTGATTACAGGAGATTACACATGAGCCAGGAAGCCGCCACGGCGCCGGTCACGATCCGCACCGCGAAGGAAACGGTGGACGAGATCGACGCGCTCGCCAGCGCGATGGATCGCTCCCGCAATTACGTCATCAACCAGGCGATCCAGCAATATCTCGATGCCAACGCGTGGCAGGTCGAGCGGATCAAGGCCGGGCTCGAAGATGCCCGCGCGGGCCGCGTCGAGCCTGCCGGTGACGTCTTCGCCACCATTGCCGGAAAGCACGGCTGGAAGCGTTGATGCGCCTCGTCGTCACGCGGGCGGCCGCGAGCGACCTCGACGGCATCATCGACTACATCGCGCTCGACAGTCCCGCCGCCGCGGAAAAGGTTTTTCGCGCGATCGTTTCCGCTACCGAGCATCTGATCGATCTACCCGACATGGGCCATGTCGGCCGTTTGCCGGACACCCGCGAAATCCCGGTTGCGGGATTGCCTTACCTGATCGTCTATCAGGTCGCCGCAGACACGATGACGATCCTTGCCGTCCTCCATGGCGCGCGCGATCTTGTGCGCGCTCTTGCCGAACGCCGAAACGAGACATCCCGATCATGACCACGGCCGCGCCCATTCCCGCCGTCTCCGTCACCTACGCCCGCAACGGGGCGTCGACCAAGGTCAACGCGCTGGGAATGCGGCCGATGCAGGAGGCCGCCTTCGAGAAGCGCGGCGAGCAGTATCTGCTCATCAAGTCGCCGCCAGCCTCCGGCAAGAGCCGCGCGCTGATGTTCATCGCCCTCGACAAGCTCGCCAATCAGGGACGGAAGCAGGCCATTATCGTCGTTCCGGAGAAATCCATCGGCGCCAGTTTCCATAATGAGCCGCTGAGCAAATTCGGTTTCTGGTCCGACTGGACGGTCGAGCCGAAATGGAATCTGTGCGACGCGCCGGGGAGCGACAACGGCGGCAAGGTCAATTCGGTCGAGGCGTTCCTCAAGAGCGACGACAAGGTGCTGGTCTGCACCCATGCCACCTTCCGTTTCGCGGTGGACCGGTTCGGCGTCGAGGCATTCGACGATCGGCTGATCGCAGTCGACGAATTCCATCACGTCTCCGCCAATCCGGACAACAAACTCGGCAGCCATCTCGGCGCGTTCATCGCCCGCGACAGGGTGCATATCGTCGCGATGACGGGGTCTTATTTCCGGGGCGATGCCGAAGCCGTTCTGACGCCGCAGGACGAAGCGAAATTCATTCCGTCACCTATACCTATTACCAGCAACTCAACGGCTATCAGTATCTGAAATCGCTCGACATCGGTTATTGCTTTTACAATGGCCCTTACACCGACGATCTTTTGAAAGCGCTCGATCCTTCCGAGAAAACCATCATCCACATCCCGAGCGTGAATTCGCGCGAAAGCACCAAGGACAAAATCCGGGAAGTCGAGCACATCATCGACGAACTGGGCGAATGGCAGGGCACCGACGACGCCACCGGATTTCAGCTGGTCAAGACGCCGGACGGCCGCGTCCTGCGGATTGCCGATCTTGTGGATGACGATTCCGCGAAACGCGACCGCGTATCTGCCGCGTTGAAGGATTCATCGCAAAAGAACAACCGCGATCACGTCGACATCATCATCGCCCTTGGCATGGCCAAGGAAGGATTCGACTGGATCTGGTGCGAGCACGCGCTCACTGTCAGCTATCGCTCATCGCTCACCGAAATCGTGCAGATTATCGGCCGTGCCACCCGCGATGCGCCGGGCAAGACCCGCGCACGCTTCACCAACCTGATCGCCGAGCCGGACGCCTCCGAGGAAGCGGTCACCGAAGCCGTCAACGACACGTTGAAAGCCATTGCTGCCAGCCTGCTCATGGAACAGGTTCTGGCGCCGCGTTTCGAGTTCAAGCCCAAGAACCCGCAAAGCGGACCTGTCGAGGGATTCGATTACGGTGAGGGCGACTATGATCCAGGCAAGTGCAACGTCGGATTCAACGAGCAAACGGGGCAGTTCCAGATCGAGATCAAGGGACTCGTGACGCCGAAAAGCGAGGAAGCGCAGCGCATCTGCCAGCAGGATTTGAACGAAGTAATTGCCGCCTTCGTACAGGACAAGACCACGATTGCGCGAGGCTTGTTCGACGGGGAACACGCGGGCGGCGAAACCTTAGCAGAGGAACTGACGCAGCTCCGGATGGGCAAGATCGTCAAGGACAAGTATCCGGAACTGACCGAGGAGGATCAGGAGGCCGTGCGTCAGCACGCCGTTGCGGCGCTCAATCTCACACAGAAGGCCAAGGAGGCTGCTTTCGGCGGCGATGGAGACAAGAGCCCGAACACCGCCTTTGTCGATGGCGTCCGCAAGTTTGCCATGGACGTGCGTGACTTGGACATCGACTGATCGACCGGATCAATCCGTTCGGCGAAGCCTATGCCATCCTCGCCAAGACTATGAGCGAGGAGAGCCTGAAGCAGGTCGCGGCGGTGATCGGGGCCAAGCGGATCAACCTCACCATCGAGGAGGCGCGCGAACTGGCCCGGCGTGCCCTGAAGTTCAAGCAGGAGCGCGGCCGGTTGCCTTCGATCACCTCGCCGGACGCATGGGAAAAGCGCATGGCCGAGGGTGTGGCCTTCCTTCAGCGGATGAAGGCGGAGGCCGCGCGTGCCTAAAGGATTCACCGACGAGGATGATGAGCTTCTTGCCGAGCTTGGCGTCGAAACCGAGACGAAGAAGGAATCCAGCCGGTCGCCGCGCGAGGAACGGATTATCGCCGGGTTCGAGGAGCTTCAGCGGTTCGTCGACCAGCATGGCCGCGCCCCGCAGCATGGCGAGGACCGCGATATCTTCGAACGTCTTTACGCCGTTCGCCTCGATCGGCTGCGTGCGCAGGCCGATTGCCGCGCGGTAATCGAACCCCTTGATCACCAAGGACTCTTGGCGGGGACTGCGCCTGCGCCGGTCGACATCGTCCCCGACATCGACGATGACGAACTTCTGGCGCAACTCGGCGTCGACGCCATGGCGTCCGACGACATCACGGAGCTTCGGCACGTCCGATCTTCCGCGGAAAAGCGCGCGGCCGAGGAGATCGCCAATCGGGAAAAATGCGAAGACTTCGACACGTTCAAGCCGCTGTTCGAGCAAGCACGACGCGAACTTTCAGCCGGTATCCGGGAAACGCGTCCCTTTCAGACCATGGCCGAAATTCAGAAAGGTGAATTCTTCATCGTCGGTGGACAAGTCGCCTATGTTGCGGACGTCGGAAAGGAATTCATCTCGCAGTATGATCGTCGCGACAGCCGGTTGCGGGTGATCTACGACAACGGAACGGAAAGCGACGTCCTGCTGCGCTCGCTCCAGCGCGCCCTTCATCGCGACGAAGCGGGTCGACGGATCACCGATCCCGTTGCAGGGCCGCTTTTCGCGGGAGAGAGCGAGGACGACGATCTGGCGAGCGGCACGATCTACGTACTGCGGAGCAAATCCGATCATCCCGCGGTCGCCGCCAACCGCGACGTCCTGCACAAGGTCGGCGTCACGGGCGGCAAGATCGAAACCCGCGTTGCGAATGCCCGCCTCGATCCCACCTTTCTGATGGCCGATGTGGACATCATCGCCACCTACAAGCTCTCCAACGTCAGCCGCGTGAAATTCGAGAACCTGATCCATCGGATTTTCGGTTCCGCTAGGCTCGATATCGAGATCAAAGACCGTTTCGGGAATCCTGTTGTCCCCCGCGAATGGTTTCTGGTGCCGCTGTTCGTGATCGATGAAGCCGTCGAGCGCATCAAGGATGGGACGATCACGGGCTACATCTACGATCCGAAGACGGCATCGCTGGTGAAGGATTCGAAGCGGTGAGCGGAACGCATCCAGAATAAACCCGCGTCGGTGGTCTTTCCTGTCGGAAACATTCCTGTCGTTCCGAAAGCGCAAAGCGCAGCGGACAGGCGCGGCGTCCGGCCATTGGCACGTTCAATGACGTATCGTCGGAGAATGTGCGGTTGAACGGTCATCGCATTTCCAACTGGTTTTCGTCAGCACGCTTTTCGTCATCCGGCTTCGGCGGCAAAAATCTCCGACCTGTCCGCTTCTCCCATGCTTCAAGCTCGGTCGCGCCAGTCTGCCGAAACCTTTTCAGCTGAGGAATAATATCAAGACTCGCTGATCAAAACCGGTAAGCCCAATCACGCATTCCGATGCACATAATGCGCCAAGGTTGATCGATTAGCCTGTTCCAGGCGAAGCAGCAGTGATCGACGATATCTTCGTAGGACTTGAACACGCGGTTCGACAGCCAGTTGTCGCGTATGAACTGCCAGACGTTTTCCTGCGGATTAAGTTCCGGGCATTTCGCTGGCAGCGGCAGGATCGTGATGTTGGATGGAACGATCAACCGGCTCGACAGGTGCCAGCCGGCCTGGTCGAGCAGCAGAATGACATGCTTGCTTGGCGCGACCTCGGTCGCGATTTCGGCCAGATGCAAGTTCATCGCCTCGGTGTTGCATGCGGGCAGGACGAGGGCGGCGCCCTTGCCGTCCTTCGGGCAGATCGTACCGAAGATGTAAGTGGAAGCGGTTCGCTGGTCGCGTGGCGCCGAAGGCCGCGTTCCGCGCAGCGCCCGGCGACGCGTGATCTTGTTCTTCTGGTCGATGCGCGCCTCGTCGCCAAACCATATTTCTGTATCGGCTGGATCGACGCTCTTGTCCTTGGCAATTTCTGCCACTCGGGCGGGGAAAGTTTTTTAAAATTCTCGATCGCGCCCTTGGCTTGCGCATGATGACGCGGACGAGCGGAGAGTTTGCGATAGCCCATGCCTCGCAGCTCCCGGCTCAGAGTCTGCTTGGAGACGGTGATCATGAACTCCTCATACAGCCACTGGCAGAGATCGATGATGCGCCAACGGACAACGCCGTGAATGGCAGGGATCGGCCCGCTTTCGATCACAGCAGCCAACGCCTGACGATGCTCGTCCGCGAGCCGAGACGGCTGACCGGGCGCCTTGCGATCAAAAAGCCCGTCCGGGCCGAGGGCGTTGAACTTCATCACCCAATCGCGAACAATTTGCACGCCAACTCCGCCGATCCTGGCTGCTTCCGTCCGCGTCGCACCGTCGTAGATTGCGGCCAGAGCCAGAAGTCGCCGCGCCTGCGGCCCGTCTTTCAACCGCCTGGCAGCGGACCGTGTCGTCTATGCGTTGAAATCAGCTCGCAGTGGCAGGGGCGACATGGCGAACCTCCCTCGTTCGCCATCTTGAATCAGCCCGCCGCTGATTCGAAAAGCCATACAGAGTCACGCTCTCCGAGATTTGGTATTACGTCCGCGACGTTCTGCGCGGCAAGAAATTTGCACTGCTCATCGTCGAGGTGGATCGCGATGAACGCCTGAAGATCGTCCGGTAAACGAATGACCGAATTCTTGTCGCCGTGCGCGGCAGCAATGAGTCCTGAGCCTGACACTACTTTGGCAGACTTGTGCGATTGAGGGGCGGTCCAGGATTCCCGGATCAGTTTTTCTGTGACCCATGGGTGGTCGGCTTCTGGATGGTCGACCATGCGACGCCATACAAGAGTGCGGCCGATGCTGTGTTGCGTCGCAGAAAATCTTTCATCCATTCAAAATCAGTTGCGATGTCCCTGTGCTCTCGTGCGAGCTTGGTAAGCAGCCCTTCGCCGTTTGGTCCCGGCATAACTGCAACCGCAGTCAAAACCCGTTCCCAGCGTTGCGCCCAACCGCTCTGGTAAAACGCTCTGACCTTCGCCAGGCCCTCGATCACCAAATTCGGATTATCTGTGTAAGGCAGAAGTTCCAGCCACGGTTCGATTTCCCATCCGTTTTGCCGCTTGTGCCACGCCTTGCTCTGATCGGTGCCGGCGTCCGCGATCCAATCGTCAATGGCCCGCATGACGAGGTGCGCATCGAGGACTTGCCCATCCATCGCCACAGCAGCCAACAATTCCCGTTTTGATGTGAGCGGTTGCGGCAGGGCAATCACCCGCGCGATCAAGCCATCCTGATTGCGATGCGGCATCGAGAGCGCGATCCGGGACAGCCTGATGGCCAGGTCTTGGCTGGGCTTGTCGTTTTCTGGGCGAGCAAGGCGATCAATCGCGGCCCAGATCGGATTGGCGTAGCTATTCGCGGGTTCAACGGGTATTGCGATCCTTGCCGCGCGTGCCGCTGCTACTTCATCAAACCGCGGCCAGCGCCGAAAGAAATCCGGCTCCGGGATTTTTAGCTGCTTATCTGAGACGTGTTTAAGAACAAGGGCGGCCTCGAACCCGAACTCCGGATGCTCTAGATACTTGACGACCGCGTGTGCGACATCGTCGCCTCCAATGAGTGAAAAAGCGTGCTGATACTGATTGCTGTATCGCATCGAAGCACCAGACCTTGCTTCAATATCACCCCGCCGCCGCGCATCAAGATAGCCGTCA
This sequence comes from Nitrobacter sp. TKz-YC01, assembly GCF_047824785.1. GTDB lineage: Bacteria > Pseudomonadota > Alphaproteobacteria > Rhizobiales > Xanthobacteraceae > Nitrobacter. The sequence goes on along the minus strand of NZ_CP181167.1, from coordinate 331,354 downwards.
CGGGCCTTCGCCAGCCTCGCCAGTTCCTCATCAAGCAGCCGCGTTAGTTCGGACACGATTTCATGAAGGCCGAAGCGTCCGATTGCATTCGATACCTCGCACAGGTGCCATCGCCTCGATTCCGGTGAATTGCAGACGAACTCCGCCCATCGCCGCAAAATGCCAACCAGCGCGATTCTCTCTTTCGGATCGAGCGGAATGACCCGATTTTTATCATTCGTGTAGCTGTGCGCAGAAGCGAGGTCGCAAAGAGTATAAATAAGTGTCAAATCGACGGTGTTTGCACGCGCTATGAACGATGCGACAAACGCAGACGGCCGGGTTGCCGTGATTCGGTCCTTGAGCCGGTGATAATCGTCAGTCAATTGCCTATTATCACGGTCGGCTCGACGAGCTTCGGCGCATGCCAAAAACTTGTCGATCAAGGCTCCCGTGGTCTTGGGCCCGGCAAGAACCGCAACCTTGTTCTCGCTGCGCCTGTCCCTACTCGTATCGAGGACGGCTGCAACGATTGGTCCATCATCAACTACGTCGAGTTGATCGAGGAAGTCGTCGGTATGGAGCGGGAGTTCGAGCCCTGCTTCGATGCGCCTCTTCACTCCTTGCAGCACAGCGGCAGGTGCCCGCTCCTGCGCGAAATGCAATGATGAACCGCCTTGCCCGTACTCCACAGGAAACTCGGGATCGGCAATCGCAGCCGCAATCTTCGCATCCAGATCAGGATCGTCTGCCGAATAATCCAATAGAAAGCGCAACCGCTCGCTTGGCGTTTTCGCGGCTACAATTAGTTTGGTGCGCTCTTGTGCAAGCCGTTTGGTTGTCACCGGATTGGTCACTTCATCGTCATAACCGCGTGAAGCTACCAGCGCCCAAGTTTCCTCGTGCGCGACTGCAAGCAGAGCAGAGGCATGCCGTTCCGCGCGGCGAAATAGCAAGCATTGAACGACCTCGGCTTGCACCTTTGGGCTGGGATCTGCCTTGGCAAGCTCCGTCGCCAGTTCCATGCCATCGACGCCGCTTTCGGCCGCGATCAAGGCGAGGAGGTGTTCACGAGTATCGTCCCTCAGCGACGCCACCTTCGACACGAGATCAACTCCGAGCACGGAATGCCGGAAGCGCGGAGCCATGCGCAACGTCGGAAGCTGTATTTGAGAATCCGTGCTGGAAGCCAACGGCCATATGCGCGGCGCGAATTCAGGTCGCCCGGTCATGATCATAAAGCGCACCGCCCGGTCAACGTCTCCGGGCTTATGCCAGCGATCGACAAAGGCCATCACTTCGGCGCTAACCAACTTCCAGACCCCCGTACCCGAGCGATAAATCATTTCTGCCGCCAGCATTGGATCAATGGCGAGCGCAAGACGAACAGCATGCGCGATGATGGTAACTCCATCCTTTTCGCGCGAGACTCGCTCGACCGCAAAAAGAACCGACTCCTCCCATGCCGGTTGATCGAGGACAGCCGATCGCAACTGAACTTGCGTGCCCGAGTCACCGCTTACGCTCCTGCGCATCAGGTCCTCCACGTCGTAGCTGGCGAACCACTCTTGGAATTGCTGGTGCTGGAATGAGATTGTGCCGTTGCCCGAACCAGACCGTATCAAAACGTGGTGGCTCGTCAGGACGTCCAATGCCGTCGATGGCTCCAATTGTCCGGTCATCTGACCCTGCTGGCGAAGTTCGTTCAGGGCCTCTACAACCACCCGACGAGCCTCGGACTCAGCCATGGCCGTCGATGACGCAGCGTTCAGTTGACGCGCCAGCGCCCTTAGAACCGAGGCATGGCAACCGAGCAATATCGCGTTCAGCTTTTCGGTGTGCTCGCTTGCATATTCATGTTGTTCCACGAACAATCGCAAGACTTCTTCTTTTGTGGTCGGATGTACGCTGCGCGAAGCACCCCCGAGGAGGACGGAAAGATACAGCGGCGTTGCGACAAGCTGGCGCACGCCGCTGGTGCGCCAAGCATCATCGACAATCTTTATTCCCACGTCGCCGGACTGTGCTCTCGCGATAGCCATTTGCTGATCTTCCGACAGCAACTCAATCGCGATGCGTGGACCTCCAATCGGCACATCGAGCACCTGTCGGCGGGTTGTCGCCACGACACGCACATGGGGCCAGTCGAGCCGAATGCGGTCGAGATCGAGCCGAATGCGCTTGCGGGCCGCTGCGTCAAGTTCGTTCCAGCCGTCCAGCGCGAGCAACAGACGCCCACGCTCGGCAAGAGCCACGAGGTCATCGTGGCCAACATCCTTGAATGCGGCACGCCGCGAAAGCGTCGCGAGCAGGCCGTCGTTTCCGTCCGGTACATCGCCCAACCGGAAATACAGAGGAACAATTGTGCTGCTCGCAAGGACATGGCGAGCGAATTGCAACACCGTGGTCGTCTTTCCCGTGCCCGGCGGCGCTACAAGCGTAATCTCTGGCGCGACCTCCAAAGCCGGGGGAAGTTTGCTGATACTGAAAGGTGGTGTGTCGGCCTCATCGAGCAGCTTCAACGTCAACTCAACCTGTGTTCGGTCCCACAGTGGTCCTCGGGTGTACGTGGCCAGATCATCGGTAGCAGCGGCGTGGGCTTTCTGGAAGCGTGCACCGAATTCGGCATCGGCCGCGCCCGCATCGTCGGAAGCCGCTAGCAAGCCAATACGCGTTGCTTCTTCCGTCGGCGATAGAATGCCCGGTGATACGAGTTCACGGAACGCACGTTCCTGGGCTGTCAATCGGCCCTTTAATTGCGGGTTGTTGTCAACTCTCTTTTTGAAGCCATTCGGCAAAGTGGTAACGCTCGGCCCGACGGAGCAGGTCCGGGTTGCGCAGACGGGGCGAGCGCGGCTGGTGGATCGATAGCCAACTCGTATAGTGGGCCGATTAGCTGTCACCTGGCTTCAATGCGATCAGTTGCCCGTCGCTGGGGTCATGGTCCTTTCCGAGGTCGCAAGCGCCTCATGATGATGTCCGGATCGGGCGCCTCATCGTTTGCAACGGGGTGCGGACGAGCCGCCACCAGCCGATTGACCGAGGTCACCACGACCACCGTCCCAGCGGGACATCGCCAGCCCGGCGGACCGGGCCAGGAACTTGCAAAATAAGGTCAGGCCGGCGCGTTGCCCCAGTCGAATGATGTGCCGTCGACCCAGATGCAGTGGAGGATGACAGCGATCTTGCGGGCGATAGCAACCTTTGCCTTTTTCATGCCGATCCGCTTCGCAAGTTTCATACCCCAGGCTTTGAGGGAGGACCATTTCTTTGTTCGATAAAGCAGAACGGTCGCCGCCTCGTAAAGGTACGTTCGGAGGAGCCTGTCGCCCCATCGGGATATCTTGCCACTAGTGTCAGTCTCACCAGATTGGTTGCGCCGAGGTGTGAGGCCGAGATAGGCGCCGACTGTCGAGGCCGATCGGAAGCGAGACGGGTCATCGATCGTATGGCGGAACGTCAAGGCGGTGACCACGCCGACACCAGGAACTGTCATCAGGCGACGCGTCGTCTCGTCCGACTTCGCCAATCGGCGGACCTCGTCGTCAAATTTGCTTTGCTGCTGGCAGATGAGTTCATGAATCGACAAGAGCGGCGCGATCACGCTGAGGAGTTGATGATCTTCGCCCAATAGCTCGCCAACCTGGTTACGGAACTGTTGGCCAATGGCGCGAGGGAATAGCAACCCACACTCCTTGATCAGACTGCGGACCTGGTTCTCGATATCCCGGCGTATGGACACAAGGCGGAATCGCGCCACGAGGATAGCTCGAACCTTCTGGCTCTTCTCACTCTTGATTTTGACTTCTCGAAACCAACCAACCCGCACCAGTTCGGCAAGGCCCCGAGCATCGTTCTGATCGCTTTTGTTCATGCGGACCGATAGTGCTGCGTGTGCATGCCTTGCATCGATGCAAACGACGGGGAGTTCGACCCTACGAAGCTCATGCCAAAGCCAGCTCGCCATTGCGCCCGTCTCAAAGCCGATACGCTCCGCCAGTGGCGCATGTTTACGAAGTAACTTTGACAGATCTCCAGGATGAGACTTGGCCTTTCCTTCAAAAATTGCTTCACCCGTCTCATTGACTACGCAAACCGCAGTCTCTCTCTGCGAGACATCTAGCCCGACGTATTGCCGCATGACAGCTCCTCCGAATCGTTTGATTGCGAGAGGTAGACGATAACGGAGCTCTCGTGCCCGAGCGCTGACCGCAATTACGCCATCGTTCGCAAATTTGACCCCGTATCGGCGTTCAATTTTGACGCCTTTGCGCGGCGTGGTTTGATAGCGCTCGACTCGTCGGAGCTGGCCGGGATTGCGGAGACGAGGCGAGCGCGGGTGGCGTGATCGTCGTCGCGGCTTTTGAATCGCCAGCTGTCGTTGCCGGTCTCGACAATGTCGCAGTGGTGGGTGAGCCGGTCGAGCAGCGCGGTTGTCATCTTGGCGTCGCCGAACACGCTTGGCCATTCGCCAAAGGCGAGATTGGTTGTGACGACGATGGACGTGCGCTCGTAGAGCCTGCTGACGAGATGGAACAGGAGCTGGCCGCCGGATTGAGCGAACGGCAGGTAGCCGAGTTCGTCGAGGACGATGAAGTCCATCCTGGTCAGATGCTCGGCGATACGACCTTGTCGTCCGTTGCGGGTCTCGATCTCGAGGCGGTTGACGAGGTCGACCACGTTGTAGAAGCGACCGCGGGCGCTGGAGCGGATGCAGCTTCTGGCGATTGCGATGGCCAGATGGGTCTTGCCGGTGCCGGTACCGCCGACGAGCACGGCGTTGCGTTGCTGGGCGATGAAGCCGCCGCCGGCGAGGTCGTTGACGAGCGTCTGGTTGATCGGCGTGCCGTCGAACTGGAAGTCGGCGAGATCCTTGGCCAGCGGCAGCTTGGCGATGGTGAGCTGGTACTTGATTGAGCGGGCCTGCTTCTCATTGATCTCGGCGTTGAGCAGGTCGCCGACAATGCGCTGGGGTTCATGCTGGCGCTTGATGGCGGTCGCCATGATCTCGTCGAAGGCAGCTTTCATGCCATAGAGCTTCAACTCACCCATGAGGTCGAACAGTTGAGTACGTTCCATCAGATGGTTCTCCTAAGGCTGTCATAACGGGCACAGTCGGCGATCGGCGCATGGCGCAGGATCAGCGCCGCGGGAGTGAGGATGTTGGCTGGTGGAGCGGGTTCGCGTTGACGGGCCAGGATGTTGAGCACGACGTCAGCGGAATGAACGCCATGAGCGATCGCCTCGGCGCAGGCTGCTTCAACGGCCGGCAGACCATCGGTCAGCACCGCATTGAGGATGTCGACCATCTGCCGGTTGCCATCGTCGGTGCTGGCGAGCCTGCGCCGGATCCGTTCGATCGCGGCCGGCAGCACCCAGTCCTTGAAGGGAGCGCCGTTACGCAAGGCGCCGGGCTTGCGCGCGAGCACCGGCACATAGTGCCAGGGATCGTAGGTCGTCTCGCCGCGTGCGAAGGATCGCGGATGCTCCGCCACGATCCGTCCATCCTGACGGATTACGATGCGGTCGGCCTAGGCCTGAACCTCGACCGGGCGTCCGACGGCGCTGGCCGCGACCGAGTATTTGTTATTGTCGAAGCGTACCAAACAGGTCTTGGAGACAGACGCCGGCACCGCGTGGAAGCCGTCGAACCGGCCGGCATAGGGAACGAGCTTGGGGCGCTCGGCTTCGAACACGTCCCAGATCGTCTGATCGGCCAGTTCCGGATGGCGATGCGCCTTGGCGTAAGTGATGCATTTGTCGAGCAGCCAGACGTTTAGCTCGTCGAGGGTTTTGAATCGCAGCCGTGGTGTGAAGAAGCGTTCCCGGACCAGTCCGACCTGGTTCTCGACCTGGCCCTTCTCCCAGCCCGACGCCGGCGTGCAGGCAACCGGGTCAACCAGATAGTGGCTGCACATCTGCAGGAAGCGGCGATTGTAGCGGCGATCCTTGCCGACAAAGATCGCCTCCACCGCCGTCTTCATGTTGTCGTAGATGCCGAGGCTGCAGGTCCCTTTGAACAGCGCGAACGCCCGGTCATGGGCGTCGAACACCATCTCCTGCGTCTCGCGCGGATAGGCTCGCACGAACAGCATGCGGCTGTGGCACAGCCGGACATGAGCGACCTTCACGATCGCCGTCACGCCGTTGAGGAGAACGATCTCATGGCTCCAGTCGAACTGGTAGGCTTCGCCCGCCGCAAAGCTCAACGGAACATAGGCCGCCGCGGTCGATTGCCCGCGCTCCTTGTTCCACCGCTTGGCGTAACGCCGCACGGCATCGTAACCACCGTCATAGCCGCGGCCGCGAAGCTCTTCGAAAATCCGGATCAAGGTCAGTTGTTCGCGCGCGGATTTGGTCGCGTTCGCCGCCAGCAACACATCGAGCTCAGATGCCCAGTGTCCAAGCTTGGGCCACGGCTGAACCTGCCGCTCGTACTCGAACGAGGTCTCTCCCGACCTCAGCACCTTCCGGACCGTGTTCCGGGACACCTTAAGGTCGCGGGCGATCGCCCTGATCGTCTTGCCCTTGATGAAGTGTTCGCGCCGTATCCGCGCAATCGTCTCCACGACCAGCATCTCCCACCACCTGCTTCGTTACAAAGCAGGCAGCGCAACAGACCAACCTTCAGGGGGTCAATTTTGGACGCCGAGCCCCCGGCTTAGAGGGTCAATATTGCAGGCCGAATGACAGGCAAGGTCGCGCAGACTGTCCACTTCATACAGATCAAACTCGATTTCGGAGGGATCGTCGGTCTTTGCCTCGAAACGGTGGCCGCATTCGCCTATCGCGATGATGAAGGCGATTTTCTCCCTCTCGTCCCAATCCTCGACAGCTCGCAGGTACTCTGCAAAATTCGACTGGTACAGCTTCCATGCACCGGCAAGGGCGCAATCTATGTCCTCGCCGTCGATGAACTGGATTTCAAATTCCTCGACAGGCTGGCCGTAGTCATTGACCGCCCGCTTGGTGCTGGCAGTGAACTCGTCCGCAGACGTGAAATAAAATCCCGGAGCCGAAATATCGTAGGGTTGAGCAAATAAGGTGGTCATACTTTTCTCGCTTTTTTCATGGGTTGAAACAGCGAAGCTCCCTAAAAGGGAAAGCCGCGCCTGAACCCCTGGCCAGCGCCGAGCGACCATGAAAAACCCGCTGCAAGGCGGGTCATGGGCGGGAGACCGAAAGAGTGGGGCTCCACAGCGCCACCGCCGCTTGCGGCGGCTTGTTCCGACAACACGGGAGACTGCGCCGCTAAAGCGCCGCAGTCGAATGGAGCGGGCCGGAGGAATTGGCGCTATTGGGCAAGCCCTGCTCGTAGGTGTAAGCTGGAAAAGGGGTACAGCGCGCGGTACGTGCGCAAGACAAAGTGTGGCCGGGATCGGACGCCGCCGTATTATATCCTGTCAGGGATCGTGACCCGGATGGGCCGAAACCGCAACTGGCGGGTTCGGTGGAGGCGGCAGCAAAGGAGCCGCCGGAATAGAGCCCGGCGCACCACGGTGCGGACAGCCTTAAATGATGACATGAAAGATCACTGCCGATCAGCGCCGCACAGTGCCTTCGAACGAACAGGCGGGGCCGCGCGCGCTTCGTCTTGCCATCCTCTCTGAGTTGCGTTTGGATACCGTGGGACTTCGGGGAGATTTCTGGGATGCTAGGTGTTCAGTCCCGGCATTTGGTGGATTGGATCGATGATGAATCGATCCGGCTCTAAAGTCCACTGTTTGCAGATGAGCTCGTATGGTGTGAGGCCGTTGAGGGTCTTGAGGCGGCGGCCGAAATTGTAGGCGTCGATGAAGTCCTGAAGGTGCCGTCGCAACTGATCGTGGTTGTCGTAGTGGAAGCGTTTGACGGTGGCATCCTTGATGGTCCGGTTCATCCTTTCGACCTGGCCGTTGGTCCAAGGATGATTGGGCTTCGTCAGCCTGTGCTCGATGCCGTTGTCGCCCTCCACGTCCGGCAGTCGGGATATGCCATGACGCTGCAGACAGCGATGCAGTGACGAGCGCGTCAGATGCGGGATCGTCGGCTGAAGTGCGTAGAGGCAGTCGTCCAGCGGTAGCAGCGTGTGCTTGCGAAAGGCGACGATGATCGCCTCATCCTCGAGCGAAAGTACTGACGAATGCGGCTCTTTCGGCCCGGTCGGCAGATCGGCGACCGAACTACGCTTCTTCCACTTCGCCACGGTCTTCTGGTTGATGCCGTAGCGCTTGGCCAGTTTCCTCAAGCTCTCTTGACTATGTTGTATCGCTCGACAGACCGCCTCTGTCGTCGTGGCGCTCCCGTGAAGAACCTGGCCCATAGCGCATCCCTCCATCCCTGTGAGAAGACTGCACCATCAAAGCCTGGGATCAAACACCTAGGGTAGGCCTTGCCGCCTTCATGGCGCCGCTCGGCGATGTCGATGTGGAAGTAGCCGATCTCGTAAGCCTTGAGCCGCTTCGGGTTTTCGTGATCGGTCTTTGGCAGGCGAGAGATCGTTGATCCCGAAGCGCCGCGCGAGTTTCGGGGCTGAAGCCTGTGATCGCTGTAGCTGCCTTCGAACGGCGTACGTGGTCGTGGCGCTCCCGTGAAGAACTTGGCTCATAGCGCGTCCCACTCCGACGACGTATAATGATACGCCATCACACCGTGAGACTTAACAGTGTTCACTCATCGGAATCACATGGGGTGGGCAGGATACCGACGCGCATGGCGTAGGCCGTAACGTCGCGACGGAAATCGGCTATCATCAGTTCGAACAGTGTGAATGCTTCAATCTGAAATTCCGCGATGACCTTATGCGACGGGAGCCGGCGGTCGCCGACCCTGCGCTTGAGATAATCGAGGCGTTCCGATTGCTCCGACCAGAGGTGATCGATCGCCGCCATCATCAGGCGGCGAAGGATATCAACGAACGTAGTCTCACCCATGCTGGCGATCTTGCCGGCGATCCAGCGATCGGCCGCGGCGGTTATGCGCTGTGCGAGGGCCCTTGCGTCGGCTTTGGGATCGCTCGATGGAGGTCTGATGTCGATGGCAAGAGTCAGGACGGACCGGATCGCGTGATCCAGCCCGGCAATGTCCCATGGAGCGGTCGGCGCGGCGAAACGATTTATAAGATCGTCGACCGTCTCATGACGCAGTTGCTTTGCCCGAATGAGCGTATCGCTCCCGTCGCGGATGCTTTGACGCAAATCGTAAACGTTGTCGCGCTGGCGTTGAATGATTGTATCGAAACGCAAGAGTTCAAGGCGACGATCGAAGCTGCGGATTTCGTGCCGTTTCTGCGCCGCCTCGATCAGGCGGCTCGCAACTGAGGGGGCGATCGTGGGGGCTTGTTCTGTCAGAGGCGGTGCGTCGATCGCGGCAGTTTTCAGGAACTCGTCGTCAAGCGAGGCGTGGAAGACCGATCGCCCCGGATCGCCCTGCCGTCCGGCACGGCCGCGCAGCTGTTCGTCCATCCGCCCATGATCGTGATGGGTGGTGCCGATCACCAGTAGTCCGCCTGCGGCAATCACCTTGGCGCGTGTTGCGGCATCGGCGTGTTCGCCGCCAAGTCGGATATCCGTGCCCCGGCCAGCCATGGCGGTGGCAATCGTCACGGCGCCGGGAGCGCCGGCCTCGGCGATAATTTGGGCTTCGCGAGCGTGATTCTTGGCGTTGAGGACGGCGAAGGTGCGGCTTGAACCCAGATTCTGAGTTGCTGGATTTTTCTGACTCCAGCCGTTGGTTTCAAGCATCGCGGCCAAGGCTTCCGATCGTTCGATCGACGGAGCGCCGATCAGAACGGGCTGGCCTCGCGCGGCGGCATCTTCCAGCTCCCGCAGGATCGCCTGAAATTTACCGGCGGCGGTGGAGTGGAGCACGGCCCCGTCGAGGCGGATCATCGGACGGTGTGTCGGGATTGATATCACGTCGAGGCCGTAGACCTCTTTGTATTCTTCGGCATCCGCTTTTGCCGTGCCGGTCATGCCGCATAGCTTATCGTAGCGCCGGAAATAGGTCTGGAATGTGATCGCAGCGACCGTGCGCGTTTCCTCTCCGATGGCGCAACTTTCCTTGGCCTCCAGGGCTTGATGCAGTCCTTCGTCATAGCGCCGTCCAGGCATCGGCCGTCCCGTCAGCCGGTCGACGATGATCACCCTGCCGTTCTCAACGACATAGTCGCGGTCGCGCGCGAGCACCACATGAGCCCGCAGCGACTGCATGATGTGGTGGAGCAGTGAGATCGATACGCTGTCATGCAGCGTCGACGAAGCCTTCAGCAATCCTTGTTGCTGCAGCCGGAGCTCGACTTCACTGTATCCCGCTTCGGTCAGTGTGACGCGCCGACGATGGTCGACTTCGTAGTGCGAGGGTTGCAATGAGGCGATTAAGACATCAATTACCTCATAAAAGCCGGAATGATCGCCGAGCGGCCCGAACAGCGCCAGCGGCATGTTGGCCTCGTCGATCAGTGTGGCGTCGGCCTCGTCAACCAATGCAAAAGCATGGCCGCGCTGCACGGTTTCAGCGGCCGACAATTTTAGGTTGTCGCGCAGATAGTCGAAACAGAACTCGCTGGCGACGCCATAAGTAATATCGCAACAATAGGCTTCGCGCCGCTCATCGTCGTCCATTTCTTGCGTGATCACGCCGGTGCTGAGTCCGAGCAAGTCGTAGACTGGCCGCATCCAGGCGGCGTCGCGCTCAGCCAGATAATCATTCGGCGTGGCGACGTGGACGCCCCGTCCCGTCAGGCCATTGAGCGCGCAGACGAGTGTGGCCGTGAGCGTCTTGCCTTCTCCAGTCCTCATCTCGGCGAGATGGCCGTCATGAAGGGTGAGAGCGCCGATGATCTGTACCGGAACAGGGTGTTCGTTCAGCGCGCGCCGCGCGGCTTCGCGAGCCAGCGCAAAAGCTTCTTCCTTGATCTCATCGAGGGACGTGCCAGCCTGGACCCGCTGCCTTAGTTCGGTAGCGCGATCAAGCAACCCGCGGGCAGACAGTCGTCGATGGTCCCCTTCCAGAACAAGGATCCGGTCGGTGGTCGTCTCGTATTGTGTCAGCTTCCGGCGAGTGCCGAAACTCAGCGCGCGCCTTGTCAAGCGCAGAATCATTGAAACTCAAAAAGAATCGGCATTGTAAAAGCAAACTGAGTTCCGCCGACGTCGCTCGGAGGTTGGGGCAATGGCTGTGCGCGTTGCAGGAGTTCGAGCGTTTCGTGATCGAGGGCGGCAGATCCACTACCCTTCGCGATTCTGCTGGAGATAATGTGACCGCTGCGGTCAATGATAAAGAAGACTTTTGCTGTTCCGGTTTCGTGATGGGCCTGGGCATCCCGCGGATATCGCTTGTTACGCTGAAGGTGAAGGGCCAGCTTCCGTTTCCAGCTCACGAGCGGTGCTTTCCGTGCAGCGGCGGCGGTTGGCGCCGTCGTGACGGCCGAGGCAATCAGCGGAGGCGTTGCGTTCGGAGTCTTTTCCTTTTCTTCTTTCTTCTTCTCTTCCTGCTCTTTCTGCTCGGGAGGCGTCTCCAGCGCAACGTCAGGTTCGGCTACCTGCGGAAGCGGCGGTTCGGGTTCCGGCTCGTTCTCTGTCTTGACTTCGGCCTTTTCCTGAGGTGGAGGAGCTTCGTCGGCCTGCATTTGCTCTTCGCCCGGCGCTACGTCTCGAGCCTCGGCGTCGCGGAACGACTCGGTGGTGAAATCTACTTCGATTGTCGTGACGGTATCGAAGGTATCGCCTTCGGCCGGTGTCATGAGCAGGGCGGCCGCGACTGCGCCATGCAATGACAGCATTGCAATGAAGCAGGTGCTCCAGCGCAACAATTCTTTCCGCGTGACGTTGCTGTAAAGGCGCGGCATGCTCATTGTGCAGCCCCCCCGGATTGTGCCCCGCCCGCGGATTCAAGTCCGACCAGGGCAATCTTCAAATACCCGGCAGACCGCAAATCGTTCATCAGCGTCATCACCTCGCCATAGGGAATAGTCTTGTCGGCGCGAACGAACAGACGCTTGCTGTGATCCGACGATGTCACCGAGGCCAGCGAGGCTGCCAGCGCTATGCGCGAGATCGGCGTCTCCCCGACCGCCAGCGTGCGGTCAGCCTTGAGCGTAATGAAGATCGGTTTTTCCGGACGCGGCTGACGCACCGCCGTCGATGCTGGCAGGTCGACGGCGATGTCGACGGTCGCCAGCGGCGCCGCAATCATAAAAATAATCAGCAGCACCAGAATGACGTCGATGAACGGCGTCACATTGATGTCGCTGACCTGCGCCATCTCATCCTCTGACGATGCCGGCTGAAGCGAAACGCCCACGGGTGGCTACTCCTTACTCAGCAACGATCCGATGAGGCATCATCTCTGCCCGATTGAGATCTCTGCTCACCATGCGCATTAGTTCCGCCGAGCCGTCTCCCAGCAAGCCGCGATAACCCGTGATGGAGCGCGAAAACATGTTGTAGATCATCACTGCCGGAATCGCCGCGACAAGCCCCATGGCCGTTGCCAGCAAGGCCTCGGCGATGCCGGGCGCGACGACCGCGAGGTTGGTGGTCTGCGTTTTCGAAATGCCGATGAAGGCATTCATGATTCCCCAGACGGTGCCGAAAAGCCCGACAAACGGCGCGGTCGATCCAATGGTAGCCAGAATGCTGGTCCCGCGGGTCATGCGCCGTGCCGCCGCTGCCTCTATGCGACTGAACAGCGAAGCAATTCGTTCCTTGACGCCGTCATGGTTCATGGCGTCCTGCGAACGATGAATTTCATCGCGTGCGGCATTGGTGAGATTAGCGATGTCGCTTCCGGACTGCTGCAATATCCCGCTTGCCTCATCAAGCGTACGAGCGCGTTCCACGTTATGGATATCACGCACGAGTTTGCTCCGCGCGCCAATCAACTCGATTGTCTTTGCAAGCCATACCGACCACGTCACAACGGAAGCGAACGCCAGACCGATCATTACTGCTTTCACAATGGAATCGGCTGCCATGAACATACCGATGGGCGTCAGTTCATGCGGCAGAATCGACTCGGGGACTTCGACGAGTTCGCTCGCGTGCGGCGTTTGCTGCTCGATTGACGGCATCGCCGACGCGGCCGGCGGCTCGGCGGGGAACGTCTCGGCACCAGGTACGGCTTGCGACGCGGGTTGCTGAGGTTCAAGTTGCGTAGTCTGGGCTGCCGCAGGCGTGGATTGCGCGCCTATCGAAGGATTTTGTCCGGAAGGAGAAGCGGCCTCGTGGGAGCCGGGCCGCGATAATGACTGAGCGTAAGCAAGGTGCGGTCCAAACGCTAACGTCAAAAGGAATGCAAGCCCGATCGCTAGAGCAGCCTTTGCGGCTCGTGTTCGGCTATTGCCCACCATCGTACGTGAGAGGTTCAGAGACAGCTTCATGGTGAGAAACTCTACTATCATGCACCACTCCGGGCTGTCGGAGCGGCCAAGAACAGATGCGCAGGCATCTGACGACATGCTCTAGCGCCTGGGCTTTTCGAATCAAACAGACAAGCTGATATCAAACTTAGAATATCTGTAAGTTAGTACTGGGGTGCGTTGAAGCTCGCGCCGGGATGATGCGGCAGATTTATCACCCGCCACGGGATATTGATGTCGCGCCGCGACTCTCGATCAATGAGACGCAAAAAGTGATTCCAGAAAAACAAGCAGCATACACAGGCGTTAAACGAGCGCGCAGTCGCCTTTGACGAAAGTGCTTAATCAACGAGGCTTGAACTAGAATTTCTATAAAGAGCCTCGAACTGCGGTTCCGACAGGTTGCTTACGAAATTATCCAGGAGCTATGTCGCGGCCTACGGATTTAGTTTCGCGATGTCAGCAATCTTCAAGGATTCGGGGCAATGGGTATTCCATCGGCAGATCATACGAGCGATACAGAAAGCGGCAACGTCGTAGCAGGACATTCATCAGTAGTAGGGTGGGGCAGAGCGATGATCGGCGTTGCCGCCGTGATGCTGATATCCGATTCTGCCGACGCCCAGCCGGCTCCCGTCGGAGAGGATCTTCCGCAGGTTCGCGTCACGGCGCCAAAGCGGCAGGCCAAGAAAAGAACTGTGCATCGTGCGCCTGTACATGCTGCCCCCGCGCCAGTTGTCACTGCTGCGCCGAGCAACGTTCAGGTCAATCCCATCGTCGGCGACGCGCACGGCGTTACCGGCTATCAGGCGCCTGCGCAGGCAGGAATGGCCCGGCTTGGGGTGCCACTCGCCAATACGCCGCAGACCGTCAACGTAGTGACGCAGCAGGTGATCCAGGAACAGCGGCTCCTCACCATGGAAGACGCGCTGCGGACGGTGCCGGGCATTACCTTTGGCGCCGGCGAAGGCGGCAATCAGGGCGATACGCCGATCGTGCGTGGTTTCGCGGCCCGCGGTGACATGTTCCGCGATGGCCTTCGCGATCCGGGTTGGTACACGCGCGACATGTTCAGCAGCGATCGCGTCGAAGTGTACAAAGGGCCGTCGGGATTTGCCTTCGGTCGCGGTTCGACCGGCGGCGCGATCAATACCGTATCGAAGCTTCCCCAATCGACCACCTTCGTGAATGGCACCGTCAGTGGCGTCTCCAGCGGCGGGTATCGCGCCGATGTCGATGCCAATGGGACACAGGGGAATTTGTCCGGACGCCTCGCTGCGATGTATCAGGACATTCCTGTCCAGGACCGAAATCATATCTTCGCAAGGCGCTGGGGTGTCGCCCCATCGATCAAAGCGGAGTTTACGCCGGATACCCGGGGGATCTTCAGCTATATCTATCAAGGCGAAGATGGCGTGCCAGATTACGGACATCGCTACCTACCGGGGCCGGTCCGCAATTCAACGACCGGCGCAATGACCAACCCCGGCTATTTCGGCAATGGCGCCGCAACGCCGCCGATGCCGGTCCCTCGCCAAGTTTTCTATGGCGTGGCTGGCGGCCCGCTGGCGGATCGCCAGATCACCAACACTCACATCGCCACAGCCCAGTTCGAGCATGATTTCAGCGACACTTTGAAGATTTCGAACGCGACGCGATACGTTGGCGTCAACCGCATGGCACGGCCGACAGCCCCGCGCGGCGAGGCGCAGGCTGACAATGTCAGCGCGATTACTCCGGGCTATCCGGTCGAACTGATGACGATGGGACGGCAACACTTCGAGACAGTAACGGATAACACGCTAGTCATTAATCAGACTGATCTGACCGGCAAATTCTGGACCGGCGGCCTGGAGCATACCTTCACGCTGGGTGCTGTAGCCTCGCAACAAACCCGCGATCAGATGCGTGCTAACTACTGCACGCCAACAAACCTGGCGTGCCGGACCAACGCCTTCGCCCCGGTCGATACGACTTATGGCGGGCCGAATAACGGCTTCGGTTTGCCAAACCGTACCGTCTCGACGGACTATGGGGTTTACGGCTTCGATCAGGTCAAGTTCAACGAGTACTTCGAGTTGCTCGGATCGATCCGCTATGACGATTTCCGCACCACCTACACCAATCTCGCGGCAGTACCGCCCGCGAGCCAGCGGCTCAATCGGGCCGATCAGATGGTTGCCTGGCGTGTCGGCGGCATCTTCCATCCGACGCATAGTTCGAGTATCTACGCCGCCTATGGCGTGTCGAACAATCCGGCGGCGGAGTTCGACGTGCTGAGTGACGCCGGCAACAACGCGGCGAACTCCACGCTAGCTCCCGAGCGCAACACAACGGCTGAAGTCGGCGCTAAGGTCGATGTTCTAAACGGCAGGCTGACGCTGAGCGGCGCGGTGTTTCGGATAGAGAAGACCAATCTGCGTATTCCAATCGATCCAGCCTCGAATACAGCGCTGGTGCTCGGTGGTCTGGCGCGCGTGGATGGCGTGGAAGTGGGCGCCGCGGGCAAGATCACCGATAAGTGGGGCCTGTTTGCGGGCTACAGCTATCTCAACTCCAAGATCGTCAATACGACCGATCTTGCGCAGTTGGGTAATCAACTCCCACAGACGCCACCGCATAACTTTACGCTGTGGACCACTTATGAACTCACGCCGCTGTGGACTATCGGTGGCGGCGCCACGTATGCGGCGCGAACCTTCAGTAATATCCAGAACACAAACTACGTGCCCAACTACTGGAAGCTTGATCTGATGACGAGCTATAAAGTCACAAAGGACTCGATGCTGCAGCTCAACATCTACAACCTGACCGATGAGCTTTATTATGCGCAGTATTATGCTGGTCATGCCGTTCCGGCCGCCGGACGAACCGCGATGCTGACTTATCGCTATAGTTTCACGCCACCGCCGCCGGTCCAGGATTATCCAGTGAAGGCGGCGCACTACGTGGGCAAATAGTCGCGTATGATCGCTTCATGCAAAGCTGCCCAGATGGACATCAAGAACAAATGTGGTGTGGATTGACCCTGAATCTACTTCGACATCAGTTGGCTTGGCTCACCGAGCGTTCCAATTCGAACGACACCAAGAGCGTCCAATGATCTGCGATGCGGCCAAGCGCGGACGGGACCAATGATTGCATCCAAGCGCGCGGTCTTTCTGCTCGCGCTTTGTCGCGGTCGGAAGCATCGAGCGGTGTGCCGCTGATCGCGACCATCCGGCTTTCCCTTGCCCCCGACAGGCATGGCCCCACGGCTGGAAATGTAGCATTCCAGTTATTCTTTCGCTGCTCCTTTGAGCGAGAACACCAGCGTCATCGGGTTCTTTGACGAAGCTTGAAATCCGTAGTGCTCATAGAATGCCTTGGCATCGTCGGAAATGGCGTGAACGAGTATGCCGCGAATGCCGAGTATGGCGGCAGCCTCGCCAGTACGCAAAACCGCACCCTGCAAGAGCGCGACGCCAAGCCCTTTACCTTGCCATGTTGATTTCCACTGAGAGTTGACCCGGGATTTCCACCGAGAAGTGACCCGCCTTGATGATGTGTTCTGGGTCAGGTTGTCGTCAAGTTGCGCGCTTTCTCCTTTGCGGGTTTTGGCGGTTTCGCGGAACTGGTCTTGAAGCGGAAGCTGTCGTTTCCTGTCTCGACGATGTGGCATCGGTGGGTGAGCCGGTCGAGGAGAGCGGCGGTCATCTTGGCGTCGCCGAAGACGCTGGCCCATTCGCCGAAGCTCAGATTGGTCGTGATGACCACGCTCGTCCGCTCGTAGAGCTTGCTCAGCAGGTGGAAGAGCAAGGCGCCGCCCGAGGCGCTGAACGGCAGGTAGCCGAGTTCGTCCAGGATGACGAGATCGGAGTGGCAGAGGCGCGCTGCGATCTGCCCGGCCTTGCCCTGAAGCTTCTCCTGTTCGAGGGCGTTGACGAGCTCGATGGTGGAGAAGAACCGGACGCGCTTACGATGATGCTCAATGGCCTGCACGCCGAGCGCGGTGGCGATATGCGTCTTGCCTGTACCGGGGCCGCCCACGAGGACGACGTTGTGAGCGTCTTCGAGGAACTCGCAGCGATGCAGCTGGCGCACGAGCGCCTCGTTGACCTCGCTGCTGGCGAAGTCGAAGCCGGTCAGGTCGCGGTAGGTTGGGAAGCGCGCCGCCTTGAGCTGGTAAGCCGTTGAGCGAACCTCCCTGTCAGCCGTCTCCGCCTTGAGGAGTTGCAACAGGACCGGCAGCGCCGCCTCGAAGGCGGGAGAGCCTTGCTCGGTCAGCTCGGCGACGGCCTGGGCCATGCCGTGCATCTTGAGGCTGCGCAACATGATGACGACGGCGCCGCTGGCGGGATTATGACGCATGGCGCGCCTCCCCAGTCTGACGCAGGGCGTCATATCGCTCGACGTCGGCCTGCGGCTCGCTCGTCAGCGTCAGGGCCTTGGGCGCCGGAACGGCAGGCGGGTCGAGCGGTTTGCCGTCCACCAGGCGGTGCAGCAGGTTCAGGATATGGGTCTTGGTGGGCGCGCCCGCCTCGATGGCCAGTTCGACGGCGGCGAGCACGGCCTGCTCGTCATGCTGCAGGACCAGGGCCAGGATCTCGACCATCTCCCGATCGCCGCCGGGCGTCTTGAGCAGGCGCTGTTGCAGGGAGCGGAACGCAGGCGGCAGTTCGGCGAAGGGGGCGCCGTTGCGCAGGGCTCCCGGCTTGCGCTGCAGGACGGCGAGGTAATGCCGCCAGTCGTAGACCGTCGTGCTCTGACGGTTATGGGAGCGGGCGAAGACGCGTCGATGCTCGCAGATGACCCGCCCCTCTGCGACGACGGCGATCCGCTCGGGATAGACGCGCAGGCTGACGGGCCGGTTGGCGAAGGAAGCTGGCGCGCTGTAGCGATTGCGTTCCAGATGAACGAGGCAGGTCGGCGAGACGCGCTTGACGTATTCGACGAAGCCGTCGAAGGGCCGGGTCATCTCCATCAGGCGCGGGGCTTCTTCAGCCCATGCGTCGGCGATGGAGCCGGGCCGGACGCCATGCGGAATCTCGGTCCAGAGCTCCCGGCATCGTCTCTCAAGCCAGTCGTTGAGCGCCGCCAACGATGCAAAGTTCGGCATGGGCTGCCAGAGCCGATGCCTGGCGTCCTGAACGTTCTTCTCGATCTGGCCTTTCTCCCAGCCTGATGCGGGATTGCAGAACTCGGCCTCGAACATGAAGTGGCTGACCATCGCCGAGAAGCGGGCGTTGACCTGGCGCTGCTTGCCCCGACCGACCTTGTCGACGGCGGTGCGCATGTTGTCGTAGATGCCCCGCTGCGGAACGCCGCCGAAGACCCGGAAGGCATGGTTGTGGGCGTCGAACAGCATCTCGTGGGTTTGCTGCGGATAGGCCCGCAGGATGAAGGCGCGGCTGCAGGAGAGCTTGAAGTGGGCGACCTGCAGCTTGGTCCGCTCACCGCCGATGATCGCCCAGTCCTCCGACCAGTCGAACTGGAAGGCCTCGCCTGGCTGGAACGCCAGGGGCACGTAGGCGCCGCGACTGCTGGTCTGCTGCTCCCTCTGCCGGGCGGCCTTCCACTCGCGTGCGAACGCCGCCACGCGGTTGTAGGAGCCTTCATACCCGAGCGCGACCAGATCGGCGTGCAACTGCCGGATCGTCCGCTTCTGCTTGCGGGATCTGCCCGCCTCCAGCCGGAGCATGTGGGATAGCTTGTCGGCGTAAGGATCGAGCTTGCTTGCGCGCTCGGGGACGTTGAACCGGGGCTCCACGCTGTCCGCGCGCAGATACTTGCGGACCGTGTTCCTCGACAGACCTGTGCGCCGCGAGATCTCCCGGATCGAGAAATGGTCCCGATGGCGCCAGCGCCGGATGACGCTCAATAACTCCATGCTGATCACTCCGTTCTCTCCCGCTCTCATCGCGGGGAAAAGGTTCCAACATGGGTCAAATCTCGATGGAAAAACCTCAGCTTCCCGGGTCAACTCTCAGTGGAAATCAACAGCCAAGGGCCGAAATGGATCGGCAGCATCCGCCAGCCGCAGCGAACCAGATAGCGGATCGCGTTCAACACCTCTCGCAGGTCTGTCCGCCGCGGGCTCAACCGCCGACCACTCCTCACCCGTCAGGTCACTCGGCAGGACAAGCGATATTCGGCCTATTCGTGAGGGCGACCGACGGATCATGGGTCGGACGGCGAGTATTACGATACTGGGGCAGCGCGAGACGTTGCAATTTCTACATGGAAGGCCGATTGGGCAGCCGCGATATAAAGGCCCGCTTCTTCAAGATCAGGGGAAGGCGCCATTTCAGTAGCTCATGTTTAAAATTGCTCACTTTGGGAACCTTCGTTCCTTGCTGCCAACGAACGCCTTGACGGATTGGACCGGACTCCACACTTTAAAATAATCCAACAGTTTCGTTGGTGTGAGGCAGAGGAGATACGATGACTCCACCTGCAAAGTTCGCCGCAGTGAACGCTGCTGCAATGTTCGGGCTCTAGCATAGCGGCTCATATACGAACACATTCCGGGAGCGGCCTATGGGCCACATCAGTAGGGCATGGCCCAACTTGGCCCCTCGCGGAATGGTTAGCGGTTTTTAGTCAACCGCCGCGGCGACGTATACCTTTGAGCCTCCCGCCGCATCGACTTCGAAATCTGAAACCATTTTAGGCCTCTCGGTTTTCGCTGCCGGCTGGATGTAGCGCCTGTGTGTACCAAAACTTACACGGGCGTAGCGGCGATGAAGTCCGCCGGGGATGGCGTGTAATTGATCGCAGCAGTTTCGCTGAACCGGCGAGAAGCCAGTGCATTCTTGTTCACCGATTGGTGAATTCTGACCAGTTAGAGCATGTCCTGTTTAATCTGGTTCATATCCGGCTGCCTTGAAGTAGTTTGCACATTCGGGTGGCGTGAAGAGGTCGAGGACCGATCCGACGGTGTCCCAGAGTGCGGTGATCGTCCGCTCGGCTTTTGCGCGCAGCAGTGCCTTGAGCTTTGAGAAGGCGTTTTCGATTGGATTGAAGTCGGGGCTGTAAGGCGGCAAGAACATCAGTCTCGCGCCCGCGGCCTCGATCGCGTAGCGGACGCCGGCGGTCTTATGGGCAGGCAGGTTGTCCATCACGACGACATCGCCGGGTTGGAGCGTGGGGACCAGCACCTGCTCGACATAGGCCAGGAACACGTTGCCATTCATGGCGCCGTCGTAGACGAAGGGTGCGGTGATGCCGGTCAGCCGCAGTGCGCCGGTGAAGGTGGTGGTTTTCCTGTGCCCATGGGGCACGCCCGCCCGGCAACGCTCACCGAGCGGCGCTCGTCCGCGCAGGCGCGTTATCTTCGTGGAGAGGCCGGTCTCATCAATGAAGACGAGCTTTGCCGGGTCGAGATCAAGCTGGCCCTCGAACCAGGCCTGCCGACGCCTCAGAATGTCGGGACGGTCCTGTTCCAGTGCATGTGCGGACTTTTTTTGAACGTCCATACGGCGATCTACGACCGAAGCTGGTATGGGCGCGTCCTGGTCGAGCGGGTCGAGGGCTTCGCCGCACCCGCGGTGTGGCAGCGCGCCTATGGCGAGATCAATGATTTCGAGGCCCAACTCACCCGCGCCGGCTACGTCTTGCACAAGTTCTGGCTGGCGATTGATCAAGACGAGCAGCTTCGCCGCTTCGAAGCGCGCAAGGCGACGCCGCACAAGCGCTTCAAGATTACCGAGGAGGACTGGCGTAACCGGGAGAATTGGGAGCTCTACGCCGCCGCCGTCGAAGACATGATCGCGCTCACCTCGACCGAGGCAGGACCTTGGACCCTCGTAGAATCGAACTCCAAGCGCTTCTCCCTGGTCAAGATATTGCGCACCCTCGCCGATCGGCTGGAGGCCGAGCTGTGAAACCCCAGAACGCTGGGCGGCCGAACCGGCCGGGATAGCTCAGTTTGCATGTGACACTCTCCTGGAAGTTCCGATCGCGCTCTTTGAGCTCATTTCGCTTTTACGAGCCGTAAAGAACGACCATCGTCGCATATTGTATAGGCAGATCTTCCGACCATCGAAATAGCTCGGCTTCTTGAGTTGGATCAAACCGGTCAGGAGCGACCGGAACATGATGGCTTTTGGTGTTTTCCTTAACTTTGGAGATAGGCATGGCCCTCCCGAAATTATGGACCCAAGAGCTGGATCCGTTCCGGCTGATGCGGCGCGAAATGGAAAATGCGTTTCGTGCTTTTAATCAGCCCCCGTCGTCCGTCAACATTGGAGCTGGCGTGCCAGCGGTTAGCGTGGCGGAAACAAATGAGGCCTTCGAGGTAACCGCCGAACTTCCCGGCGTGGACGAGAAAGATATCAATGTCAGCCTAAACGACAACCAGCTGGTCATTTCCGGTGAAAAGCAGGCAGAAAGCACCAAGGAAGAAAAGGACTGGTATGTCGAGGAGCGAAGCTACGGCTCGTTCTATAGATCCATGCTCCTGCCCTTCGAGCCGGAAGACGGAGCCGTCGAAGCGCATTTCGACAAGGGCGTGCTGCATGTCATGATTAAAAAGCCAACCAAGGCCGTCAAGGCCACCAAGACAATTGATATCAAGCCAGGGGCTCCGCCTAGCACGAGCCCAGCCTCGACCGAGCCAGCTGCGGCGAGCAAGGTTGCGTAGTACTGACATTGTCGCGGCATTCCGGGGACCGAAAGGACTGGTCTCCGGATTTTTTCTTGCCCCCTTCGGCAATCGAGCGCGTGCGTGTGCTGCGACCGCAGCCCGCCGCTCGCAAACGCATGCGACAGAAACTCCGTTGTTGGCAAAGGCATCCTGCGTTGCATAGGAGGCAGGCATAGGCGGGACAAATGGGTGAAGCGCGCCGCATTCAGTGCAGCAACAATCCTCAGGCTTGTTTCTTTGTCCTCACTCACTTCGTCGCCGGCGTCACCGCGTCGAAGCGATAGCTTGCATGGCAGGCGACGCAGGCCGACAGCTGCTCGCTGAGTGTCGCGAGCAACTGCATGCGGCTCGCACCCGAATCGGCTGCGGTAGCAATCTCATCGAAGCGCTTGTGGACGCGGAGCCCAAGCTGCTTGAACTCGAGCGGCAACTTAGCCATCAGTGCCGGATTGACGTCGGCGGCCGCTGCCATACCGCTAGCGCGCGCCGCCTGCGCAACCTGCTTCATGTCACCTTCCTTCACCCCGTCGACGACAATCTGCACGGTCTCAAGCATACCGCGCATTTCGGTGAGCACGAGATTGCGCTCATCTGATCCCAGCAGAACGGTCGTGCGCCCGTCCGGCGCCAGTTGCGTCTGACCGCGAACGAAGAAGAATGCGGCGACGGCAATGGTAACAAGCCAAAGGGCAATGGCAGTGATGGACAACATCCGTGCAGTCATAGATGATTCCCCTGTTGCACATGGATAGCAATTGTTGCCGGTGAGTGACAGCCATCCTAGCGTCGCTGATGCTCGGCGATGCCCTCAACGCTGCAATACTCGCACCAGGGAAAGATCGAGCACTGGCCCCAGACTCTGAAGAACCGCATATGGCTCGAAACTATGAGAAGACGGCAAGTTCCAGCTGATCTTCCCAAACTAGCACGACCCATCAGCCAATACCGTTTTGAAATGCTGGCTCTGAATCAATTCAGAAACCTGGGTACACAACGTTCACCCGGTTGATGGCTGCGAAAAAGTGGCTGACCTATCTCCCAACTAAGGTGAGCATCTAAGTATTGTTTTTGCCATGGAAGCCTATGACAGCAGTTTCTGCTCAGCCCGCTTCCTCGGTGGCGGGCTTTCCTTCGCCGGACCGCGAGTTCATCACTTGGATATCATACGCCGCATTCAAGATCAGGTATCGGCCAGCTGCCCGTCGCGGAGATGGAAGATGCGATCGAAGCGGTCGAAAATCTTCTCATCATGTGTGACGGCGATAATGGCAGCGTCGCGCTCAACAGCAAGGTTGCGCAACAGATCCATGACGATACCGGCCCGCTTGGAATCGAGCGCGGCGGTCGGCTCGTCCGCTAAAATGATGCGCGGGCTGTTGGCCAGCGCGCGAGCGATGGCCACTCGCTGCGCCTCGCCGCCCGAGAGCTTAGCCGGCATAGCATGTTTGCGGTGGCCGATCTCCAGGTCGTCGAGCAGGTCGCCGGCCCGCCTGCGTGCCGTCCCACGGTCTGCGCCTGCAAGTTGCAGGACAATGGCGACGTTGTCGGTGGCATCAAGGAATGGCAGTAGATTGTGGAACTGGAAGATAAATCCGATCTTTTCGAGCCTCAGACGCCGCAGGTCCCTGCGCTGCCACTGCCCCTCATGCAGAACCAGCTCGCCGTCGAGCTCCATTGCGCCGGCCGACGGATCAAGAATGCAGCCAATGATATTGAGGAGCGTGGTCTTGCCGGAGCCAGAAGGTCCAAGCAGCGCAACCACCTGGCGGGGAAATACTTCGAGCGAGACGTCACGCAGTGCATCCACGCGCGTCGCGCCTTCGCCAAAATGCTTGGAGATGCCATCAAGCCGCACCAGCGGCGGGTCTGATCCTGGCGCCGCCATGTCAGCCTCCGAGCGCTGTTGCCGGATCGACCCGCAGCGCCGCACGGACGCCCAGGCCGCTGGACAGCAGGCACACCACGAATACGATCACTCCAAGCACGGCCACGTTGTCCGGCTCCAGCACCACGCGCCGGGGGAAGTAATCTTTGATTCCGATGATAAGCGTGGCGCCGATGGCGAAACCGATCAGCCCGAGAGCCATCGCCTGCTGCACGATCATGCCGATGATGGTCCGGTCGGGCGCCCCGATCAGCTTCAGCGTGGCGATCTGTTTCAATTTTTCCATGGTCATCGTGTAGATAATGAGCGCGATGATGACGGCCGAGACAACCAGCAGCAGCGAGGTAAACAGCCCGATCTGCCGTCGCGCTCGGTCGACCAGCGAGCGCGACAGGATGAGCTCCTGCTCATCCTGCGTGATCGCCGCCAGATGCTTCCAGCGTCGTATCGTTGCCGCGGTAGCATCGGGGGAGGCATTCGGGTGTAGACGGGCGACCACGGCATTGACGGTGTTCAGGCTGGCGCTGCCTGTGCCGCGGGCAAGCTGAACCCGCGCCGCGGGCGGAGCGAGTTCGAATTGCAGCTTTTGTGCGTCGGCCAGGGGAATGTAGACAGCAGGGTCGCCGCCGGAATTGACCTGGTTCCGGGTTAACCCTACGACGGTAAACGTTCTGCGGCCGAGCCGAATTCGCTCGCCCAAGGTCAGCCCCGATGAACGGTCGGCGGCCATCTCATAATGGCTGCGCGCGATATCGCGGCCTTCGGCGATCTCTGGCGGCCCGCCCGGCCGCGTCGGTTCATAGCCTATGACATAAAGTCTGAGTTTGCCGCCTTGATGCTCGGCTTCGACAGTCTGATAGGTGATGCTCCCGGCGGCGGTCACCCCAGCGATACGCGCCACTGCCTCGCGGAGATCACCCGGAATCCGTGAAGCTTCGGCGAAAGGACCGCGTGTATTGGCCTCCACGACCCACAGATCGACGGCCGGAGCCCGGGCGATCGTCAGGGCATCAACGACGAGGCCACGGTAGATGCCGATCATGGCCAGCACGACACCGAGCAAAAGACCAAGCCCCACGCACGTCAGCAGAAAGCGGCCGAGCTTGTGCCGGATGTCACGATAGGCGAGGTTCATTTGGGCATCGCCTCGGCTGCGCGCGCTGCGCGACCCTCGCGTAGCCCATTCTCTAACCGGGTCACGACGCGTGCTTCTGCGGGCAATCCACCGACGATCTCGAGACGGGAATCTTCGGTGCGATGACGGAATTGAACCAGGCGGCGCTCCAAACGTCCGTGCTCCTCTGTCCATACCGTGCCTTGCCGGCCGTTGTAGCCATGCACCGCGGCCGAAGGCACGAGCAGCGCCTTGTCGAGCTTGGCAACCGTGATCCAAAGCTCCACCTGTTCGCCGAGGTAGACACGGGCCGGCGGATTCTCGCCTTTCACATAGACGCGCCGCTCCTCGGTGACGCGATCGCTTTCCAGCCCGACCCGAACCACCCGGCCGTTGAAGGATTCGAGCGGCCGGGAGCGCAGACGCACCTCGACGGGTTGCCCTTCCTCAATGAAACCGGCTCGCGCCTCATCTACATAGGCGAGGCCCCAATAGCTGCCGACTGCAACGAGAGTGAAGATCGGATCGCTAGCCTTGATCACCGATCCCAATTCCTTGTGGCGCTCACTGACCACCGCGTCGAACGGCGCAACTAATGTCCGGTGCCGCAGCATGGTTTCTTCATACTGAAGCTGGGCGCGGGCATCAGTCAGCTGCGCCTTGGTGCTTTCCACCTCGCTCTCCGCTACCGTGACGTCCGCCTTGGCCACGGCCTCGTCGCGGATCGCTTCTTCCGCCGCTTGCTGTGACACCACGTCGCGGCCTGCCAGGGTCTGCTTGCGCCGATTGGCCTCCTGCTTCTGGGTGAACACCGCGCGCGCCTTCTCTACATTGGCGGCACTCTTGGCAATATTGACCTCGGCAATCAGCAGTGCGGCACGCGCCTTGGCAACCTTGGCGTCCTGTTCGCTGGTGCTAAGCCGGGCAAGTATCTGGCCCTTGCTGACACGATCGCCATGGTCGGCATGCAGTTCGGTTAGTGTGGCGCCGACTTCAAAGCCGATCTTCGAGAGAACGCGAGCCTCGGTCGTACCCAAACCGAACACCCGGATCGGAACGTTCCGCTCGATCGTCGCCACCTGAACATCGATCGGGCGGTTGGAGTAGACAAAGACAACCACTGCTACGACGGCGAGGACACCGATCGCTGTTAGCGCATATTTCGCTAACGGCCTGCGAAAGATGGTGAGAAAATCCGAGTTTTTCCGTTTCTGCTCGGATGATGGCCTAGCAGCGGCATGTGCAGAGTCGTCCATGATCGCGCTCTATTTATCACTGATCTGTATCGCGGATTTCCGTCTCTAAATCACACCAGCCTCTCGGCTGGCGCAGCAGCGAAGATCAATGCCACTACGATCGCGGCCTGTAATCGCTGTACAAGCGACGCGCTCTGCGGACGCGCGATCTACGGTGGAACAAATGATGTGTGCTGAACCTCTTCGAAGCTCTCTTCACGATGGACGGATAAGCGTTGCATTTGACTCTGCGTCGCGCCGCGAACGACGCCAGCGAATTGCCAGAGGTACCACGCGCCACCACCTCATCCCCCCTTCCCATTTGTCAATAGAGAAATCGATTAACCGGGTCGCCGAACTTTTATATTCGCGATTCGACGGCGTTCCGGAATCTTCCGCCGTTGCATCATGACCGTATTCTTATCTGGCGCGCGACCGACAGTTCCAAAATTATGGAGGTTATCGACGGTGCGTATTGCGCTGGATCAAAACGGACAGCGGCAAATAGTGTCGTTATAAGGGGACGTCCGGCGCCAGCGGACCAAAGCGAAGCTTAAGAGAGGAATTTCTGGTTCATCGCAGCCGCGAGAAGGGAAAGTGCTGCCAGAACACCTCGATATAGTTATGCCCGATGCCCAGAATGTGAATCCTAATCGAAAGATGACCTCAATCGGCATCATGGCCGCCCCCAGATCATGGATCTCATTGAGTCGGCATGATGATGGACCGCTTGAAGATAAGGGCTGAGACCCCACACCGAAACAAAACTCTGGCAGTCAATTCTTCGAGGTCGTCTGTTGGCCGTAAGGTCTAATTTCTTGATCACCCACGACTGCGTCGCGGCTTGGCTTATCCGAGATGAGCAGCTTTGCAAAGCGATCTTGGCTGTTAATATTGAGGCAAACAAAGGAGGTTTGGCATGGCCGACACTGCGGCAGCGAAAGCCCATCTTGAGGCACAACTTGTGGAGCTTAAAGGACGGCAGGAACGGATTGCGCAGGACTTGGCCACACCGCTCAATCCTGACGCGTCCGAACAAGCGGTTGAATTGGAGGATGACGCTTCGCTCGAAGGGCAAGCAGCACTCCTCGTCCGAGAGATCGCTTCCGTGCAGCGCGCATTGACGCGAATCAAGAACGGAACATATGGTGAGTGTGTCCGCTGCGGAGAGCAGATTTCAGCCAAGCGTCTAGACGCTCGTCCGGAAGCGGCGTTGTGCATCAGGTGCGCACTTCAAGAACAGTGAAGCTCGGCGCCTTTCAAAGGACAAAGCTGGATGCTTCTTAATTCCTCTCCGCGAGATGATGGTCGGCATGGTCGGAAACAACCTTCTAAAGAGAATATCCGAACCACGGGCACGCCTCGTGAAAGCCCTCGCTTAAATGAGAGGCATGAGTCGACCGATCCAAAAAGCGCCGCTCAATGGTGTCGACGATGATGTTCGTCAAGGTCAGTTTGTGTTCGTTCACTAAGTTCCAAAGTCAGAAGGACGGCTCCTTTTGCGCCCTGCCCACGGCCGCTTGTAAACCCAGGAAGTGGCGGCCTATTTCGGGCTGTCATGGTCAAGCTGAAGAGAGCAAACGCTGTCTGGTGTTTTTGCAAACCGACCCCAGGCCAATCCAGAAAGTGGATGACCTATGAACTACACAATCAATCGCATGATTGCAGACGCCACAATAGACGATGTGGAGCTTCGCGCGCGCAGCGCGCTGAGCAAGCATGGTTTTGGCGTCCTCACCGAAATCGACGTCAAGGCAACCTTGAAAAAGAAGCTGGATGTCGAGATGCCGGCCTATCGGATCCTCGGCGCCTGCAATCCAGGGATGGCGCATCAGGCCATCGGCATCGAGCCGCGGGTGGGCGCAATGCTGCCCTGCAACGTCATCCTTCGGGAGGTCGAGGGTGGGGTCGAGGTCAGCGCGGTCGATCCCGTTGCATCGATGCAGGCCATCGATAACCCCGCCTTGCGTGCGGTCGCGGGTCAGGTGCGCGACTTGCTGGACAAGGCCGTGGCCGCCGTTTGAGCAAGAGAAACCTGCGCTGGGACCTGGAGCAGCAGGCCTAATGGCGAGTGCGCCAGTTCAGAGCAGGCTTCGCCGGTGGTCCGAATGTCGGTCTTCTGGTCGCCGTCCCATCGCACGCCGGAGATCATCATCGCCGAAGCCATGTGCGTGGAACGCCGGCATGGCGCCGCCAACAACGCTTCACGTCAATGCCTGCTCAGGAGCAAGGGTCCGCATTGCGTCGTATTGCGACAGAAAAACCTGGCCGGTCAGCAAATCAAGAAAATCGGATTTCTTCAACCGGTCCATCACGGGCCCCTTCACTTCCGACAGGTGCAGTTTCACATCGATTGTCTCCAACCGATGATTGATTGCTTCCAGACTTTCCAGCGCGCTCAGGTCGATCTCGTTGATGGCAGAGCACATCAGCACCACGTTCCTGATAGGGCGATCCGTGGCGACGCGATCAGCAACATAATCTTCCAGAAAGCGGGCGTTGGCGAAGTAAAGGCTTTCATCGATGCGGATGGTGAGAAGGGTCGGGTCGGTCAAAACACTGTGGCGATGGATGTTCCGGAAGTGCTGCGTGCCCGGAACAAGACCCACCTCGGCCAAATGGGGGCGAGATGATTTGTAGAGGTGCAGCGCGATGGACAGGACCACCCCCGCCGAAACGCCTGTTTCCACACCCAGTCCGAGTGTCAGCAGGATGGTGGCGGCAACGGCACTGAAATCTGCTTTGGAATAGGTCCAGCTGCGCTTGAGGATTGAGAAATCCACCAGCGACAGGACAGCCACGATGATTGTGGCGGCCAGGGTGGCCGTGGGCAGGAAATAAATCAGCGGAGTCAGCGCGATGGCCGCGATGGACAGGCCCAAAGCTGCAAAGATCCCCGCGGCCGGTGTTTCAGCCCCTGCATCGAAGTTGACGACTGACCGGGCAAACCCGCCCGTCACGGGATAGCCGCCTGTGAAGGCCGCTCCGAGGTTCGCGGCGCCAAGACCGATCAATTCCTGGTTGGGGTCGATCCGCTGGCGCTTCTTGGCGGCGAGCGTCTGCGCGACCGACACGGATTCAACGAAGCCGATGACCGAGATCAGCAGCGCTGGTAGAAGGAGAAGGCGGATCAGATCGGTTGAAAACGACGGCAGCGTCAGTGGAGGCAGGCCCTGCGGCACCACGCCAACGATCCGGATCCCCTGTGCATCCAGCCCGAGGCCCCAAACCGCCGCCGTCGTTACCATCACGGCAAGCACCGGCCCGGCCTTGGTGACCATATCGGCCAGTATTGGGCCAAGTCCGATTCGGCACAACAGCGGCTTAAGCCCCTTGCGCACCCAGAACAGGAACGTGGTGGCACCGACCCCAATCACCAGCGTGATCCAGTTCGTAGCAGACAGATTCCCGACCAGCGAGATTACCATTGCCGGCAGGGTATCGCCGCCCGCGCTGATGCCTAGAATATGCTTGATCTGGCTGGTCGCGATTAGGATACCCGATGCAGTGATAAAACCTGCGATGACGGGATGCGAAAGGAAGTTGGCAAGGAACCCAAGTTTCAGAAGCCCCATCACCAGCAGGATCGCGCCCGACATTGCCGCCAGGGTCAGGGCTGCAACGGCGTAGCCCATGGTGCCTTGGTCGGCGATATTTCCGATTGCAGCGGCCGTCATCAACGACACCACGGCCACCGGCCCCACCGCCAGCGCCCGGCTGGTGCCGAAGATCGCGTAGAGGATAATGGGTGCGATCGAGGCATAAAGCCCGGCCTCGGGCGGCAATCCGGCAAGCAGCGCATAGGCGAGCGATTGCGGGATCAACATGATCGTCACGATCACCGCCGCCAGCACGTCGCCCGTCAGAGCGTTTCGGCCATAGGTCCGGCCCCATTTCAGGATCGGAACATAGCGGGCGAGCGATGCGACGTTCATGCGACGGTTATTTCTGCTTCAGGCTTCCAGTGGACCGTTGTCGCTTCTGCTACGGAGTGTCTGGTCAGAGCCCGTTGACGGGCACCTTGAGCATCGGACGGCCGTCCTTGTCGGTCGGCACCTCGCCTGCGCGCATGTTGACCTGGAGCGACGGGATGATGAGCTTCGGCATCGCCAGCGTTGCATCGCGTTCGGTGCGCAACTTCACGAACTGCTCTTTCGTGGCCCCTTTCCCGACATGGACGTTGTGCTCCTTTTCGGCGGCCACCGTGGTCTCCCACTGGATGTCGCGGCCGTTGGGGCCGTAGTCGTGGCACATGAACAGGCGCGTCTCATCCGGCAGGGCCAGCACCTTCTGGATACTGTCGTAAAGCGTCGCCGCATCGCCGCCAGGGAAATCGGCGCGGGCCGACCCGCCATCGGGCATGAAGAGTGTATCACCCACAAAGGCCGCATCGCCCATGACATGCACCATGCAGGCGGGCGTGTGGCCAGGCGTGTGGATAGCCACTCCCTGCATGTTGCCGACCATGTAAGTATCGCCATCCTCGAACAGCGCGTCGAACTGGCTGCCGTCGCGCTGAAACTCGGTGCCTTCGTTGAAGATCTTCCCGAAGGTATCCTGCACGACCATGATCTTGTCACCGATACCGATCTTGCCGCCCAGGGCGTTCTGGATGTAGGGCGCAGCGGACAGGTGATCGGCATGGACGTGGGTTTCGATGATCCACTCCAGCTTCAAATCGTTCTTGCGGATGTAGTCGATGATGGCGTCGGCATGATCATAGGTGATCCGGCCTGCCGCATAGTCGATATCCATGACGGAATCGATCACGGCACAAGCATCCGAGGACGGGTCCTTGACCACGTAGCTGATGGTGTTGGTCGCCGGGTCGAAGAACGCCTCGACCTGGGGTTTCACGGACATATCGATTGGATAGTCGTTCATGACGGTTTGCTTTTCGGTTCAGGTTTCACGGCGCAACAGGCGCGCAGCTCGAGCATGGGTCAGCGCCATCACCCCCTTGGCAGAAAAGATCCCGACGATGAGGGCCGCCACGAAGGCGAAGACCTCGATCCGGCCGGTTCCCAAGGCGGGGAGTGCGCCGCCCGGGCAGAACCCGGCGATGCCCCAGCCCACGCCGAACAGGGCCGAGCCGCCGAGCAGACGCGCATCGATGCGCGGGTTGTCGGGCAAGTGAAACTTGGCGTCGATGATCGGTGCGGGCCTTCGCAGCACGATGCGGTAGCCTATGAAGGCCACCGTAACTGCGCCGCCCATCACGAAGATCAAACTCGGGTCCCAGGTGCCTGCGACATCAAAGAAGTTGAGCACCTTAGCCGGGTTAGCCATGCCCGAGACTGCGATGCCGATGCCGAAAATCAGTCCGATGAGATAGGTTGAAACGAGACGCATGGCTTAGGCCCCAAGAACGTGGCGGATAACAAAGACGGTCAATCCGGTGGTCAGCATGAAGGTCGCCGTGGCGGCGATTGACCGGCGCGACAACCGCGCCATCCCACAGACCCCATGCCCCGAGGTGCAACCCGACCCATAGGTGACCCCGATTCCGACCAGCAGACCGCCAGCCAGCAGCATCGGCATGGACGCCGGCACTTCGACCGCAGGCATCTGTCCGGTGACCGCCAGGACGATCAGAGGACCGCTGATCATCCCGGCCAGGAGGGCTAGGCGCCAGCAGACATCCGGATGCGCCGATGGAGTCAGCACGCTGGCGAGAACGCCGGTGGCGCCCATGACCCGGCCCAACGTCAGCATCAGCAGTACCGAAGCCAGCCCGATCAGCACACCCCCCGCCAACGATTGCCAGGGGGTGAAAAGGGTTTCGATAACGGTCAGTTCCGGCATGTCTTGACCCTCAAAATAGTGTAGAGCGGGC
Source organism: Nitrobacter sp. TKz-YC01 (assembly GCF_047824785.1). Taxonomy (GTDB): domain Bacteria; phylum Pseudomonadota; class Alphaproteobacteria; order Rhizobiales; family Xanthobacteraceae; genus Nitrobacter. The sequence goes on along the minus strand of NZ_CP181167.1, from coordinate 299,340 downwards.
AGAACCGGATTGTGGCTGTCGCCATCATCACGATGCCCAGGACAATGGTTCCGTACTTCAGCGCAACTTCATCAAAGATGGCCCAGCCGCTAAGAAGCGCGACTGCAATCAGCGCCACGCCGAGCACAAGACGAACCACCCGATCCAAGTTTCCTACATTGGCAATCATTGTCCTGATCTCCCATAACCTGGACCCCCGCCATCCAAATTTATCCATCATACCGTGAACCAGTTCACATTGACTCACATCAACAGCGACGGTTGTTCATGACACGCGCTCAGCCGCGCGCGCGAGGCGCTGCCCGGCCTTCGGCCAGGACGAACTCGGTGTCGCCCACGTGGCAAATCCGCCTGCTGGTTTACGTGACCGCGCTCACGTGGTGCGCTGGCGAGAAGCGCTTCGGCAAGAACACCGCGTTGCGCGTTCCAAGGCGTCATGCTGGGCTAGTTCGTAAGCCGAGCCATCACGAGCAATCGCCCTTCGTGCCGACGATCGGCGCCGGCTTCACGCTGGTCGGGCTGATGATCTTGTATGGGAGGATAGAATGGTGAGTAGCGATGTTATTCCGGTAGCGGAGCCGGACCCTGCGATCCCGCCTTTTCCGACGACCTCGATCGAGTTCATCAACACGATCGTGCATTATCACCGGGGGGAGATTGCACGGATGTCGGGCTGGCGTGACAGGCTGGACCGGACAAGCAACTGGGCTATCACTGTCGTGGCCGCGATGCTGTCGGTTTCGCTCTCGACCCCGAACGCCCATCACGGAGTGCTCCTTTTCGCAATGGCGCTCATCTTGCTGCTGCTGTGGATCGAGGCTCGCCGCTACCGATTTTTCGACGTCTACCGGGCGAGGGTCCGGCAGCTTGAACGTAACTACTTTGCAGAGACTTTTGCACCCGTGCCGCAGCTGCGCGCTGACTGGGCCTCTGCCCTGGCAGAAGACCTGCGCACGCCCCGCTTTCTAATCAGTCACAGGACCGCGCTCTCTCGCCGGCTACGCAGGAATTACATCTGGATGTTCCTGATCCTGCTAATGGCCTGGGTACTCAAAATATCATCCCATGCCCTGCAGGAGGAAGGCACGAGACCCGAGATCGTGCGCTCGCTGCACGAGATTGTCGGGAACGCAATGCTGGGTCCTGTTCCGGGCTGGGTAGTCCTTGCGGCAGTTGCCCTTTTTTACGCTGGACTTGGTCTAGCGACCGTGCATACCGACAAGCATTCCGGCGAACTTGCCCATGGCGAGGTCCATGTCTGACGTTTAGCCTAGTGATGGAACGCTGGGAGGATACGATGTCGCGTGGCGAGAATCGAGGTGCTGGCGCGCGGACCAAACGTCACTCGCGAATGAGAGCATGACCGCGTTGGAAGACGTCCCCATGATATGGCCTCAAGATTGAATAATATCTGCTGCTCTACGGAGAATCGCAAGTTGCACGAGCGCGGCCACTTTGCGCTCGAAGCAAATTCCCGCTTATAAAGGAATCACATTTCGCAGGATTGCGCTTGGATAAGCAGGTTTCGCACCGATGATCGATGCCACCTTCCACCAGATGCTGACCGCATACCGCGCTCATTCAAGGCGCTGGCAATTTCGGCCAGGCTCCCTGCACCAGATTTGCGAACGGCATCCAGGGTCGGCAGCACTCCCTGCACAAACCGATCGACAGCCTGCCTTTGAACTGCCCGGCCCGTTTCGCCGGCGCTGCGCAAATTCGTTGGATTGCCCAGCTTCGCACCGGCAGCCCTCTTTGCTTGTAAAGCCGCCCTTGTCCGCTCGCCTATCAGCCGGCGTTCCTTCTCGGCCAGAGCCGCATAGAGGTGCAGCATGAATGGATCGGCATCGCGCCCCAGCTCAGCGACCATGAACGGCACCCGCTGGGCCATCAGGCCCGAGACGAAGGCGACGTTCCTGGAAAGCCGGTCGAGCTTGGAAACGGCGATGCTGCACTTTGCTTTTCGAGCCGTCGCCAATGCGGCCGCTAGCTGCGGCCTGCGGTCGAGGGCATCGGCGCCCTTGCCCGTTTCGGCCTCCGTGTATTCGCCGATGATGGTGAGGCATTCCGCCGCCGCGAACCGTTCAATCGCCGCCCGTTGCGCCTCTATGCCGAGGCCAGAGCGCTGCTGTCGCTGCGTTGAGACTCGAAGATATGCGATGACCTGCCCCATTGACCACACCGCATACCACCGTTTGCCCTGTGGTCGTAGCGACCTTCGAAGCAATGATGTTGCTGTTTTCTTGTTGCAGCCGCACAGCAGGCGCTTTGTCCCGAAGCAAACTGTTTCTTAGGGAACTGCCGGCATACTCGACGTGTCGCGGATCTTGTGCCGCGTACCGCGACATCTGTCCTCACTTTCGCCTATCCGGCCATCCTCTGATACGCACCGCGCGACCGGCGAGCGTACTAGCGCCTGACGGCAAGGCGCGAGGCCAGTGCGAGGGCCACAGAAGGCCGTACGTTCGCGCTGACTGGTAAGGCATTTGGGGTTCGGCCGCGTTGAGACGCAGCAGGCGACTCTCTAAAGGCCGTACAGCGGCATGCAAATCCCCAAACCGCCTCAGTGAAGGGCTGTCCGAATTACGCGTGGTAAGCTTGATGCTGGCTCGGCGAAGGCAATGCTCTCTGTCAAAAGACCAGCGAAACGATAGACTCGCGTAGATTTCAAGGCTGATAGTATTCTGATGGTAACCCGCGAAAAGCGACTCGCTGATTTCTCAAGCGCGCCTCCAACGGAGAGCAAATCCCTCAAGCTGTTATGCGAGGACCACAGCGGCACTTACGTGCTGCCGTATCCTTGTCGCTGGACAGGCGATGCCTGGGTCAATGCCAAGTCAGGCCATCACATTGTAGCGACGGTGCTGGGCTGGCGTTTTTGGTAACCAAGCTAACTGGCTCCGCTGTTGGCGCCATACCGCTTCACTCACACCTCCACGGTGTCGCACTTCTACGGGATGATTGCCATCGGCTTGCCGGTCAGAGGAGAGTCGGCAAGCAGCAGTGGCCGCACTGGGGAAGATCACTTAGCGTGACACTATAGGGAAGCAAATGCTCGCCATCAGAGCGACGTTTGATCGTTCCGGCACGCCTGATGATTTTGGCAGCGACATCGCGAGGCCCCGGGTTCGCTGAAGTGCGTTTACCGACGCATCCTGCTTGGCGCGCGCCGACAGCCTGGCGGGATCGCGCCGCCTGACCATATGAGCGTGGTAGGTCGAGGGGGCGATCGGCTGTCAATCGGCGTTGGAACGGGACCCTCCATCGGCGTCCAAAAGGGCCCCCTTTGATCGGCGAGCTTTGCTGGTAGCGCTCGCAGCGTCGGAGCTGGCCGGGATTGCGGAGACGGTGCGAGCGCGGGTTGTTTGATCGTCGTCGCGGCTTTTGAATCTCCAGCTGTCGTTACCGGTCTCTACGATGTCACAGTGATGGGTCAGCCGGTCGAGCAGCGCAGTGGTCATCTTGGCATCGCCGAACACGCTGGGCCACTCTCCGAAGGAGAGGTTGGTGGTGACGATGACGGATGTGCGCTCGTAAAGCCGGCTGATGAGGTGGAACAGAAGCTGGCCGCCGGATTGAGCGAACGGTAGGTAACCCAGTTCGTCGAGAACGATGAAGTCCATCCGGGTCAGATGTTCGGCGAGCCGGCCCTGACGTCCGTTGCGGGTCTCGCTTTCGAGACGGTTGACGAGGTCGACGACGTTGTAAAAGCGCCCGCGGGCACCGGAGCGGATGCAGCTCCTGGCGATGGCGATGGCCAGATGGGTCTTGCCGGTGCCGGTACCGCCGACCAGCACGACGTTGCGTTGCTGGGCGATGAAGCCGCCGCCGGCGAGATCATTGACAAGTGTCTGGTTGATCGGCGTGCCGTCGAACTGGAAGTCAGCGATGTCCTTGGCGAGAGGAAGCTTGGCGATGGTGAGCTGGTACTTGATCGATCTCGCCTGCTTTTCGCTGATCTCGGCCGTGAGCAAGTCGCCGACGATGCGCTGAGGTTCATGCTGGCGCTTGATGGCGGTCACCATGATCTCGTCGAAGGCGGCCTTCATTCCGTAGAGCTTGAGCTCACCCATGAGATCGAAGATTTGGGCTCGTTCCATCAGTTGGTCCTCCGGAGGTTGTCGTAGCGGGCACAATCAGCGATCGGCGCATGGCGAAGCGTCAGTGCGGCCGGCGTCATGATGTTGGCTGGTGGCGCCGGCTCACGTTGCCGAGCTAGGATGTTGAGCACGACATCAGCGGAATGAACGCCGTGAGCGACCGCTTCGGCGCAGGCGGCCTCAACTGCTGGCAGACCGTCGGTCAGCGCCGCGTTGAGGATGTCGACCATCTGCCGATTGCCGTCATCGGCGCCGGCAAGCTTTCGCCGCACACGCTCGATCGCAGCCGGCAGCACCCAGTCCTTAAAGGGCGCCCCGTTGCGCAAGGCGCCGGGCTTGCGCATCAGGACAGGCACATAGTGCCAGGGATCGTAGACCGTCTCGCCGCGGCCAAATGATCGTTGATGCTCGGCAACGATCCGGCCGTCTTGGCGGATTACGATGCGGTCCGCATAGGCCTGGACTTCAACAGGCCGCCCAACGGCGCTCGCCGCCACCGAGTATTTGTTGTTGTCGAAGCGCACCAGGCAGGTCTTGGAGATCGAGGCGGGCACGGCATGGAAGCCGTCGAAGCGACCGGCATAGGGGACGAGCCTTGGTCGCTCAGCTTCGAAGACTTCCCAGATGGTTCGGTCCGCGAACTCCGGATGTCGGTGCGCTTTGGCGTAAGCAATGCATTTATCGAGCAGCCAGGCGTTCAGCTCATCCAGCGTCTTGAAGCGCAGCCGCGGGGTGAAGAACCGTTCGCGGACCAGCCCGACCTGGTTCTCAACCTGGCCCTTCTCCCAGCCCGACGCTGGCGTGCAGGCGACCGGGTCCACCAGATAGTGGCTGCACATCTGCAGGAAGCGGCGATTGTAAAGGCGTCCCTTGCCGACGAAGATCGTCTCGACCGCCGTCTTCATATTGTCGTAGATGCCGCGCCTGCAGGCTCCCTTGAACAGTGCGAACGCCCGGTCATGGGCGTCGAACACCATCTCCTGCGTCTCGCGCGGATAGGCCCGCACGAACAGCATCCGACTGTGGCAGAGCCGGACGTGAGCCGCCTTCACGATCACCGTGACCCCGCTCAGCAGGACCACTTCGTGGCTCCAGTCAAACTGGTAGGCTTCCCCGGGTGCAAAGCTCAGTGGCACATAGGCCGAGGTGGTCGAGGCGCCACGCTCTTGGCTCCAGCGCCGCGCATATCGACGAACCGCATCGTAGCCCCCGACATAGCCCAGACCGCGAAGCTCTTCGAACAACCGGATCAGCGTCAGCCGTTCTCGCGCCGCCTTGCTCTCGTTTGCCACCAGCAACCGGTCAAGCTCGGCACTCCAAGGGCCCATCTTCGGCTGAGGCTGTGTCTCTCGCTCGTACCGAAACTCCGTCGATTGAGAACGGATGACCTTGCGAACCACCTTCCGCGACACGCCGAGTTCTCGGCAAATCGCCTTGATCGGACGACCATCAACAAAATAGGCGCGACGGATCTTGGCAATCGTCTCCACCACCAGCATTCCAACCTCGGCTTCCATGACTCGATGGAAGCCACTGTGGACCCTTGCCCCGGGGTCCCGATTGGATGCCGATTACCCCGAAAACAGGGTCCTTATTCCACGCCGAAACACAGGGCAATGTCACTGCAATCGATCTGGAGCATCTTCCAGACGGCTTCCGCCTGCAACGGCTTGTCTTTCAGGCTGCCCGCAAGGGGTTTGCCGAATTGCGCCAGAGCTTTTCTGGAACCGAGGAATACCTCGCCGCACAATTGGTGCGCATTGTCGAGAGCTTTCTGAATTCCAACCTTCTAGACATACCGTCGCTCTTCCACACCGATCCTCTGCGTCGCCGGATCCTGATCGCGCTGAATATCGATCTCGTCGTTCAGCATGTCATGCGTTACGTGAGCGAGCAGAACACGGAACGCCTCACTCCTGTCTTTGATGAAGAAAATCCGATCGGTACCACCGGGCAGATGCGGACCTGGTATACGACCAAGCCCAGCTTCCCCGCGATCAAATCACACATTAGCCACCTCGTCGGCGACTCCTCGTGGGAGGGGCACGCCGCCAATGTGTTCGAGGGACGGGATGATGTTATTGCCTATGCGAAGAACGATCATCTCGGCTTTCAGATTCAGTACATGTGGGCCGGTTCGCGCCGCAGGTATGTGCCCGACTTTCTTGTCCGGTTGTCTGGCGGCAAGATGCTTGCCTTGGAAATAAAAGGCACTGACAGCCCGCAGAACAAGGCTAAGCGCGACGCGCTGAATGAGTGGGTCAAGGCGATCAACAGCACTGGAGGATTCGGACAGTGGGCCTGGGATGTCGCGTTCAAGCCGAGTGATGTGCAGGACATTATTACCAAACGTACGAACGTCGCTGTAGCAGAATCGGTGGCGTAATGCCGACGGCAATGGACCCTATCTTATCGTAGACCCAACCGGGACCAAGCGTTGGGTACTCCGAACCATAGTCCATGGACGCCGACGCGACATCGGACTCGGCGGCCTCCGACTGGTGTCCTTGGCTGCCGCACGAGAAAAGGCAGCTGAATATCGAAGGATTGCCCGCGAAGGCGGCAAGGCGTGTCGTGTCCGTGTGGTTGGGCGTCCGTGGCGACGGGGGATTCGTTGTTGGCGGAGCTGGATCGGGATAAAACGCGAGATCAGTTGGGGGACACCGTGCACTTGGAAGGCCACAGAGCCGCGTTGGTAATCGCGGTAGTTTTTATTGGTTATAGCAGCGCCTTCGCACAGAATGTCGTGCATAATGCGCGCGGATTTGAGTGCGGATTTATTTACGAAAAGACGAAGAACGGGAAGTCCGGGGACGCTTCCTGTAGCTACACAGGCGAAACGGTGTTCAGCAGCGCGTCGCGTTCCCTTCCTCGCAACGAGCATTGCTATACGAAAAATGTCTTTAGTTATGAGGATTTTAATCTGCAGATTGATTTGGCGGCAAGCAAAGTGGTGTGGGACCGAGAAGATGGACTAGCGCCGTTCGCCTTTACGAGAATGGTCGAATACTACATGCGGACCGAAAAGATCGGGAAAGAAGAAGCTACTCGAAGAGTAGCTGTGAGGTGGACCCGCTTGGTGAGACAGTTTGGCGGCCTGGCTAAGGTGGATCGGGTTCGTTTCTACGCCGCCAATTGCTCCGTCATTTCCGCCATAGCATGGACTTCGTCGGGCGTCCTGCCGGCGAAGGTCGAGTGCGGGCGTCGCCGGTTGTAATAGTCTATCCAGGAGCCGATGCCGCAGCGGGCTTGGCTTCCCGTTTCGAATGTGCTGAGGAAGACGCACTCATATTTGAGGCTGCGCCACAGTCGTTCGATGAAGACGTTGTCCATCCAGCGGCCGCGCCCGTCCATGGAGATGCGGATGCCGGCATCCTTCAGCGTCGTCGTGAAGGCGAAGCTAGTGAACTGCGAGCCTTGGTCGGTGTTGAAGATGTCGGGCCTGCCATGGCAGGCGATCGCCTCTTCGAGAGCGGCAACACAGAAGTCGGCATCCATCGTGTTCGACAACCGCCAGGCCAGGACCTTGCGGCTGAACCAGTCCATGATGGCCACGAGGTAAAGGAAGCCGCGCCGCATCGGGATATAGGTCACATCGGCACACCAAACGTGATCCGGCCGCTCGATCGCCAGGTGCCGCAGCAGGTAGGGATAGATGCGATGCTGCGGATGCGGCTCGCTGGTTCTCGGCGCCTGGTAGATCGGCGACAGACCGATCTTGCGCATCAGCCGCCGGACCCGCTTGCGACCCACGCACCAGCCCTGACGCCGCAGATGCCGGGCCATCTGCCGGGAGCCATACCAGGGCGTCTCCATGAAGGCCTCGTCGATGGTGCGCATCAGTTCGAGGTTCTCGGGCGTCTCGCCGGCGGGCTGTCGGTAGAACGACGCCCGCGAGATCGAGACCAGTTCGCACTGGCGGCGGATCGAGAGCCGGTTGTGATCGGGGTCAATCATCATTCTCCTCCGATCCAGGCTCAGCGATCGAAGGCCTTGGCCAAAAAATCCCGCTCAACGACAAGCTGGCCAATCTTGGCGTGCAGCTTGGTCACCTCGGCTTCCCGGCCGACCTGCGCATCAGCAGCCTTGTCGTCGAACGTCTTGGCCAGGTTCTCGATGGCCTGCCGTTTCCACTGCGTAATCTGGTTCGGATGAAGCTGGTGCTTTGTCGCCAGTTCCGAAATCGTCCGCTCGCCACGGATCGCCTCAAGCGCAACCTTGGCCTTGAACTCAGCCGTAAATCGTCTGCGTGTCTTCATACCGGATCGTCCTTTTCATCGGGCGATCCACCTTATGCCCCTGTCTCAGAAACCGGCACCACCTCACTGAACCTCGGCCGGTGATGAAGCAAGTGACGTACGACATTCTCGGAATACATAAGGGAGACGAGTTTGTCTCTCAGGATCCAATAACCCAAGCTCTTCCCAAAAAGCTGAGAAACATGCCGGTTTACACACTTACATTTGGGAGGAACGACGGCAATTCCCTTTTTACTCTCTTCGTACCTGACGATGGTGCGAATGGGAACTCCATCCTAAGTCGGTACTGGGCTGATGGTACCTCATCTTGGGTATCCATGCGTTTCGGGAAATGTCGGGTACTTAGGCAGCCTGGGCGTTGAACGGTCCGTTTGTTAATGGGAAGCAGCGAATATTCTGTCGTCGAAATGACCGAAGGTGCCGCATAAAAATTTGGATGCGCTCGGGGCGTCACCACGACGCATTGTCCCGACAAGGCATTGCTTACGTCAATTCAGACGCCGCCGATGCGCGACGACTCATCGGCGGTACGCCTGCAATCCGAGACGATAGGGGCAGTTTTTTTATTGGGTTCAAGGGGGGAGGGCTGGGCTGGCCCGAGATCATGCTGGAAAACCGTCGATCGGCTTCGTTGCGCTGCCTTTTAGCAACTCAATCAAGGATGTCTCTGGGAGACCAGCCCACATCAACTCGCCACGAATCGGACGTTACCGGAAATATCTCAGACAACAGAAATTTTCGATTAAGGGAACAGATAGCCCGCAGAACAAGGCTAAGCGCGACGCGCTGAACGAGTGGGTCAACGCGATCAACGGCACTGGGGGATTTGGACAGTGGGCCTGGGATGTCGCGTTCAAGCCGAGTTACGTACAGGACATTGTCACGAAGCATTCGAGCGTCACCGTGGTCGAGCCAGTAGAATAATGGCGCTCACCGCCTTTTACGGCCGGATGGAGGCTCGTCTTGCCGTGACACAGGCGTGTGTTCGCCGATTGCGACGCACTGCGCGTCGGTCGTGCAGCACGCGGCCGGGCCGCGTGCGACAGTCGCGCCGTTGATCAAGGCGCGGGAATTCAGGCTTCTCCCTTCACAAATAACTCAATAAATATTTGATTTTATTAGTATAATTTGACGTGAATACCCTATTCGCGTAAATGTATTCGCATGAACATTAGTACAAATTCTCAAGTTAATATTGAATTGAATAATCAGGATGACATTCGCATCCCTGCGGAATGGGAACCCCATGCCGCGTGCCTCATGGCCTGGGCGGTCCCGCCCGAATGGCAGGACTGGACCACGCGAGTAAAAGACGATCTGGCCATCGTCATTCGGACCATCTCGGAATTCGAGCCCGTGTGGCTGCTGACGCCGCCTGAATGCCTTGCGGACGCGCGAGCGCGCTTCCAGGGCTGCCAGGTCGAGATCATCGAGGCCCCGGTCGCCGACATGTGGATGCGCGATAGCGCTCCGACCTTTGCGCTTCGGGGCCAGGAGCTCGTCGCGATCGACTGGAACCCCAGGGACTGGGGCGCGGCCGAGCTCCGCAGCGGCCCGACCCGCGGCAACGCGCAAGGCACCGTCGGCAGCTTCAGCATGGTCCTGTCTGCGATCCTCGATATCCCGCGACTGCAGGCGCCCTTCGTTGCGGAAGGCGGCGCCTTGATCACCGACGGTCAGGGGACGCTCGTGACGACGCGCAGTTGCCTGCTCAATCCCAACCGTAATCCACCCTGCGCCGGCCCAAGCCGTCAATCCCGCATCTGCGAAGCCCTCCGATCCTTTGGAATTTCCAAAGTCATCTGGCTGGAGGGTGAGCCCTGTGAGCCAATCACCTCCGGTCACGTCGACGGCTACGTCCTGTTCACGTCGCCAGGGCGCCTGCTTGTGGAGAGCGTGGAGGATGAGCAGGTCGAGCCCCCGATGTGGCGTGCGCACGATACACTCATTCTCCAACAGAGCTTGGACGCGCAAGGGCGCAATATGCAGGTCGAACGCATCCGTTCACCACGCAAGCGCCACTGGAAATATCGCGGGGACTATTGGGCACCCTGCTATCTCAACGCCTATGTTGCCAATGGCGCCGTTATTACAGGTTGCTTTGGTGATCGCGAGCGCGACCAGGCCGCGCGCGAGTCTTTGCAGAGCGCCTTTCCGGAACACCGGGTCATTATGCTTCGCATTGATCACATTGCGTCGGGGGGTGGAGGCATTCGCTGCCTGACGCAGCCGATCCCACGTGGTTCAAGCGGCATTTCAAAGGGAGGATATTGAGCCATGGGAAATATTGCCGTCGCATTGCGCGCGAAGGGATTCAAAGACGCCAACGACCCTCAAGAAGTCGTCAATCGATTCATTGAATACGCGCGCTTCATTATGTTCGGCCACAACCTCGTTCGCGGGAATTGCGAATGGCGGATTACCGCGCTCGAACTTTATCTATATTTCAAGGATTTCAATTTCTGGCGCGATCCCTACACACATCAACGACCTGCTCAACTAAAAACTGGCACTTGGTACGTTCATGACGATGGTTGTCGTGCCCCGACTTACTCAGGGATCGACATAACCTGCGGATCGGAGGACCATGGCGTATTTGGAGGGTTGCTTATCAGAGAACTGGACAAGGAGCAGAGGTGGGTGTTTCAGCGAATTGTTCGCGGAAATCGTCATCCGTTCGCGCGCAAGGGAAACAAATGGCAGGATAACGAGCGGAAGATGATTCAAGACATTCACACCAAACGGATCGACGATCCGACGGGCCTGTTACAGCTTGTGCCATGCAGCCATCACGCTGAAACGCTCTTCAAAGGGCCTCGCGTAGGACTTCGACCCAAATTGAATGAACCAACGGCTCAAGATTTCAGATTGAAGCCCCTACGGATCGCCATCTGGCAAACGAACCAGCACAAGTTGGCAATGGAAGCGATAAGCGACACCTGAGACTTGCATCAATGCATTTGGTACGGAAGGCAATTGTTGAGCGAATTCGGACTTCCCGAAGACCCTCCAGGTTCTCCCGCGGCCGTTGCACTCGATTGTACCTGCCCACAGGCAGAGAACAAGTTCGGTCGCGGTCGAACAAAGAACAGTAATTTGAACAAGATTTTGCTTCCGACCCGCGCTGTCCTGTCCTTTCACAATTCCGGTGAGAGTGGCGGTGCAAAATTATTCCACGGTAGCGGCGGGATTGTCCTGCCTCCGGCGGCGTAAAAGTCGTCCACCTGTGTTCCTTCTGCAATGAGCGCAGGAGGGATTGGGGATCTATACCCTGCAACTCTACCTGAAGGTCCGTCTGGACCCAGCGCCAGGCGGCGAAGCATTTCAATAGTCTACCGCGCGAGGTAGCTCGGTTCTCGAAACCTCATCCGTGGGGCTCGGACCCGGCCACGCTCAGCAAGCCGGTGATCGCTTCTGGTCGGATTCACCAGCCCCGGGAAGGATGGGTCCGAATTGCAGTAGAAAACCCTACAGCATTTTTCTGAGTTGACAGCAGGTTTGCGCACGCCTACTTTCTGTAGCGAGAGTTACAGAGGAATTTCGATGCGCCTTGCTGACGCCTGCACCATCCACACCGGCTATACCGCTCGCGGCAGACTGGAGCCGACGGCCACCGGGGGCTTGCTCGCAATCCAGTTGCGAGACATTTCCCCCGACGGCCTCGTCGATCCGGAGCGCCTCACGCGCGTCCAGTTGGAAGACTTGGCGGACCGCTATTTCGTGCGCGCCGGTGACGTTGTGTTCCGCTCGCGGGGCGAACGAAACACGGCGTCCGCCTTGGACGAGCGTCTGCGGGAACCCGCTCTTGCAGTACTGCCCCTGGTGGTGCTGCGCCCGAAGCGTGACGTCGTGACGCCCGAGTATCTGGCGTGGGCGATCAACCAGCCCCCGGCGCAGCGGCACTTCGACGTCGCGGCACGTGGCACGAATATCCGGATGATCCCCCGATCCAGCCTCGACGACCTGGAGCTCGGTGTCCCAGACATCGAGACTCAGAAAAAGATCGTCGCGGTCAATGTTCTGGCTGAGCGGGAACGGAAGCTCTCCCTGCTCGCCGCTGAAAAACGAAGAAAGATGATGAGCCTGATCCTCGTCGAGCGAGCGAGCAGGATGCGCCCCAAGACGAGGCAGGAAAGGACGTCCAAATGACCGACCAACTCACCCAGCTACAGGTCAACCAGACGGCCTGGGCCGCTTGCGACACCTTCCGGGGCGTCGTCGATGCCGGACAGTACAAGGACTACATCCTCGTGATGTTGTTCCTGAAGTACATCTCTGACCACTGGAACGATCACCTCGAAACTTATCGCAAGCAGTATGGTGAGGATGAAGCCCGGATCCGCCGCAGGCTGGAGCGCGAGCGTTTCGTCCTTCCCGAAGGCGCCAGCTTCTACGACCTTTATGAAGCTCGGAACGAGGCCAATATCGGCGAGCGCATCAACATCGCGCTGGAGCGGATCGAAGATACCAACCGCGCCAAGCTCGAAGGCGTATTCCGCAACATCGACTTCAACTCCGAGGCTAATCTCGGGCGCGTCAAGGACCGCAACCGGCGGCTCAAGAACGTGCTGGAGGATTTCGCCAAACCCGCGCTCGACCTGCGCCCTTCGCGGGTAACCGAGGACATCATCGGCGAGTGCTACATCTATTTGATTTCACGCTTCGCCTCCGACGCAGGCAAGAAGGCCGGCGAGTTCTATACGCCCTCTGCGGTATCTCGCCTCCTGGCGAGGCTGGCGGCGCCCAAGCCGGGCGATACGATCTGTGACCCCGCCTGCGGGTCCGGATCTCTGCTGATCCGTGCAGCGGAGGAAGTCGGATCGGAAAACTTTGCCCTGTACGGGCAGGAAGTGAACGGCGCGACATGGGCACTGGCGCGGATGAACATGTTCCTCCACGCCAAGGATGCCGCGCGGATCGAATGGTGCGATACGCTCAACAGCCCTGCGCTGGTCGAGGGCGACCACCTGATGAAGTTCGACGTGGTCGTGGCCAACCCCCCGTTCAGCCTCGACAAGTGGGGCGCGGAAAACGCGGACACCGATCAGTTCAAGCGCTTCTGGCGCGGCATCCCGCCGAAGTCCAAGGGCGATTACGGCTTCATTACCCACATGATCGAAGTCGCCAAACGCCAGAGCGGCCGGGTGGCTGTCATCGTTCCGCATGGCGTGCTGTTCAGAGGCGGGGCCGAGGGGCGTATCCGCCAGGCGCTGATCGAGGAGAACCTGCTCGATGCTGTGGTGGGCCTGCCCGCCAACCTGTTCACGACCACGGGCATTCCGGTGGCCATTCTGGTCTTCGACCGCTCCCGCGAGCAGGGCGGCGACAACGAGGACCGCCGCGACGTCCTGTTCATCGACGCCAGCAAGGAGTTCACGCCGGGCAAGACCCAGAACGTGATGGACGAGGCGCATATCGGCAAGGTGCTGGAAACCTACGCCTCACGGGCGGAGATCGACAAATACTCCCACCGCGCCAGCCCGGAAGAGATCGCCGAGAACGACTTCAACCTCAACATCCCCCGCTACGTCGACACCTTCGAGCCGGAGGAGGAAATCGACGTCGCCGCCCTGCAGAAGCAGATCAACACGATCGACGCCGAGTTGGCTGATGTGCGCGGGCGCATGGCTGGCTACCTCAAGGAACTGGGCGTCGATGTCTGAGGGCGAACTGATCCTTTACAACACCGACGATGGCGCAGCGACCATCGGCCTGCGCGCCATCGACGGCACGGTCTGGCTGACCCAGCTGGAGATGGCCGAGCTGTTCGACACCTCCAAGCAGAACGTCAGCCTGCACATCAATAACATCCTGTCCGAGGGGGAGCTGGCGGCGGAGTCAGTTGTCAAGGAATCCTTGACAGCTGCCGCGGACGGCAAGGCCTATCGCACGAAGGTCTACAATCTGGACGCCATTCTGGCGGTCGGCTACCGCGTCCGCTCCCCGAGGGGCACCCAGTTCCGCCGCTGGGCCACCACTGTCCTGCGCGAATACCTGGTCAAGGGCTTCGCCATGGACGATGCCCGGCTGAAGCAGGCGGAGCAATGGGACTATTTCGACGAGTGGCTTGCCCGCATCCGGGACATCCGCGCCTCGGAAAAGCGCTTCTACCAGAAGGTCCGCGACCTCTACACGACCGCCATCGACTACGACAAGAATTCCGAGCAGGCGCAGGCCTTCTTCAAGAAGGTGCAAAACAAGATGCTCTGGGCGGTCACGGGCAAGACGGCCGCCGAACTGATCGAAAGCCGCAGCGATCCGAGCGCCCGAAACATGGGCCTGACCAGCTGGAAAGGCTCGGTCGTGCGCAAGGGCGATGTCGGGACCGCCAAGAACTACCTGAAAGCCGAGGAGGTCGAGGAACTCAACCGCATCGTCGTGATGTATCTCGACTATGCCGAGGACCAGGCGAGGCGCCGCCGCCCGGTCGCCATGGCCGAATGGGCCGACAAGCTCGACGCCTTCCTCTCCTTCAACGAACGCGACGTGCTGACCCATGCCGGGCGGCTGCGGATGGACGTGGCCCAGAAGCTGGCCGTCGAGCGGTTCGAGGCGTTCGACGCCAACCGTCGCGCCTCCGAGGCGCTGGCGGCGGATGAAGCGGATATCGCCCAACTGGAGGAGATGGAGAAGGCCGCGAAGGCGCGGAAGAAGGGCGGCGAGGATGATTGAGAGATGGAAAAGCGTCGCGCTCTCCGAATTAGCAACGCTTCACTCAGGAGGCACGCCAAATAAGGAGCGGTCATCTTTTTGGGGTGGTCCGATCCCGTGGGTGACCGTCAAGGACATGAAGGCCATGCGCCTAAATGGGGTGGGTGAAAGCCTCACCGAGGAGGGTGCAAATACCGTTCGAGTCGTCCCCGCCGGAGCCGTTTTGGTGCTTGTGCGTGGGATGGGCCTATTCAAGGACTTGCCGGTAGTGCTGTGCGACCGGCCCGTGACCTTCAATCAGGACATCAAGGCTCTCGTAGCGAAGGAGGGTGTCGACAGCGAGTATCTTGCGTTCGCTCTCATCGCCAGAAAGTCCGACATTCTTCGGCATGTTGATAGCGCCGGGCACGGCACGGGTCGGCTCGATACTGATCTATTGAAATCGACACCGCTCCCGCTCCCGCCGCTCCCCGAACAGCGCAAGATCGCCGAGATCCTGCGGACATGGGACGTGGCCATCGAGAAGCTGGAGGCGCTACGGGCGGCGAAGCTACGTCGGCACCGCGCGTTGACCCACTCTCTGGTCTTCGGAACGCGCCAACTGGATCGCTTCCGCACCACAGACGAAGTGGCCGCGCATCGCTGGTTCACGCTTCCCGCCACCTGGGGCATCAAGCCCATCGGCAAGCTAGCGCACGAGATTTCCGAACGGAACGGCGACAGAGAGCAGCATGAAGTCCTGTCGTGCTCAAAGTACGACGGGTTCGTCCGGTCGCTTGAATACTTCAAGAAGCAGGTCTTCAGCGCCGATCTGTCAGGCTACAAGAAAATCTGGCGCGGCGACTTCGGCTTTCCCAGCAACCATGTCGAGGAAGGCTCTATCGGCCTTCAGAACCTGACCGACGTCGGTGTCGTCAGTCCGATCTACACGGTCTTCCGTTTCGCGCCGGAGAAGGTGGATGCCGACTACGCCTTTGCCGTGCTCAAGACCGGGCTCTATCGGCACATCTTCGAGGTCAGTACCAGCGCTTCCGTGGACAGGCGCGGCAGTCTGCGCTGGAGCGAGTTCTCGAAACTGCCGTTTCCGGTCCCGTCGCTGGCCGAACAGAAAGCCATCGCAGAGGTGTTGCGCACGGCCAAGGTGGGCCTCACTGTCGTCATCATGGACGACAACAAGAGCGAGATGCCGAAGCTGTCGGACGGGCTGTATCAGGGCGATGCCTGGTTCGATGGCCTCTATCAGACGCAAGGCAAGAAGCGTGGGAAAACGGTCTGGCTGGAGCGCAGCAAGAAGGATCGGTTCGACCACATCATCAACACCGCCTTCGCGATCAAGTCCGACCATTCCTCGATGGTGCAGGTGGCTGACGCCATCTCCTACGTCTATCGGCGGCATCTGGAATTGCAGGCCGTCGCGGAGGCGTGGGCGGGCGAGAAGGACTACTACGCCGAGCTTGTGGCCGTTCTGGAGCCTGCGCGCGAGACACTGGGCCACTGCCCGGATGCCCCCTCCGTGAAGTTCTACAAGGCGGCGAAGCATGCGGAGTGGAATCCATGACCTTCGACGCCGCCGAGAAGCATCAGTCCCAGATCCCCGCCCTGCAGCTCCTGGTGGCGCTGGGGTTCACGCCGCTCTCTCAAAGCGAGGCTGTGCGCCTGCGCGGCGGTCGCCTGCGCAACGTGGTGCTCGATGACGTCCTCGCCGACCAACTCTTGAAGATCAACAGCTTTACCCATCGTGGCCGGGACTACCCCTTCGACCTCGAGGATGCGCATGAGGCAATTCGCCGGCTGAAGCCCACGCCTGACCGGCAGAAGGGCCTGCGCGGCACCAACCAGGACATCTACGATACCCTCGTCCTCGGCACGACCATCACCAAGACGATTCAGGGGGACTCCAAGTCCTATTCGTTCCGCTACATCGATTGGGAGACGCCAACGAACAACGTCTATCACGTGACGGCCGAACTCTCCGTAGAGCGAACGGCCAGCACCCAGACCAAGCGGTGCGATATCGTCGCTTATGTGAATGGCATCCCGTTCCTCGTGATCGAGAACAAGCGGCCGACCGAGAGCCTGAAGAAGGCCGGCAGCCAGCTGATCGGCTACCAGAACGAAGACAACATCCCGCAGCTGTTCCACTTCGCGCAGCTTCTCATGGTGATGAACCGTGTCGAGGCGCGCTACGCCACCGTGGGCACGCCGCGGCAGTTCTGGCAGACGTGGCGGGACGAGGAAGACCGGGACGAGATTATCGATCCGCTGGCCAATCGGCCGCTCACCGCGGCGGAGGCCGACGCGGTCTTCTCGGGCGATTTCGCCTTCGCGCGTGTCCATTTCGAGGAATTGGCAGCTGAGGGACCGCGCGCGATCACGGCGCAAGACCGTGCCATTCACGCGCTGTGTCGGCCGGAACGGCTGCTGGACCTGATCCGTCGTTTCACCGTGTTCGATGGCGGCGCTCGCAAGGTCGTGCGCCACCAGCAGTTCTTCGGGATCCGCAAGGCTGTCGAACGCGTCCGTCAGTTCAATCTGGACGGCCGCCGCAAGGGTGGCGTGATCTGGCACACCCAAGGATCTGGCAAGTCGCTGACCATGGTGATGCTGGGTCGGTCCCTCGCGCTCGACAAGGCCATCCCCAATCCACGCATCCTGATCGTCACCGACCGCGACGATCTCGACAAACAGATCAAGGACACGTTCAAGTCCTGCGAAATGGAACCCGTGCGGGCAACCAGCGGCGCCCATCTGATCGAGCTGATCCGCAACCGGACACCGCTCGTGACGACCATCATCAACAAGTTCGATTCGGCAGCCAAAGCCGCAGAGGATGTCGACGAGGATGCCAACGTTTTCGTTCTTGTCGATGAGAGCCATCGCTCGCAAACCGGGCGCTATGGCGGTCACAGCCAGTTCGCCACACGGATGCGCCGGCTGCTGCCGAAGGCTTGCTATCTGGGCTTCACCGGAACGCCGCTCCTGAAGAAGGAGAAGAATACCCTCTCGACCTTTGGCGGCCTGATCCACAAATACGCGATCGACGAGGCCGTCGCTGACGGTGCCGTTGTGCCGCTCCTCTATGAGGGACGGCTTGTCGAGCAGCAGGTCAATGGCGGCGTGATCGACAAGTGGTTCGACAAGATCAGCGAGGGCTTGACCCCCAGCCAGAAGGCCGACCTGAAGCGCAAGTTCTCCCGCATGGACGCCCTGTCGAAGACCGGCCAAGCGATCCGGGCAAAAGCCTTCGACATCTCGGAGCACTTCCGCCAGCACTGGCAGGGAACCGGATTCAAGGCGCAGCTTGTGGCGCCGTCCAAGGCAGCGGCCGTCCGCTTCAAGGAGGTGCTCGACGAGATCGGGCACGTCACTAGCGAAATCGTCATCTCGCCGCCCGATGATAACGAGGGCAACGAGGAGGTCGATAAGGAATCGAAAGACCTTGTGCGCGGGTTCTGGGCGCAGATGATGGCCCGGTACAAGACCGAAGACGAATACACACGGCAGATCATCGAGGCGTTCAAGGGATCCGGCGATCCGGAAATCCTCATCGTCGTTTCGAAGCTGCTGACCGGTTTCGATGCGCCACGAAATACCGTGCTCTATGTGTGCAAATCGTTGCGCGAACATAACCTGCTGCAGGCGATCGCCCGCGTGAACCGGCTCTACGAAGACGGCGCGACGGAGAAGCAGTTCGGCTTCATCATCGACTACGAGGGTCTGCTTGGGGAGTTGGACACGGCGCTGACCACCTACAGCGCCTTCGAAGGCTTTGACGCCGCCGATCTCGCCGGCACGGTCCACGACGTGCGCGAGGAAATCCGGAAGCTGCCTCAGCTGCACGATCAGATTTGGGACCTGTTCAAGCCGGTCAAGAACAAGAAGGATATGGAGCAGTTCGAACAGTTCCTGGCCGATGAGGCAATCCGGCAGGAATTCTATGAACGACTGAAGGCGTTCAGCCGCTGCCTCCATATCTCGCTGTCGTCGGACAAGCTCTCCGACGTCTTCGACGAGGCGAAGATCGACGCCATGAAGAAGGACTGGAAGCAGTTCTCCGAGCTGCGGCGCTCGGTCCAGCTTCGCTACCAGGAGACCGTCGACGTCAAGGAGTTTGAGCCAAAGATCCAGAAGCTGCTGGACGACCATGTGGTTGCCATGCCGGCCGAGACGATCATCGAGATGGTCAACATCAACGACCCGGACGCGCTGAAAGCGGTGGTGGAGGAGACGGGCGTCTCCGAGGCGTCGAGGGCGGACCGGATCGCCAGTGCGACGCGCCGGACCATCACCGAAAAGATGGACGAGGACCCGACCTTCTACCGCAGTTTCTCGGAACTGCTGGAGGAAACCATCCGCGACTATCGGGCCAAACGGATTTCCGAGCGCGATTACCTCAAGAACGTAGTCGATCTGGCCAGCAAGGTTGCCCGCAAGGACCGGGGGCGCGAGGTGCCGGATGCGATCAAGGGCAACGACGATGGGCAGGCGTTCTTCGGGATCCTTGAAGGCGTGCTCGCGACCGACGACGGTAAACCGATCGCGGCAGATGAGGTTGCCGCCATTGCGCTCACGATCATCGACATCATCAAGTCCCATCACATCGTCGACGTCTGGTCCAACGACATCGCTCAGAACAAGATGCGCAACGCCATCGACGATTACTTCTTTGATGTCCTTCGCGATGAGCGCGGCATCGAGCTGACGGTCGAGGTGATGGACGATCTTGAACTCAACATCATGGACCTGGCCCGGGCGCGGTTTCCCGGATGAAGGCGGAACGACAAAGCGTCCGCTATGGTGAACACCGGATCGATTTCTCCATCGTGCGCCGTGACCGGACGACGCTGGAAATCGCCGTAGAGCCCGATGCCTCTGTTGTGGTCGCTGCTCCACAGGATGCTCAGCTGGCGGCTATCGAGGATAAAGTGCGCAAGCGCGCCGCGTGGATCCGGCGCCAGCAGCGGTATTTCATTCAGTTCCTGCCGCGCACCCCGGACCGCCAGTATGTCGCGGGCGAGACCCATCTCTATCTCGGGCGCCAGTATCGATTAAAGATATTGCCCCACGTTCAGGCGACGGTGAAGCTCGTCCGTGGCTTCATCGTGGTCCAAACGCACAGGCCCGAACGGACCGAGGTCACCCGCGAACTTGTCGAGGGTTGGTATCGGCAGCGGGCCCATTCAAAATTTGCCGAGCGCCTCGAAGTCAATCTGCTGCGCTTCCCGGCCCCTGAAGACTTCCGCCCCAAAGGCCTGATCGTGCGCCAACTCCGGCAACGGTGGGGTTCGATGTCACCGGCATCGCGGCTGCTGCTTAATCGCCGCCTGATCGAGGCGCCAATCGACGCAATCGACTACGTTATCACGCACGAGCTCTGCCACATCGCGTTGCCGCACCACGGTCCAGAGTTCTTCGAGCTTTTGGACCGCGTGCTACCCGATTGGGAAAAGCGCAAGCACCGCCTAGAACAAAAGATGGCTTGAGCAAGCTGCCCACCTTTAAATCAGACCACCGGCACGCACGGCCTGATCCGACCGGGAACCGTGATCGGATCTTCTCCGAGGTTTCGAGGCGTTCGGCGAGGCGGCCAGCACGCTCGCCGGAGCGCCGGAGTGAGAGCAGGAACAGGAACACCGCGAGTGCGATGGCGCCGTAGCGTAGGGCCGCCCGCATCCACGGGGCGGCGGAGATCTCGGTGAACAGTGCAGCGATCATCGACGTCCTCGCTTCCAATCGTCGATGCGGGCGTAGATCGTCACGGCAAAGCGCTCGCGGCCGAAGGCGTGCTCAACAAGCGCGGGAAGCCGATCGACAAGGGCTTCCTCTACAAACTGATCAACAACCGGGTCTACCTCGGGGAGGCCGTGCACAAGGGCACGGCCTATCCGGGCGAGCACGAGGCGATCATCGATCGCGATCTGTGGGACAAGGTGCATGCCATCCTGCAAACCAGCCCGCGGCTGCGTGCTGCGAACACGCGTAGCCAGACGCCAGCGATGCTCAGGGGGTTGATCTTCACCGAGACCGGCACGGCGATGACGCCGACGGCGACGAAGAAGGGCAGCAAGCTCTACCGCTACTACACCTCGATGGACCTGATCCGGAACCGCCCGACCGACAATGCCTCGGGCCCGCTGCGCTTGCCAGCCGGTATGGTCGAGGATGCCGTCATCGGTGAAATCCGTCGCTTGATCGCCACCCCGGAGGTGAGGGCGCGTGTGCTTGCCGCCCTGAAGGAGGACATGCCGCACATCAGCAGCGAGGACGCCATTGCCGCTCTGGGCGAGTTCGACAAGCTGTGGGGATCGCTGTTTCCAGCGGAGCAAGCACGGATCGTCCAGCTCCTGGTTGCCCGCGTCACGGTCGGCACGGCCGGACTAGCCATAGACCTGCGCCATGAAGGCATCAGATCGCTGGCGCGACAGATGATGGAGCGGCAGCTGGAAAAAGACGCAGCATGACGGAAAATACCGTCCGCGTGGTGATCCCACTCACCATTCGCAAGAAAAACGGTCGCCCGAAGATCCTGCCGCCCGTGGATTATGTACCCGCCGAGGAGCGGACACAGGATGCGCATGTGGTACGCGCCATCGCTCGTGCCTGGAGCTGGCGACGCAAGCTTGAGAGCGGCGAGGCTTCGACCATCGCCGACATCGCCAAGACCGAGAAGGTCACCGATCAGTATGTCGGCCGCACGATGCGGCTCGCTTATCTTGCACCGGACGTGCTAGAGAAGCTGCTCATCCATCGCATTCCGCCAGCGTTGCCGCTCAACGACCTCGTCGGGGTCGTGGAACTGCCGTGGGCGGAGCAGATGGAGGCGGTCTTCAACGCTAGTCCGAATAAATATCCTTCCGAAAATGCAACGTTCAGCATTAGTAGTTGAACGAATCCCACCCACACTATAGATTGAAACCTCATTCTTTGACCCAAGATGCTGACCATCTTTTGTATGCGCTGAATGTATAAAGGTATCAATAGATTCCTGAATCGCATCAAAACGGGAATCGTCGACTTCTCAAATTTCCTTGCGAAAACGGATCGAACTCCGCCTGAGCACAAAAGTGGTCAGCCCGCCGTTAAGTCGCAGCGCAGCGTCGGAGAAGAAACGGACGAGCACCATGTTCGTCGCAAGGTCTTCACTGGGTCGCCTTACCACTTTGAAGAAGATCGCCCGCCCACAATTCCGTTCGCGAAATACCATCGTCTCGCTTTGCATATAGGCGAGAGCACGCACGTAGGTCATGCATTCGTTCGAGAAAACTCAGAAGCCATTCTGGCTCTACCTAATGTTCGCCGAATGACTTGCGGAGATATAGCGAAGCATTTGAACGAGAGAGGCACGCGACAGCCGATATCCGGAGAGTGGACTAGTACCTTAGTTTATCATTTCACCCGCCACTACATGAGCGTACGTCCGCCATACTTCGCCGAGGATAGCTCGGGAGACAAATAGGGAAATTCTGAACCATCATGTCTGAGTCGCCTAAACGGCGATTGTCCACCATTTCATTGGGAGTTACAAAAAGGGACTTGATCGGATTTGGTCAGTCCCAGGAGAGTATGCTATGCCCGCCAGCGTTCTTCCCGAAGCGCACTTCGAATCGGCCGCATTTCGGGCAGCGGTAGTGCCCGTCCATCAGTCTTAGGCGCCCCCACATCTCGCTTATTCCTTCATTGTCACCCAACCAAACGCTGGGATCATCGATCGGAATAACATCAGTGGTGTTGCATTCGTTGCAAGTTAGCGGCATTTGCTTGTGGTTAGCAGTCGTGATCTCGTCGCATAACTTGCAGTAGACTGGCCACGCGGCATTCTTAACATGATCCGCCATTCCTCCGCCGATGAGTAGAAAAGTGTCATAGCCACATGCGAAGCAGTGTGCGTCTGTCGAACTTCCCACGAGCTTTTCCTCTTCAGCCGAATTACCTCGTGTTGCGAAACGCATGCACGAGACAAGCCATCCCCGTAGAGAATTATTGTATACGAGGCGACGCTCGAGCAACAGGGCTGGAGGCATAAGATGAAGTACGCATGATCGCGGCGTGCATCAGCGCTGCGGTAGGCTACTTTGTCATTGTCCGTGCTGACGATGCCGTTCTTTAGGAGGCGCGTTCGTGGTGAGTAGTGTCGCACGCTTCCATCAGCGACACACCGACAAACTGAATCCCGACATGGCTCCTCCCTATGAGGAGATCGTCCGTCGGGAAGGGCGTAACGAGGTCTATTTTGTGCGGATGTAGGAGATCATTTCCCCATGACCATCTTCCGCCTGTTCGACCACGAGAAAGCGGATGTCGTCGCCTATCCGATGGCGCCGCGACGCGATGGCGAAGAACATCCATAATCCGGCAATCGAGACTCGCACCGATCGTGATGCTGACGAGAGCCTCCGCATGGCCGATCTCGCTGGCAGCCCGATGTGCATCAACGCGATGAAGTGCTGACGCACATCCGAGACAATGACGGGATACCCCTCACCAAGTCGGGCATTCTTCCTCGGATTCGTAACCTAGGCGGCAGAGGATTTCGGCTGGCCCGAGCATGAAGCCGATGAGCTCACCGGCTCAATAAGGTGCTAAACGAGCTCGACTTCATGCCGCTCGCTATCATGCAGGAGCTGCTGATCGCAGCGCAGTTGATCCGCCACTACAAGGACAAGGCGCTGTTGTCACAGGCCGGGAAGAGAATCATCGGCGACTACCTTCGACCATTTCACCTTTGAGCCGTTTCCCATCGAGTATGATGAGGCGGACTGCGTGCATTTCCTCGGCATGGTTCAGAGCCGCCTCGATGATTGGGTGTCGCTTCCGAAACTGGTTGCGTGGTGCCTGCCACTCGAGATCGTCACGCGCTACCGGTACAGTCCCGTAGAAGACGCCAGCTGTGCGTGCTTTAGCTTTCTATTACTTCCTTTCCAGAGCCGTCGACGGTTCGTTGGCACCGGACCGCGTCTTACTGGATCACTCACGGGATCGTCACCGCGGCGGAACCTCGTCTAGCGCGCCCGGGATTGAACCGTCCAACGTCGCGCTGCTCAGGACTATGCTTTGCAGCGCTCAAGAACGCCTACCTCGGGTGTCTCTTGTTCAGGCTGGCTGGCGGCGAAACCCCTCAAAACTCGGGCGTAGTCAGAAAACTGCAAATCATTGAAGCGGCGACATCTATTTCAACCAAACCAAACCGACCGAGGTTTACTCGATTTGAGACCCAAGCCGTTCAGAGACTGAAAATCGGCACATCGGCAGTCTCCGACGTTTGGTCGAAATTGCTAATGCCCTTTGAAATCAAAAGGAATTTCGGCGGTCAAACTGGGATGCAGGGAGTTTGCAATTTTATAGTGGCGGAGGGAAAGGACTCTTCGACAAACTCGCTCGAAGTATGCCCCACATCGCGCTAGCACGCCTTCGTATTCGTAGGTGAATCTTCGCTTTCGAGGAACTTCTCTTTTCAAGACGAGACGCGGCAAGCCCCCGGTTTTGTGGCTCCCGCCAGTATTACCTTGATAGTGTTTTCCGGCCACGCCTTCGTCGTGTCGCATTCCAACTTGCCAGGACGAAAGGACACGAAAATGAAGGCAACATGCATGAACCAACTTGAACTGGCGGTGCGCTGGGGGATCAGCCATCGCACACTTGAGCGGTGGCGTTGGACTGGTGAAGGGCCGAAGTTCCTCAAAGTAGGCGGCCGGGTGGTCTATCGCCTGTCCGATGTCGAGGAATACGAGCAGTCGATTGTCCGCTCCAGCACCTCCGACCCTGGCCAGGCTCAGCAAGCGGGCGCGTGACTATAGCTCCAGGATGGCGGTTGTTCGGCATGTGAGGCTAGCCGCCGCGCCCTCATATGCGATCACCGTCGGCGGGGCGTTAAGATACCCGAATCCGTGATGAAAAATGCATCATTTTGTTGCGAAGTGATGACGCAACGAATAGTCTCAGGAAAATTCATGGCTGGAGGATGCGATGTCCGATCGCCCACGCAAGTCCACACGGCTGACGGTCAGTCTCGAAGAGCAGGACTATGACGCCTTGGCTGACCTCGCGGTCGCAAGAGACGTGTCACTTTCGTGGCTAATCCGCCAGGCGGTCAGGCAATTTATCGAGCGAGCCCAATCGGCCGACCATAAGGGAGAGGACATTCTGCATGCTCGCGCTTCGAACAAGGACTGATATGGCGAGCAGCAGCGGATCGCCCACCCACGCTGGTCAGACGGCAACGCTTTGGTTCGGCGCGCGGGCTGAAGACTCCAAGCTTTCCTCCTTCGGCATAAAGCTGTCCGGGGGAGGAGCTCATCAGTCCAAGACCATGATGTTCGCTGAGCTTGAAGCCCTGATGGGAGCCGGCGTGTCGACACCGGAAGAATTCCGGTCAGCTGCCATAGAAGAGAACGCAATCGGCAAGGCTACTAGCAACACCCGGCGACTGACGTACAGGCACATGGCGTCGCTCTATGGGCTCGGCGATCAGCCGCCTCTGACCAAGACGCTCATGAAAATCTGGAAAAGCGACATTCAGGGCCGCCGCTTGCAGGCACTACTCGTGGCTCTGGCGCGCGACCCGTTGCTGCGGGAGACAGCCCCTGTCGTTATCGCGGGTTCTGTGGGGCAAACCCTGCAATGGCCATTGTTTGGAGAAGCATTCGTTGCAGCCTTTCCCGAACGCTTCAGCGAAAAGATGCTGAGGTCACTCGCTCAGAACTGCGCGTCGTCATGGACCCAGAGCGGGCATCTGAAGGGGTCGGTCAAGAAACTCAGGCAGCGAGTGATGCCGACTCCGCCGACCGTCGCCCTCGCGGCGCTCATTGCAACGGCCTCCGGGTTTGGTGGACCTTCCATCCTTAGCTCCGGCTGGATGAAGGTGCTGGACCTCGCGCCCGAACAAGCTCTCGACGCATTGCGGCGTGCTGAAGCTATCGGGCTAGCTCGCGTCCGGTCAGCGGGCGATGTGACCGAAATATCCGTCCGTCAGCCTATGGCGGCCGCTCTGGGGGTGCCCGAACTTGAACACGTTTGACGACATCCTCAACGCATACAGCAAGCAAGTCCGTCTTCCCTGGGCAGAAGATACGCCTCCGGCGGGCCGTGTCTGGATCGTCTGGTACGACAAGTCGCTCCAACGGCGTTTCACAGGGCGTCTTGCGGAGTTCGAGCATGCGACGCTCAAGGCCGGGCACGGTTGGCGACAAGTCTCCCTTTCCAAGTGGTTCGGCTCCTGGATCGGGCAGCACGAGTTTTTCGATGCGTTGGTAGAGCAACCGGCTGAACTGCGAGGGCTCTTGCCCGAAATTGAAGACAGTCTCGTCAACGAGATCAAGGATGCCCTGCGCTCCTGCACCGCGAACGACATCCTGGCAGTGGACGGCTGTGGTGCGCTGTTCGGTGTCGCGCGGGTCTCGACCTTGATCAGTCGCGTCGCGGAGACCATCCCTGGGCGACTCCTCGTCGGATTTCCCGGAAAGCATTCCGCTGGCGTGTACCGTCTGCTCGACGCACGGGACGGCTGGAACTACCACGCCATCCCAATTCCTACTGACAACGCATTGTGAAGGGCGGCACCATGCTTAACCGCGAAACTTTCCACACGGATCCGGCAGAGTACAGACTGGCCAATCAAGGCGTTGCCAAGATCTCATTTCCACCCACTTCGGAAGCTCTTGAAACGCTGCGGGGAGAGCTCTCCACCTTCGTTTGTGATGGCGCTTACGCTAACGGGCTTGCGCGCATTCTTGAGGCATTTCTTGGCTCCGTTGGTCGAGGCGGCAGCGCTCCAGCCGTCTGGATTTCCGGCTTCTACGGTTCCGGCAAGTCTCACCTTGCGAGCATGCTCGCCGCCTTGTGGTCCAATCTTGAGTTTTCCGACGGCGCGACGGCGGAAGGGCTGATCCATCACTTGCCGCCGGAAGTGGCCGCGCCGCTAAAGGAGTTGCGTATCGCGGCGAAAAGAGCGGGCGGCGTTGTGGCGGCCGGAGATACCCTTGGGACAGGCCCCTCCGATCCGGCCGAAGCCACCCTTGGGATTGTGCTGCGGGCAGTCGGATTGCCAAGCGATCTCCGCGCGGCTCAGGTCGCGTTCTGGCTGGCCGATCTCGGCATATTGGACAGCGTACGCGAGGCGCTGGGCAGCACCTTCGACACCGACATCCGCAACTTCATTCTGTCGCCTCGCTTCGGCGCCGCAGTGCTGAAAGCCAAGCCAGACCTGGCGGGCTCGCCCAAGGACCTCAGCGGGCTGCTCCGTTCACAGTTCCCCGAACCGCCAGCTGTGACCGTCGATCTCCTCGAAACGATGGTTCGTCGAGCGCTAATGCTGGGTCGAACCGAGTTGCCATTGACCCTGATCGTGCTCGACGAAGTGCAGCAGTTCATCCGGCAAGACCCCGGGCTGACGCTGAAGATACAGACGATCGCCGAACGGCTTGCGGGACGGTTCGACGGTCGCGTGCTGTTGGTCGCGACCGGTCAACAGGCGCTAAGCGACGTGCAGGATCTGCAAAAGCTTCTCGATCGGTTCCCCGTGCAGATCGCACTCGGAGAAGCAGATGTCGATGCCGTTATCCGCAAGACCGTCCTGCGAAAGAAGACGGGCGCCGAAAAGCCTATTCGCGGCATGTTGAGCACGAACGCGGGGGAGATCAGTCGACACCTGCATGGCAGCCGTCTGGCGCATACGGTGCAGGACGACGACGAAGCTGTGCTCGACTGGCCGCTGCTTCCCTCTCGTCGCCGTGTCTGGGAGCGCATCCTGCGCGAGCTCGATCGCACAGGACTTGGCGGCACTCTGCGTGGACAACTGCGCACCACGCTGGATGCTGCGCGCACCTATGCTGACAAGCCGCTGGGTCACGCAGTGCCCGTCGACTTCCTTTATGGGCGGTTCTCCACCGAGGCGTACAACGCGGGCCTTCTGCCGGGAGAGACACGTAATCGTATCGAAGCGCTTCGCGGCGGGCCAGAAAAGGATCTGCTGAAGGCGCGCATCCTTATGCTGGTCTACATGCTGGGGCGCATTGCCCCGGAGGCAGACCATCACGGCGTCCGTGCAAAGGCAGAGACCATTGCCGACCTCCTGATCGTCGATCTTGCAGGCGAGGATGAGCTGCGCCGCAAGGTGCCCGATTTGTTGCAGGAGCTCCAGGCCGACGGAGCGGTGATCGAGGTCGGCGGGGAATGGCGCTTGCAGACGAAGGAGAGTGCGGAATGGGAATCCGCGTATCGCAGCGAAGAGAAGGCCATCCTGGCCGATCAGTCGGGACTCACCCGGTCAAGACGTGAGCTGCTCGACGAGGCGATCGAGACCGCCTTGGCGGGCGCCGCAAGCGTGACGCACGGCTCCAGCCGTCAGCAACGACGCATCCACCGCCTGCGTCCCGATGACAAGGCTCCGGCGGATGGCATCCCATTGCGACTGAGAAGCGGGTGGAACGAAGACCTGGCGGCAGTGGAGAAGGACATTGCGGCGGCATCGACATCGGACCCCTCTGTACATCTGCTTATCCCGCGCCATGCGACCCGCGACAACGAACTGACGACCGCGCTCACAACCTGGCGCGCCGCCGAGCACGTCCTGCAGGTTCGTGGGGTGCCGCAGACCGACGCCGGGCGCGAGGCCCAGTCCGCTATGCAATCCCGCGCCAACAAGGCGCAGGCCGTGGCCAAGGAGATCGTCCGAGAGGCCGTTGCGCAGGCCCGTGTCTACCAGGCTGGCGGCAAACTGATTGCCGGTGCGCCAGGCGAGGCGGTGAAGGAAGGGGCGACGAACGCACTTGCTCGCCTTTACCCGCAGTTCGCCGATGGCGACCACCCAGGTTGGGACAAAGTGCGCGACCGGGCGATGCGCAAGGACCCGGACGCCATGAAGGCGGTGGACCATGCCGGGGCTCTGGAGAACCATGCCGTGTGCAAGGCGCTGCTCGCCGAGCTCGGCCCGGGCCGGAAAGGTTCGGACCTGCGCTCCAAGTTCACCAGTCCGCCCTTTGGCTGGTCGCAAGATACCGTCGATGGAGCGCTCATCGTGCTCGCCAATGCCGGGTTGGTCCGCGTCACGGGCGATGATGGGAAGCCCGCTTCGCTTCCCGATCTGCCACGTCAGAAGCTCGGCACCTGCACCTTCCGCGGCGAGACGACGATCATCACTATCGCACAACGCATGCCGGTGCGCGGCCTGCTGACCGACGCGAGCATCGCCTTCGAGAACAACCAGGAACATCTGGTTTTGACGGCGCTTCTCGAACGCCTCGAAACGGCAGCCCGGCAGTCCGGTGGCGAGCCGCCCGCGCCGGAGCCGGAAACGGTCCCCAACATCGCCTCCTACAAGAGCCTTTCGGGCAACGACCTGCTTGCCGCGCTGGCGGCTGACGCGGCGACATTGCGCGACAAGCTGAAGGCATGGAAGGCGGCCGCGCAGAAGATCGGCGACCGACTGCCCAACTGGCGGTTGGCGGAACGTCTGGTCGCCTTGGGCGCCACGGAACAACAGGGCGATCTCGACGATCTGCGGGACGGACGGCCGTTGCTCGCCGACCCCGATCCGGTGCCGCCCTTGATCTCTGCGGCGGCGGACACGTTGCGGGCGAAGCTGAACGCCGCTCATGTGGCCTGGGAGGCGGCGTGGCAAAAGGGCGAGCAGCGGCTCGCCGACGATCCGACCTGGGCGAAGCTCTCCCCGGAACAGAAGCACAGCATCCGTCAGGAATGCGGGCTGCTGATAGTGGACAAGCCCGCGGTTGACACGCCGCAGGCAATCGCCGAGGCGCTGTCGCGACGTGGCCTCTCGGAGTGGGAGAACATGGTAAAGGCGCTGCCGGCGCGCATAGAGGATGCCCTGGCCGCCGCCGCCGCGTTGCTGGAGCCCAAGGCGCGCGCCGTGAACCTGCCGGGCGCGCTGCTGAAAAACGAGGCGGAGCTGGACGACTGGCTCGCCAAGGTCCGCGAGCGGATCGCCAAGTCGCTGGGCGACGGTCCCGTGATCCCGAAGGTGTGACGCATGACGAACCGCTACCTCCCCACCGCTCTGCGCCGGACACTCGAAAAGACGGTCAAGGACGCACGCATCATCGCCGAGGAAGGCGCGGGCGATGCAATCCAGCGCCTCGGCGTGGCGGCCGGCAAGGCGCCCGCCTACCTGAACGATGCCGAGAAGGAACTGCGCCGCCGCCTGCGCGCCCATGCCCGTGCGCTGGGCGACGCATTCAATAAGTCGGACGAGACGCAGGATACGAAGCGGCTGGTCGAAGCGGCCGCCTACGCGCACTGGCACCGTATGCTCTTCGCCCGGTTTCTGGCCGAGCGCGGGCTGCTACGGAATCCGGAGTATGACGTGCCGGTTTCGCTGGAGGACTGCCGGGAGCTCGCCGAGGCAGAGGGTCTCACGGACCCTTGGGTGATCGCCGAGCGCTATGCGGCCTCGATGCTGCCGGCGGTCTTCCGCATCGACGATCCGGTCCTCGCGATCGAGCTCGACCCGGTCCATACGCAGAAATTGCACCGCCTGGTCACAGGGCTCGATGTAGAGGTTTTCCAGGCCGAGGACAGTCTTGGCTGGACCTATCAATTCTGGCGCGCGGCCGAGAAGGATGCTGTCAACAAATCGGGCGTGAAGATCGGGGCCGACGAGCTGCCTGCGGTCACGCAGCTGTTCACCGAGCCCTACATGGTGCGTTTCCTGCTGCACAACACGCTGGGGGCGTGGTGGGCGGGCAAGGTACTCGCCGCCGATACGGCTCTTGCGCAAACCGCCGCAGACGAGGACACTTTGCGCGCGGCGTGTTCTCTTCCCGACTACGATTTCGACATGCTGCGCTTTGTGCGTGAGGACAAGGACAGCCCTTGGCGACCCGCAGCGGGCACCTTCCCCGGCTGGCCCAAGGAAGCCAAGGCGATCACAATGCTCGACCCGTGCTGTGGGTCCGGGCACTTCCTTACCGAGGCACTGGCGATCCTAGCGGCGCTACGGCAGGCCGAAGAACATCTGTCGCCGCCCGATGCGGTCGTGGCGGTGCTGCGGGACAACCTTCATGGGCTCGAGATCGACGGACGATGCGTGCAGATCGCGGCGTTTGCAGTGGCATTAACAGCTTGGAAGGTAGGTGGCTGGCAGTTGCTGCCGCGGCCACACATTGCGTGGGTTGGCGCACCCCCTCCGCTGTCTCGACGGGAATTTGCCGCTCTAGCAAGCGGATCTACTGAATTAGAATACGCACTTTTTGCGCTCCATGATCTGTTCAGCATGGCGCCGGTGCTCGGCAGCCTACTAGAGCCTACTGGCGGAGACCTGTTTGAATCTGAAAAACTACGAGAGATCGAGCGTCTTCTTGAGCCACTACTGCAGCGAGCACGTCTTGCTGATCCGAATGAAAGAGAGGGGCTAATCTCGGCTCGTGGAATGGCCGATGCTGCTTTCCTACTTCATCAGAAATTCGATCTTGTCATCACTAATGTCCCCTACCTCAAGGGCGGCGATCACGGTCCCGAACTGAAGCGGTACTGCGAGCAGCGCTATCCTCTTTCAAAATATGATCTAGCGACCGTATTTTTGGAACGCACTCTTCATTTCCTCAAACGAGGTGGCGCATCAGCAATTGTCACCCAGCAATACTGGCTCTTCCTAAAATACTACGAGGGCTTGCGGGGCCGACTGCTTTCCGAAGTTTCTCTTCGACTTCTGCCACGCCTTGGACCGGGTGCATTCGAACAGATCAAGGGCGAGGTGGTCAACGTCGACCTCCAGATTATTGAGAAGACAAAGCCAACCTCTGGGCAACTCAGCTATGGTCAGGAAATTGGTGAGGCAGGATCGCTAGACAACAAGAAGCAACTGCTTGCTGTTGGTCCGCTACAGTTTGTTACCCAAGAAAACATGCTCAAAAACCCCGATATGCGAATCTCCTATGTAGAGCATGACAGGACCAAGAGCAGGCTTTCAAAGTATGCAGATTTCGGAAAGGGCAGCGTAACTGGGGACGGCAATCGCTATCTCAGGAAGTTTTGGGAGGTAAATGAAGTTGCCTCTGGCCATCAGTACTGGCTTAACAGCCCTGAAGACGGACGAATTATCTCAGGCAGAGAAGAAATCGTTTTGTGGGACCGCCCCAATCACGACCCTTCGACGGAGCCGGGATTTCGTCACCATGGTCAACGGGCTTTTGGAAAGCTTGGCGTGGCTATCGGCAAAGCTGGGCAGTTGCGGTTTACGCCGTATTTTGGTGAGCTTTTCGATGACAACATAGCTGTAGTATTTCCAATAAAAGAAGCGGATTTGGATGCAATCTGGAATTTCTGCGTCTCCGGAGAACTTGAGGGGCAGATTCGCATTCTAGATAAAAAGATGTCCGTTACGGCTGGCACTTTTACGAAGGTTGCTTTTGATTACCACTCTGCATCAGCATTGACCAACACCCCTAGCATCAGGACGCGCTTTTCCCACGATCCAAGGCAGTGGTTGTTTCATGGCCACCCAGCCCGTGCCGAAAAAGGGACAGCGTTGCATGTGTTCCTAGCTCGGATTGCAGGATATCGGTGGCCGGCAGAATATGATCCAAGCATCCGGCTTTCGGATGATGGGCAAAAGCTTCTTTCAAGATTGAAAGAACTTCCTGACGGCGACAACGACGGATTGATTGGTGTTCCGCCCGTGGCCGGTGAGAAGCCTCTCGTCGACCGCCTGCGAGCCTACCTCGCGGCCGCATTCGGAACCGACTGGTCCGACGCCCTGGAGCGCCGCCTCGTCGCCGAGGCAGATGAAGCGTTTGACAAGAAAGCGGCCCGCGATGGCTCGCTCGAGGCCTGGGTCCGTGACCGCGCCTTCCGCCAGCACTGCGCCCTGTTCGGCCAGCGTCCCTTCCTCTGGCATATCTCGGATGGGTTGAAGGACGGCTTCTCAGTGTTTGTCCACTACCACCGCTTCGACCAGGCCAACCTGCGCAAGCTGACCTACACATTGCTCGGCGATTGGCTGGCCCGCGCCAGGGCCGAGAACAACACGCTGCGCTACGAGAAAGGCCGCGAGCTCCAGCAGAAGCTGGAGAAGATCCTGGAGGGCGAGAAGCCTTACGACATCTTCGTCCGCTGGAAGTCGCTCGCCCAGCAGCCGCTGGGCTGGGACCCGGACCTCGACGACGGCGTCCGCCAGAACATCCGCCCCTTCATCAAGGCGGGCGTGCTCGCGCACGACCTGTCGAAGATCTTGAAGGACAAGGATCGCGGCAACGACGTGCCGTCGGCGCCCTGGTACGACGTGTTCAAGGGCGAGCGGCGCAACGACCATCACACCACGTTGGCCGAGAAGCGTGCCGCGCGTGAGGCCGCTGCGAAACGGGTGGAGGCGGCGAAGTGACGACGCCTCTCGATGCCCTCGTCAGCGCCCTGCACGACGCCGCAAGCTACAACGCCGCGGCCGAGGCGCCGCCGGAAGCGGTGGTGTGGTGCGACGCCAATCGGGAGTTCGAGCCCCTTCTGCCGGCGCTGCGCGAGCGGCTTCCGGAGCTGCTGACTTACGGCGAGTTCGATGCGGCGACACGAACGGGGCCGGCCGTTTGGCTGCGCGCTGCAGTTGCCGGAGCCGTTCCCGCCGTTCTCATCCCGGAGGAGAGCACGCCCATCCTCTATCTGCCCGACGTCGCTCGCGAGACGCTGAAGGGCGCTGACGATTGCCCCGCTCTCCTACAGCCGCTGGTCTGGTTCACGGTGGCAGGCACCGTGTTCGGGCACGTCAACGGTAAAGACTGGACGCTGCGCGGCTTCCTCACCTCCGAACGCGGACCGCTCAAGCTCAGCATGGCCGACGACAATGCGACCCGCACAGCGCTTTCCCACGCGGCGCTGCGCATCTGCACGCGCCCCGTCGAGGAGTTGCGCGGCCAACGCTGGAACGCGGACCAGCTAAATGCGCTGCTCGCGCCCGACCTAGCCGCCGACATGCTCGAGTGGATCGACGGAGCCTTCACCGAGTTGGGCGATCCCGCGCGGTTCGCGGCCTTCGCCAACATTGCCGAAAAGCAGCTGAAGTTCGATCCGCGCGAGCTGTCCCCGCAGGATGCTACGCGGCGCTTGGCCAAGCGCGAAGGGCGCTGGGCGGAGGTATGGGCGCGTTTCGCCGCCTCTACCGGTTTTGACAAGGTCGTCACCTATCTCAGCCTCGAAGAGCCGGGAACGCTGTTCGAGCACCAGGATTCGTACCCCCGCTTGAATGCTCGGGACGAAAAGGACCTGCGCCAACAACTCCGCGAACTGGCAGAGCTTTCGCCAGAGACCGCCAAGGCCAGAATTGCTGAGTTGGAAGCGAAGCACGCTTGGCGGCGAGAGACAGTCTGGGCGCGGCGCGGCGAAGCACCCTTGGCGCAGGCTCTCGCCTTCATCGCGAACATCGCCGCCGCCGAGCCGCTGCCGAGTCATGACGGCAACGCGCTGGCCGAAGCCTATGTCGCGGCAGGCGCCGATGTGGACTGGGCCGCTATGCGCGCGCTGGCGGTCGCGCCGCGCGAGCTCGACCGCGAGGCCGTCGCCGCAGCGCTACGTGCGGTCTATCTGCCCTGGATGGATCAGGGCGCCCTCGCGCTCCAGGAGCTGATCCGGGTTGGAAAGGTAAAGCTCGCCGCTCCACCCAAGGCTGGACCCGGTGCCATCACGATCCTGTTCGTGGACGGCTTGCGCATGGACCTTGCCCGTGAGCTTGTCCGCCGCTTGGAAGATGAGGGCGTGAAGGTCTCACTGAGCTGGATGTGGGCCGGGTTCCCCACCGTCACGGCGACTTGCAAGCCGATGGTCTCGCCAGTGGCCTCCCTGCTGAGCGGCCCGCCGACCACCTCCGACGTTCTACCACTGTCCCCAGAAGGCAAGCCGGCGACGAAACCCGTGCTGTTCAAGCTGATGGAAGCGCAAGGCTGGGAAACGGACCGCGCACTTCTCCCCGACGCGAAGCTCTGGGCGGAGACCGGCAGGTTCGATGAAGAAGGGCATGCGCTGGGGGCGCGGCTAGCTGAGCGGCTTGCAGCAGGTGTCCGCGATGCGGTCGACCGTATTCTTCAGTTGGTGCGCGCCGGACGGAGCCTTCACATCGTTACCGACCATGGCTGGCTGCTGATGCCGGGCGGGCTGCCCCATGCGGCGCTGGATGTCGGCCTGGTGGAGCCCAACGGCAAGCGGACGCGTTGCGCCCTCGTCAAAGCCAAGGCGCAAACGTCCTACCTCCAGGTTCCGTGGAGTTGGAACCCCGAGGTCTCGGTGGCGACGGCGACGGGCGCGCGGTCATTTTATTCAGGCTATGAGTATGCGCACGGCGGCGTCAGCCCGCAGGAATGCATCCTGCCCGTCCTGAGGGTGGCGAGTGATGGCGGACAGCGCGCCGTCACCATTGCACAAACCAGGTGGGAGGGGCTCCGCCTGCGCGTCGAAGTGACTGGCGGCGCCGACCTCCGCGTCGATTTGCGCCTCGGTTCGGAGACCAGCGGACTGAGCCTGATCAAGGGCGGCAGGGTTCTCGACGAGCATGACCGCACGTCGTTCCTGGTCAGCGACGAACATGAGCGTGAAGCCGCCTGCCTTGTCGTACTGGATGACGATGGTCGGGTATTGGCCCACCGCACGCTGATGGTCGGGGAGGATTGACGTGATCGAGCTCGACGACCTGGACCGTAAGGCAGCGGAAGCGTTTCCCGGACACATCGTGCGAAAGGACCTCGTTCGCCGTTTTCGCGGGCAGTTCCCCGTACCGACCTATGTGGTTGAGTTCATGCTTGGCCGCTATTGCGCCAGCACCGTGCCCGAGGAGATTGAAGAAGGTCTCCAGATGGTGCAGTCGCAACTCTCTGATCGGACCGTGCGCGCTGGTGAAGAGGAACTTTTTAAGTCGAAGGCGCGCGACCGCGGCTCAGTTCGCATCATCGACATCATCACGGCCCGACTCGACGCTAAGACCGACAGCTACTTGGCGACCCTGCCGAGCCTCCGCCTCAACGACGTGCGCATCTCGGACAAGATCGTCCTGGACCACGAACGCATGCTCACCGGCGGCTTCTATGCCGAGATCGAACTCGGCTACGACGCCAGCATCGCACAGGAGAAGGGCGGCAGGCCGTTCGAGGTCCTGAGCCTACGTGAAATCCAGCTATCCACGCGCGACATACTGGACAAGATAGCTGCCGGCCGTGCCCAACTTACGACGCGCGAGTGGAAAGACCTCCTTTTGCGCAGTATCGGCCTGGAGCCCGCCTCTCTCAGCGCCCGCTCCCAGGACACGACGCTCCTGCGCATGGTCCCCTTCGTGGAGCGCAACTACAATCTGGTCGAACTCGGCCCGCGCGGGACCGGTAAGAGCCACCTTTTCCAACAAGTTTCACCCTACGCCCACCTCGTTTCCGGCGGTAAGGCGACGGTGGCCCGCATGTTCGTCAACATGGCGAACGGCCAGCGCGGTCTTGTCTGCCAGTACGACGTCGTGTGTTTTGATGAGGTCTCTGGCATTTCCTTCGACCAGAAGGACGGCGTCAACATCATGAAAGGCTACATGGAGTCGGGCGAGTTCTCGCGCGGCCGGGAGAGCATCCGCGCCGAAGGCAGTATCGTCATGGTCGGAAACTTCGACGTAGACGTGCAGCACCAGCAGCGGGTGGGTCACCTGTTCGGGCCGATGCCACCCGAGATGCGGAACGACACCGCCTTCATGGACCGCATCCACTGCTACCTGCCCGGATGGGATGTTCCCAAGGTTAGCAAGGAGCTCTTCACAGACCGCTTCGGCCTCGTCAGCGACGTCCTCGCCGAGTGCTTCTCGCGCCTTCGCTCGCAAAGCCGCGTCAACGTCCTCCAGGGACGGGTCCATTTCGGCGGCGCTCTTTCCGGCCGCGATCAGAACGCGGTCAACAAGACCGTCTCCGGCCTGTTGAAGCTTCTCTATCCCGATCCGACCGTCGCCGTGCCGGACGACGATCTTGAATGGGCGGTGCGTCTCGCCCTCGAAGTGCGACGACGTGTGAAGGAGCAGCAGAAGCGCATCGGCTCGGCCGAGTTCCGCAACACGCAATTCAGCTACGCGATAGGCTTGGATGGAGTCGAGAAGTTCGTCTCGACCCCGGAGTTGCAGAGCGAGGACAGCATCGGCTCCGACCCTCTGCCGTCCGGCCAGGTCTGGGCAATCAGCCCTGGTGGCCAGAACGAAAGCACCGGACTGTTTCGCATTGAGGTGACGGAAAGCCCCGGCGGCGGCGTCCGTATCCTGAACCAGTCGCCCCCTGGGCCGTTCCGGGAAAGTGCGCGCATAGCGGAACAGAACCTCTATGCACGGTCACGGGAGCTGGTGGGTGAGCGCAATCCGCGCGAGCACGAATTTGCTCTCCAGCTTCGATCCTTCGATGCCGCGAAAAGCGGCGAACAGCTTGGCGTCGGTGTTCTCGTCGCGCTTTGTTCCGCCCTCCTCGGGAAGCCGTTGAAGGGCGGCCTAGTCATCGCCGGCGGCATTACCTTGGGCGGCACCATCGAGCCGATCCACAACCCGATCGACGTTGTCGAGCTGGCCATGGAAAAGGGCGCGAACGCTGTGCTCGTGCCCGTGTCCAGCCGGAGGGCATTGATCGACCTATCGGACGATGTGGCGACGAAGGTGCAAGTTCTGTTCTATGCCGATGCGCCTGATGCGCTTCGCAAGGTACTGCACGATTAGGTGCTTCGGATGAAACCCCGCTCAATCAATATTTTCCTGCTCGACGGCGATCCAAACGGCATTCGGGTGGCGCAGATCATGATGTCGACGATCCAGGCCATCGCCTTCCGTCGCAACAAGCTGGGCGAGGTACGCAAGACCTTCCCCGAGATCGAGCGGCCGGGTGTCTATATCCTGATCGGCGAAGATGAGAGCGAGACCGACCGGCAGCTGTCCTATATCAGGGAACCGCGAATGGGCCGTCGGAACAGGGTTTGGCGGTAAGCGGCGGGGACTGACCACCCACGCACAGTTGGGCCGAAAAGGTATGTATCGGAACAAGGCATGGCCTCCGCCGTTCTCCGGTCCCGATCACCCTGGGGACTGGAGCCATTTGATGATCTTGGCGATGCTTTCGCCGAACATGGCGATGCCGACGGCAATGCCGAGAATGCCGACGATGATCCATTTGACGAATGCGGACACGGTGCTGATCGAGCGGACCAGGCGAATGCCGTCATCGAGCGTCTTCACTTCGTCGGGGCGCAGGGCAAGCAGGAAGGCTTTCGTTTCCTCGGGCAGGTCCTCGAAGCGTTTCGGTGCCTGGTCAGTCATCGGGATGCCTCCGCAATCCGGACATGATGCTCTTGGCGGTGTGGCCGCCCATGTAGAGGCCGGTGAACACGCCGGTGAGCGTCATGAGGATGGTGAGATCGACGGCCTCGATTGCAGCGCCGAAGGCGGCATTGGCGAGCGGGCGCAGGATCAATGCGTAGAGCCAGACGAAGGCGAGCAGCCACATCCAGCCCGGTCGCCAGCCCCATGTCCAGAGAGGGGCGCCCTTGTCGAGTTCCGCCTTCAGCGTCTCGTTCATCAGTCGCTGGCTTTCGACATGCTGCATGAGGATGTCGGCGGCTTCCGGTTCGGCGGCGACGATAGCATCCTGCAGCTCGCCGGTCGGCACGTCGGGCAATCTGTCAGGCGACACCCCAGCCCTTTCGACGATGATGTCGATCACCTTGCCGGCGATATCGCCGCCTGCGCCGCCGAGCCTGTCGCCGAGAATCTTCTTGATGACGGGCACGGCAAGATCACTTGCCGCCCCGAGCAGGATGGATGCAAGGGCGCTCATATCAGCCTCCAAATATGGACGCGGCAGCCACGATCAGCATCAGGACGATGAGGACGAGGATCACAGCAGCCGGCAGGTCGCGCCTTCCGGCGCCGGGCGCGATGTCGACGGGTGCAGGCTCGGTCGTCGGTGTCGGCGCGCTCGGCGACCGCGACGCGGCGGCTTCATATCCCGCACCGGACAGTGCCGTCTCGAACGCACGGGCGTATCCGGCGATCGGGGCAGCGCGGTCGGTGCCGTTGACGACGCGGCGCGCGCCGACATAGTCCTTCTTCGTGCCCGAAACGTAGTCTGGTAGCTTCCTGCCGGTGAAGGTGCCGAGCATCATGCCGTCGATCAGGATCGTGGTGGCATGATCGAGCCCGGCGGCCAGTGCCGGATTGCCGACGAGATCGACGCTCAGCCGCTTCGCCCAATCAGTATAGTTGCGCCGGCCGGTGATCTGGACGAAGCCGCGTCCCTTGAACCTCTTGCCGTCGCCCGGCTGCGTGTTGCCGAGCGTGGCCCGCCCTTCATAGGCAGCGCCCGAGGCGTATTCCTCCATGGTGCGGAAACGGTCGCTTTCATGATAGGCGGTGGCAAGGATGTAGGCCGCCTGCGCCAGTTCGATGCGCTTTGCGTTCAACCGCGTCAGGATCGCTTCCAGCCGATCCACCTGCGCTTGCGTGAGCGATGTGCCAAAGACGTCGGAATCACGACGCCGCAGCGCCGCGTAGAAACGCGCACGGTCCATGGTCTTTCTCCCTGTATGCGATGTTCCGGGCTGGGCGACGTCACCATTCACGGCCGGCGCTTCAACCGCGTAGACGGAGGGGATGTCGACGTGCAGTGCTGGTGATCAGGTCGCGACGCCCGATTCACACAGCATGGTGATGAAGCGGCCGCGCCGCTCCATGTCGGCGACGGTGCGGATGTTGTAGGCGGTGCCGGAGCGTGTCTCGATCAGCCGCCATGCGGCATTGATGGTTGCGGTCTCGGCATCGTAGCGCACGATGATCAGCGCCGGTTGGATGCTTTGCAGGCGCGCGGCAATGACGGTTTCGCCGCCCTTGGAGAGCAGGATGCAAGCGTTGCGCTCGAATTGGGGAACCCAATCGCCAAGACCAACGCCGCCCCAGCCATCATCGACTTCCTCACGCATTTCGAGCCTGACGCGGTCACGCAGATCGCTGGCAGTGATTCTGGCCATCAGAGCGGACTTTTTCGGTAGGGCGCGATCAAGGCATGAACGGTGCGCTCGATGGAGACGTCGATCTCGGTATCTGCGCCATCGAACAGACGCTGGACGATGAGCAGGATGGCGTGCCGGATGGGCTCGGGCACATCGGCCGCCGCGCCATAACCAGCGGTGAAGGCGATGGAGACGGCGTCAGCGCGACGGAAGGTGGCCGGCCAGGATTGCCCCGGTCGCAGGGCGACATGGGCACCGCGCGCATCGGCGAACAGATCGTAGAGGCCAGGATCCAGCGTCTGCTGCACATTGCCGACATCGAAATAGCTGATGCTGACAATGGCAATTACCGGCGATATTGGCAAAGCCAGGTGATCGGCAAAGCCGACAAAATCCTGCCGCCAGGTTTGCGTCACCAGCGCGCGACCGAGAATGCCGGCATAGCCGTCGAGCCATGCCGTCGCCGCCTTGATCTGGGCGGTGATCAGATCGTCCTGTTCGTCATGATCGACGCGCAGATGGGCTTTAGCCTCGGCCAGCGACACCGGCATGTTGGCTGGTGCGAGGGTGCGAACGGGTGCGAGCACGTTTCGAGGTCCGTATAAGAAAGAGAAGCGACCAGCCGTTCGGGCGAGTGATGGGCTGATCGCTTCAATGTTGTCAGGACACCGGCGCGTCGTGGGGATGGCCGAGCGCAAAAACCGCACCGGCGGCAATCGACGTGCCGGAGGTCTTGGTGATGACGGCGCGGATATAGCGCTTCGTGCCCTTGTAGCCCTGCTTGTAGACCGTGTTGGCCGCAAGCTCTGCCGGCAGGGTTCCAAGCAGATCGCCGGCTGCCACATCGACAAAATCGCCATCCGTGGTCGTGTTGCTCTCCTGGATGGCGACGACGAAGAGGCCATCGCCGGCAATCGCGCCGGTGTTGATGATCAGGGTTGCGGAATTGAAGCCTTGCAGATCGGCATGGCTGCCCTTGGTCGTGGCGGTGACCACGGCGGGAGCAAGCGATGCAACGAGGCCGAGGCCGGAGATACCGTCCTTCATGACAGAAATCCTTTCGATGAATGGAATGGTGCAGAGACAGGCGAGCGTCCTTCGGAAGGATGGTGGCCGCCCGCCAGTTCGATCAGGTGCTGATCTTGAGAAGCTTGAGGGCTTCGAAGTTGACCACGCCGCCGCCGACGCGCTTGGTCGTGTAGAACAAGACGTTCGGCTTGGAGGTGAACGGATCGCGCAGCACCCGGATGCCGATACGGTCGACGATCAGGTAGGAGCGGCTGAAGTCTCCGAAGGCGATGGGGAACTTGCTGGCCTCGACCGCCGGCATGTTGTCGTCGGTGTAGACCGGCTTGCCGAGGATGGTCGCGACTTCTGCAGCACCCGACGGTGGCGCCCAGATGTAAGCTCCTTCCGCGTCCTTGAACTTGCGCACTGTGTTCATGGTCGCATCCGACATCAGCCACGACGCCCCGTTCCGGTAACCGGACTTGAGCGCATAGTAGAGATCGATCAGCGCATCGGCCGGGCTGACCGAAGCGGTGGCAGCCAGGAAGCCATCCGCTTTCCCCGAGGCAATAAAACCGAGCTTGCCCCATGCATGGGAAGCATTGGCCACCGTGTCGTAGGCAAGAATGCCGCGCGGCTTGTTGACGCCATCGCCATTGGCGAAGGCAGCTCCTTCCTGCTCGGCGAACTCGATCGACACTTCATCGGCCAGCCAGGCCGCCAGATCGATGCGGGCATCGTCGAGCGATGTCTGCGTGGCGCCGGGCATGGCGTAAATCTCGCCGGTATTGATGGCGATCTCACGCAAGGTCGGTGTGGCAGTGCCAGGACGATCCTGTTCCTCGCCAACCCACCCTGACGTTGCGCCACCCATATTGACCAGCTTCTTGTAGGTATTGGTCGAGATGGAGATGGTGCGGGCAAGCGAACGGATGGTCGACACCGTACCGAGAACACGGTCGATGCCGGCTTCGGTCTCTTCCGGCACCAGATAGCCACCGTCGGGGTCGGACTGCGTGGTCAGCTTGGCCTTGACCTCCAGATCACGCAGGCCGGCATCGACGCCGCGACGGAAGAAGCGGTCGAAGGCTTGCGCGTGTTCGCGCTTGTCCGGGTCTTCCACTCCGCCAACACCGCCGACCTTCACTGCTGCCAGCATGGCGTTGGTCTCGTCGAGCGCCTTTTGCAGGGTGGTGATCTCGGCATTGATACGATCGACCTTTTCGGTCTGCACCACGTCGGCCATGCCGGCCTTGATGTCGGCCAGCTCCTTGTCGCGCTCGGCCTTGAAGTCCTCGAAGGTCTTCTGCAACTCAGCGAGGATCTTTGTGGTGCTGCCGGAATCAGCGCGCACGGCAAGGATCCCGCGCGCAGGCGGGGTGAGTTCGATACCCA
The DNA here is from genome assembly GCF_047824785.1 of Nitrobacter sp. TKz-YC01. GTDB lineage: Bacteria > Pseudomonadota > Alphaproteobacteria > Rhizobiales > Xanthobacteraceae > Nitrobacter. The sequence goes on along the minus strand of NZ_CP181167.1, from coordinate 256,994 downwards.
TAATGGGATCTCCTATGATCTGATGGTGTCGATCAGCCGCTGGATGGCGGCTGCATGGGAGCCAGCGTCGTGCATGGCGGTTTCGGCAGCGTCGTGCATGCCGGCAATCTGGCAAAACATCTTGCGCCGCTCCGTGCGCGAGATGCCCTGTTGCGCCAAGGCGGCATCGATGCGGCGCTTGGCGCGGATTTCGGGGCGGACCTGCGCGGACGCATTGGTCTCTGCATGGATTTGGGCATCGTCGACGCCATCGGCAAAGCCGTGTTCGACAGCCTGTGCCGCCGTCATGAAGGTTTCCGCATCCATCAGCTGCTCGATATCGGCGCGCTTCATGCCGGTGCGGGCCTGGTAGATGTCGGCGAGCGCCGCATCGAACTGGTCGAACAGTTCCGCCGCCTCGCGCATGTCATGGCGGTTGCCGATCACCACACCCCAGGCATTGTGCACCATCATGAACGAGCCGAGCCCCATCCGGATGTCGTCACCGGCCATGGCGATGATCGAGGCAGCGGAAGCCGCCCAGCCCAGCACCTCGACGGTGACTTTCGCAGGATGGGCCCGCAGGAGATTGTAGATCGCGATCCCCTCGAACATGTCGCCGCCCGGCGAGTTGATGCGCACGGTGATGTCCTTGTTCCCGATCGAGCGCAGTGCGGCCGAGATGCGGTTGGCCGTGACGCCGCTTCCGGTCCAAAAATCCTCGCGGATGACGTCGAATATCGAGATGGTGGTGTCTCCATCTGCATCGGGCACCGCGGCCAGTGGGTGCTCGGCCCATTTCGTCAGCACGTCGGAGGGTGCGTCCCACTGGTAATTGCGCGGACGCGCAAAGACCTGCGCCTCGGGCAGTTTGCGAAGGCTCATGTGTCAGTGTCCTCTTCGAGCGACGACCTGTCGTGGTCGCTGTCGTCGGTGATCGGCGTTCCCGCCGTGTAGGGCGGCGGATAAAAGACATCGCCCCCATCGCGCGGGTTCTGGTCTTCGAGCGCCCGGATTTCGTTGGGGCTGTAGACGCCCCATTGCAGGCCTTTGACGTAAGCCTCCCAGCGCGCCTTGATGTCGCCCTTGACCAGAGCCGCCCGGTTGAAGCGGGCGTAGAGTATGTCATTCGCACCGATCAGGTCGCGGTTGATCGCCTCTTCCCACATGGTCAGATGGTCTTCGAGCGTATAGGCGACAAAGCCGATCGACTGCTGCTCGATGCCGGTGCCCCAGCTGGTGGATTTTTCGGTGTCGCCGATCATGTGCGGCGGCACCCCGAAGAACATGGCAATGTCGGTGCGGCTGAACTTGCGGGCCTCCAGCCACTGCGCATCCTCGGCCGTCATGGCGATGCGGGCATAGTCCATGCCCTCTTCGAGGATCAGGTTCTTTCCCTCCTGCTCGCCGCCGGAGCGGAACTCCTCGAGCCCGGCCTTGAGATGGGCGACGGCTTCCGGGCCGAGCTTGTTCGGGTGCTTCAACACGCCGCTGACGCGGGCGCCATTGCGGAAGGTCGAAGCGCCGTGATCCTCCATGGCCAGCGACAGGCCGATGGTCTCGCGAGCGTAAGAGATTGCCGACACGCCATGGACGCCATCCAGCGTCAGGCCCACGAGATGGAACACTTCGTCCTGATGGAGCCGGATGCGCCGTCCGTCCTGGCGGGTGTAGATGTATTCCAGCCCGAGGTCGTCGTCTTGCTTCACCTCGACGCGATCGGGATGCAGCGGGATCAGTTCCTGCACAGTCCCGCGCGAGCGCACGATCATGGCATAGGCATTGCCGCGCAAAAGCAGATGCGCCTGCAGCATGCGCCGAAACTGCGACGGCGTCTGCCAGCGGTTCGGCCGTCGTCGCAGCACCTTCCAGATCGGCGTGTCGGACGCATCCTGCCGGGTGCGCTCATCCACCCGGCGCTTGATGTGCAAGGGCAGCGTCGCCACAGCGCCCGAGATGATGCGCACGCAGGCATAGACGGCCGCCACCCGCATGGCGCTGTCGGGCGTCACCGTGGCTCCCGATGCCGTCACCGCTCCGGACCGCAGCGCCTCTTCCAACTGCTGGCTCGTCGCAATGACCAGGCCGCCGCCGGTATCCTGGAAGGACGCGCGCGGAGAGGCCGCCGGCGATTTGGGACCGCCGAACCAGTTCGACCAGAATGCCATTTTTTCCCGTTTCTTTCGCGCCTGCGCCTACAGCATCAGGATGCCGCGACTCTCATAAACCGAGCGGCCGGCATTGACGTCACGGGCCAGCGCCCGACCAAGCGCGTTGCAGATCGCGACAATGCCGTCGATGCGTTCGCTCGAGCGCTCCTTGTCGGGCTTGATGTTGCCGGCCGGATCATGGCGCACGGCAACATTCGACGCGTTCCAGCGCAACACCGGATGCCCGCCATGCCAGAGCGAGCGTGACACCGAAAGCCGCTCCAGCTCCGCCGTGGGTGCCGCCATGGACAAAAACCCCTGACCGAACTGGACAAGGTTCAGGCCTTCATCCTGCAGATGCTGGACAATCTCGCCGGCAAAGGTGCGGTCGTAGGAGAGTTCACGCAGATCGTAGCGGCCGGCAAGGTCGAGGATTTCCTTCTCGACGAAGGCGAAGTCGGTGGCGTTGCCGGGGGTGGCGGTCAAAAATCCCTGATCACGCCAGACATCATAAGGCACGCGGTCGCGCCGTACCCGGCGCACGATGTCGTCTTCGGGGATCCAGAACCGGCAGAGCACGATCCATTTGTCGGCCAGCGCCCCAAGGTCAACATCCAGCGTCGGCGGGAACAGCAACACGAAGGCCGAGAGATCATTGACGCGGGCCAGGTCGAGCCCGCCATAGCATTCGCGCCCCAGAAGCTTGCCTTCCAGGTCCTCCAACTCGTGTTTGACGATGCGCCAGTCAGTGGCAGCCGGCAGCCCGCCTTCCTCCCAGACGCCCATGTCGAGCCAGCGGGTGACCTGCTCGGTCCATTCGTTCAATCTGAGCCGCCGGATCGCGTTCTGCTGCGCCGGCATTTCCCTAGCCTCGTCGATCTGCCGCTTCAGGTCATCCAGCTTCACCGTCACGCCAAGGCTCGGATTGGCCTTCACCCAGACTTCTGGGTTGGTCCAGTCGTCGCCCTCATCAATGGTGGCGATATAGCCGAACCAGCTGTCTGAAGACTCCGTCGGCACCGTGCCTTCCAGCGCCTTGACCGAGAACTCGTGATGCTGGCGGCAGACCGAATGGCGATCGTAACCGGCCGTGGTGATCTCGAAGATCAGCGGCTGGCGCCGCGCGCCGGTCGCGGTGTTGAGCTTCTGGATGATCTCGGGGCCTGGATGTTCGTGCACCTCGTCGACGGCGGCAAAGTGAATGTTCAACCCGTCCATCTTGGTGGCGTCGGCCGACAGCGGCCGGAACCAGGACGATGTGGGCAGCACCGCCAGATTGTTCACGGTCCTGGTAATCCGCGCCTGCAGCGCCGCACTTGCCGCCACCATGCGCTCGGCCTCGCCAAACACGATCCTTGCCTGATCGCGGGTCGTTGCCGCCGAATAGACATGGGCTCCCGGTTCGCCATCGGCGATCAGCGCATAGAGCGCGGTGCCTGCCAGCAGCACCGACTTGCCGTTCTTCCTCGCCACCTCGACATAGGCCGTGCGGAACCGGCGCAGGCTGTCCTGACCAGGACCATTCTTGCGCTTCCAGCCATAGAGCGAGCCGACGACGAACTGCTGCCAGTCCTGCAGCGCAAACGGCTCGCCCGCCCATTCGCCGGTCGAATGGCGCAGATGGCCGAAGAAGTCGATGGCATGCCGCGCCGCAGCGCCATCCCATACCAGGCCGCGCTTGCCGCCGGATTTGAGATCGGCGAGATGCCGCTCGCAGGCCAGCTTCACCAGGCGACCGGCGACGATCCTGCCGCTGACGACACCGCGTGCATAAGCTGTGACCGGGCAGGATGACGCTTTCCTGACCGAGCCGGATTTACGCTTTTCGGCCACGGGTCAAAAAGTCCTCGAAGGGGTCGCTGGTCTCGGCAGGCTCTGCCATGCGGATGCGCGAGCGGCTGGAGGGTGTGAGCCCGAACTCGCTTTCGATCTGTGCCATCTGCGCCAGGCACTTGTTGGCAACCGCCAGGAACGGGTTCTGGATGATGTTGTCGTTCGCCGTCTTCACCACATGGCCGCGGCGTTTGACTTCCTGCTCGGCTTCCAGCCAGCGTCGCCAGATCACCACGTACCGGGCCAGCGCATGCGTATCGAGCTCGGTCATCACGCCATGGCGGGCCAGCAGCTCGGCCATCTCGGAGAACTTTTTCCGGGCGTCCTCATCAAGATGATCGGGCGGCGCAGGAACTGCCACCACCGGTATCGGCTCGGCCTTGTTCAAACGATGCGGACGGGCCGTGCCCTTGACCAGCTTCAGATGCGTTGGCAGCGGCTTGCGGCCGGCCATGTCAAAACTCCATGCATTATCCAGTGCCGTCACCGCGAAGGCGTACCGCCTCGAACAACCTGCGCAGACAGTAACTGCGTGCGATCGACACCACGGTGAAAATCGCGCCCATCGCCATGTTCTCGGCCAGCGTGGTGGAAAGCCCGAACAGTGGGAACACCAGGATCTGCGTGATGACGGCGATGCCATAGCCGATGGCGACATTGGTGAGCGATTCCACCAGCGACATGGTGCGCGACTGCTTCATGCCGCTGCATCCTTGGCCGTATCTCCTGCATCGAGCACACGCTCGGCGGCGATCGCGTCAAAGCTGCGGCCGTCGCCCTCGAGCGTTGCCTGCTTGCCGGTGAATTCCTGCCAGCGCTTGACGACGACATCGCAAAAGGCTTCCGACAATTCGAGGCCATAGACCTTGCGGCCGATCTTTTCGCCCGCAATCAGCTGCGAGCCGGAGCCGGAAAACGGCTCGTAACAGATATCGCCGGGATGGGTGTGCAGTTGCATCGGCAGCGTGAACACCCGCACCGGTTTCGAGGTCGGATGTTCGCGCGTTTCGATTTCCGAGGACGGGATGTTCCAGACCGTCGTCGGCCAGCTTTCGAACCCCTCGCGATTAATCCTTGGCTTCTTGCCGCGAACCCAGCCGAACAGGCAGGGCTCGTGCGCCCACAGCATGACCGAGCGCGTCAGCACCGGGCGGGATTTGGCCCAGATGATCTGCTGGTGATGCAGCACGTCGAACTTGTCCCAGACATTTTCCAGCATGCGCTGGCGGCGCGAGGCGTGCCAGCAATACCAAGCGACATCCTCGGCAATGGCATGCTCGATCGCCGTCCTGCAGAAGGCCTCGTAGAACTGCGGGCCTTGTGAGGAATCATCCCAGTGCGGCTGCTCGATATAGTCCTCGGACCAATCCTTGTTGGTGATCTTCTTCGCCCGCGCCGAGGCGGTCTTCTTCGTCGGATGGTTGGTGCCGTCGTAGTCGACCAGGTAAGGTGGGTCGGTGGCAAACAGCGCAGCGCGCCCGCCGTTCATCAGCCGGGTCACATCAGCGCCATCAGTGGAATCACCGCACAGCAGCCGGTGATCACCCAGCCGCCACAGATCGCCGCGCCGTGTCACCGGCGTTGCCGGCACTTCAGGAATGGCGTCGTCCTCGGTCAGGCCGCCCTGTTCTTCGCGATGGCCGTAGAGCAGGTCCTGGAGTTCGTCGTCGCCGAAGCCGGTGAGCCCGAGATCAAAGCCTGCCTCCTGCAGATCGGAAAGCTCGAGCGCCAGCAGTTCCTCATCCCACCCGGCATTGATGGCAATGCGGTTGTCGGCAAGCACCAGCGCCCGGCGCTGGGTCTCCGACAGACCCGTCAGCACGATGGCCGGCACGGTTTCCATGTTGAGTTTTCGCGCGGCAAGCACCCTTCCATGGCCGGCGATCAGGGTGCCATCCTCGGCAATCAGCACCGGGTTGGTAAAGCCGAAGGCGCGGATCGACCCGGCGATCTCGGCCACCTGCGCGTCCGAATGGGTGCGGGCGTTGCGCGCATAGGGGACCAGCTCATCGAGACGGCGGTATTCGACGGCAAGTTGGCGGGCGGTAACACCGAGATCAACAGGGCCAAGATCAGTCGCGAGCACACAATATCCCTTCAATTCGAACGTTCATTTTATCGTCGCACCCCCATGCTCCATTTTGGCCACGGATGCGTGTTTGGTGGCGCGCGGTCCTGGGAGCGAACTCTCCAGAGATTTGACCTCCCCGGGGGCTATGAGCAGCGCCGCGTATTGCCGAAGCCGCCGTCATGGCTCGCGGTCTTCCGGCCGTGGCACGACGCGCACAGCGCCTGCCAGCGGTTGCGATCCCAGAACACTGTCTCGTTCCCATGATGCGGATCGATGTGATCGACCACACTCGCGGGACGGATCAGATCATGGCGCTGGCATTCGGTGCACAGCGGATGATCGTGCAGGAACGCCGCACGCTCCGTGCGCCACCGCTTCGAATGGTAGAGTGCACGCGATACCGGATCGCGGTTGCGAGCGTAGTCCTGGTCGCGCTCACGCTTCTCGCGTCGTCCGACTGGACGGTGGACGGGTGGACGGACAGGCATGGTGCTGGTCTCAACGGTGCAGGTGATGTTGACAGTGCTGGAAACTACAACGCCTGCGAGGATCATCTCCGTCGCAGGCGCTAATCTCCCGAGCATATCCAGAATCTACCTCAAACAAGCCGGTTCTGTCCGTTCGAAAACTGTCCGGCGGACATTCTTCGTGTGGCTACGAAGTGCTACCAGCCATGATGGCATTCATGCGGAGCCGCGCCGTCAGTCGGGTCCGTCGGCGGGATAGAGCACTTTTCCATGATCGGCTCTTTGTGCGCCCGGCGTTGGCGTGGCGTGATCGATATGCCCGGGCACCATCAGATGATCGACGGCGTGGCCGTTCAAAAGAAGATAGTCAGTGATGATTCTGCGATGACACCGCCACCAAACCGCTTCCGCGCACATCAAGGCAAGTCGCTGGTTCTGACCAAGGCTGACGAGTTCATCGAACGCAGCGCAAAACTGATCGCTCAAGGCATAGTCGGCGTAGTTGTGGAAGCTCTGCACCCGCCACATCGCGTTGAGCTGTTCATCAACGCCGGACTGTTTCGACCGTCGACCGCCCAGCGCGGGACAATGCCGATATCCGATCTGAACTTGTGCAAGGTCAACTGGCAGCCGATCGATGTTGAAGACGGGATTGCTCCGCGACCGTGGGAATGTTCGGACGTCTATCAGCAGATCGACACGCGCCTCGCGCAGCATGTCTAAAAATTCGTCGAGACTGCGGTTGGAGTGACCGATGGTGGTAAACTGTGCTGCCATCAATTGATCTTTGTCATCGCAGCTTCCTTGTGAGCGGCGATGTGATCAGTCTTGTCGCTTTTGATTTCGTACTGCGGGTCATCCTTCGAGGCGCGGTGCCTGTGACCCTTGTAGTCAAAATCCGCATGATGAACTTTGACAATCTTGCCACTCACCCGACCAGCCTCAGAATTCCAGCTCACGTGATCACCAACAGAAAACTTCGACACATCGATCTCCTCATTTTGAAAGTAATGCCGTCGCGGTGGAATCTGTTCCGGGATGCCAGCCCCGCTTGTCCGCCGCAAAAACATCCCGCATCCGTTCGATGACATAGCGCCGCGAGCGGTTCTTAGGCACCGGCTGCCGATTGAGCCTCATGGCGATGATGCAGAGCGCGTAGAACCAGCGCTCGTTGGCGGCAGAGCGTTGCAGCCCAACTTTCCAGCAGATTGCCTTCCACTGTGCATTGTGCGCGCGCATCCACGCGATCCTGCCGTCGATCGGATCGAGGCCGATGGTCCAGGGGAGCGTCTCCTCCATGCGGCTGATGGCAGACGGCGACGGTGGTGGCAGTGATGTTTGCCGTGGGGCCTGACCGACGAGATCGGAGAACTCGGGAAGATAATCCGGCCAGGTGTTGAAATAGCCCTGCCGCTTTTGCGCGGGCAGACGTCTCAAAACTGCGGCAGCTTCCGCCAGCCGTTCTTCGACCAGGCTCGGCGTCCAGGTCGGCCCGGCCATCGCAAACTTCCGATTGCTGTCGACCCGATCGGAACAGTCGTTCATCGCTGTTCTCCCACCAGTACGTATCCGCCGTGATCGTGCGCGTTGGTACAACCTTGGCGCCGAGCTATTGCGGCTTGATCGCCATGACTGCCGGCATGGCGAACGATCGCAACCACGGTTCTGTCGAAGAGCGCCACCTCAATGCTGTTGCTGAGTCTGTCACCACTTGTCGCTACGCGTGCGCGAGACAGAACAGAACGTGGCGAACGGAAGGGGAAAGCAGATTTTCGTTTTGTGTTCATGCGCGTAGCGACAAGTGGTGACAGACTGGCGATTCCAGTCTCGACAAGTAGTGACATCCTCACTTCTCCTTCATCGCTGACAGGGCCTGCCACGCGGTCTTGACCTTGCCCTTGCGTGCCGTTTCCTCGGCTGCGCGTTGCTTGAAAAGATCGTGGACGCGTGGATTGACCACCCAGCGTGGGGCGCTGGAGTTCTTTGGCGGGTCGATCTGAGAGACCCAACCGAGGCTCTCAAGCCGTTCCATCAGCCGCTGAAACTGCCATCGGTCCAACGAGCGCATGGCGTGAATGCCGCGCTGGCAATCGCGCATGGTGATGACTTCGAGCCCGGCGGTCAGCACGTAGCTGGCGACGCCCTGCAACTCTTCGACTTCCGACGACGGGCCAAGCACAGATGTGTAAAAAGCAGCCGCGTGGGGCAGCAGAAAGTCGTGCAGGAACGCAGCCGCGCCCGCGGCGGTTTCGGCCGACACCTCGGGCGGGATGACACTGCGGTTGATGTTGAGAACGCAGTGCCAGACGACGCTCAGCCTGGCGAAGATGCCATCATACTTGCCGATATGTGAAGCGAGCTTGCGGTGTATGCCCTCGATATCCATCAGGGCAAGGTGCCGGGCTTCCAGCTCCTCGCGGATGCGCAGAGCTTCGTCAGAGAAGTACAGCGTCAGGCAATCCGCGTCGTCGCGGCTGTTGCCGAACGACGCAGTCCCGGAGATGCTGATGGTATTGAGCTGCTCGACCAGGGCCTCGTAGCGCTCCGTGGAGCCGAGCGCGGGCGCATCCTTGCCGACCGATGCCCGCTGCAGAACGACCGGCAGCAGGCGCTGCAGCAGGCCGTCGTCAACCGTTTCCTTCGCTACTACCGCGATCGCCTCGGGCTGGATGCCGCCGAGCATCGAGACCGACAGGTTCTCGATCAGCGAGACGCCGCGACCAACGCGATTGATGGCATATTGACCGCCATTGAAGGATTGCAGCCAAAAGGCTCGATCCTTGGCTGCACCTCGGCCACCACTGTTGTATTTGTCCATGGCGCCGAACCAGCCGGAGAGTTCGTCCTGGACGAGCAGGAGCCCGTCGGCGCTGTCCTTCAGAACCTCCTGCGCGGCCTCGATGGTGGTGTCCTCAAGCCGCAGGCGTCTCTGTCTCGGCGGTTGCTCGTCCTTGCGTTCGTCCTTCGACAGATTGTCATAACGTGCCTTGTCGGCGACGTATTTGCGAACCAGACGGCCATCGAGGCGCGCGATCGGGCGCACGGTCTGGCTGGTGATCGGGCTTTTCTTGGTGCTGGGCGTGCCGATTAACGCAACCCACAGGCGGGCGTTCTCGTACCAGTGACCATGCCGTTTCACCTTGATCCTGACACGGTCCGGGATTGCGGCGGCGCAGACCGCCAGCGCCGCCATGGCCAGCCCGGCCGGGTCGGCACCCATCTGCTCGGCCTGCCCGAAAGCGAATGCCTCGAGCTGGCGTGGCAGGACGCCGGTCGGCAGCACAGGCGGCGAGAGTTTCGACCAGAGGTCGACGGGATCGTCCGAATGCGATGGCGATGCCGGCGGCGCAGTATCATCGGCGGCGATCGAGTCTGCGACCTTCTCCTTCTCCTTCGCCGCCGCCGCGACCTTGTTGTCCCACTGCCGCATGGCGTAGGTCCACTTGTCGCGGAAGGCGGCAAGGCCACGCCCTTCATCGTCCAGCGTATTGTCAGCATCCTGCGGCCGAACCTTGCGCTCGTAGATTGCAAAAACCTCGAGCAGCTTCTCCTCGACCTCACGCGATGAAGGTGGGATCGGGCATTCGCGATACCAATCGACGATGGCCGCCCAGATCATGTCGCGCATATAGGCATCGCGACCATCGACGATGTGACCCCAGGCGTCCGTTGCCTGTGACGGAGGCGCTGTGGGCGGTGCTGGCGACAACGACGGCGACAGCGCCGATGACTGGGATGGCACAGCCGCCAGAGGCAGCGTCTCCGATGCTCCGACCTTTTCCAGCAGCCATTGCGGCGCTTCTGCAAGTTCCGTCACGAAGGGCGAGAACAGCCATGTGTAGGCCTTGCCATTCTTGTGCCGGGACGGCGGCGCAATGACAAATCCGCCCTCGGCGCGCACGTCGATGCCGGTGAAGGTTTCCTGCGTATTCCTGATGGAGAGATAATCGGGGTAGCGAAAATAGATGTGCTGGCCACCGCCGCCGGTGCGTGCCCGCCAGGTTTCCGGCTCGCAACCAAGTTCATTGTCGGCAATCCAGTTGTTCCAGGTGGCGGACCCTGAGATGTGTCCCTTCTCGTCGAGATCAATGACGAGAAGTTTCCAGCCATTGCCGAGTGAGGCGGCGCCGGTCAGAAAGCCCATGCGGCAATTGGCGCGGTTGTCGCCGCTCTCGCCATACCAGCGGTCGTGCACGGCTTGCGGGATGCCGTTCTGGAACTCCTTCCAGCCGCCGAGCGGGATCTTCTCGCGACCTCGGGCGGGGATGACGGCGAGACCAAGCGCACGATAGCTCTCCGCCCATCGGCAGGCGCTTGCAGATTCATCAGGCAATTCTACGGTCATTGCGCGCGCCCCATGGTCCCACGTCGTTCATGTCATGGGTGGCGCAGAACGCCGGGACGTTGCCGCTTGGTGCGAGGATGGCAGACAGTGCAGCCGCACCATTCGTCGGCCACACGCGGGCGATCGCGAGATACGCGAAGCGATTCGGGCCGAGCCGGCGCTGGACCAGATGAACGATGTGCTGCTCGCTGGCCCACCATGCGAGACGTGCGACGGCTACGAGTTCCTTGCAATTAGGCCGGGAAAACGCGGACGATTCCTTGGCAACGTCGACGACGAGAAATCCGTCGTGATACTGGAAGATTGCACCCGGTTTGGCGCTCGCCAGCCATAGGCTGAATTCTGCCTCCGTGACGGGCGTGTGGTAGTGGTTGTTGGCGAAGATCGTGTCCATGATGATAAATACCCAACGTGGTCAAAAGCCACCTCACGGAGCCGGCTCCTGGCTCTCCGGAACTGGTGAGATCGCACCGAGGTAAAGGTAGGAGATCCTGAAAAGCCTTGCATTACGAATGACTTCGCTTCGATACGTTGTCGCGGAATTGCGCAGCTGCTCGAAAACAAAGTGACTCTTGCGAAGTCGAACGAACTGCCCATAAGCCGTGGCGGTACTACGGGCCTTCCACCTCATGAAGCTGCTGCTCCTCGAACGCGATGATGTCTTCGAGGCGATAGATCACACGGCCGCCGACCTTCAGGTAGCGCGGGCCCTGTCTAAGCCAGCGCCAACGCTCAAGGGTACGCGGGCTGATCTTCCAGCGGCGCGAAAGGTCGATTTGGTTGAGGTGGCTGAGGTTGTGCATAAGGGCGCTCCATCAAAACTGCGCGTCAATTTCCTTCAGCCTGCTGGGGCCTTCGGAACGACTTCTAGTTTCGATGCAATGCGCGTTTGTTTGTATGGTCAGCGGCGGTAATTCTTATGACACGAGATCACCGCAACCGCTTGAATTTCCAAGGCAATGGTGCCGTCAATATGACATTTGACCCAGCGGCTCATGACACCGGCAATCAGGCCGGCTGAAGGTCGGCCCGAGTGACCTCCCGAAGCGCCGGCGCGAGTCGATAACCTTCGCGTGGTTGGTTCTCAATAAAATCGTTTTTCTGAAGAACAATGCCCTGATCGACGGCAAGCCGAGCCGCAACATCTTTGCGCAATCGCGTCACCTGATGGCGCAGGCTGTCTTCATCAATTTCGAGCGTTTCAGCCAGTTTCCATGTCTGAATGAATGGCACGTCCGCCATTCGTGACTTCGCCGAACGATGGTTTTCGATCAGGGCTGCAATCAGTTTGAAGTTTGTTCCCTCAAGATAGTAGCCACCTTTAAACCAGATTCGCTTAGCCTGTGTATCTACCGCAAACTCGCAAAGGGGGCGCACAAGCCGATCCATGAACTCGCCGACCTGTTGATCGTAATCCGCGATGGGTGACGCGTCTAAATGGGTCCGGCTGAAGCAAAGCGAGAGCAGAGATCCCGGCGCCAGCGTGTTGCGGGCTAGCGCGAAACCATGCAGTTTTAGTCCAGCCTCGATAACCGACAAGACGTCGGTGGCGTGTCGACGGTGCAAGTCCCAAATATGATCGCGCGCCTGATCGCAGGAGAGGTCCGGAAAATATTTGAAAGCCGAAGCGACCTGCGGATTCTGGACTACGAACTGACCTTTCTCACACGCAACGATCGACTGACAGAATTTAACATATGCCACCGCCATCCGCACTTGTTCGTCAATGCTCCGATCACCAGTCAGCAGGTCGATGGCATAGTCTGTCACCGGCTCGAGGTCTTCTGCACCTGCTGCGAGCACGGCAAAACGACGATCGATACACTGCGAGCAGGCGCCGCAATGTCGGACGGTCTTGGTCCAACCCCGCGGATGCGCGCAGCTGACGGTTCTCGACAGCATATGTCCGAAACCATTGTGCAGAATTCTCTCGACCACTTCCTTTTTCGTCAGCCAAATATAGGGCGTTCTGACGTCGATCTGCTCTCCAGCGAGCAGCGAAAAGATAATCTCGAAGCCACGAATCACCTTTGGATGCGTCGTGCGCGTGGCGCGACTTCCCAGCACATCGCGAGCAATCGGAAGATTAAAGCTGACCACGCCGTTTTCAAAAAAGGTGAAAGCGGTCTTCCCAAACATGCGCGCTATAACAAAGGCGAGGCTGGCATACAGGAATGAGCGCGAGCGCTGCGTTGACTCGGTTGCATTGACACCGGTGTTCGTGATGTTCACCGGAACATAGAGCAACCTGTTTGCAAACCCGACTCCGCCCAGGTTGGCTACAAGTTCTCTCTGGATTGAAAAAACTTTCGGGGCGGAATGATGCCCGACCAGCACGGCCTTGCGTCCCTGAGCGATGACGGTGTCAAGAGCACCGGCATAAGAATCGATACCGCCCGAAAAGAGGGCGATCTCATCTGCATCGATCACACCATCCGAAAGTCCGTCAAAATAAGCATTTTTCTCCACAAACGGATTGGGGGCGGCGACGAACACAAAGTCATAGCTATCGTCGGAAAGGAATCTGAGCGTCGTATGCAGGGCTGAACTGAGCTCTGTGCCAGACCAGATTTCGGGGTTCCGGACCGGAATGGTAAAATGCATCGAGCGGCGCCACGAGCTTCCCGCGAGGGTTAGCTTATCCGAACCGCGGGAAGCGCGCTGGTCAGCGCAATAGACATATGCAGCAATCTCCAGCAGATCGAGCAGAAGGTCAGGAACGTTGCTGACCATTGATCGGCTGATATCCGAAATCTTGAGATTGACGTTTCTGTGCGGGCCCTGGACGTCCAGGGTGAGCTGCTGCACGTCAGGACCTGCATCAGCCAAGACGACACCGCCACAGGCAAATTCGAATTGCTTCATAGCGGCCGGCCACTCCGCCGCGAGAGTTCCTTCCTGATTTTGGTGAATGCATGCGCGGCGAAACCGGCAGCATCACGCCGCGAAAGTTCCTTCTCCAAGTGAAACTTGTTCTTGCCAAGCCAGTCCTTGGCAAAGCCCCGCATGATAATTGTGGTCTCCGAGCAGTACCTTTTTACGGTACCGTCGAAGTGCCGTGCATCGGCTACAGATTGGAGGAAGTTTCCAGGTCCGATATGGCGAGGGATCTCGCGTTCCAGGAAATACTGGAGATGACCCTCCAGCAGATTCGTGAAAAACCGCTGCGCGAGTTCTCCGAAGCGCTCCGTGGAGGCAAAAGTTGCCAGTGTCGTCCGCTCGTCCTCTCTGGTCGATTTCCATAGTGTCGGAAGCCGGTCGTTTGCTAGGCCCTGAAGCGCGGCAATTGCAGCGTTCTTCGCAATTAAACCGAAATCAGTCAGCGATCGCTTATGTCCGCCACGTGCTTTTTCTATTGCGTCGTCGAAAGCGGCCAGCACATCCGTAACAGTTGGGGTTTCCGGAACTTGTAAACCTAGCTTGCCCAAGGCGGCAGCAAAGTCTTCCGAGCACGCAGCCTGTGGAATCTTGAGGAAGAGCCAGAGGGCTTCGACGAAAGCCGGGTCATCGACTGCCTCTGCCAGGGAGCGATCGGCTGCACGCTCAACCGACTCGGCGAGGTCGGATACCGAGACATCCCCTTCGCTCAGGAGATGGACCACTTCCCGCCACTTCCGGGTGGTCGGCGGGTTGCCAAGTCTCATATGCCCCATCTTCCACCCCTGGGCGAGCGCCGAAAGCATTATATGAAGTACAGCGTCTCTACCTGCGGTTGAGAAATAGTTAATTGTCGGGATAGGAGCAGATTTCAAAAATATAGGCAGCTTTCACAATCGAGGCGCCTTGTGCATCGGGAGCGCGTGGCTGCAAACGTCGTACGAATCAGCGATGCACCCATCGATATGGAAGTCGCAAATTCGTTGTCGACGAGGAGAAAGGTTGAAAACGCGGCTTTCGTGTTTGTTCGCTCATTTGCTTTTGTTTTCGAGATGACTCTTCAAGTTACTGATTTTTCTGTTTTTATTCCGATTCCTATGATTGCCTCGGCTCCAAACGGAGACCGCGTATGGCGATGAACCCGCTTTCCCCTGATCGCATGAGCGCCGACGAACGGCTGACCGAACTCTGTAGCATCCTCGCCGCAGGCCTACGGCGGGTTCTGTCCGAACAGTCCAGTTCTTTATCTCCCTCCGGAAGAGACAGTTCATTCGACATTCTCGCCCTCAAACGCCGTGTTGGTCGTCGCAAACCGAGCAACCGAGTTGGAGGGCGATGATGTCGGGAATGGCGAAGCGGGCTGGGCCGAGACGGAACCAGCAGCATGAAAACGCTGCAGCGGACACGCCGGTGTTGGCCAGGCTCGCGGCGCTGAAGCGCATGTCGGTCAAGGAACTGAAAGCTGAGTGGGAGGCCTTGTTCGCTGTGCCGGCGCCGAACAACAGCCGCGGCTATCTTGAGATGCGGCTGGCCTGGCGCATCCAGGAGCTGACCCTCGGCGGGCTTTCCTGCGAGACCCGCAAGATGCTGGATCTTCTGGCCAACGAGATCGACGGTAAGTCCGACCGCAAGGCGATCATCGCCGATGCGCGCAATCCAGTTATCGGCACAAGACTGGTGCGTGAATGGGACGGCGTCGAGCACACGGTCACCGTGATGCGCGATGGCTTCGATTGGCAGGGACGGTGCTTCAAGTCGCTGTCGGCGGTGGCCAAGGCGATCACCGGTACGCAGTGGAACGGCTATCGCTTTTTCGGGCTCCGCGAAGCACGGAGAGACAAGCGATGACCGGCGTGACCGCACAGATTCCGCGCCGATTGCGCTGCGCCATCTATACCCGCAAATCGAGCGAGGAGGGGCTCGACATGGAGTTCAACTCGCTCGAGGCCCAACGCGAGTCCTGCGAGTCCTATATCGCCAGCCAGCGGTCGGAAGGGTTCGCCGCCATTCGCGAACGTTACGATGATGGCGGCTTTTCCGGCGGCACGCTGAAGCGCCCGGCGTTAACGCGGCTGCTGGCCGATATCGAGGACGGGTTGATCGACGTGGTCGTCGTTTACAAGATCGACCGATTGAGCCGCTCGCTGATGGATTTCTCCAAGCTGGTCGAGGTCTTCGACCAAAACAATGTCACCTTTGTCTCCATTACCCAGTCCTTCAACACGACCACGTCCATGGGGCGGTTGACGCTCAACATTCTGCTGTCGTTTGCCCAGTTCGAGCGCGAGGTGATCGGCGAGCGCATTCGCGACAAGATCGCTGCCTCGCGCAAACGCGGCATGTGGATGGGCGGGTTCGTACCGCTCGGCTATCGTGTCGAAAACCGCAAGCTGGTGATCGAGGAATCGGAAGCCGCCACTGTCCGGATGATCTTCGAGCGGTTCGTTGCCATCGGTTCTGCCACCGTGCTGGCCAAAACCCTTGCCGCCGAGAACGTCCGCACTCGCCGCGGCAAGCTGATCGACAAGGGCTTTCTCTACAAGCTCATCAACAACCGGGTCTACATCGGCGAGGCGGTGCACAAGGGCACCAGCTATCCTGGCGAGCACGAGGCGATCATCGACCGCGCCTTGTGGGACAGACGATCAGACATATCCGTGAGCTGACATTGATCATGGAAAAAGAGATCAATATCGTCGTTCTTGATTGCGCCCGCGCGCGTCGGCGGATGATGAAGAACGCAGATCGATTCCCGCCGACGACGTTACATTGACGCTGTTCCGCGGCGACCGCATTAATTTCGTGCCCGGCGCCATCCCGCCGCCTGCGCCTCGTCCTCGCTACAGAACCACTGCTCGCCCTTGGTCTCGGTGATCCGGGTTCCGTCGTAATCGTGCTGGCCCGGCATGTGATAGATGCGAGTGCCGTTACGGCTGATGTTGCCCTTGATCCGGCAGCCGGTTATTGGACTCACGGACGCTAGTGGTTTCGGCAAGAGACGCTGCTGTGCATCGATCGGGACCGATAACGCACCGAGTATCTCTGTCTGCGGACCGCGATGGCGCCAGTCCCATGGCGCAATGAATGCACCAGACCACAGTCCAGCCTGCCGGGAACGAGCGGTCTGTTCCTGGTTGGCATAGATGTTCGAGTAGCGCCTGAAAGCGAGCGCCCAGCCGCTGGCCACCATTGCGGCGTTGATGTCCATCTGGCCGGCAGAGCAGGTCATGATGTGTCGGCCATAGAGGTCGATCTCGTCGCCGCTGCAGATAATTGCGCGGCCCTGGATCAACCCGGTCAGTGCATCACGCGCGGCAATGCCGCAGGCGTAATTTTCGCCAGTCTTGTTGATACAAGTCTGGTCCGTCTCCGGCGCGTCGATACCATTCAGCCGGATCCTCGCGCCCTCCACCGTAATCGTATCTCCATCGGAAATCCTCGCCATGCCTGTTATTGTCGTTGCTGCTGGCGCAGTCGTCGGGCCTGCAAGCAGCGTTGTAATGACAGTCAGGGAAGCAAGGGCGGAGCGAATAACCATGGGCGTATTGTCCCTGTTTCAGGATGGATTGAAAGACGGCGGCAATTGAGACGTTTATTCCAGGATAATGCACGTCAATTGATCGAGCGCGACCCGTTACAGCCTATTACGGTGCACAGAGGGCCGCTGCCCGAGCCCGCTTTTCCGGCGATCGCCAGGCTTTCCTTCATTGGGCAAAGGTGGCGGCGGAGATTGCGCGGATCAGCAGCGCCCCGATGGACTACGAAGTTGTCAAAGCCATTGTTGCCGAGGAGGAACATCAGGTGAAACTGCAAGGAGCCTTCGAGCATGTCGATGGCCGACCCTCATGATCGTATTGGCATGGCTGCTCTGATCTGAAGCCGACATGAACCAGGCACACCAGGATCAGGGACGAGAGCTTCTCGCAGGTCTTGTCGAGCGGGTCACGTTCCACAATTCCGAGAACGGCTTCTGCGTCTTGCGCGTCAAGGCGCGGGGGCTGCGTGATCTCGTAACGACGGTCGGTCACGCGGCAACGATTTCGGCGGGTGAATGGATCACTGCTTCGGGCGTCTGGATCAACGACCGCACCCACGGACTGCAGTTCAAGGCTCATTTTCTCAAGACCTCGGCGCCCTCCAGCATCGAAGGCATCGAGAAGTATCTGGGCTCCGGCATGATCCGCGGCATCGGAGCGGTCTATGCGAAACGCCTCGTCAAGCAGTTCGGCAAAGACGTGTTCGACATTATCGAAGAAACCCCGGAACGCCTGCGAGAGGTGGAAGGGATCGGGCCGATCCGGGCAGCCCGGATCATCTCGGGCTGGGCTGACCAGAAGGTCATTCGGGAGATCATGGTCTTCCTGCACCAGCATGGTGTGGGCACGGCGCGCGCGGTGCGGATCTTCAAGACCTACGGCACCGACGCCGTGCAGGTGATGAGCGAGAACCCCTATCGGCTGGCCAGGGATATCCGGGGCATTGGCTTTCGCACCGCTGATCTCATTGCGGAAAAGCTTGGCATCGAGAAGACCGCCATGATCCGTGTGCGTGCCGGGATTTCTTTTGCGCTAACCGAGGCGATGAATGACGGCCATTGCGGACTGCCACGAGGCGACCTGACGGGGCTTGCCGGGAAACTGCTGGAAGTCCCGACCGATCTCATCGATGCCGCCATACGGCTCGAGCTCGAAGAAGGGACCGTCACAGCGGACCGTGTTGGCGATACCGAATGCCTGTTCCTGACCGGCCTCTACCTGGCGGAACGCGCCATCGCGGAGCATCTGGCGCGGCTGGGTGGCGGGGCGCGGCCATGGCCCGAGATCGATGCCGATCGTGCCCTGCCGTGGATCGAACAGAAGACCGGCCTCACACTTGCCGCCAGCCAAGCCGAAGCGATCCGGCTGGCGCTGCGCTCGAAGGTTCTGGTCATCACCGGCGGTCCCGGTGTCGGCAAGACTACCATCGTCAATTCGATCCTGCGCATCCTGGCAGCGAAGGACACAAAGCTTCTGCTCTGCGCGCCGACCGGCCGCGCCGCCAAGCGCATGACCGAGGCGACCGGTCGGGAAGCCCGGACCATCCACCGCCTGCTCGAGTTCGGTCCCAAGACCTTCGGATTCAAACGTACCGACGATAATCCGCTCGACTGCGATTTGCTCGTCATCGACGAAAGCTCGATGGTCGACGTCTCGTTGATGCAGTCGCTCCTGAAGGCGGTGCCTAGTTCAGCAGCCCTGCTGATCGTGGGTGATATCGATCAATTGCCGTCGGTCGGACCGGGACAGGTTCTCGCCGACATCATTGGCTCTGGCGTCATTCCGGTCGTACGGCTGACGGAGGTGTTCCGCCAGGCCGCGCAAAGCCGGATTATCACCAGCGCCCACCAGATCAACGAGGGGCGCCTGCCGGACCTTCTGCCTCCTGACGGAGAATCAGACTTCTATTTCGTGCCGGCTGCGGACCCCGAACAGGCCGTGCCGCGCATCGTCGAGCTGGTGCGCCATCGGATCCCGCGCCGCTTCGGCTTCGATCCAATCAGGGACATTCAGGTCCTGTGTCCGATGAACCGCGGCGGTGTTGGTGCCCGTTCGCTCAATATTGAACTCCAGGCTGCTCTCAACCCGGCGGGCGAAAACAAGGTCGAGCGGTTCGGCTGGACCTTTGCACCGGGCGACAAGGTGATGCAGATTGAGAACGACTACGATAAGGAAGTCTACAACGGCGACATCGGCATGATCACGGCCGTCAACCCGGATGAGGGCGAAGTCGCCATCGATTTCGACGGCCGCACCGTCAGCTTCGACTTCGGCGAGCTCGACACCGTCGTGCCGGCCTACGCGGCGACGATCCACAAGGCGCAGGGCTCGGAATATCCGGCCGTCGTCATTCCGATCATGACGCAGCACTACGCCATGCTTCAGCGCAATCTCCTCTACACCGGCGTCACGCGCGGCAAGAAGCTGGTGGTGCTGGTCGGGCAGAAGAAGGCCGTCGCCATCGCGGTGAAGAACGTCTCAGGTCGGCGGCGCTGGTCGAAGTTGGGCGAGTGGTTGATGGCGGGCCAACATCATGAAGATCGTCGACTTTCATCGAATGCTTCGCAGTGATCTTGTCCGTGGGCTTTTCGCTGCACCACGCGCCAAAACGCCCACCTCGGGTGTCTCTGTTTAGGCTGGCTGGTGGCGGCTCCCATCACAACTCGGGCGCAGTCTGAAAACTGCAAGTTATTGAAACAACGCCATCTTTTTTAACCAAACCAAATCGGTCGAGGTTTGGTCGATCTGAGACGAGAGCCATTCTGAGACCGGAAAACGGCATTCCGGCAGTCTCCGAAGTTTGGTCGCTCCTGATAAACTCCTTTGAAACCAAAAGGAATTTGGACGCTCAGAGCAGCATTTAGGGGGTTCGCAATTTGATAGTGGCGGAGGGAGAGGAACTGGGATCCAACGTTCTCTGGGTTTACCAGCCCCCCACGACGTCTACCCGAAAATGGAGAAGGCCTATCTTGCAAACGGCGAAATCGGGATCGTTGTGGGCCAGTTCAAAGGGCGCAGTTGGAAGCCAAAGGGGCTCCCCTGGAAGATTGAGGTCGAATTCTCTTCGCAGCTCGGCTTCAAGTTTGGATTTGGAGGCGGTGATTTCGGCGATGAAGGCGAAGCGCCTTTGGAGCTCGCTTATGCGTTGACCATCCACAAAGCCCAAGGCAGCGAATTCGGCATGACCTTCATCGTGATCCCGAATTCCTGCCGCCTTCTGTCACGCGAACTGCTCTACACCGCGCTGACGCGCCAACGTGAACAAGTGGTCCTTTTTCATCAGGGCGACCTTCGGGCTCTCCTAAAGCTGTCTTTGTCCGAGCATTCCGAGACCGCCCGTCGACTGACAAATCTGTTCTCCGATCCCAAGCCTGTCGAGTATGTCGGGGCGTTCCTCGAAGAAGGCCTCATTCACCGCACCACCCGCGGCGAGCTGGTCCGCTCAAAATCTGAGGTGATCATCGCCAATCTGCTTCACGGCCTTGGCATCACCTACGCCTACGAACAACCCTTCACTGGGCAGGACGGCAGCGTTCGATATCCTGACTTTACGATTGAAGATGCAGAAACTGGCCGGCGCGTCTTTCTGGAGCATCTTGGGCTGCTGTCTGAGCCAGCTTATCGCCGCCGCTGGCTAGCGAAACTGGATTGGTATCGCTCCCAGGGGGTGTTGCCGGAAGATGAGGGAGAAGGCGACGAGGGAATCCTCGTGACGACCACCGAAGAGAACGGCATCGACTCTGCCGGCATTAAGCAGAAACTGCGAGCGCTTCTCGGTCTCTAAAGTTGAGAGATCATTGACCAGACGCCGGTGCGTGCCGCATGACGGCCGGATCGTGCCGTCCCTCTGTGATGGTCGGGCTCTTCTGCTTCAGGAAGACCATCGACACGGCGCCCATACTCGGCGGTCTCTTACCGGACGGCAAACCGATCCCCGAAGATCGCCTTGACGGTATGCCCGCCCATGTAGAGGCCGCAGTATAGGGCGGTGAAGGCGATGAGGTGCTCCCAAGGGATTATCGGCACCTGCAGCTTGAGGACGCCGTTGAACAGCACCGGCGTCAGCATGGTGTTCTGGAGCCAAAGATAGAGATTGAGGTACATGCCGCCCGGCCGCCACCAGTAGGCGAAGCCGCCATGTTCCGATTCCCGGTCTGCCAACAGCCCCGCCGTACGCTGCTCGGCAAGCACGACAGCCGCCCATTCGGGCCCACGCTCGGCTTCGAGTCTGGCGAGCCGCGCCACCGCCTCGGGATCGCTCTCGATCCTCCGCACCGCCTGCTCGGGCGTGGTGACGCCGAGCTCCTTGAGCACGGCGCCGCCGACGGTGGTCACGATCGGGCCGGCCTTGCCGCCGATGATGCCGCCCAGGATGTTAAGGCCGGCATTGGCGAGCGGCCCTGCAAGCATGTTCCACATGTTGGTCTCCTTTTCAGAACGAGCGCAGCCAGCCGGCGAGCCGGGGCGCGAAGCCCTGGATTCGCGCGGCGATGAGGTCGCGGTAGTGCCAGGCGAGGTAAGTCAGGAGAAGGATCGCGATCGCCGCGATCACCACGCCGCCGGCGGTAATCCATGGATCGCCAATGATGCTGGGCTCAACCGAAGGATGGGGCGCCACAGCCTCGTTGCCGCCAGCGACAGCGGCACCGCCCGCTGCCCCGGCGCCGCCCTGCTTTGACTTGCGCCGGGCGTCGAGCTCGCGCTGCAGCGTCGATAGCGTCTGCTTGCCGATCAGTCTGTCGACGGTGAGCCCGTAATGTCAATTCCTGTCACACAGGTCAAATGTCTCTCGCGAAGGCTGAGGATCTTCTCCGCCTTGCGCAGATTGCGGCCGCTAGCCCGAGCGCGGACTGCGAGCAGGAGCATGGGGATGGCCAGCGCGACGGCGCCGTAGCGAAGGGCGGCCCGCATCCAAGGGCTCGCGGCGGTCCCGCTGAGCAAGGCGGCGATCATCGCTGCCCCCCGGCGCCAATCGTCATAGTTAGCTGTGCTCACATTTCTACTTGACGAAGGAGGTTCTTAGTTTAGGAGCTTTCAGTGCGATCCAGGTGAGCACGCTTCTCAAGAGCTGTTTTAATCAGCTGCGCCATGGCCGTTCGATTTTTGAACACGCTGACCTCCTCGCACCAGGTTTCGCGGTAGGTGCTTTTCCAGTCCCTGTCATGTTCCCATTCTTCGACCACCAGCTTGGTGCTTCCATCCTGCTCACGGATGATAAAGTTGAACTTATGGAGTTTTGCTTCTACAGAAGCGTGCTCGTTGATTGCCCAAACCTTGCCGACTTCCGTCACCTCGACCGCCTCAGCAGTCACGCAGATAGGCAGGTACCAATCTGCTCCTCCGTTTGAAAGCATTGTACCTCCAGCTTTCAACCAGAGTTCTTTCGGCCGCTTAACGCCGAGAAGCCGATAAGCGAGGTCAACGATGCCGTCTAAAGCTTCGCTGGCTCGATTCTGATCGAGCGAATTATCCGACATTTTGCCCACACTCTCTCTGTTGGATCACTGTCCCGGCGCGCTCACGATAGGAATCCATGGCAATGACCTCAAATGAGAACTTGTAACCCTGAGAGTTCCCAGCGTCTATGTCAGAGTGCGCGGCCCGACGCCGGAGAGGGCACGGCGTCAATGGTGCACATCGGTGACGAGCTCAAAAGCGGAATACATAGGGGGTGAACATGGTCGGTCGGCGGGACGGGAAGCCAATTTGGATTAACCGTGCGACGCGCGAAGCCAAAGCGCTCGATCGCGTAACTCTGCAGTCGGATAGCGGCTATGACGAGGATTGGCTGCAGAACCTAATCCATGCGCACCCGGAAGTGCTCCCGATCGGCCAAATTGAGCCGGACTTTGGCGCGCCAATACCCCTATGCCGCGAATTACCTCTGATTATTGGTGCCGGACGAGCTGGAGCTCTCGACAACCTTCTCATCACAAGGACAGGAGGACTGATCCTTGTCGAAGCGAAGCTTTGGCGCAATCCTGAGGCAAGAAGAGCCGTTATCGCACAGGCAATTGAATACGCAGCAGGGGTGTTCCGCCTATCGTACGCGGAACTAGAGTCAGCCGTCCTCAGGGCTCTGGGGCCTGAACCACATTGCAAATCAATTTTCGAGACGGTTGCCTCTCGAGAGTCTGGTATCGACGAAGCTGAGTTTGTGGACGCCGTTGCCCGCAATCTCCGCCGCGGCCGCGCGATTGTAACCGTGGTGGGGGATGGCATCCGCGAAGATATAACTCCGATGGCCGAACTACTGCAGTCACACGCAGGCCACCGCTTTACTTTCGCCCTAGTCGAGCTCGCAATATATCAATCTCCAGAAACGGCAATACATTTCGTGACGCCCTCGGTCCTCGCGCAAACGGCTCTCATCGAGCGCGGTGTTGTCCAAATCGAAGAAAGCGCCAGTGGGGAACGCATCGCTATTCGGGAGGCGGTAGCAAAGTCCGAAACGCCAACCCGTGCCATCGGAATCAGCGAAGATGAATTCTACGAAGCCTTGGATCGGAGAGAAGCAGGCTTCTCGCAGTTACTAAAGGCATTTCTCGCAAAAGCGGTGCAGCGAGGAATGTTCGTGGATATGCAATCCGCACTGAATATCAAACATCCGTCTCCGAAAGGTAACGCCCTGAACCTCGGCACAATCTACCGCGACGGCTTTGTTGAGACGAGCCCTGCTACATGGTGGGACCGAACAGCCGCCGGCCGAAAATACAACGAGCATCTGGCTGACCTGATTGGAGGGAACGTTCGAGAAATGAAGGATCATAAAGAGTCGGCTGTCCGGACATCCTCCTGGAAGACGCCGCGGATATCAGACTTACTGCCCGCCCACGAAGACGAGTGGCTTAGAGCAATGGACGAGTACATCAAGGATGTTTTCGCATCCGCTGAAGAGGTCTAGGCTCAGGACCTATTAATTTGCGCTGATTTGTGATTCAGGGTCTCTGGTGAAGGAGGCTCTGATGGCTGATTTGTTTCTGCTGAGCGCCCGGCAGATGGCGCGGATATCACCGCACTTTCCGCTGTCGCACGGGGTGCCGCGGGTGGACGACCGCCGCGTGGTCAGCGGCATCGTCTACGTGATCCGCAATGGGTTGCAGTGGAAGGACGCGCCGAAGGGCTACGGCCCGCACAAGACCCTCTACAACCGTTTCATCCGCTGGAGCCGGTTGGGCGTCTTCGACCGCATCTTCGCAAGCCTTGCCGGCGAAGGGCCCAAGCCGGAGCGGATCATGATCGACACCACCCATCTCAAGGCCCACCGCACCGCGGCGAGCCTGCTCAAAAAGGGGCTGTAGCGCAAGGCGAGTGGTTCGCAAACTCCGTTGCGCGGTCTACACCCGCAAATCCAGCGAGGAAGGCCTTGAGATGGAGTTCAACTCGCTCGACGCCCAGCGGGAATCCTGTGAGTCCTATGTCGCCAGCCAGCGTGCGGAAGGTTGGCTGTTGGTGCCGGACCGCTATGATGATGGCGGGTTCTCCGGTGGCACGTTGGAGCGCCCTGCCTTGAAGCGCCTGCTTGCAGATATTGAAGCCGGCCGCATCGATGTGGTTGTGGTCTATAAGATCGATCGGCTGTCCCGGGCGCTGATGGACTTCTCGAGGCTGGTGGAGGTATTCGACCGCCATGGCGTGACGTTCGTCTCCGTCACGCAATCTTTTAATACCACGACGAGCATGGGCCGGCTGACGCTGAATGTCCTGTTGTCCTTCGCCCAGTTCGAGCGCGAGGTGATCGGCGAGCGCATTCGTGACAAGGTGGCCGCCTCCCGCAAGAAAGGCATGTGGATGGGTGGCTGGGCTCCTCTCGGCTACGAGGTCAAGGAGCGCAAGCTCGTTGTTGTGAAGGAAGATGCCGAACGGGTCCGCGCCATCTTCAAGCGCTTCGTGCAGCTCGGCTCCGCGACAGCGGTAGCCAAAGAGCTGGTGGCAAAAGGAGAGCGCAACAAATACGGCCAGT
The DNA here is from genome assembly GCF_047824785.1 of Nitrobacter sp. TKz-YC01. Lineage (GTDB taxonomy): Bacteria > Pseudomonadota > Alphaproteobacteria > Rhizobiales > Xanthobacteraceae > Nitrobacter. Next base: position 231,773 of record NZ_CP181167.1, on the reverse strand, counting down.
TGCTGGACAAGGGCGTGCTGTATCGGCTTCTGAACAATCGCGTTTATATCGGTGAAGCCGTTCACAAGGGCACGTCCTATCCCGGCGAGCACTCAGCGATCATCGATCGTAGTCTCTGGGACAAGGTCCATGCGATCATGAAGGAAAGCCCCCGCAAGCGCGGTGCCCGCAACCGGGCGCAAACACCTGCTTTGCTCAAGGGTCTGATCTTCGGACCCACCGGCTGTGCGATGACACCAACCCACACCCGCAAGGCCGGCAAACTCTACCGCTATTACGTCTCCAGCGGCGTATTACGAGGATCCCACCCCGACTGCCCCGTGCAGCGCATCCCGGCGGCGGAGATCGAGATTGCTGTCGTCGAGCAGGTGCGTGTCCTACTACGCTCTCCCGAAATCATCGTTCGCACGTGGCGCGTGGCGAGGCGATCGTTGGACGGTCTCAGTGAAGCCGACATACGGGAGACATTGGAACGGCTCGATCCGCTCTGGGACGAACTGTTCCCGGCCGAGCAGGCACGTATCGTGCAGTTGCTCGTCGAGCGTGTCGATGTCAGCACCAACGGGGTGGACATCCGGCTGCGCACGCAAGGGCTGACGAGTCTTGTTGCGGATCTCGGTGGCATCGGCCTTGATCGGAAAAGCACCGGCAGCAGGAAGGCGGCGTAGACATGACGGCATCCGCCGCCCACGACCATGAAACCATCACCGTGCATGTGCCGCTCACCTTCCCCCGGCGTGGTGGCCGCAAGCAGATTGTTCTGCCCGACGGCACCTCATCATGGGCGCCGCCACGCGCCCGCGTCGACAACACCATAGTGAAAGCCATCGCGCGCGGCTTTCGCTGGCGCAAGCTGCTGGAAACCGGCGTCCACGCCACCGTCGAGGACATTGCCGCCGCAGAGAAGATCAATGCCTCCTATGTCAGCCGCGTGCTGCGCCTCACTCTGTTGGCGCCCGCCACTGTCGAGGCCATTCTCGATGGTCGGCAGGGGCCGGATGTGACGCTCGCAATGCTGATGCGGCCGTTTCCGGTGGAGTGGGAGAAGCAAAGATTGCAGCTTGGCGAGGTGTGAGGTGAATTTGCGGCTGACAATCCAGAGTGCAAACAATAGTCTTATGGCGCCCTCCGTTGACGCCAGAGACTCCCGAACCCTCCATGTCCAATCCCCTGCGCAAGCTTGTTTTAGCCCATGTTCCCGAAGACGGCGCCTCCGTCAGCAATTTGGCCCTGATTGCACGGCTGCGCGAAGCACTGCCCGACCTCACGGACGAGGATTACCAGACAGCACGGGATGGATTGGTCGATGAGGGCATCCTTGGCAAGGGACGCGGACGCGGCGGATCTGTATTCCTTGTCATCGAAGTTGATGACAATGAGGATCAGGACGACGATTTCGAGCTGGCACCTACCGAAGAATCTGCGCCGCAGCAACGTCGAGGAGCAGCGAAGAAGAAGGCAGCGCCTCGGAAATCCGGCGAGCCCGTGCAGGTGCTGTCTTATCGTCACGGCGAGACGCGAGTGAACAACCCCGAAGTCGGGATGGTCCATGCCGAAACAGACCCGGATGGGGCGCGCACCCCCTGGGCCTATGATCCGCATCTGGACCCGGTGCTGAACTTCGACAGCGCCCGCGCCGGGGTGGAAAAGCTGATCGATGACGCACTGGCCAGCGACGATCCGCTGGCGATGAAGGACGCGTTGACCGAGCTCAAGCGGATCCAGGCACCCTTCCTCAACTGGACGGGCAAGGCCGAGCGAACGTCGTTCGAAGTCGATACGGTCAGCCTGCATGTCCATGAACGGGTGGACCCGGCGACGATCCTGGCCAACGCGGCCAGACGGCTGAAGGGCAAGGATGCTGGCGTGCAGTGGCGGCAGCCCGACCTATTCGCGGCTCCGTTCGAGAACCTACCGCTGCGCCAGGCGCTGGATTTCTATCACCACGAAAAAGGCTGGTCGAACCGACTGGTGTCGGGCGACAGCCTACTGGTGATGAACTCGCTCCTGACCAAGGAAAGCATGGGCGGCAAGGTGCAGATGATCTACATCGACCCACCCTATGGCATCAAATACGGGTCGAATTTCCAGCCTTTCACCAACAAGCGCGACGTTAAGGACCGGTCAGACGAGGATCTGACGCAGGAACCGGAGATGATCAAGGCGTTCCGCGACACCTGGGAACTGGGCATCCATTCCTACCTGACCTATCTGCGCGACCGACTGGTGCTGACCAAGGAGTTGCTGCACGAGAGCGGGTCGGTGTTCGTGCAGATTTCGGATGAAAACCTGCATCATGTCCGAGAATTGATGGACGAGGCATTCGGCCCCGAAAACCTCGTCAGCGTGATCACATTCAAGAAAACGACCGGCGCAGGAAGTCCAACAGGCGGAACAAACGTCTTAGCCGCCACCAACGACTACATTGTTTGGTATGCCAAGAACCTACAGCGGATCAAATATCGACAGCTATATTTGTCGCGTGGCGGCGAAGGGTGGGTAAACTACAACTATGTCCGCAATGAACACGGCGAACATCGCCGCCTAACCAAGAGCGAAGCTCAGAACTGGGGCGCATTGCCGGAAGAAGCCACCGTCTATCGACGTGACAATCTGACTTCCACTTCCTCTGCCGGAGATGCGGCGAGCCCGTTCGATTTCTTGGGTCAGACCTATTCTCCCTTTCCCGGTGGTTGGAAGACCTCTTTGGCAACTGGTATGCCTCGGCTTTTCCGATCTGCTCGAATGGAAGCCTACGGGAAGACGTTAGCCTACCGACGCTTCGCGACCGATTTTCCATGGTTCAAGATCACCAACCTATGGGACGACACGGTGACAGGCGGGTTTGCGGAAAGCCGCTACTACGTTGTTCAAACAGGGACCAAGGTGGTCGAACGATGCATGCTGATGACCACCGATCCCGGCGATCTTGTGCTCGACCCCACCTGCGGCTCCGGCACCACTGCCTTCGTCGCCGAAAAATGGGGGCGGCGCTGGATCACCTGCGACACCTCGCGTGTCGCCATTACGCTAGCCAAGCAGCGGCTGATGACCGCCAGCTTCGATTACTACGCGCTTCGCTATCCGCATGAGGGGCTGAAGGGCGGCTTCGACTACGAAACGGTCCCGCACATCACACTGAAAAGCATCGCCAACAATCCCGACATCGACACGATCTACGATGAGAATCACCCGAAGATCGAAGCGGCGCTCGATGACCTGAACGTTGCACTGTCCGCCGCCCCGCCGAAACCGCTCAAGCCCGCTCAAGGAGCGCGCAAGGGCAAGCCCGTGGACTTCGCCAAGGGCGAGATCCTGCACGAATGGGAGGTTCCCTTCGACTGGCCCGAGGACTGGCCCGAACCCGCGCGCGGCGCTTTCGACGCCTTTCACGCGGCCCGGCAGGCGATGCAGCGCCGCATGGATCAGTCCATCGCCGACCATGCCGAGCAGGAAACGCTCTATGACAAGCCCCGCATCGACCGGAGCCGCCTGCGCATCACCGGCCCTTTCTCGGTGGAGGCGGTGCCGGCGCCAACCGTCCTATCACTCGACGACAGCCTGCCGCCGGTTGAGGCCGACGACAGCATCGCCCGCACCGGCGAAACCTCGCGCCAGTCTCTCTGGCGCGACGAGCTTCTGAAAACCGGCGTCCGTGCCAAGGGCGGCGCGATCCTGCGTTTTGCCGAATTCGAGACGCTGCCCGGCCTGCGCCACCTGCACGCCAGCGGATCGCTGGCCGACACGGGCGAGCGTGTCGTCGTCAGCTTCGGCCCCGAACACGCCGCCCTTGAGCAGCGGCAGGTGGAATTGGCGCTGACCGAGGCGGAAACCCTGCGCCCGGCGCCAAAATTCATCCTGTTCTGCGCCTTCACCTTCGACCCTGAGGCTGCCAAGGATATCGACGAGGTGAACTGGCCCGGCGTCACGCTGCTGAAAGCGCAGATGAACACGGACCTTCTGACCGAGGATCTGAAAAAGGCGCGCTCGTCGAACCAGTCCTTCTGGCTGATGGGACAGCCGGATGTCGAATTGCGCAAGTGCAAGGACGGGATGTGGGAGGTCGAGGTCAACGGCTTCGACTATTTCGATCCCAAGGCGGGCGACCTGGTGTCGGGCGGCAAGAAGCAGATCGCCATGTGGTCCCTGGACACCGACTACGACCAGCGGTCGCTGATGCCGCATCAGGTGTTCTTTCCCATGGCCGACGCCAAGGACGGCTGGAATCGGCTGAAGGCGACGGTCCGGTCAGAACTGGACGAGGATTTGCTGGAGCAATTCCATGGCACCGTCTCGCTGCCCTTCGAGGCGGGCGACAACAAGCGGATCGCGGTGAAGATCGTCGATGATCGCGGGATCGAATCCCTCAAGATCATGCCCCTCGAGGGCTGAACCCCATGTCGCTCATCATCAACAAGCCGTGGGAATGCCCGGCGCAGCACTGGGTTGAGGGCAAAGGGGGCAAGCTGGAGATCAAGGCCGAGCGTCGTCCTGCGAGCTACGAGGTCTTCGACGCCCGCAACAACACCAAGCGGACCGAGGTGCTGGATCTGGTCAACACCATCCGCGCCCGCGTCGATGCCTGGCGCGAGGCGGGCTGGCCTGGCGCGACCATCGTCACCCGCAAGCTGCTGGAACACTGGCACGACCGGGATGCGCGGCAGCATCCGTTTTACTTCTGCCAGTTGGAGGCGATTGAAACGCTGATCTGGTGGATCGAGGGGGCGGAAGCGTTCAAGCAGGGCATCGCGATCCCCGGCGATGGCGGCACATGGGAACGGCTCTGCAACAAGATGGCGACCGGCGCTGGCAAGACCACGGTGATGGCAATGATCATCACCTGGCAGGTGCTGAACGCGCTGACCTATCCGAAGCGGAACAAGGATTTCAGCCGCGCCGTGTTCATCGTCGCGCCGGGCCTGACGGTGAAGGAACGTCTGCAGGTCCTGTTGCCCAGCGAGGGCAGCTACTACGACGAGTTCAACCTGTGCCCGTCCGAGGCGCTGCGTCAGAAGCTGAACCAGGCCGAGGTGATGATCGAGAACTGGCACACGTTGATGCCGTTGAAGGAGCAGGAACGCTCGGTCGTGAAGAAGGGCCGGGAGTCGGACGAGGCGTTCACCCGCCGTGTGCTGGGCAAGCTGGCCGCCCACAAGGATATCATTGTCATCAACGACGAGGCGCACCACGCCTATCGCAAACCGCCCGAGGTGAAGATCAGCAAGAAGCTGGCGGCCGAACAGGGGATCGACCTTGATGAGGCGACCCGCTGGATCGAGGGGCTGGACCGCATCCACAAGACACGCCGCATCCAGCGCAGCTTCGACCTTTCCGCCACCCCGTTTGCGCCGACCGGCAAGAAGAGCACCGATACGGCGCTGTTCGACTGGATCATCTCGGATTTCGGGCTGAACGACGCGATCGAGGCCGGACTGGTCAAGACGCCGCGCGTGGTGGTGCGTGACGATGCCCTGCCGGACGCCAGGACGCTGCGGTCGAAGCTTTACCACATCTACCGCGATCCATCGGTGTCCGAGGATCTGAACAGGGCGAAGGCCGAGCCGCATGAAGCGCTGCCGAAGCTGGTGCAGGACGCCTATACGCTTCTCGGCGCCGATTGGCGCGAGACACAGAGACAGTGGCGTGATGCTGGGCATCATTCGCCACCGGTGATGCTGACGGTCTGCAACCGGACCGAGACGGCGGCGCGGGTGGAGCACTATTTCAACAAGGGCGACTCACACTGGCCGGAGCTGCATGCCCCGACCAGGACGTTGCGCGTTGATTCGAAGGTGCTGGAGAAGGCGGAGATCGGTGAAGCCGCCACGTCCGACAAGGACTACGAGAACAGGCTGAAAGGCATCATCGAAGCCGCAGACTTGCCGGAGACGCGAAAGCAGCAGCTGCTGGGCATGAAGAAGGAAGAGCTGCTGCGCGAGATCGTCGATAATGTCGGCAAGCGTGGCGCTGCGGGCCAGTATCTGCAGAACGTCATCTCTGTCGCGATGTTGTCCGAAGGCTGGGACGCCAAGAATGTTACCCACATCATGGGTTTGCGCGCGTTCACCTCGCAGCTTTTGTGCGAGCAGGTGGTCGGTCGCGGTCTCCGCAGGGTCTCCTACGATACGGATGAGAAGGGACTGTTCCTGCCGGAATATGTGAACGTCTTTGGCGTTCCTCTGTCCATCTCGGAAACCGGCGAAGGTGGCGACCCCCCTCCGCCTCCGAGGCCGACCACCCAGATCGAGGTCATTCCGGATCGAGCACACCTGGAGATCAAGTGGCCCAATGTGCTGCGCGTCGAAACCGTGGTGAAGCCGCAGCTGACTATGGCGTGGGACAAGGTACCTGCGCTGGTGCTTGACCCTGCCTCAACGCCCATCAGCGCCGAACTGGCGCCTGCCTTGGGTGGCGCGACAGATATGGGCAAGGTCACCGCGATCGATCTGGAGCGCCTTCCAGACGGCTTCCGCCTGCAACGGCTTGTCTTTCAGGCTGCCCGCAAGGGCTTTGCCGAATTCCGCCAGAGCTTTTCTGGAACCGAGGAGTACCTTGCGGCACAACTGGTGCGCATCGTTGAGAGCTTCCTGAATTCCAAGCTTCTGGACATACCGTCGCTCTTCCACTCCGATCCTCTGCGCCGCCGGATCCTGATCGCGCTGAACATCGACCTCGTTGTCCAGCATGTCATGCGTCACGTGAGCGAGCAGAACACGGAACGCCTCACTCCGGTCTTCGACGAGGAGAACCCGATCGGCGCCACCGGTCAGATGCGGACTTGGTACACGACAAAGCCCTGCTTCCCGGCGATCAAGTCGCACATCAGCCACCTCGTCGGAGACTCGTCGTGGGAGGGGCATGCGGCGAATGTTTTCCAGGGGCGGGACGATGTTGTCGCCTATGCCAAGAACGATCATCTCGGCTTCCAGATTCAGTACATGTGGGCTGGGTCGCGGCGACGGTATATTCCCGACTTTCTTGTCCGGTTGTCTGGCGGCAAGATGCTTGCCTTGGAAATAAAAGGCACTGACAGCCCGCAGAACAAGGCTAAGCGCGACGCGCTGAATGAGTGGGTCAAGGCGATCAACAGCACTGGAGGATTCGGACAGTGGGCCTGGGATGTCGCGTTCAAGCCGAGTGATGTGCAGGACATTATTACCAAACGTACGAACGTCGCTGTAGCAGAATCGGTGGCGTAATGCCGACGGCAATGGACCCTATCTTATCGTAGACCCAACCGGGACCAAGCGTTGGGTACTCCGAACCATAGTCCATGGACGCCGACGCGACATCGGACTCGGCGGCCTCCGACTGGTGTCCTTGGCTGCCGCACGAGAAAAGGCAGCTGAATATCGAAGGATTGCCCGCGAAGGCGGCAAGGCGTGTCGTGTCCGTGTGGTTGGGCGTCCGTGGCGACGGGGGATTCGTTGTTGGCGGAGCTGGATCGGGACAAAACGCGAGATCAGTTGGGGGACACCGTGCACTTGGAAGGCCACAGAGCCGCGTTGGTAATCGCGGTAGTTTTTATTGGTTATAGCAGCGCCTTCGCACAGAATGTCGTGCATAATGCGCGCGGATTTGAGTGCGGATTTATTTACGAAAAGACGAAGAACGGGAAGTCCGGGGACGCTTCCTGTAGCTACACAGGCGAAACGGTGTTCAGCAGCGCGTCGCGTTCCCTTCCTCGCAACGAGCATTGCTATACGAAAAATGTCTTTAGTTATGAGGATTTTAATCTGCAGATTGATTTGGCGGCAAGCAAAGTGGTGTGGGACCGAGAAGATGGACTAGCGCCGTTCGCCTTTACGAGAATGGTCGAATACTACATGCGGACCGAAAAGATCGGGAAAGAAGAAGCTACTCGAAGAGTAGCTGAACCTCGGCCGGTGATGAAGCAAGTGACGTACGACATTCTCGGAATACATAAGGGAGACGAGTTTGTCTCTCAGGATCCAATAACCCAAGCTCTTCCCAAAAAGCTGAGAAACATGCCGGTTTACACACTTACATTTGGGAGGAACGACGGCAATTCCCTTTTTACTCTCTTCGTACCTGACGATGGTGCGAATGGGAACTCCATCCTAAGTCGGTACTGGGCTGATGGTACCTCATCTTGGGTATCCATGCGTTTCGGGAAATGTCGGGTACTTAGGCAGCCTGGGCGTTGAACGGTCCGTTTGTTAATGGGAAGCAGCGAATATTCTGTCGTCGAAATGACCGAAGGTGCCGCATAAAAATTTGGATGCGCTCGGGGCGTCACCACGACGCATTGTCCCGACAAGGCATTGCTTACGTCAATTCAGACGCCGCCGATGCGCGACGACTCATCGGCGGTACGCCTGCAATCCGAGACGATAGGGGCAGTTTTTTTATTGGGTTCAAGGGGGGAGGGCTGGGCTGGCCCGAGATCATGCTGGAAAACCGTCGATCGGCTTCGTTGCGCTGCCTTTTAGCAACTCAATCAAGGATGTCTCTGGGAGACCAGCCCACATCAACTCGCCACGAATCGGACGTTACCGGAAATATCTCAGACAACAGAAATTTTCGATTAAGGGAACAGATAGCCCGCAGAACAAGGCTAAGCGCGACGCGCTGAACGAGTGGGTCAACGCGATCAACGGCACTGGGGGATTTGGACAGTGGGCCTGGGATGTCGCGTTCAAGCCGAGTTACGTACAGGACATTGTCACGAAGCATTCGAGCGTCACCGTGGTCGAGCCAGTAGAATAATGGCGCTCACCGCCTTTTACGGCCGGATGGAGGCTCGTCTTGCCGTGACACAGGCGTGCAGCAAGACCTCAGTGGCGAGAAAGTTCGATCCGGGTTTCCTTCGCCAGCCAAAGAAAAATCCAAAAGTACGGCGACAGCACCAAAAATAACACCGCATTACCAGCAACTTACGAACCTGTACCAAATCCGCGAAGTCATGAGGTTTGGAGAATATCGGCCCGGAGAGAGCGAAATCGGCATTTTGACCGGGTCGCGCAGTCAACAGCTTTGGTCCGAAAACCCCGCAATATCGCGCGTTTTTGCGCGTCGATCGGGGCGGCGGAGAATGTTGAGGCGAATAGGGCTGGCGGAGAGAGTGGGATTCGAACCCACGGTACGGTTTCCCGCACACACGCTTTCCAAGCGTGCGCCTTAAGCCACTCGGCCATCTCTCCGGGCCCCTTCTCATAGGCGGCGCACCAATTTTTGCAAGAGTGAGGAGCTACGGCGGCGGGATTTCCCTGGCAATATACTGTGCTCTCCGCCATCAAGAGCCGCCTTGCGTGATTTACCGCAGGTTCGGCGTCCTCTTGCGCGCCGAAGCGCCGGGTGGATAGGACTTGCGCCGGACGAACGGAGCAAGGGCTGACAGCCAGGCCACGGTAATATACATGCCGATGAACGCGCGCTGGCCGGTCCATCAACCCGCCCGTCAGAACCTGTACGTCATGCTGAGAAGCACGCTACGCGGCGCGCCCCATGAATAGCCATTATACCAGCCATAAAACGTGTAGTATTTGTTATCGAGCAGGTTTCTGATGTTGAGCGTGGCTGACAACTTATCGTTGAACTTGTAGCTCGCCATCGCATCCACGACCCAGTAGCTCGGCGCGGTATGCCATATCGAGCCATCAATCGGGTGAGTCACTTTATCCGAGGTCGTGTCCACCCAGCGCGTACCGCCGCCCACCATCAAGCCGTCGAGCGCACCGTCGAGCTTGTAGGTGCTGTAGAACGTGAACTGGTTCGCTGGCGTCGGCGTGGAAGCAACCCTCTCGTTGTTCAGCATCGAGATGTTATGGGTGAACCCGGCCTGAAGCTGCCACTGCGGCGAGAGCTGACCCGAAATTTCCAGTTCAAAACCCTTGGTGATTACGCCGTCCGCCGGACGGTAGGCCGGTGTTCCGATTGGCGTAAGACCACCGGTCGGAACCGCGTAATTGTCCTGCTTGACTTGAAAGTAAGCGGCGCTGGCGTTGATGCGTCCGTCGAAAAAGGCGGCCTTGAGACCGACCTCCGTATTGATGCCTTCGATTGGCGGGAGCGTCGTGCCCTGTTCATTCAGTGCTGCCTGGGGCTGGAAAATGCCGGTGTAGCTGGCATAGGCGGAAAGAACATCAGTGATATCGAAAATGGCGCCGTAATACGGGATTACCTGACCCGACTTTTTGAGGTGGGAGCTGGTCCCAAAGATGCGTTGCCGCGCTTCATAGTTTGTGATGCGCGCGCCCAGCAGCACCTTCAGCCTGTCATGCGTCTGAAGCCGCGTCATCGCGTAGAATGAGTTCTCTTCAAAAATCTCTTTGTTCGGATCGTCCGGCAGGAACGGTATCCACCCCGGCTTGGGAAAGTTGCCGGTCCAGTTATAATAGTCGGGCACATTGACGTTCGAGTCAGCCGGGTCGTGATTTACACGTACCCGGCTTTGTCTCGAACTGCTGCCGCCGAGAACAAGTTCGTGCTTGCGATCGAACAGCCAGAACGGTCCGGTCGCATAAACATTGGCCGCCGTGGTTTCAGCCTTGCTGGTCCACACGCTCCGCCACATCGTCACGCCGGTGCCGTTCAGCGGGTCGGGAAAGCCGCCACAGGCGCAGCCGTTCGTGGCGTCGTAGCCGCCGATCTGATGGTTGAGTTGCAGCTTGACCCGCCATTCGTTGTCGAACCGGTGTTCGAGCTTGACGAAGCTGTTGTAGGTGCACGCTTCCCAGGTGGCCCAGTTCGTCGCGGGATTGAACGAGCGCGGCATTTCGTTGAATTCGCCGAGGCGGTTAAACATGATGATCACGCCATTGGCAGTTCCTCTCGGAACGCTGCGCTGATAGTCCGCGCCGACAGTGAACAACGTATCCGGCGTCAGATCAGCCTCGATGATCCCGTAGAACAGCGAGCTTTTACGGTGGTAATGATCGAGGAACGATTCATTGTCCTGATGTGCGGTGACGAAGCGGCCACGCACGGTCCCGCTCTCGTTCAGCGCACCGCCAATGTCAAGTTCGCCGCGATAGTCGTTCCAGGAACCGGCGCTGAGCGTCGTGTAGCCCTGAAAGGCGCGGGTCGGTTTCTTGCGGATCATGTTGATCGTCGCGCCGGGGTCGCCGACCCCTGTCAGAAGGCCTGACGCTCCCTTCAGAACTTCCACCCGATCGTACATCGCCATGTCCGTTCGCTGCTCGGTGGTTGCGTTGCCGCCTGCGAAATTCTGAAAAGAGATCGGCACACCGTCATACCGGAAATTCCGAACCGGAAAGCCGCGGGCATAGAAAGTGACTCGCTCACCTCCGGAATTCACGGCGCTCAGGCCCGGCGTATGATCGATGACCTCGCTGACCGATCTCAGGTTGAAATCCTCGATGTGCTGACGCGTGATGACGCTGACCGACTGCGGCGTTTCGCGAGGGCTGAGTTGAAGCCCGGTCGCGGTCGCCGTCACGCTCGGCGTATAGGCGCCGGTGCCCTCCGTCCGGCCGGGATCACTCGACGATGCCCCCTCCACATCGATGGTGTCGAGCGAGATCGCGCCGGCGGGCGCTGCTCCGACCGCTACGGGCGCGCCCGGCCGTTCGATCGTGACGTTCGAACCGCCCGAGAATCGAAACGTGAGTCCAGTGCCGCCGAGAAGTTGCGCCAGCGCCTGCTGCGACGTGTAGGAGCCGTTGAGTCCGCGGGTACGCAGGCCGCGTGTCGTTTCCCCGCTGTATAGCAGTTGAAGCTGCGATACATCAGCAAAACGATTGAGCGCGTTGGCCAGCGGGCCGGCTGGAATCGCATAGCTTCGCGCGGATGAAGCTGCGGCTGTCACTGGGGACGCGGATTGCGCGTTCGCTTGAATCGGCGTCAGCACTGTGGAGAGCGCTGTTGTTGCACTCAGAACCGCCGCCAGCCTCTTCCAGTTCGCGCCTTGTCCGCCCTTATTGATGTTCGATCGCATCCCGCGCCCCCGATATACCCCTCAAGCTCCCGCGCCGGGGTCGCCGTTTGAGGCTTCCGCAGGCAGGGTCTTCATTGGTGTGACGCCGGGTGGCGCCGAACGGGGATGTCGCGGACGAAAATAAAATCGCGTCAGCGGTGAAGGAGGATCAGGAGGTTCGTCAGCCGCGTGGAATGCAGGCCGAGCGCTCCCTCGATGGCGTCGAGCACGCCGACGGGATTACGCATGTCGAACACGCCGCTCACGGGATGACTGCCGATTGAGCTGTCGGTGATCTGAATGCGTCCGGAGTGATAGCGGTTGAGTTCGGCGATCACCTCGCCCAGCGGCTTATCGACGAAGATCAGCTTGCCGCGCTGCCAGGCCGTTTCCGCGCCCGCATCGACCGATCGGACCGAGCCGACGCCAGCACTCGAATAACGCACGGTCTCGCCGGGCGACAGTTCGACCACGGGGGAGCGTCCGGCAAGGTACGATACGCCGACACGGCTCTCCAGCACGGTGACGGAAACACCCTCGTCCTCCCGCCGCACCGCAAAGGCCGTTCCCAGCGCCCTCGCCTCGCCAGCGTCGGCATCAACGAGAAATGGCCGCGACGCATCCTTGGCCACCGTGAACAACGCCTCGCCGCGAAGCAGGCGGATGCGCCTCACGCCGGGGGAATAGTCGATCGCGATCGCGCTCGCCGTGTTGAGCACGGCGCTTGAGCCGTCGGAAAGTGTAACCGTCCTGGTTTCTCCCGTCGCGGTGTAGGCGTCGGCCTGCAAGCGCATCGGCAGGTCGAGGCTATATCCCGCGCCAAAAATCACGAGGACGGCGGCGGCCGCCGCCAGCGCCTGCTGACGGACGCCACGCCATAGCGAGCGCTTCGATGGTGAGATCCGCGCGGAAGCGATGTCCGGACGCGGAAGCGCCGCCACCTCACGCCATGTCGCGTCGATCTCCGCGTAGGCGGCCCGGTTCGCGGGATCGCTCATCCATCGCTCGAACTCAGCCCGCTCAGTCGCCGACAGCGTTCCACCGTCGCGCCTGATGTACCATTCGGCGGCCTCATCCAGGATCGATGTCTTGTCGCCGTGTTCCATGGCCGGGTTCAGCATCCTCGCGCGACTCGCAGGATGGGCATTGCGGTCGAGCCGCACTCTTGCCTGTATGACGACGAAATTCAAAAGAACAGGAGGTCGGATCGCAAAAATATCAATCGCCTTCCCGCACGCGCCGGGCGCAATGAGCGATCGCCAGCCGAAGATGCTTGGAGACCATGTTGCGGCTGATGCCCATGTGCCGGGCGATTTCATCGTGGTCGAGGCCGTCGAAGCGCCGGAGAACGAAGCATTCACGGCAGCGCGGCGGAAGCTCGGCGATGGCTTTGGACAGCAATGCGAGCCGCTGCCGGGCGACAAGCTGACGTTCAGCGTCGGCTGATTCGTCAATGATCTCCACCTCATCGACAGACCATTCGGCAACCAGCTCGTGGCGCTGTGCCTTGCGTTGGTGGTCGATGACGAGATTGCTGACCACGCGGTAGAGGAAGGCGCGAGGGTTCGCGATCTCCTCGTTCCGCGCGCTCGCCACCCGCAGGCACGCTTCCTGAACCACGTCCTCCGCGAGCGTGGCGTTGCGGAGCTTGCGGCGGGCAAACGAGCGCAACTCGAAATAATGGCTTTCGATCAGTTGTCCAATGGGATGGATAATGGCTTCGGTCATGACATGACGCCGCTCGGGATACGCGCTAGGCGCGCTTGGGTCTTATCGTCGCGATGGCAGGGCACCTATAGTGAGACGACAAAACGGTTGCAATCCCAATAATATAGATCGGTTCTAAAACCGACAGACCCTCGGCTCGCGCCAGTTCGACCTGAAACGGTTGTTGTCAAGCCGGCCTTGCTGAAGGCCCGTCCCAAACGTATCCCAATTTCGCGCAGGCATGCATCTCCGGCCTCATGGGCCGATACTCTCAACGATGAGCGAGCAGGATCACGTCGTAACGTTTACAGTGTTGAAAATTATCTGCACGTGCGACAATTGATGAATGGGTTAATTCCCGGAAGCTGCCGCTTGTGCAAGTTTAAGTAAAAGAGGCGGCGCTCGGTCTTCGAGGCGTTAGCTGCTTCAGCCCATGACGGAAGGCGCCGATGCGGACGTTCACCTATCTCACCATACTTAAACGGATGGGCATGATTCCCTGTTTGTCATTTTTCCATCCTGTGAGATACGCTACCTAAATGCTTTGAAAGTTTGTGACACGTTCGGTTCTGCTGCCTGGAGGAATTGCTATGGCTGAGTTTCTGGTCGTCGGTTTTGATAAGGAAGATGATGCCGATCGGGTTTTAACTGAGCTAAACCGTTTGCAAAGCGAATACCTGATCGATCTGGAAGATGCCGTCGTCGCCATTCGCGATCCCGAGGGCAAGGTCAGGATCAAGCAAAGCTTCAGTCTGACGAGCGTTGGCGCGGCCACGGGCGGGTTACGCGGCGCGATGTGGGGCACGTTGATCGGCCTTCTGTTTCTCAATCCGCTTGCGGGCTTTGCGCTTGGTGGAGCCGTCGGCGCTGGTTCCGGCGCTCTGGCCGGCAATATGATAGATTACGGGATCAATGATGATCTCATCAAGTCGATCGGCGAGACGCTCAAGCCGGGCACCTCCGCGCTCTTTCTGCTGATCCGCAAAGCCCAGCCAGAAAAAATTCTTGCTCGGCTGTCCGACTTCAAAGGTCACGTGATCCGCTCCTCGTTGTCGTCAGAGCAGGAGCAGAAGTTGAAAGACGCCCTGTCGAATGTTGCTCAACCTGCAGCGTGACGTAATCTTGTCATCATAGCACGATTGCACTCCCGGCGTTGCGCCGGTTCGACGGCGAAAGCAAACGGCATCAATGCACCGGGCACCATCTCAGGATCGACATCACCAAGTCCGCCATCACAGACACGGCACCCGGTCAGAGCAATAGATCATAAGGTTCGACCACCACGGCACCCGGCAAGAGATAACGCGCGCGCGACAAGAACCCTGTAAAGGCCCGCATCACTGCTTCCGATCGCGGGCGCGCAGAGAATGCGTCAGAACAACAATCCGGAGCTTCGCCTCTGATTCAATGAACGGCCTCGGTAATTCTGGGACTTCAGCCCCAAAGACCTGAAGCAAGAGTCACGACTGAAGCTGAAAGGGCCTCTGTATGCTGAGAATGAACTTGATTGGCGCGGTTGGCGCCATCGCGTGGATATGCATGGTGACCTCGCCAGCGCAGGCTGATCTGTTTCGGGTCGGCAGACTGGTGTGTTCGGCTGACGCACGGGTTGGATTGATTGTAGGCTCGACGCAGTCGCTCCGCTGCGTGTTTCACAACACCCGTCCAGCCCGCCAGTATATCTATGCGGGGCGTATCAGCCGCATGGGCCTTGATATCGGCCTCACTCAAGGTGGCGTACTGTCCTGGGCTGTCCTAGCCAAGAATTCGAGGATCGGTCGCGCGACCATGAGGGGTACCTATGTCGGCGCAAGCGGTCATGTTGCGCTCGGGCCTGGCCTTGGCGCCAACGTTCTCATCGGCGGGTCGAGGCGGTCGGTCGTCTTGCAGCCACTCTCCGTCGAACTCAGTGTCGGAATCAATCTCGCGATCGGAGTAACCCGGCTGACATTGGGATCTGGAGGCAGACAGTAAGCGCTCACGGGGCTGTAACGCCATATCCCGGCCGGTATTTAGTCCTTAGTTTTGATGGATTGGATTTATGATGAATCGATCCGGCTTGATTGTCCATTGTTTGCAGATGAACTCGTAGGGTGTGAGGCCCTTGAGCATCTTGAGCCGTCGGCCGAAGTTGTAGGCGTCGATGAAGTCCTGAAGGTGCCGACGCAGTTGTTCATGACTGTCGTAGTGGAAGCGCCTGACGGTGGCGTCCTTGATGGTTCGGTTCCTCCGCTCGATCTGCCCGTTGGTCCAGGGATGATTGATCCTGGTGAGCCTGTGCTCGATGCCGTTCTCGTCGCAGACCCGATCGAAGATGTGGTGGAAAGGGTATTTGTGACGGACATGGTTGGTGAACTGGATGCCGTTGTCTGTCAGCACCGTATGGACGGTGTAGGGAACCGCCGCAATGAGATTGCGCAGGAACCGGGCTGCGACCATCTTGCCTGCCTGCTGATGGAGTTCGGCATAGGCGAACTTGGACGTCCGGTCGATCCCGACGAACAAGCGCAGCTTGCCCTGCGGCTCTTCTTGCCCGAGAGTTGGACGAGCGAACCGGCGCGCTTGAAGCGTCGGGCGTTCCCCAAGCCGGCATGCACACGGTCACAGCCAGACGATTTGTCATGACATTGTCGGGCGAAACGTGGTGGGATGAAATAGAGAGGTATCATCATGACCACGCGAACCGCCCGGACCGAAAAGCTCGATCTTCGTCTCACGCCCGAGGCCAAGCGCACCCTGGCTGCCGCCGCGCAGGTCGAACGCCGCACGCTCAGCGACTTCGTGCTCGAAAGCGCTCTCGGCCGCGCGGAGGAAGCGCTGGCTGACCGCCGGGCCTTCCAGCTCGATCCCGGCAAATGGGAAGCCTTCATCGCCGCCCTCGACGCGCCGCCGCGCGACCTGCCGGCCCTGCGCAAGCTGCTGAGCGAGCCGGGCATCTTCTCCGGCAGCGGGCCTGCGCGACCGGCTTTCGCGTTGAAAAGCTCCATCGCCGCCACGCCGTCGAAGCCTTCGACTGCGGCCAGGATGCGCTCAACCGCTTCCTGATCCGGTACGCCCTTCCCAACCAGCAGGCCAACGCCTCACAGACCTATGTCGGCCTTGCCGACGATGCCGTCATCGGCTTCTACACGCTGGCCGTCGGCGAAGTCCGCTATGACGACGCGCCGGAACGCCTCACAAAGGGTCTTGCCCGGCACTCCGTGCTGCCGATCACGCTGCTGGCCCGCCTCGGCGTCAGCATTGACTGGCAGGGCAAGGGCGTCGGCGCAGGGCTGCTGCGCGACGCCGTGCTGCGGACCTTGCAGGCCGCTGACATCGCCGGCATCCGGGCAATCGTCGTCCATGCGAAAGACGAGCGGGCGCGGAACTTCTACCGGCGTTTCGACTTCGCGGAATCGCCGAGCGACTCTCTTCACCTGTTCGCGCTGATCAAGAACCTGGAGCGGCTGTAGCTCCGGCCCTTTTGTTCTCCGCCGCAGCCGCTGCCCCGGCCGTTGCCGTCATCTCCCGCTCTCAGAGCCTGTTTGAGAAAGGCACGACAGCCTGATTGGAGATGGCGCCGTCGCAGGACGGCGGCTTATTTTCTGCGAATTTTGGAGCAACCAGCGCTTCGCCGCCACATCGATTGATGTGCTTGGGTGAATTCTCAAACAGGCTCTGAGCTCGATGTGTTGCTGGCGTCGAACGCGACCAAATCCGCGCGCGAACAGCTGACCTTGATCCGATCTTCGAAGAGCTGCGCGGCCGCGGCTATGACGGCGATCGTGAAAGTCGCTCATGTCCGGCTGTGCCACAGCCGCATGCTGTTCGTGCGGGCCTATCTGCCGCGCTATTCCAAATCGGCAGACCTTGCGACACAAAGCCCATACCATATGTTTGATATGCGTTGCCGCGAGAACGGCATCGAGCACAGATTCACCAATATCAATTCCCTGTACAATGGCTCAGTCGAGCGGATGAACCGCACCATCAAGGATACGCCTGTCAAGCGCTTTCATTACGGCAGCGGCGTATTGCGGTTGTCAGGGACGTCGCTACAGAAGCCATCCTCGGTCACATCGAAGACATGCTTCTACAGTCCCGGCGTTCGGGCGAAAAGGAGGACAGGACGACATGCCAACCTCCAAACACAATCTGAGCCGCAGATATTTTGGAATCGGCGTACTCGCGGCGCCAATCTTGCTTCCGACAGTCGGACGGGCATTAGCGCAAGCTCAGGGAACGCTCGGCTCGACAAAACAGGCGCCGGGGATCGAGAGGCGTTCGCTGGAGGAATTGCACAAGGTGGCAGTAGCCGAAGGCGGAGATCTGATCGTTTACGCCGGCGGCGATATCCCCAATGCGCAGGCGGCTGTCGAGGAGGCCTTCAAGAGGCGCTTTCCGGGTATGAATATCCGCATCCTGGTAGACCTCAGCAAATATCATGATGCCCGTATTGACAATCAGCTCGCCCGCGGCAAGCTCGAATGCGACGTAGCGCACCTGCAGACCCTGCACGATTTCGACCGCTGGAAGACCAAGGGGCGTCTGCGGCTTTACAAGCCTTTGGGGTGGGATCAAGTGTATGGAGATTTCCGCGATCCTGATGGCGCTTATGTCACGGTCAATATCTTCTGCTTCTCTAATATCATCAGCACTAAACTAGTGTCCGACGCGGAAGCGCCGCGCGACGCGATCGACTACCTCGACCCGAAGTGGAAGGGACGCACTGTTCTTACATATCCTCACGACGACGATGCCGTGCTCTATCAGTTCGACCGCATTATTGCCGAGCATGGATGGGGGTATATGGACCGGCTGATGGCTCAGGATGTGCAGTGGATTCGCGGCACGGTGCCGGCACGACTCGTTGTCGCCAAGGGCGACAAAGCGGCCACCTTCACAGCGTCCGGCGTGTTGACCGCGCCGCCGGATGCTCCGTTCAAGCTGATCCTGCCAAAGAGCGACAGCTTTCTCACATGGCCTCAAACCGGCGCCATTTTCAAGGACGCACGTCATCCTGCCGCGGCCGAACTGTACCTAAGCTGGCTCTTGTCGAAGGAACGGCAGGAAGGAATGGGGTTGTGGCCAGTACGCCATGACTGCACGCCGCCCGAAGGCTTCGGGCCAGTGATCCACTACAATACCTATCCGGTAGGCTTCCGCGCCTTTATGCAGGATCGTGCTCGCATCGAGCGACTCAAGTTTCAGTTCGAGCACTACATCGGCGCACCGCAAGGGCCGAACCCAACACAGGTAACAGGCCTCTATCCTGTCGGCCGCTGAAGACGATAGGAAGACGATAGGAAGACGATAGGAAGACATTGAGATGGCTGGCAGCGACGATTCAAAGACGCAGCCAGCCGGCGGCGGGGCCGGGTCGGCGGGAGACAGCCAGAGGCAGCGACCGCTGACGTTATCCAGCATTGAACTTCTCCAACTGCAATGCCACTCTGGCGCTGACCCGCCGCAATTGCCCGATAGGCGAGGGACATGGGTCCCGGCTGACACGACCAGCTCGGTCGCGGACACACATAGATGATCTCTATCGGTGCGGTGGCATTTAGCAGAATTGGTAAACCTGCCGGCGATGATTTGCGGGTCGTACGCCGGTCGCTCGGTGCGGTGCCTGATGGATTTAGCCAGCCACTCTGTCGAGTACCCGTTGGAACGATCGGCCCAGGCGCGCATTAGCCGCTACATCGCACGGCCGGTGGCAAGGGAGACGGAAGGTTGACCCATGAAGCGCGATCCACCCGGAGAGGATTTTTGACAGCCATTGCCGTTACCGCGAGCGGACAGTTTATCCCCCGGGATGTCTTCGCTCAAGAAAACACGACGGAGGCTGGTCTGTTAAACTCGGACGTCTGCCTTTTGACGCCGGAGGTGACCGAAGGACCGTTCTATTTTGATCCCAAGCTGATTCGCTCCGACGTCGCGGAGGGAAAGCAAGGCGTGCCCATCACGTTATTGCTTCAGGTTGTTGATGAGCGCTGTAAACCGCTCAACAGAGCGCGTGTCGATATTTGGCATTGCGATGCAACCGGTGTGTATTCGAATTACCCGGGGCAGGGCGACGATTCCGAGCATCAGATTTCGACGGAAGGTCAGTCCTTCTTGAGGGGGACGCAATTCGCCGACCAGCGAGGTGTTGTTCGTTTCCAGTCGATCTATCCTGGTTGGTATCCAGGTCGAACCACGCATATCCATTTTAAAGCGTTCATCGACTCCAGGAATGTTCTGACCGGGCAGATTTTCTTTCCTGACGCTCTTAGCGAGTACATATATCAGTATGTTCCGCCGTATTCATCGCGTAAACAGTCTCGCGATACGCTGAATAGCGATGATTCGATCGCAACCGAAGCTACACGAGCATCATATGCAAATGTGAAGGAGGAGACTGGTCATTACCTGGTCTCGATGATCATCGGCGCGAACCCTAACAATATCTCGCACTATGCTGAGGGGATGCGACGGCCGGCAGGTCCTCCACCTGCCGGGGGACCGCGGCCCTCCACGAGCAAAAACAGAACGTCTCAGGATAGATTGGACGCTATCGTTCCAAGGACTAGGCTCAGGACTCATTGATCAGAGCCAGAAGATGATGGTTGCTGCGATGCAGATAGCGGAGAAGAATGTGTGCGCGCATCGGTCGTAGCGGGTATGGATACGCCGCCAGTCCTTGAGCCTGCCGAACATGTTCTCGATCTTGTGCCGCTGGCGATAGAGAATGCGGTCGTGTTGGACGGGCTCTTTGCGGTTTGACTTCGACGGGATGCATGCCGTGATGCCGCGCTCGGCAAGCGCCCGGCGAAACCAGTTGGCGTCGTAGCCCTTGTCGGCGAGCAACTGTCTGGCGGGCGGCAGCACATCGATCATCAGGGCCGCGCCCTTGTAATCGCTCATCTGGCCTTCGCTGAGCAGCATGATGACGGGGCGGCCCTGACCGTCGCAGACGGCGTGCAGTTTGGAGTTCAAGCCGCCCTTCGTGCGCCCGATACGTCGGGGAACAGGCCCTTTTTTAACAGGCTTGCGGCGGTGCGATGCGCCTTCAGGTGCGTCGCATCGATCATCAGGAGAGATGGCTTGCTACCTTTGCGCGCCAGTTCGGCAAAGATCTTGTTGAACACACCAAGTCGGCTCCAGCGCACGAACCGATTGTAGATGGTCTTGTGCGGACCGTACTCACGCGGCGCATCGCGCCAGCGCAGACCGTTTTTCAATCTGACCGTCGCGCAAGCCGTTGGCACCATTGTCGATGAGTGGGCAAACTCCGAAGCCCTTTCGACTGTAGATATCGTGCCAGCTAAGACATGCTTGATCTATGGTGCACCTGGAACTGGGAAAACACGCCTAGCTTATTGGATCGCGCGCAAGCTCGATATGCCAATCCTTCTTGTAAAGCTTGACGGGTTGGTATCATCTTTTTTGGGAACAACTGCACGCAATATTGGCAATCTCTTCACCTTCGCCAATCGCTATCGCTGCGTCTTACTTCTTGACGAGTTCGACGCCATCGAAAAGGTGCGCGATGATCCGCAGGAAGTAGGTGAAATCAAGCGTGTTGTGAACGCACTACTGCAAAATCTGGATGTGCGACAGAATATTGGTTTCACCATCGGCATCACCAACCACTCGAAGTTACTCGATCCGGCTGTATGGCGGCGATTTGAAATCCAGCTAGAGATTCCGAAGCCCGACTTCGAGGTAAGAAAGGCCATAGCTGAATATTTTTGCCACCAGTGAAGGCGCCCGATAGTCATCTCCGTCTAATCGCGTGGTTCACTGAGGGGTCGACTGGTGCTGAGATCGAAGCGCTAGTTCGAACCTACAAGAAAGCGACCACAGTTCGGGATGAAGATCGGCGGGGATTATTGGACACGCTCCGGCAGTTTGCGACGCTCAACGCTGCGCGCGTCCAAAGCGAGCGCCGAGCCCTGCTATTCGATGAGCCATCCAATCTTTTTCGGGCCATGCACGATGATCCGGCGCTGGGATTTTCCATGGCGGGTATCGGCGACATTGCGGGGAAGGACAAATCAACCGTCAGTCGTTGGCTTGGCCGTCAAGCGAGCAAGATTAGTGATAGCGGGGTGACGCATGGCTAGCCCCATTCAGATTGTCCTCAATCCTGAGAACTTTGAAGAGGCCCGCGAAGCTGGTGGCGGTGGGGGCGCAAAGATTTCTTCGCTCATCGCGACCGTGAGTTTGGTGCACATAAGGCAGCCCTCATAAGCCAAATTGATGCGATCTCTGGTGTCTTGTCGGCGCAGCCCCAAGGTCCGATTGGTTACGTGAAGGTGATCCTCAAGCGGGAGGCTTGGGCCAAAAGTCATCGTCCTGTTGGAACCCTTTTTCGGAACGATCGCGCTCCCGTCGTCGGAGGCGGCGACCTTGGTGTGATGATCGTCGAGGGCCGCCCCTCGAGGCTGGCCGAGGTTAAGGCGGAAATCGCAAAGGCCGAGACACAGACTCGGATGCGTTTTGACGAAAATAAAGGAAAGGAAGTTCCACACCCTTCTCCGTAGAAGAGCGAAACCGGTGCGATCGAGCGGATTGAACTGTACGGTCCATCCGACAAACGAAGCTTTTCCGTGGAGGAAGGGGTCGCATGGCTCTCCAATCCGATGACCGATAGCGGATACGAGGTGGAGCTATTCAATATTTCGCCGCCGCGATCCGAATGGGATCGCCTCGACGCGGCTCATCGGCGTTTGGTGGAAACCTTCGTCAATGGGTTCCATGCTCTTGAATACAGTATGTCGGTCGAACGACTACCTGTAGGAGGCGCTCGACGCCGCCAAAGGCCCGGACGGCATGAACAGGCCATCGTTCCGGCTCCACCCGCTCAAAGGCGACCGCAAAGGCCAATGGGCCGTCATCGTGCGGGCGAACTGGCGGATCGCATTTAGTTTTGACGGAGGAAACGCTATCGACGTTGATTTTACAGACTACCAGTCTGGTCCCGGAGTGTGGGGAAATCAGAAGCGGGCTCTATTATTTTGATTTGATGCGTTTTCTTCACGCGAACCGGCGTCCGCTTCGCTTGAAAGCGCTGTATTATACCCTCGATCGATTTTTCAGGGGTTGGTGGCGCGGAGGCATTGTTTGGATTTATCGCCGTTTCGATTCGCAAGCTGGGCGATGATCAGATTGTGTCCACCGTCAGCAACCCATCAACGTTGCTGACGGTGGATGGCTCTCGATTCAGTAACGTGCCGCCAGCACCGGCTCGATCGGGAAGCGATAGTTCAGGCCAATCGTCGAGATGAAGCCGTGATTGCGGACATCAACCTGGGTCGGGGGAATGCCGCCGCCTTGGGCCAGACTGTGGCGCTCGGTGCCGAGGTCGAAGTAGTTTGACTCCGCGCGCACCGTCCAGTTGCGAGACAGCGCGAACTCGGCGCCGTAACCGATGGTCCAGCCGACGGCAGTCCTGCTGCTGCCGGAGCCGCAGCCCGGCTGCGTGATCAAGGCAGGAATGCTGTAGTCGATATACTGACCATTCGGCCCCGTATTGCAGGTCGAGACAATCCGGGTGTTGCCAAAGGCAGCGCCGCCACGCAGATACACCAGCGATCGGCTCCACAGCGCGTATCCGAGTTTGGCTGTGGCCGTACCGAGCCAGTCGACCTCGTTCTTACAGGTGTAGAATAATGCGTTGGGGCACGAACGCGCGCCGTTGGCGTTGCTTGCGTTGAACGCACCCTCGATACCGATCACCCACGGTCCGGTCTGCCAGTCGTAGCCGATCTGGCCACCGCCGGCGAAGCCGGCAAAACGCGGATTGGTGCCGGTGCCGAAGCCCGGGAAGTTCCAATCGGTCCTTCCATTGAGAACGCCGGTGCTGGCTCCGATGTAGAAGCCGGTCCAGTTATAGGGAGCCACACCCATGGGCGGGGCCTTGGCGAACAATGGCGCGCTGGCGACCTGATCGGGGCTGAACTGATAACGCAGGCCACCGTTCAGGCTGTAGCCCTCGATGTTCGAACCGGTGCGGTAGTCGGCACGCAGGTAGCCCAGCCAGCCGGTATTCAACACTTGCGCGGCGACGCCAAGGCCGAACTGACCGTAAGTGCCGATCGAACTGGTGCGAACATTGCCGGCGACATCAAAGCCCCGAATCGGGAAATAACCCGTGAACGAGGCGTTCGCTCCACCCTGAAATTCATGAAAGACGCTGGCGGTACCGAAGGGCTGCCACGCGATATTGCCGGAGACGATGTTGGTGCCGGCGCGCAGGCTCCAGCGGCCGAGCGTGCTGTACATATCGTCGACGCGCAGCGTCCCCGGCAGGGAAATGCCGCCGGCCGTCGGCAGAACAAAGGTACCGGTGATGTTGAGCGGATCGACCTGAACCCGCGAGACGATGATGCCCGCAGACGGCTCGATAAACCAGTTGTTGGGCAGCTGGTGATGATAGCCAAAGTTGCCGGCGAACGACAGGCCGCGCGCATCCAGCTTCTGGTTGAAGATACCGCTGACGTTGGGATCGCTCAGGGTGTTCTGGTAGTAATCGAGGCGGATCTGACCATCGACGAAGAAGCCGCCATGGGTCGCGGCAGCATACATGCCGACAAACGGCACCTGTAGCGAATTCTGAAAGGTGCCGCCGAACGGATTCTCGGATCCCGCAGACGAAGTATCCCTGGACCTGGCGCCGAGATAGCCAACGGTGGTGCCGAGATGGACGTTCCAGCCGTTCCAGTTAAGTTGCGCGATATCGGTGCCGAGCTGCACCCCGGAAAAGCTCAGGCGCGAAGAGTTGTTGCAGTCGATCTGGCCGGGACTGGCGACACCGCCGACCGAAACGTTGGAAGTCGTCGTGGTATTCCGGGTGGTCAACTCGCCACCGATGCCGCGCACCCAAATGCCGCCCCCCTCCTGATTGGGCGCCGCATTGGCGGGCGCGCTGACAAAAGCGGTGGACTGGGTAAGGAAGACGGTATTGGTCGCGTTGATCGCTGAAACCAGCGAGTTTACGGCCGCCCCACCCGCCGTAAACGGCAGCACGTCAGCGCCAAGACCGACGAGAGTCCCCGAGCCGGTGCAAGCCGCGATCGCTCCGGATGATGCCGATAGCGCAAAGGCGAACGCGCCACCCGCCACGACGCGGCGACGTAGAGCGCCATTTCCAGATACGGATGCGCGGACAACAACGTTCATTGATAACACCCCCCGGGGCAGCCGGCTTTTTGCTGGCCTGTATTAGGAAATAGATAGATGCGCGGTAATCGCGGCAATAACGGATAATGGATGCGCGAAACATAACGTGGAGTCGGGATCGTCGAAAGCGTATGCAGGAGTCCTGCCGCGATGAAGCCACACTTTCCTCGCGGCTGTGGTCGAGAGGCCACATTGTTGTCCCCACGTCGCAGGTGCGGAGGTATTATAATCCTCCAACGAGGACGCCTATCGCGCGCTGAACGTCTCCTGCGGATATCTTCCGCTTACCCGGGCAGGTTCTGTGACTCACCGCACGTCGGCGGGCAGGAGTCCGAGGTACAATGCCGGCGACGATCCGGCAGGACCTCACCGCGGGGGCCCTTGAGCAGATAAAGATCCATCAACGTAACCACCGGGGACCAGGCCGCCGCTCGCTGACGTAACAGCATCTTTGTGACCGGTCCTCTGATTGATCGGCCGCACCAAAACCGATAAATTCTGATAGATATCGGGGGGAAATATGTTCCGCCCCAAGCGGACGAGGCAAACGGGGCAAACAAGGAGACGATGGCCGCGCCGCACCGGCCTGATAGCGATCGAAACGGTTCGATCGCGCCAAAACTCGAAACTGGAGAAACAGCGCACGTTCAGCGTGCGCGGCATAGCCATGCGCAAGCGTCTCGGCCTCATCGCGGCAATGATCGGAGGAGCCATTGTCATGGCGCTGTCCTCCGGCGCGGCATGGGCCGACAAGCGCATCGCGCTGGTTGTCGGCAACTCCAGCTATCAAACCGTGCCGCAGCTTCCCAACCCGGCGCGCGACGCCAAGGCCGTCGGCCAGATGTTCAAGGACGCCGGCTTCAATTCGGTGGAGGTGCTGCTCGACCTCGGCAATCTCGAGTTCAAGCGCGCCATCCGCAAGTTCGAGGCCGACGCCGATCAGGCCGACATCGCGGTGGTCTACTATGCCGGCCATGGCATCGAGGTGAACGGCAACAACTTCCTGATCCCGGTCGACGCGCGGCTCTCCAGCGACCGCGACGCCGAGGACGAAGCGATCCGGCTGGAACGCATGGTACTGTCGGCCGACGGTGCGAAGAAACTGCGTGTCATTATTCTAGATGCCTGCCGCGACAATCCGTTCACGGTGAAGATGCGCCGCGAGCGTCGCGCCGCCCTGCGCGCGATTTCGTCCGGCCTCGGCAAGGTCGAGCCGACCTCGACCGATACCCTCATCGCCTATGCCGCGAAGGCAGGATCGACAGCCGATGACGGCGAGGGCAAGCACAGCCCGTTCACCACGGCGCTGCTCAAGAACCTTACCGTGCCAGGCCTCGATATCCGCCTTGCCTTCGGCCGGGTGCGCGACGAGGTGATGAAGCTGACGGGCGCCCGGCAAGAGCCGTTTGTCTATGGTTCGCTCGGCGGCGGCAACATCTCGCTGGTTCCGCCGCCGGTGGTCGAGAAGGAGCCGGAGGCGGCCGACGTCAAGGGCGACTTCGAACTGGTCGCCAAGATCAATTCGGCGCGCGCCTGGGAGGTGTTCATCAGCACCTACAAGACCGGATTCTATGCCGATCTGGCGCGAGCGCAGCTTGCCAGCCTGACCAGCAAGACCGCGAGCGACGTCGCCCGGGATGTCGGCAACGTCACCGTGGCGGCGCTTCCGCAGGATACGCCCGCGCCGGTGAACGAACCATCGTCCCGCGAGCGACTCGAATTCGACCGGCTGAAGGATTCAACCGACCAGGCCGCGCTGAAGCGGTTCATCAAGCGCTATCCGGATTCGCCGCTGGCGTTGCAGGTGCAGCATCGCCTCGAGGTGTTGCAGAGCGCCGCCGCCGAACGCGAGGAAAAGCAGCGCGCCGAGCGCGAAGCGGCGCGGCTCGCCGCCGAGCAGGCGCGCATCGAGGCCGAGCGCAAGAAAGCGGAACTGGCTGCCGCGAGGAAGCGCGAAGAAGACGAGCGCCGCGCCAAGGCAGAGGAGGCGGCGCAGCAGGCCCGCGCAGCGGAGGCCGAGCGCAAAGCGGCCGAGGCCAAACGCAAGGCGGAGGAAGCCCAGCGGAAAGCCGAAGAACTCGCCGCCGCCAAGACGGCGGCTGAAGCCGCGCGCCAGAAGGCCGAGAGCGAGCGCGCCGCGCGTCAAGCCGAGCTGGAACGACGGAAAGCGGAGGAAGAGCGCCGCAAGGCCGAGCTTGCGAAACAGAAGGAAGAGACCTGCAAGGCAGAGGAAGCCCGCTTCAAGGAACTCATCGCCAGGGGCAGCGAGGGCAAGGGGCTCGACAACGTCAAGACATTCGCCCGGGAGGCGACCTGCGAGCGCCTGAAGCCAGAGGTCGCAAACACGCTCAAATCCTTCGAGAACGAGACCGCAAGGCGCCTGGTCACGGCGGCGCAAGTCGCGCTCGGCCGCATCGGCTGCTTCTCCGGTGATGCCGACGGGCACCTGGGCTCCGCCACCAGGGCGGCGCTCGGCCGCTATAAGGCCGCCAGAAACCCATCCGGCAAGGAGCGCCGGAACAGCAATGTCGCCATCACCGACGACGTGGTGAAGGAGCTCGGCCAGCAGAGCGGCCGGGTCTGCCCGCTCGAATGCAAGGCAGGCGAGGCGGTGAAGGGCGACACCTGCGTCGCCGTGACCAAGCCGCAGCCGCCGGCCGCCGCGCAACACAAGCGTGAGGACAAGACAACGGCGAGCAAGCCCTCCCGCCGTCCCGAACGCACCCAGACCAGCCGTCAGCGTGAACCCGCGCCCCGCGCCCGGCAGGAAGCATCTCGCCCAGCCCCATCGTATCGGGCGGCTCCCGCCATGATCGGCGTTGGCTTCTGATACGCCGTCCCGCAAGGATCAGGAAAGGCACCGCCTATGACCGCAGCACAGCTTTCCCGGCTCTACCTCGCGGCCGCGTTTGGCGCGGCAGTGTTGCTTGCGGGGCCCGCCGCGGGCAGCGAAGGCCTGATCGCGAGCTCCGCGCCAACGGCGCAAACGACCGTTGCCGCAACCTCGAAGCCGATTCCGCGCCTTGCTCCATCGCCAAAGATATCGGCCCGGACAGCCAGCAGCCCCGCCGTCCGCAGGACCGCGCCGCCCGCCGCTGCCCCGCGCCGCTACGCCTATAAGCGACCGGCCGTATGCGCAGGCTTGTGGTGTGGTCCGTTGGCCATGCTGATGCTCGGTATCGGCTTCTGATCGTACCGCCTCGGCCAGTTGCGCAAACAGCGCGCGTGCAGGGAGGCAAAAGTTGGTTTGAACCTTTGGCTGAGCTCAAGCAACTCATTATCGCTGGGAATTTCAGCGCCCAGTGCGTATCAGCCAGCGCCGCCGGCGAACATATTCCGCCGCGCGGCGTTGCGTGTTGAATGCACACTTCTCTCGCGGCTGCTGACCGCCCCGACTGCTCCAGACGCTTGTGGCGGGGAGTGGCGTAAACTCGGTGTCCACTCAGGGACCGAAGTGGCGGAGAGAGTGGGACCCTATCGACCATAGCTCAAAAGCCCAATAACTCCAGCTATTAGGGTATATGTGGGCTTGAGTTTGGTCAGAGCTGGGCGCTGACGGCGCGCAATTTCGACCACCACCTTCAGCTTCATGGCCGCCAATGGCGCGTGCGCCTAGAGATTCCTGCCGCGCTGCGTCCCCAGTTCGGAGGCCGGAGATTTCTTGCTGAGGTTTTGCGGCAAACTCGCGGACGGACGCCCGGTTATTGCGCGACAAAATACTCACGCGGTTCAAGCTGAGAATCACTCAAGCCCGCAATCCTGAGGACCCAGTCTTGCAGCGTGCACGAATGATCCGTGACGACCTCCTTCACGGAGACGATGTAGCGTCGGAACGTGCGTTCTTAGAAGCCTCCAAGATGGCTGATGGCATTGAGGTTATCGAAGGGAAGGAGGCCGGCGACAACATCTTTCAGATCGCCACCGGCACCGTCATTCCGCTCCAAGAATACCTTGAGGAGTGGCTTGCCGACAAAGGTTTCACGGGTAATATCAAGACTCGCTGATCAAAACCGGTAAGCCCAATCACGCATTCCGATGCACATAATGCGCCAAGGTTGATCGATTAGCCTGTTCCAGGCGAAGCAGCAGTGATCGACGATATCTTCGTAGGACTTGAACACGCGGTTCGACAGCCAGTTGTCGCGTATGAACTGCCAGACGTTTTCCTGCGGATTAAGTTCCGGGCATTTCGCTGGCAGCGGCAGGATCGTGATGTTGGATGGAACGATCAACCGGCTCGACAGGTGCCAGCCGGCCTGGTCGAGCAGCAGAATGACATGCTTGCTTGGCGCGACCTCGGTCGCGATTTCGGCCAGATGCAAGTTCATCGCCTCGGTGTTGCATGCGGGCAGGACGAGGGCGGCGCCCTTGCCGTCCTTCGGGCAGATCGTACCGAAGATGTAAGTGGAAGCGGTTCGCTGGTCGCGTGGCGCCGAAGGCCGCGTTCCGCGCAGCGCCCGGCGACGCGTGATCTTGTTCTTCTGGTCGATGCGCGCCTCGTCGCCAAACCATATTTCTGTATCGGCTGGATCGACGCTCTTGTCCTTGGCAATTTCTGCCACTCGGGCGGGGAAAGTTTTTTAAAATTCTCGATCGCGCCCTTGGCTTGCGCATGATGACGCGGACGAGCGGAGAGTTTGCGATAGCCCATGCCTCGCAGCTCCCGGCTCAGAGTCTGCTTGGAGACGGTGATCATGAACTCCTCATACAGCCACTGGCAGAGATCGATGATGCGCCAACGGACAACGCCGTGAATGGCAGGGATCGGCCCGCTTTCGATCACAGCAGCCAACGCCTGACGATGCTCGTCCGCGAGCCGAGACGGCTGACCGGGCGCCTTGCGATCAAAAAGCCCGTCCGGGCCGAGGGCGTTGAACTTCATCACCCAATCGCGAACAATTTGCACGCCAACTCCGCCGATCCTGGCTGCTTCCGTCCGCGTCGCACCGTCGTAGATTGCGGCCAGAGCCAGAAGTCGCCGCGCCTGCGGCCCGTCTTTCAACCGCCTGGCAGCGGACCGTGTCGTCTATGCGTTGAAATCAGCTCGCAGTGGCAGGGGCGACATGGCGAACCTCCCTCGTTCGCCATCTTGAATCAGCCCGCCGCTGATTCGAAAAGCCATACAGAGTCACGCTCTCCGAGATTTGGTATAAGTGCGATTAAAAAATACAGAAGGAATGTTGCGTGGTGACGAAGCCAGCCAGATCAGAGCGTTACGATCTGATCGTCTTTGAAGATTTCACGTATCAAGGCCAGAAGCGCAGCCGCGCCTTCCGCGTTGGCACCGCCGTCGCGTCGTCGAAAGGCGGCTTCGTCATGTACATCCCGGCCGGCGTTTCCCTCACCGGCCGCGTCCTCGCCGTCCCCGAAAAGACCCCCATGAACGAAGTGGACGTTCTCGAAGCCTATCAGTCCGCAGCCGACGCCTACGGCGTCTGATCGTTGCGCGCCTTCCACGCACGCCACGCTGCCGCGTAGGTGATGGCGCTGATCGCCACGATGACGACCATCGTGCACAGGTCAATTTCGGCCGGCTGGCCGGTCAAGGCGAGGAACGCTCCTGTCGCAAGGAGGCCGGGCAGCAGCGCCAAGATGAGGATCACGAACGCAGCCGGGTAGAGATATTCGACCGGATGATCAAACGTCCCCTGCTTTGCGAACATGAGCCCGTAGGTGAGGACCATCATCGCGGCGACGAACATGGCGACGAGGCGCAAATGAAAGCCGGATAGTGGCGACACTGCCGGCTTCCGCGAACGGCCTGGCCGTTCGACTTCAACACGATAGTCCGACATGGCTTGCTCCTTTCATCACGAGTTGACGGAAGGAGCTTTGCAGCGTCGCGGACCGCGCGGCGTGGCCACAAGCTGGTCACGGCCGCTTGTAGTTCAGCGTGAAGTCCGCGTCCGGCGCTGGATAGGCCCGCACGAACAGCATCCGACTGTGGCAGAGCCGGACGTGAGCCGCCTTCACGATCACCGTGACCCCGCTCAGCAGGACCACTTCGTGGCTCCAGTCAAACTGGTAGGCTTCCCCGGGTGCAAAGCTCAGTGGCACATAGGCCGAGGTGGTCGAGGCGCCACGCTCTTGGCTCCAGCGCCGCGCATATCGACGAACCGCATCGTAGCCCCCGACATAGCCCAGACCGCGAAGCTCTTCGAACAACCGGATCAGCGTCAGCCGTTCTCGCGCCGCCTTGCTCTCGTTTGCCACCAGCAACCGGTCAAGCTCGGCACTCCAAGGGCCCATCTTCGGCTGAGGCTGTGTCTCTCGCTCGTACCGAAACTCCGTCGATTGAGAACGGATGACCTTGCGAACCACCTTCCGCGACACGCCGAGTTCTCGGCAAATCGCCTTGATCGGACGACCATTAACAAAATAGGCGCGACGGATCTTGGCAATCGTCTCCACCACCAGCATTCCAACCTCGGCTTTCATGACTCGATGGAAGCCACTGTGGACCCTTGCCCCGGGGTCCCGATTGGATGCCGATTACCCCGAAAACAGGGTCCTTATTCCACGCCGAAACACAACTGGGGTTTCAGATCGTCGTCATAGTCAGACAAGGTGCTCTTGTAGAGAAAGTTTGATTGGATATCGCGTCTAATGACTTCGTGCGAAGTTTCAAACGAAAATCGTCGAGGATTCAACCACACCTTCACCTGGCCTGGGTGACGCACACGCCAAACCTGCTGATCGCAGTCGAAATGAGTCGTGATGTTGGCTTCAAAGAAGCCATAGACAACGTCAATCAACTTGTCCTGACCAGGAAAGGTGATGTCGATGCCGGTTCCGAGTGAGGGGGAAGTGAGAACTGCGTCGTATTCGAGGGCTCGCGTCGATGCATCCGAGATGAATGCCTTTACTGAGGTGGACCCGCTTGGTGAGACAGTTTGGCGGCCTGGCTAAGGTGGATCGGGTTCGTTTCTACGCCGCCAATTGCTCCGTCATTTCCGCCATAGCATGGACTTCGTCGGGCGTCCTGCCGGCGAAGGTCGAGTGCGGGCGTCGCCGGTTGTAATAGTCTATCCAGGAGCCGATGCCGCAGCGGGCTTGGCTTCCCGTTTCGAATGTGCTGAGGAAGACGCACTCATATTTGAGGCTGCGCCACAGTCGTTCGATGAAGACGTTGTCCATCCAGCGGCCGCGCCCGTCCATGGAGATGCGGATGCCGGCATCCTTCAGCGTCGTCGTGAAGGCGAAGCTAGTGAACTGCGAGCCTTGGTCGGTGTTGAAGATGTCGGGCCTGCCATGGCAGGCGATCGCCTCTTCGAGAGCGGCAACACAGAAGTCGGCATCCATCGTGTTCGACAACCGCCAGGCCAGGACCTTGCGGCTGAACCAGTCCATGATGGCCACGAGGTAAAGGAAGCCGCGCCGCATCGGGATATAGGTCACATCGGCACACCAAACGTGATCCGGCCGCTCGATCGCCAGGTGCCGCAGCAGGTAGGGATAGATGCGATGCTGCGGATGCGGCTCGCTGGTTCTCGGCGCCTGGTAGATCGGCGACAGACCGATCTTGCGCATCAGCCGCCGGACCCGCTTGCGACCCACGCACCAGCCCTGACGCCGCAGATGCCGGGCCATCTGCCGGGAGCCATACCAGGGCGTCTCCATGAAGGCCTCGTCGATGGTGCGCATCAGTTCGAGGTTCTCGGGCGTCTCGCCGGCGGGCTGTCGGTAGAACGACGCCCGCGAGATCGAGACCAGTTCGCACTGGCGGCGGATCGAGAGCCGGTTGTGATCGGGGTCAATCATCATTCTCCTCCGATCCAGGCTCAGCGATCGAAGGCCTTGGCCAAAAAATCCCGCTCAACGACAAGCTGGCCAATCTTGGCGTGCAGCTTGGTCACCTCGGCTTCCCGGCCGACCTGCGCATCAGCAGCCTTGTCGTCGAACGTCTTGGCCAGGTTCTCGATGGCCTGCCGTTTCCACTGCGTAATCTGGTTCGGATGAAGCTGGTGCTTTGTCGCCAGTTCCGAAATCGTCCGCTCGCCACGGATCGCCTCAAGCGCAACCTTGGCCTTGAACTCAGCCGTAAATCGTCTGCGTGTCTTCATACCGGATCGTCCTTTTCATCGGGCGATC
The DNA here is from genome assembly GCF_047824785.1 of Nitrobacter sp. TKz-YC01. GTDB lineage: Bacteria > Pseudomonadota > Alphaproteobacteria > Rhizobiales > Xanthobacteraceae > Nitrobacter. The sequence continues at coordinate 198,931 of NZ_CP181167.1, read as the reverse complement.
CACCTTATGCCCCTGTCTCAGAAACCGGCACCACCTCATACTTCGTCGCTCGCGATTGTTTTTGACGTAATGAGAATATGGCGGAATTTCTCATCAGCCTCAGTCCCAAGCCCTTCGTAGAGTTTCTCCACGAGGCTCATAGAATTGGAGGTGACAAATACCCTTTTCCCATCCGCCACGGCCTGCTTGAGATCTCCCATGAGATGCTCTTTGCTTTGAAATACCTCGACGGGTGATGCAGTCGATCGCTCGTTTAAGATGACGGTGCTTCTCTTGAATTCGGTTTGGTCACGCGGCTGCGCCATTTTTGAAATGGTCTCAAACGAGAGCCAGTCCAAATCCGCATCCAGCACTATCACCCTCTTTGCTTTTTGGAGCAGTTTGCGAAATATCTTGAAGAGCTGGTCGCGGCTGTCCGGTTCGATGGTGTCCGACAAGAAATGGCGTAGAACCTGCTCTGATTCGTCGATGATCACCGTCTGGAAAAACTTTTCTTTGAGCACCGTTTTGTTGGACGCATTCGTCTCTCGCCACGTCAATCGATGAAGACTATCAACGGAGATTCCTAGCTTCTTACCGGTTGGGTTGCCCTCTATCTCGCGATAGAAATCCAGTCCCAACCTTTCACAGGTTTGGCGAATCAGTGCGATACGATGTCCTATGAGGAGAACGCTGCTGTTCCCCAAGGTTTCGATTGAAGTGGGTTCTTCAGCGTCAATTTCTCCGCTGAGCGTCAGAGAAAACTTAGATCGTGTTTTGGATCCGAAGCGCCTGCTCAGTTCTTGTGTTTTTCCAGTTCCTTTAGGGCTCTTTACAAAGATCACCCCATCCGGAAGCGGGTTGGGAAGTTCGACGTAGTCGCGATCGTGCAGGTGAATGTGTGATTGAGCCAGTCCAGGATGGTAGGTGACGCCCTCTGGCGCGAGGAGCTTGGTGAAGGGGCCAAGGTCCGCATTTAATCCAAAATAGCTCTGTGCCTCTCGCACTCGCTGGTCGAAGTCCGAAAAGTCGGGGGGAGTTGACGTTTTGGGCGGCCAGAACGTTTGGGCGCACGTCGAGCAGTGAATTCCCAATGCTCCCGTTTTTGACTCCACGACAAACGCGCTGGCGTTTTGATCGTAATGAAACGGGCAGTGAATTGTGGTCTGGGCTGAAAGCTGTCCGAAGAGCGCGGTCTCCCCATTGTGAAGTCGAATAATCCTGTCAGACGCGATGCTCTGATCAGAGACGGTGGTCGTGTACCCCTTCAGGACCCCATCGCGTTGATCAGCATTAGCACCGTGCGCGATCAGCTCGTCCAAAATGTCGGTTGGGATACCCCGATCATAAACCTCTGGTCGCGATCCTCGGGAACCAAAGAATATGCGGGCGGGGTCCGTAGCTGAGCGGTCGCCTCCCAATTTGAGTGCCAAGCTCCGATAGGCAGCTCGCATCTCTTGTGGTGTCGTGATCGGACGAGGCAGAGCAAACACCAAGCGGAATCGATGATTCTCGGGTGTGTGGCTGGGGGTGGTATAAAAGATCGTCAGGTGATTTTCGATAAAGGGATCGGCTTTTACGTCCTCAATGGTTCTCGAACCATCCATGTCGACTGACAGCAGCTCAAAACAAACAAAATTGGCGGCGTTTCGGTCGCCGGCAAGTTCACAAGTGAAGGCAACGCCCTTGTCGATTTCGAGTGCGAGCTCGGCGGGCGTAAAAGCGCCATTTTCCCAGCCTGTGCGGAACAGGGTTGTGTCGTTGCCTTCGTTTTTGTCGATCAGGCGTCGGTTGATCGACAGGCGGAAGCGTCGTTCTAGGATGCTCTGATCTGGCACGATTCTGGGGAGGCAGGAGGGGATAGAGGGCGGGCTTTTATAGAATCACGAATTTTCTTGTTTTGTTATCCCCTTCGGACCCGGTTAATTGTCTCCACTATTTTGAAGGCGGGCAGGCCGGGAGCGACCTGCACCTGCACGTCGACCGCGCGCGCCTCGATGCCCTCAAACGCGACGGTGGATACCCGCTGAACCATGGCCGCCCCCTATTATGCGGCCGAAGCTAGCTCACAACGCTCCGCCACACAAGAACATTAAGGGAACACGAACTAAAGGTTGTTCAGCCCGAAGCCTATGAGCGCTTGGCCTCGATCCGGTCCCAGACGATCGCGGCGACATCCGGACCGCCGAACCCGGCAACGGCGCGGATTCCCGTCGGCGAGGTGACGTTGATTTCGGTGAGCAGGCCGTCGATGACGTCGATGCCGACAAACAGCAGCCCGCGCTCGCGCAGCGCCGGGCCGATGCGCTTGCAGATCTCGCTCTCGCGGGGGGTAAGATCGGTCGCGCGCGCGGCGCCGCCGCGCACCATGTTGGAGCGCAGATCGTCAGCGGCGGGCACGCGATTGACGGCGCCGGCGAATTCGCCATCGACGAGGATGATGCGCTTGTCGCCCTGACTGACCTCGGGCAGGAAGCGCTGGATCACCCAGGGCTCGCGAAACGTCACCGAGAACATGTCGAACAGCGATCCGAAGTTCATGTCTTGCGGCATGACGCGGAAGACCGCGGCTCCGCCGTGACCATGCAGCGGCTTCATGACCACCGCGCCATGCTCGGCACGAAACGAATTGATCTCGTCGAGGTCGCGCGAGATCAAAGTCGGCGGCATCAGGTCGGGGAAATCCATCACGAACAGCTTTTCCGGCGCATTGCGGACGCTCGCGGGGTCGTTGACCACCAGCGTTTTCGGATGAATGCGCTCGAGCAGGTGAGTTGTCGTGATGTAGGCGAGATCGAACGGCGGATCCTGCCGCAGCAATACGACGTCAAAGGATTCCAGGCAGGCGCGCGCTGCATCCCCAAGCGTGAAATGATCGCCGTGATGGTCGCGCACGGTCAGCGGCTGAACCGGCGCAACCACGTCCTTGCCGCGAAGCGATAGCTTGTCCGGCGTGTAGTACGAGACTTCGTGACCGCGCCGCTGGGCCTCCAGCAGGAGCGCAAAGGTCGAATCGCCGCGAATGTTGATGCGCGCGATCGGATCCATCTGGACGGCGACTTTCAGTTTCATCGTGTGCTGGTCCGGTTGAATTCGTCTATGGCACCTGCATGCGCGCCCCGAGGCTAAGTGCTGGCGTCGAATGCACCTAGCAGATGGCGCGGCAGACGTCGCGGTGCAATCAGCATGGCGTCGAAGCGAAACTCGAAGGTCTCATGTTCGGGGTGCGCCATCAACCAGGCCTGGGCCGCGTTGATAATCCGCTGCTGCTGTTTCCGCGTCACCGCATAGGCGGCGTCATCAAGGCTGCGGCGGGCCTTGACTTCGACGAAGGCGAGAAGCTGTCGCCGGCGGGCAACGATATCGATCTCGCCGTGGGGCGTGCGAAACCGGCGCGCCAGAATCCGGTAGCCTTTTGCGATCAGATAGGCGGCGGCGCGTCTTTCTGCTGAGAGACCGGTGTGAAACGCCGCGACGCGGCCGGGCGACGCGGCCTCGGGGTCGTTGCGGAAGGAATCGTTACCTGCGGCCATTGTCGTCACTGTCTCTCATCTGTCCGGCGAGCTCAAGCGCACGGGCGTAGACCTGGCGTCGGGGGCGACCCGAGATTTCGACCGCGCGAGCCACGCTGTCCTTGACGCTGCCTTCCTTCAACAGGGTCAGCAACAGTTCGTCCACATCGCCGGAGGACAGCATGCCTGCATCCGCCGCCGGTGGCCCGACCACCAGGACGAATTCGCCCCGCGTTTCCAGCGTTGCGGCAGTCTCCGCAAGCTCCGAGAGGGTTGCGCGGCGGATATCTTCGTGCAGCTTGGTCAGTTCGCGGCAGACTGCCGCGCTGCGATTTCCGAGGACGGTTGCGAGATCGGGCAAGGTTCTGCGGATGCGGCTGCCGGATTCGAACATCACAAGGGTGGCGTCGATCGTCGCGAGTTCGGCAAGGCGCGTGCGGCGCGCGGTCTCCTTCGCCGGCAGAAACCCCTCGAAGAAGAACCGGTCCGTCGGCAGCGCTGCAACGGACAGCGCCGCCAGCACCGAAGACGCCCCCGGAAGCGCGATCACCTGATGACCAGCGGCACACACGTCACGCACCAACTTGAAGCCCGGGTCGGAAATCAATGGCGTGCCGGCATCGCAGACCAGCGCGATGGAGGCGCCTTGCGCCAGCTGCGCCAGAATCTTCGGCCGCGCGGTCGCGGCATTATGTTCGTGGTAGGGTTTGAGCGCGGCCTTGATCCCGTAACGTTCGGTGAGGCGGCGGGTGATGCGGGTGTCTTCGCAAGCGATGAGGTCGACGCCCGCGAGCGTTTCAAGAGCCCGCAAGGTGATGTCTCCGAGATGGCCGATCGGCGTTGCGACCAGATGGAGACCGGGCGCGGCCGCCGGGGCAGCCAGTTGGTGACCCGCTACGGAGAAAGTTCGGGTCCGGGGAGTTTCGATGTCCGATTTCGAAGAGGCGGATCGTGCGCGCATACCACGGCATTCTATAGCGTTTTTGAAAAGAGCGCCCACCGCAAAAATAAATGGAACCAGGGAGAGAGCTAAAGCGTTTTGTCCGGATTGTTTGTGACCCCGGTATGCGGCGTCATCGGGGTTACCCGCCCAGACGGCTACCCAACAACCTGTTCCATTAATGCCAGAGAAGGAAAGTGTCAGTTCCGGAGCGTTCCTCGCCGGAGGCGGGGAAATGGGCGATTTGACGCGCCGCTTCGATTGGGGCTCCACACCCGTCGGTCCCCCCGATGCATGGCCGCAAAGCCTGCGCACGGCGGTCCGGATCGTGCTGAACACCAACCACCCGATGCTTATCTGGTGGGGGACCGACCTGATCCAGTTCTACAACGATGCCTACCGGCAAACCCTCGGACCGGAGCGGCATCCCCGTGCGCTCGGCCAGAAGGGCAGGGAGTGCTGGAGCGAGATCTGGGACATCATCGGTCCCCAGATCGAGCACGTCATCGCCGGACGCGGGGCGACCTGGCATGAGGAGCAGCTCGTTCCGGTCACGCGTAACGGAAGACTTGAGCAGGTCTATTGGACCTATGGCTTCAGCCCCATCGATGACGATGAAGGTGTCGGGGGTGTGCTCGTGGTATGCCGCGATGTCACGCGTGAACACCTCGCCAGGCTGGCCTTGCAGGAGCGGGAGACCGAGCTCGCGCGCGTGCAGGCGATCGGGCGGATCGGCGGCCTCGAGGTCGATCTGCGCACCGGCCATCGCAGTCGCAAGTCACCCGAATACCTGAAAATACACGGCCTTCCGTCCGAAGCCGTCCACGAAAGCCGGGAGGACTGGCTTCGCCGCGTTCATCCCGACGATCGCGCGGTCGCCGAGGGGCAGTTCGTCGATGCGGTGCGGGGCGGCGATCGCGAGTACGCGGTACGCTACCGTATCATCCGGCCGAACGACGGCGAGACGCGCTGGATTTCCGCCCGATCGGTGATCGAGCGCGATGCGGGCGGGAAAGCGATCCGTCTGTTCGGCGCCCACATCGACATCACCGATCAGGTCGAGGCGGAACGCTCGATCCGCCAGCGCGAACAGGAATTTCGCACCCTGGCAGAAGCGCTGCCGCATCACGTCTGGACCACCACATCCGACGGTTCGTTCAACTGGTTCAATCGGCGCTTCTACGACTATGTCGGCGCAAGGCCGGGCGAACTCAGCGGCAAGGACTGGAGCAAGATCGTCCATCCGGACGACGCCTCGGCCGCAGGCGAGGCACGGATTCGCGCGGTGACGAGCGGTGAGCCCTATGAGATCGAATTCCGGCTGCGGAGGTTTGACGGCATCTATCACTGGTTTCTGTCCCGCGCGGTGCCGGCGCGCGATGAAGACGGTCGCATCACCCGCTGGATCGGCACCAACACCAACGTCCACGATCAGAAGCGGATCGCGGCAAAGCTCGCCGAGCTGAACGCGACGCTCGCCGAGCGCGTCGAGGAGAAAACCCGCGAGCGCGACCGGATCTGGAATGTGTCCCGGGACTTGCTGCTGGTCATGGACCAGCACGGCGTCTGGCGCTCCGTCAATCCCGCCTGGACCAGGACGCTCGGCTGGAGCGAGGCCGAGCTGACGGAGAGAACCGCAGAATGGATCGAGCATCCCGAAGACATCGTCAAGACCCGGGTTGAGGTCCGCCGTCTCGCTCGCGGCAAAGCCACGGTTCGATTCGAAAACCGGCTTCGCCACAAGGACGGCTCCTACCGGTGGCTATCCTGGACCGCGGTTCCGGACCAGAACCTGATTTACGCCGTGGCGCGCGACGTCACTGCGGAGAAGGTGGCCGCCGAGCGGTTGAGGGCAGCCGAAGAGGCGCTGCGTCAGTCGCAGAAGATGGAAGCCGTCGGCCAGTTGACCGGCGGCATCGCCCACGACTTCAACAACCTGCTCACCGGCATCGTCGGCTCGCTGGATCTGTTGCAGACGCACATCAAGCAGGGGCGAACCGATCGCGCGGACCGATACATCGAAGCCGCAATGGCCTCCGCCAATCGGGCCGCGGCGCTGACGCACCGCCTGCTGGCGTTCGCCCGCAGACAGCCCCTGGTGCCGAAGCCGGTCGACGCCAACCAGCTCATCCTCTCGCTCGAAGACCTGCTGCGCAGGACGATCGGCGAGACCATCGAGCTGAAAATCGCTCCATCGAAACTGCTCTGGCCGACGCTGTGCGATCCCAATCAGCTCGAAAGCGCGCTGCTCAATCTCGCCATCAACGCACGGGACGCCATGCCGGGTGGCGGCAGGCTCACGATCGCCACGGCGAACGTGAGCATCGACGCCGCCGGGTCGGGCTCCTCCGCGAGGCAGCCGGGCGACTATATCTGCATCACCGTCGCCGACACCGGAACAGGCATGACCGCCGATGTCGCCGCGCGCGCTTTCGATCCCTTTTTCACCACCAAACCGATCGGCCACGGCACCGGCCTCGGCCTGTCGATGATCTACGGATTCGCGCGGCAATCGAACGGCCACATCGCGCTCGACACCGCGCCGGGACGGGGCACGTCGATCAGCCTGTCTCTGCCGCGCCACGACAGCATGGCCGAGGCCGATCAAGCCTCTCCCGCAGGCAGGATCACCGCGACGGGGGGGACCGTGCTGGTGGTCGAGGACGAGCCCGTCGTACGCGGCATCATCGTCGAGATGCTGCACGATCAGGGTTACGTGACGCGCGAAGCCGCGGACGGCGCGGAAGGCCTGCGGATCCTGCAACTGGACAAGCCTGTCGATCTCCTGCTCACCGACATCGGGCTTCCCGGCATGAATGGGCGCCAGCTCGCAGATCAGGCGCGGGAACTCCGGCCGGATCTGAAAATCCTCTTCATGACCGGCTATGCGGACAACGCCGCAAACGCCAAGGGCTTCCTTCAGCCCGGCATGGACATGATCACCAAGCCGTTCGATCTCGGCCATCTGTCACGACGTGTCCGCGACATCATTTCCCACTAGAGCACTATCCCTTCTGATAGAATCAGAAGCGAAGCTCTATGATATTGCTTTGACGCGTTTTCTTCACGCGAACCGGATTCCATCCTCGGGTCAAGCCCGAGGACATGCTTCGCTCGAAAACGCTATAATAGCTGGCCCGCAAAGTGTATCGGCACCCTCCTTAATTAACCGCGAAGATCGACAGCGTGCGCGCAGGCCGCGACGGGTCGAGACAGGCGGTCGAGTCAGTCACATGCATTTCCGGTCAAGAACGGATTGCTCGCGCGCTCGTGGCCGATGGTCGATCCCGGTCCATGTCCGCAGATGAAAGCGACGTCATCCCCAAGCGGCAGCAGTTTCTCGGTGATCGACTTGATCAGGATGGCGCGGTTGCCACCGGGCAAGTCGGTGCGGCCGACGGAACCGTTGAACAACACGTCGCCGACATGTGCAAAACCGATCTCGGCGTTAAAGAAAACCACGCTTCCCGGCGAATGGCCGGGGCAATGAAGAACGTCGAACGCCAGTTGGCCAAGCTCGACCCGGTCGCCTTCATCGAGCCAGCGGTCGGGGACAAAATCGCGCATGCCGGTCATGCCGTAGTGCCGTCCGCTTTCGACGACATGGTCGAGCAGGAACTTGTCAGCGACATGCGGACCCAGGATGGGAACCTTCAACGCGTCGCGCAACTCCGCGGCGCCGCCCACATGATCAATATGGCCGTGCGTAAGCCAGATCCGTCCGACGGTTACGCCGGCCTCTTTAATGGCGGCCCTGACGAGCGGAATATCGCCTCCGGGATCGATGACCACCCCGTCCCTGGTGGCCTCGCACCACAGCAGCGTGCAGTTCTGTCGGAACGGCGTCACCGGAATGATTGTGGCGCCGGCTTTGGCCCTGGTCTGGTCTTCGCTCGTCATACCCGCACAATGCCGATTTTTAAGGCAACGCCAAGTGATTTGCGCGGCATGGCCGGTTCGGCCCCGAAAGGCTCAAACACGGCGCAAGCGGCCAAATTCGCGGCTGGTCCCGGCATGGGATGGGGCGTAGCCTGCGTCTTCAGTTTTATAATATGGTGGCGAATCACGGAATCGGACATACCGAGTCCAGTCGCATGGAAACCAACGCCGCTCACATCGCTCTTGTGGTCCCGCCGGATCGCCGCCAGTCAGCGACCGCGCTGGCCATCGCGCGCGGAACCGCAAGACTATTACGATCGCTTGGGTTCGCCTGCCTCAGCGAGCTGTCGCTGCCGTCCGGACGCCGTGCCGATCTGGTCGCCGTCAACGCGCGCGGCGAGATCTGGATCGTCGAGATCAAATCCTCGGCCGAGGATCTGCGTGCAGACAGGAAGTGGCAGGACTATCGGGCGCATTGCGATCGGCTGTTCTTCGCCTTCACGCGCGACCTGCCGTGCGATATTTTTCCCGGCGATGCCGGGCTGATCGTTGCCGACGCCTATGGCGCCTGCCTGCACTGCGAAGCGCCGGAGCATCGGCTGCCGGCCCCGACGCGCAAGGCAATGATGCTGCGCTTCGGGATGGCGGCGGCGCAGCGTCTCAATCGCCTCGCCGATCCGCAGGGTTATGCCGACGGTGAATTTTAGAGCTTGATCCCGAAACGTGGAAACCGGTTTTCGGACAAGATATGCTCAGTCGAAAGAATAACGGGGTTTAATTCAACGCGGTTGAACCACACCCGACCTTCAGCTTTCGATGGAATCATATCTCAATCTCAGCGAGGCGCGCGTTTCGCCAGAATGCGTTGCAGCGTGCGGCGGTGCATGTTGAGCCGCCGGGCTGTTTCCGACACATTGCGATTGCACATCTCATAAATGCGCTGAATGTGTTCCCAGCGCACGCGATCGGCCGACATCGGATTCGGCGGGACCTCGGACTTCGCCGTACCGCTGGCGAGTAGCGCCGCGACCACGTCGTCGGCATCGGCGGGCTTGGACAGGTAATCGATCGCGCCCAGCTTCACGGCCGTCACAGCAGTCGCGATGTTGCCGTAACCGGTCAGCACGATCGCCCTCGCATCGGGACGCTCGCGTTTGAGCGCGGATACGACGTCGAGGCCGTTGCCATCGCCCAGCCGCAGGTCGACCACGGCGAAAGCCGGCGCGGACTTTCCGATATGCGCAAGGCCGTCGGAGACACTGTCGCATGGGGTCACATTGAAGCCCCGCGTTTCCATCGCGCGCGACAGACGCTCCAGAAACGGCTTGTCATCCTCGACGATCAGCAGCGAGCGGTCGGCTTGCGGGGAGACGTCGGGGGTGGCGTTCACGGGGATACCTCGCGCTTGGTTTGGTCTGAAATCATATGGTCGCAAAACCGCGCACCGCAAGCAATTGTTGCCAAGGTTGCGGAGCGTGATAACTATCCTGTTGTCTCCACAATCGTTTTGGCTGTTTCAAAGCGGATGCGCGGCCACACGATCCTGACCACCGCGCCGTGATCGGGAAACGTCCGGTTCTTGAAGGATACCCTGGCCCCGGTTCGCTCCAGCAAGGTTCGGGCGATAAAAATTCCAAGACCCAACCCTGTGCGTCCGCTCTGTGCATCGCCGACGTTGCGACGACGCGACAGGTAAGGCTCGCCGATTCTCTTGAGAATGTCGGGAACGATGCCCGGTCCGTCGTCGGCAATGACGATCTCGACGCTGTCCCTGCTCCACCAGGCATTCACTTCAACCGCGCTGCGGGCGAAATCGACGGCGTTCTCAAGAATGTTACCGACGCCGTAGAGGATCGCGGGGTTGCGTATGCCGACCGGTTCATGGTCGCCCGCGGCCTCGATCCGGGTTTTGATGTCGATGCCGAAGTCGCGATGCGGCGCAACGGTTTCCTCAATCAGGGTGGACAGCGGCATACGGTCGAAGGGGGCTCCGGATGACGACAGATGCGCGATCTTGGCGAGGATGTCGCGGCAGCGCTGCGCTTGCTCCCGCACGATCCTGAGATCACCAGCCAGCCGCTGGGGCTCCTGCGCGCCATTTTCCTGCAGAGCTTTTTCCAGTTCCCGCGAAATCAGAAAAATCGTTGAAAGCGGCGTTCCGAGTTCGTGGGCGGCCGCCGCGGCAAGGCCGTCGATCTGGGTCAGGTGCTGTTCGCGGGTCAGAACCAGTTCGGTCGCGGCGAGAGCGTCGGACAGTTTGCGCGCCTGCTCCGTCACCTGGAACGTGTAGAGGCTGGTGACACCGATCGCGAGCACGATCGATAGCCAGACCCCTATGAGATAGATCGGCGGCAGAACGAGCGGATTGGATGCATCCCACGGCAGTGGCAAATGCGTGAAGCCCAGAACCGTCGCGCAGGCGACCGCGAAGCCCCCGAGCGCCATCGTCATTCGCGTCGGCAAGGCGGTGGCCGAGATCAACACCGGCGCGAGGAACAGGTACGAGAACGGATTCTGCAAGCCACCGGTGAAGAACAGCAGGGCGGCCAGTTCAGCAATGTTCAGCGCAAGCAGCGCCGCGGCATAACGCGGCTCCAGCCGCTGCATCGGATTGAAACTGACTTGCAAAGCCAGATTGAGCGCCGACGACAACCCGACGATCACGACACATGTAACGATCGGCAGGTCGAACTGGAGGCCCTGGGCGACGACGAAGATCGCCGCGAGTTGCCCCAACGCCGCAAGCCAGCGCAGCCGCAGAATCGTATCCAGACGGACGTAGCGGCGAGGATGACGGAAATCGGAGGCGGCGACGTCGGGCATTCGTGACGACTATAGCGTTTTCGAGCGAAGTGGATACGGGTCCGCTTGAAGAAAACGCGCCAGACCAAAAATCCGGAGCTTCGCTTCCGATTCGATCAGAAGCGGGTCCATAACCGGGCCCCGGTCAGCATCGTCCGACGCCGGGAGCCGTTTCGCTTTCGCGATCATGCCCTGACCCTGCGTCGCAAGCGCACGTAAAGCGCGCCCTCACCGCCATGGCCGAGATGCGCCTCGTCGAAACCGACAACCAGCGAGCGAAATTCGGGGAGAGCCAGCCATTGCGGCACCTGCCGCCGCAGAACGCCTCGCTCGGACTCCGCCCCCCTCGCGCGGCCCTTGCCGGTAATCACAAGCACGAAGGTGAGGCCGTCGCCCGACGCATCCTGCAGAAACCGCAGCAGGGCTCGATATGCCCGTGTCTGCGTCATCCCATGCAGGTCGATCCGTGCATCGATGTCTTTCCGCCCGCGGGACAGTCGCGATCGCTCGCGGCGGGTGAGCGGCGCCGGCGGGGGGTTATTAAGGCCGGAGTCTTTATGTTTTGACGCGCTGTCTTCACGCGAGAACGCCATAGCCGTTTTTCCGGTCGAGTCAGCTTCGGACCAGGCCGTGGACTTTGCGATGCCCGCGGATTTCACCTCAAGCCCGGGTTGAAACGGACCGGGCGGAGATCGTTTGCGCAACGGCTTGGCCTGCCCCGCGACGCTTTCCCACAACCGGCGTTCCTCCTCCGTAAGGACGCGCTGGCGGCCCGGCCGCGCGGATGCGTCGGGCGAGAAACGTTTCATCGCGCCCGGCGATACCAACGGCGGCGATGATGGCTACGATATCGCGGCTTATGCGCGGATCTGACCTCAGGCCGCGCCGATGGCAGCGGAGCGGCTTCCGATGACGCGGCTTTCGCGGCCGGCCCGGGAGCGGCGGCACCGGCCTGCTCTTTCGCGGGGGTTGAAGCGCCCCCGGCGGCCGGCGGGGTGCTGGCAGGCTTCTGATCGCTCGGTGGAAACAGCTTTGCGATCCTTGCCGAAGGTCGTGTTTCCGGAAGCGGCATGGTTCTGGCGTGAGCTAGCGGATCAAGGCTGTTCGGGACAAGCATGACGAAGTGCATGTTGTGGCGCAGACGGCCTGAAACCCGCCCCGCCTCCGAACCCGCGCCGAAGTAAAGGTCCGCGCGGGCCGGACCAACAATGGCGGAGCCAGTATCCTGCGCGATCATCAATCGATGGAACGGCGTTTTCGCCTGGGCGGATTCGATCGGCAGTTCGCCTTCGATAAAGAAAGGCGTGCCGTAAACATGCAGCGATTTGTCGACCGCGATCGACCTGCCCGGCGTCAACGGCAGACCCTGTGCTCCGATGGCCTCGTCATTGTCCGAGAGTTTCACCTCGCGAAAGAACACGTAGGAACGATTCTGCCGGCGCAATTCGTTCGCGCCATCGGGGTTGTCGGCCATCCATTGCCTGATGCGCTGCATCGACATCTGATCTTTCGGAATGATGCCGCGTTCGATCAGGATGCGGCCGACCGCGGTATAGGGATATCCGTTATAGGAATCATAGTTGATGCGTATGGTCGAGCCGTCCTCGAGACGAACCCGCGCCGAACCCTGGATCTGCGTGAAGAGCAAATCGGTCTGGCTCTTGAGCCAGCAGATTTCGAGGCCGCGGCCTTCGATCGCGCCGTCCTCGATTTCCGCGCGATCGTAGTAGGGAACCAGTTTTCTGCGGCCGATCTTGCGATACACCGGGCCGCTGTTAGGCAGGCTCGGCGCGCTCTGCGAAAATCCCCGGACGAAAAGGTTCGACGGGCGGCGGTAGACCGGCACGGTGTAGGCATCGGTCCTGGCACGCGATCCGTCGATGATCGGCTCGTAATAGCCGGTGACGAAGCCGTCCGTTTCGCCGAGACGTGAAATGCGCACCGCCCGGAAATGGTCCTCGAAGAAAGCCCTCGCTTTGGCATTGTCCGAGATATTCATCGACTTCGCGACGCGGCACGGCTCCCGCAAGGATGCGCCGAGCGCCTTGTGGCTGACGGCCGAGACACGCCGCACGGCTACGGCACGGCAACTGGCGCGAAAAGCCCTGAATGCGTCGAGGTGATTGTCGGTGTTCCAGCCGGCGATATCAGCAAAGGCCACCGGCGAATACTGGGCGCCGGGAATCTCGAGCGGCCCGACGGAACGATCACCGCTGCCATGCGCCTGAACGGTGACAGGCGCAATCGCGGCGGCGATGCATAATCCGACCGCGAACCTTCCGACCCGATAAAGCTCAGCTGGCGCTTCCGGTGCCAACCAGTTTCCAGTTCGGGTCGCGCGAGGATATATCGCGGGCAAACGTCCAAACATCGGTAATATCGGAAATCTTCTCGGGGTTTCCGTCGACGATGGCTCCGGTCTTGTCGCGGGTGACGGAAATCATCTGCGAAATGAAGCGGACCGTCAGATGCTCGGCACCTTCGCGCACCTCCGCGCCGATCAGCTCGACTTTATCGATCGAGACAAATCGTGTTTCCGTTTTCTGCTCGAGCCTCTCTCGATCCTTGATGGCGGCATCAAAGCTTTCGAAAACATCCGACGACAGCAGATCCTTCAACGTCCGGCGATCTCCGTTGGCGAACGCCAGTACGATCATCTCGTAGGCGCTCCGCGCGCCACTCAGGAAATGCGCGGGATCGAACGAGGAATCCTGCGCCGCAATAGCGTCGAGCCCCAAAGCGAGAGGCGTGCCGGGGTCTGCCAGACTCTTCCAGCGGTCGGCGGCGCCCCCCACATCCGCGGTGGGCGCAGCCGATGATTGGTTGATCACGGTTCCCGGAACCGGGACCACGTTATTGTCCTGGGCGCCGCCCAGAACCTCGCGCGTGGCACGGTCATAAGGCGGACGCTCACTTCCGGTCCGCTGCCCGAGAACGCTGCGCAGACGCAGGAAAATAAAGACCGCCAGCGCGAGGAAAATGATGGTGTAAATGTCCACGTCGTCTTCACTTTCTGATCGGTCCGTTTCTGATCGGTCCAGGTCACGACCGGCGAACAAACGTCCAGATGAGGGCAGGATCGCATGGCCGCATCATTAATTTAAGTACGAAACCCCGTCCGGCCAAGGGCGCATTCTAGCATAACGAGGGGATCAGCGAGGACTCCTTTGACTTGCAAAGCAGGCCGAACATAGCGCGTTTCCGGTCAAAGGGGAAATTCGGATTCCCGAAGATAAAGTGCGCTCCCTCAACGGGTTGACCCCAGGGGCGAGGCGAAGCTTGCTAGGAGCCCGACGGTCGGTCGGGTTCACCGACGCCGTCCTTGTGGACAGCGGCAGGCTTATGATAGCCACTCGCCCCGATACGGCACTTCGCCGTTCAAGCAGGCACGGCAGGCCGGCTTGAAGTTTCAGGAGAGAAATCCATGACCAACGGCAACGGCACGCCACCCGAGACAGCTCCTTCACCCCAGTTGAACGTGCTGGCCCAGTACACCAAGGATTTCTCTTTCGAGAATCCCAACTCGCCAGCCTCTCTCGCCCCTCAGCAACAACCTCCCTCGATCAACGTTCAGATTAATGTCGGCGCCAGCAATGTGGCGGAGAATGACTTCGAGGTGGTGCTCAAGGTCGAAGGCAAGGCTGAACATGCCGGAAAGCTGATGTTCAGTTTCGAGCTGGCCTATGCGGGCGTGTTCCGGATCGTCAACGTTCCCCAGGAGAACCTTCACCCGCTGGTCATGATCGAGTGTCCGCGGCTGCTGTTCCCCTTTGCCCGCGAAATCGTCGCCACGGCCGTTCGTGACGGGGGATTCCCGCCATTGATGCTGGACCCCATCGATTTCGTAAGCCTGTATCGACAGAACATGGAACGTCAGGCCGCGGCGCAACAACAGCAGCAACCAAGCTGATCCAGCGCGGCTCTCTAGAGCATGTTCGCTTCTGATTAAATCAGAAGCGAGGCTCTATGATTTTGATTTGACGCGTTTTCTTCACGCGAACCGGTGTCCACTTCGCTCGAAAAAGCTCTAGCATGATCCGATCAAGTTGAATCGGACCATGCTCTATGGGCCGGTTCTCGGTTTCACGGATTCCTGATCCAGAAATTCCGTCCAGATCACCTTCTCGCCGAGCGTGGCGATGAACTCCCGATGCGCGATACGGTCGGCCTCGGTGACGCGTGAAGCCAGCGGCACCGTTCGCTGACGTCTTGGTAGTTCCAACGATCCGCCGCGCTGGCGGGGCGCGGTTTCAACCAGGATCAACTGCGACTGCCGCGCACCGATCAGATCGATATAGACTTCCGCAAGAAGCTCGGCGTCCAGCAATGCGCCATGCTTGGTCCGGCGGCTGTTGTCGATGGCATAGCGCGAGCACAGATCGTCGAGCCGGTTCGAGACGCCGGGATGCTTCCGGCGCGCCAGCAATAGCGTATCCACCAGCCGATCGCGGCCGATCGCCTGCCTCTTGAGGCGTTCAAGCTCGGCATTGATGAAGCTGATATCGAACGATGCGTTGTGAATGACCAAAGGCGCATCGGCGATAAATTCCAGAAACTCATCGACGACGTGCGCGAACAGCGGTTTGTCGGCGAGGAATTCGCTCGACAGGCCATGGACCGCGTATGCTTCCTGCGGCATATCACGCTCCGGATTGATGTAGCGGTGGAAGGTTTGTCCCGTCGGCATGCGGTTGAAGATCTCGACGCAGCCGATCTCGACAAGGCGATCGCCTCGCAGCGGATCCAGGCCGGTGGTTTCAGTATCGAGAACGATTTCGCGCATCAAGTTCCGTGAGGTTGCAGCGTTTTCGGACGAAGTGGGATCCGGTTCGCGTGAAGACAACGCGTCAAATTTAGAATGCCGGAGCCCGCCGTGCTTCGATAAGAGCCGTACTTCCGTAAGGAGCGGAAACGCCCCTGCGAATCAGGACCGCCGTCGCGGCATCCTAGCAGCTGCTGCCAGAATTTCGCGGATTTGCGCGCGCACATCGTCGAGACCGTGCGAGGTATCCACTACGAAATCCGCCCGCTTGCGCTTTTCGGCGTCCGGCAGCTGCCGGGCCTGGATCGCCTTCAGCTTTTCGCTTGTCATGTTGCCGCGGGCCAGAATGCGCTCACGCTGAACCTCAGGCGTCGTCGTGACGACGACCACCGCATCGACAGACCCCTCGCCGCCGGTTTCGAACAGCAGCGGCACATCGACCACCGCCACCGCAGCACCTGACCGCTCGGCCTGCTCGAGAAACGCCTGCCGGTAGTTGAACAGCAGAGGATGTACGATCTGCTCCAGCCGCTTCATGGCCGCGGCATCATGCACGACCTTTGCCGACAATTTCTCACGGTCGACCTTGCCGTTGACGGTCGTTCCTGGAAACGCGGCCTCAACCAAATCAGCCGCCTCTCCTTCATAAATGGCGTGAACGGTCGCGTCCGCGTCGTAAACCGGGATTCCCGCTTCCGAAAATAGTCGGGCGGTGGTCGATTTTCCCATTCCGATCGAGCCGGTCAGCCCAAGCACCAGCATATTCGAACGTCCGCCGTCACAGCGATAGCAACCCTTGGGAACGCAGATAAGCAAGCAACGGCAATAGCGGCAAGCCCAGGATAGTGAAATGATCTCCCTCGATCCGGCTGAACAGATGGATGCCGAGCCCTTCGAGCTGATAAGCGCCGACACTGGCTGAGGCCGCATCGCCGGCCGCGTCCAGATACACCCTGATCGTGTCCTCGCTCAGTTCCCGCATCATCATGCGCGCGACCGAGACATTTTCAAACAGCAGACGACCGTCGCGCACGATCGCGACACCGGCATGCAACGCATGGGTGCGACCTGACAGCGCTCGCAGATGTGCGCCGGCCTCCGCGCGGCCGGCCGGTTTGTTCAACAGATGGCCATCGCATTCGAGCGTCTGATCCGCGCCGATCACGTAGCGTCCGGGCGATCGCGATGAAACCTCGCGCGCTTTTTCACAGGCCAGGCGGGCCGCGATCTCACCGGCGGCCGTGAGGCCGGAACTTCGCTGAACCGACCGCTCGTCGATCGCGGCCGGCATTGTCTCGAATGGCAGACCCGCATTGGCGAGCAATAATTGTCGGACCCGGCTTTGCGACGCCAGCACCAACGGTTCGGATTCGCGCCATACCGCCATTGCCGTCTAATCCGGCCGCCGCTGCCGGCGCCTGTCGGCGAACAGCTTCATGATCGCCGCAGCCGTCTCCTCGATCGACCGGCGCGTGACATCCAGTTGGGCCCAGTCGTGCTTCACGCTCAGGCGGCGAGCATGGATCACCTCCTCCGCAACGGACTGGCGATCGATATAGCTTTCATTGCCGGGTCCCGATCCGATGCTCAGCAACCGGTTCTGCCTGACCTGAATCAGGCGCTCGGGCGCTGCGTGAAGACTGACCACCAATGGATTCTTCAACGATTCCAGTTGAGGTGGAATCGGGATGCCCGGCACCAGCGGAACATTTGCCGTGCGGACGCCGCGGTTGGCAAGGTAGAACGAGGTGGGCGTTTTAGATGTGCGCGATACGCCGACCAGAACGACGTCCGCCTCCTCCAGGCCTTCGACGTGCTGCCCGTCGTCATGCATCATCGTATAGTTCAGCGCGTCGATACGCTTGAAATATTCCGCGTTCAGCGTGTGCTGGGCGCCAACGCGGCCGGTGGTGTCAGCGCCAAGATAGGCCTGAAACAACTGCATGACCGGGCCGATGATCGAAAGGCTCGGGCAGTTGATCTGCTGGCACCTGGCCTCGAGCCGGACCGCGAGATCCTTTTCAAGCAGCGTGAACAGGACGATTCCCGGCGCTTCCTCGATTTCCGCCAGAACGCGGTCGAGTTGCTTCTGGCTGCGAACCAAAGGGTAGACATGCTCAATGGGCGTGACGCCGGCATACTGAGCCGTCACCGCACGTGACACGGTGATCAGCGTCTCGCCGGTCGAATCAGACACAAGATGAAGATGAAAATCGCGGCCGGTCACGGGCGCCATCAGCCTTGCATACCCTGTGCATCATTGTGGAGACCTGGCCGCAGTTTCAACTGTCCTGCGACAGCCGCGGGATAACCTTGATTCTTCTTCACAAAGTCTCCTCGACGGGAAAACTCTCAACCGTCTTCAGAAATAGCGGGATCGTGTGGACTTGTCTCTTGATAACCCACGCGCGAGTGCGGGTTAAGTCCATGGTTCTATGACAGTCTTTCAATCGAAAGTGACGGCTTTGGATTCCGCTGCCAATGTGGGCAAGGTGCGGAAAAAACCGGGATGGCGTTGCGTTCCCTCAATTCACCGTCACTTAGACTCAAACTGAAGAATTTTAAGAGTTTCTTTAGAAAGAGTTGCTTGCAGATATCGTTCCGTTTCTGGCAGGTATCGAGCGCTCCTGCAGGTCGCAAGGCCGAATTCCCCTGAACGAGACGATCGATGTACGAGTGGATCAAAGCCTTTCATGTGATTGCGATCATTTCCTGGATGGCGGGAATGCTCTATCTGCCGCGGCTGTTTGTTTATCACTGCGATGCCGAGATCGGCTCGAAACAGTCTGAGACCTTCAAGATCATGGAGCGGAGGCTGTTCAAGGCCATCATCAATCCCGCGATGATGATAGCCTGGGGACTCGGGCTTTATATGATGTGGGAGCGGCAGTGGTATGCAGTCGGCTGGTTCCAGGGCAAGCTGGCGCTCGTCATCCTGATGTCCGCCGTTCACGGCTATTTCGCACGCCGCGTTCGTGATTTCGCCGCCGACCGCAACGTGATGAGTCAGAAATTCTATCGTATTATCAATGAGGTCGTGACGGCCCTCATGATAGGCATCGTCATTCTCGTTATCGTCAAGCCATCCTAGAGCATTATTGTTCTGATTGAATCAGAAGCGAAGCTCTATGATATTGATTTGACGCGTTTTATTGACGCGAACCAGATTCCACTTCGCTCGAAAACGCTAGAAGGCCGGGAAACTTTCGTCAAAAATGGTCTGCCAGCATCTCCTTGCGCGGAGGCGTTCAATTTTCTATATTGTGAACATTCCCACCCTATGCAGGCGGATGTGGCCGCGTTCCGGTTTCTGAATCGAGCCGGCCGCCACGTCAGGTTTGAAGCCTTTCGGTGACCTTCCTCGCTTGATGTTTTTTCCGGTACGGGCAGGACCGCGGTCTTTCCTTTCGGTCGTCGTCCGCATCTTCCCGAAACCACCTGGCCATCCTTCTCAAGCATTCCACAGGACTCTCCCAATGCGGGAAATGAAACTTCAAGACCTCAAGGCCAAGACTCCAGCCGAACTCGTCTCGTTTGCGGAGGAGCTTGGGGTCGAGAATGCTAGCACCATGCGCAAGCAGGAGCTGATGTTCGCGATTCTGAAGCAGCTTGCCATTCAGGAAACCGACATCATCGGCGAGGGCGTCGTCGAGGTTCTCTCGGATGGCTTCGGCTTTCTGCGCTCGCCCGATGCCAACTATCTGCCGGGTCCGGACGATATCTACGTTTCACCGTCGCAGATTCGCCGCTTCGGCCTGCGAACCGGAGATACCATCGAGGGACACATCCGCAGTCCCAAGGAGGGCGAGCGCTATTTTGCGCTGCTGAAGGTCAATACGCTCAATTTCGAAGACCCTGAGAAATCCAAGCACAAGGTCAACTTCGATAACCTGACGCCTCTTTTTCCCGATCAGCGGTTTCGGCTCGAGTTGGAAGATCCCACCCGCAAGGATTTGTCGGCACGCGTCATCGATATCGTCGCTCCGATCGGCAAGGGCCAGCGCGCCTTGATCGTGGCGCCGCCGCGCACCGGCAAGACCGTGCTGATGCAGAACATCGCGCACTCCATCACCGCCAATCATCCGGAGTGCTATCTGATCGTTCTTCTGATCGACGAACGCCCGGAGGAAGTCACCGACATGCAGCGCTCGGTGAAGGGCGAAGTCGTATCCTCGACTTTCGACGAGCCTGCGGTGCGTCATGTTCAGGTCGCCGAGATGGTGATCGAGAAAGCCAAGCGTCTTGTCGAGCACGGCCGCGATGTGGTCATCCTGCTTGATTCGATCACGCGCCTTGGCCGCGCCTACAACACCGTGGTGCCATCCTCCGGCAAGGTGCTGACCGGCGGCGTCGATGCCAACGCCTTGCAGCGGCCGAAGCGATTCTTCGGCGCCGCGCGCAACATCGAGGAAGGCGGGTCACTGACCATCATCGCCACCGCGCTGGTCGATACCGGAAGCCGCATGGACGAGGTGATCTTTGAGGAGTTCAAGGGCACCGGCAACTCGGAATTGATTCTCGACCGCAAGGTGGCCGACAAGCGCACCTTCCCAGCGATCGACATCGCCCGCTCCGGAACCCGCAAGGAAGAACTCATCACCGATCCGCAACTGCTCAAGAAGATGTATGTGCTGCGGCGCATCCTCAATCCCATGGGCTCCATGGATGCGATCGAGTTCCTGCTGGACAAGCTGCGCAACACCAAGAACAATTCCGAGTTCTTCGAGTCCATGAATACCTGATCGTCATCGATCGGGGTGAGCAGCGCTCGCGCAAGCTAATGCGTTCAGGTCTTCGGCCGTTTCAATCCTGCGCCAGTCCGTTGAGCGCATCAGGCTGCGTCACCGGCAGCGAGCAGGACTGACCGCGGCAGATGAAGGCAGCGCTTTGCGTCACAGCCGCGAACTTTGCGCGCGCCGGATGATCAGCCGGCAGCGCATCCGCATTTGGCGCATGAAGCACGATGCTTGTCGCATGCGGCAATTTTCGCGCGGCGCCGAGCAGCGTGGCGGCTTGTGCGTCCTCGCCGACCACGACAATCTCCGCGCCGGTGAGACGAAGATCGAGCGCATTCATGAGCGAGAGCTGGCCAAAGCCCCTCCCGGTCGCGCTCGGCAGCAAGGCGGTAAAGAGGCCGTCGATCTTGTCCCGCCATTTGGTCTCGCCGGTCAGCACGGCGATGCGCACCAGGTTCTGTGCGATCACGCCGTCGTGGTTGGGGATGGCGTCGTCGTCGCTTGAATGCGGCCGCACGATGAGTCCTTCAGCGTCGTCGGCCGTCAGATAATAGCCGCCATGGTCGGCGTCGGCGTAGTGCGTGTCGAGCGTGGATTGCCAGCGTAGCGCTTGCTCGAGGAATGCGTCGTCACCGGTGACCTCGAACAATGCAAGTGCGGCGCGCGTCATCGCGGCATAGTCGGAAGCGAGCGCCGGAATCAAAAGCCTGTCCTTGCGCCAGGAATGACCGAGCCGCCCGTCGCGGGTCATATGGGTGCGAACGAATTCGTATGCTCGTCGCGCGATCTGCAACCAGTCGGGCTTATCGAAAACGCAGGCCGTGTGAACGAGAGCGGCGATCATCAAGCCGTTCCAGTCGGCGAGAACCTTGTCATCGAGTCCGGGACGAACCCGGCTTTCACGCGCCAGCAGTTTCTCGCGCAGCGCGCGCATGTGAGCATCATCGCCGGCGACGTCGATGCTCTTGAGGCGATTGGGAATGTTGCGCCGTTCGAAGTTACCGTTGGTGGTGATGTCGTATCGCGCGGCAAAATCGGCGGCGTCGGCAGCGCCGAGCACGTCTTCGATTTCCTTCAGCGACCAGACATAGAACCTGCCCTCCTCGCCTTCGGAGTCCGCGTCGAGCGAAGAAGCAAAGCCGCCTTCCGCTGTGAGCATTTCCCGGCGCAGCCAATCGACGGTCTCGATCGTGCGCTCGCGGTACAACGGATTTTTGCTGCGCGCATAGTCGAGCGCGAGCAGGTCAAGGATCTGCGCGTTGTCGTAAAGCATCTTCTCGAAGTGCGGCACCAGCCATCTGTCGTCGACCGAATAGCGCGCATAGCCGCCGCCGAGATGATCGTAGATGCCGCCCTGGCTCATGCGTGTCAGGGTCAGCGTGGTGGCTGCAAGGAAGCGGTCGTCACGGGTTCGTTCGCCGGCGCGCCAGAGAAATTCCAGCACGGAGCATTGCGGAAACTTAGGCGCGCCACGCAGGCCGCCGTTCACCGGATCGATTGAGCGCATGATGGCGACGGCCGCGTTGTTGAGGTCGGCGACGCCGAGGTTGGCCGGGTTTTGTGACGTTGCGCGCTCGGACAGCCGCGCGATCAGCGCGTCGCGGTTGCGCGCGATTTGGTCGGGCTGATCGCGAAAAACCCGCGCCACCGATTGCAGGACATCGGGGAACGCCGGACGGCCGAAGTCCGGCAGCTTCGGAAAGTACGTGCCGCCCCAGAACGGCGATCCGTCGGGCGAAAGAAACATCGTCAGCGGCCAGCCGCCCTGCTCGCCGAGATGATGCAGCGCGCTCATATAGATCTGATCGATATCCGGCCGTTCCTCGCGATCGACCTTGATGCAGACGAACAGTTCGTTCATCACGGCTGCGACGTCGTCGTCCTCGAAGCTTTCGTGCGCCATGACATGGCACCAGTGACAGGCGGCGTAACCGATCGACAGCAGGATCGGGCGGTTGTTGCGCCGCGCTTCGGCGAGCGCCTCCGGTCCCCACGGCCACCAGTCGACCGGATTATGCTGGTGCTGCAGAAGATAGGGACTGGTTTCTTCGGCGAGACGGTTCGCAGGACGGCTTGAGCCCTTACCTGAGCCCTTGGCGGCATGATTCATGTCGAGGCGTCCTTGTGCGAATCTGCGATATTGGAAAGCGTACGGCGTGTTTGTTTCGATAACGCTGACGTTGGGGTCACCGAAGCGCTACAAGACAATAAGTCATGCATCCGCGAGAGCAAACGATCTTCGCCCTGTCGTCGGGCCGGCCTCCCTCGGCGATCGCTGTCGTGCGCGTGTCGGGCCCGCAGGCCGGCGCCGCGCTTGGTGAACTTGCAGGTGCGGTTCCTGTCGCACGCACGGCGAAGCGCGTCTTGCTACGCGACAGCGTCGGTGATGAGATCGATGATGCCGTCGTCCTGTGGTTTCCCGCGCCAGCGAGTGCAACCGGCGAGGACGTCGCGGAGTTTCACATTCACGGAAGCCGCGCGGTGCTGAATGCCTTGATCGCGGCGCTGTCGTCGATCGACGGTGCGCGAGCCGCGGAGCCGGGTGAGTTTACGCGTCGGGCTTTCGAGAACGGCAAGATCGATCTGACGGAAGCCGAAGGCCTCGATGATCTGATTCATGCCGATACCGACAGGCAGCGCCGGCAGGCGTTACGCCAGTTGCAGGGTCTGCTCGGCGATCGCGCGCGCGGCTGGCGCAAGCAGCTGATCGATGCCTCGGCCTGGATCGAGGCCGGAATCGATTTCGCCGATGAAGACGATGTGCCGGAGGATCTGGCGAAACCGGCGCTGGAGAAGATCGCGCGGCTTCGCCGCGAGATCGAGCAAACCCTTTCGGCATCGGTGCGAAGCGAGCGCCTGCGCGATGGCTTGAGCGTCGCGATCGCCGGTCCGCCGAATGCGGGGAAGTCGACGCTGCTCAATCGTCTCGCCCGTCGCGAAGCGGCGATCGTGTCGCCCCACGCGGGAACGACGCGTGACATCATCGAAGTACATCTTGATCTCGACGGTTATCCGGTGACGCTCATCGACACCGCCGGCATTCGCGAGACTGACGATCCTGTCGAGCAGGAGGGCGTGCGGCGAGCCCGCGATCGCGCCGCATCGGCCGACCTTGTGCTGTGGCTTTCGGATGATCATGGCGATGAGCCGGATCGGACGATTCGTGGTGGGGATGTTTCACTCTGGCTGATACGCAACAAGATCGATCTTTCGAGCCCGGCGAATGATGGGGCGAAGCCGGGGCAGTTCGGGACGCAAGCCGGACAGGGCGAGCCGACGCCGCAGTTCCGTATTTCGGCCTGGCGGGGCGACGGGGTCGATGATCTGGTGGCGGCGCTGACGGCTTTCGCGGAGGCCCTCTTGGGATCCGGCGAGGCGGGCGTGATCACGCGGTTGCGGCACCGCAACATACTGCGGGACGCCGCCGCGTCGCTGAAAGAGGCGGAAGCGCTGGCGGGCCAGGGCGATGAACTTGTCGCCGAGGAGTTGCGAATAGCAATTCATCTCATGGGACGGCTGCTGGGCCGCGTCGATATCGATGATGTACTTGATTCAGTTTTTAAGGAATTCTGTATCGGTAAGTAATGAATTCAGTTCATTTCTTAAGCGTACGTTAACCATGGCGGCGCTTGCTCAAGGATAGCGGTGACGCGGTGTTTCACGTGAAACACTCCGCCTGGTATTCGCGAATCCAAACTTTCGCATCTATTACGCCTGCGATAGAAGTTGGGTCCCTGAGAGTGCGGGGAAACTTAGAGGGCTTATGGCTGTAACGTTCGACGTCATCGTGATCGGAGGCGGGCATGCCGGCTGCGAGGCCGCAGCCGCGGCCGCGCGAACCGGCGCGCGAACCGGTTTGGTCACCCATCGGTTTGCCACCATCGGCGCGATGTCGTGTAACCCCGCGATCGGCGGTCTCGGCAAGGGCCATCTGGTGCGGGAGGTCGATGCCCTCGATGGTCTGATGGCACGCATGGCCGATGCCGCCGGCATCCAGTTCCGGATGCTTAATCGCCGCAAGGGTCCGGCGGTGCGGGGTCCGCGTGCCCAGGAGGATCGCAAGCTCTACGCCAGCGCGATGCAGGCCGCGATTCGCGAAACCGCCAACCTCGAGGTGATCGAGGGCGAGGCGGATGACCTGATCATCTCCGGTGGCAGGATCGAGGGCGTTCGCCTGATCGACGGCCGGGAGTTGAATTGCGCGGCGGTCGTCGTCACCACCGGCACCTTTCTGCGCGGCCTGATTCATCTCGGCGAGAAAAGCTGGCCGGCAGGACGGGTTGACGAGGCGCCGGCGCTCGGGCTGTCCGCCTCATTCGAGCGGATCGGCTTCACGCTTGGTCGGCTCAAGACCGGAACCCCGCCGCGGCTTGATGGCACGACCATCGACTGGGCCGCGATCGAGATGCAGCCCGGCGACGATCCGCCGGAACCGTTCTCGGTGATGACCGAACGAATCGTCACGCCGCAGATTCAGTGCGGCATCACCCGCACCACGACGGCGACGCACCAGGTGATCCGGGCCAATGTGCATCGTTCGCCGATCTATTCCGGGCAGATCACAAGTTCGGGCCCGCGCTATTGCCCGTCGATCGAGGACAAGGTGGTCCGCTTCGGCGATCGCGACGGGCATCAGATCTTTCTGGAGCCGGAAGGTCTCGACGACCCGACGGTTTATCCCAACGGAATTTCGACCTCGCTGCCGGAGGAGGTTCAACTTGGCATTCTGGCGACGATTCCCGGTCTTGAGCATGTGAAGATGACCCGGCCGGGTTATGCGATCGAGTACGATCATGTCAATCCGCGCGAACTCGATCCGACCTTGCAGACAAAGCGAATGCGGGGGCTGTTCCTGGCCGGCCAGATCAACGGCACCACCGGTTACGAGGAAGCGGCGGCGCAGGGCCTTGTCGCGGGTCTGAACGCGGCGCTGGCCGCGGGCGGCGGCGATCCGGTGGTGTTCGATCGCGCCGACGGTTATCTCGGCGTGATGATCGATGACCTCGTGACCCGTGGGATCACCGAGCCCTATCGGATGTTCACCTCCCGCGCCGAATATCGCCTGACGCTGCGGGCCGACAACGCCGACCAGCGGCTGACGGACAAGGGAATTGTCCTTGGATGCGTCGGGGCAGGGCGCGCGGCTTATCACCGAACCAAGATGGCGGCCTTGCAGGCCGCGAAAGAGCTCGCGATGTCGCTGTCGGTGACGCCGAACGAGGCGGCTCGCCACGGACTCGCGCTCAATCGCGACGGTCATCGCCGATCCGCGTTCGAATTGTTGTCCTATCCGGAGATCGGCTGGGGCGAGGTGGCCGCGATCTGGCCGGAGTTGTCCGCCATCGATCCCCGGATTGCCGTCCATCTGGAGATCGACGCCAGATATGATGTCTACCTGAAGCGCCAGACCGCTGATGTCGAGGCGTTCCGTCGTGACGAGGGGCTGGTTCTCACCGGGATCGACTACGGCGCGGTGCCGGGCCTCTCCAATGAAGCGAGGGGCCGGCTGGAGCAGGCTCAGCCGCGCACCGTGGGGCAGGCCGGTCGCCTCGATGGAATCACCCCGGCCGCGCTGGGGATACTGGCGGCCTATCTGCGCCGGGAAGCCCGACGGAAAACAGCCGCTTCGGCGGGATGATCGGGCCCGCGATCGGGTCGAATGTTTCACGTGAAACATCCGCAAGGGGAGGGGTAGCCCCACCGCGCCAACGGCTATATAGCGTTTTGAGCGAAGTGGATACCGGTTCGCGTGAAGAAAGCGCGTCAAACCAATATCATAGAGCTTCGCTTCTGATTCAATCAGAAGCGATAATGCTCTGGGCCAATGGCCTATCGATCCCGAAACCGAGGAACTCCGAACATCTGGCCAGGAAACAGAGACGCGTCTATGCTGGCTGCAATGTCCGCGACCCTGCAAAATCACTCGCCATGTTCGGCCACCGAAAAGGCGGCCGCGCTGGCGTTGACCCCGGTTTCGCGTCAGACCGAGGCGCGGCTGGACGCCTATGTCGATCTGCTGGTGCAATGGCAGACAAAAACCAATCTCGTGGCTCCCTCGACGTTGCCGCAACTCTGGACGCGCCACATCGCCGATTCGCTTCAGCTTCTGGCATTGGCCCCGCAGGCCAAGCGCTGGGCCGATCTCGGCAGCGGCGGCGGCTTCCCCGGCGTTGTGCTGGCCTGCGCGCTGGCGGGCGTTGAAGGTGCGCGGATCGATCTGGTCGAGCGCAACGCCAAGAAAGCGGCCTTCCTCCGCGAGGCCGTGCGAATCACCGCCTCGCCAGCCGTCATTCACCCGATGGATATCGGGGATTATGTGGACAGATCGGAGGATCGGATCGATTGCGTGACCGCGCGGGCGCTGGCGCCTCTACAAGTGTTGCTCGGCTTCGCGGAACCGCTGGTGAACAAGGGCGCTAAAGCCTTGTTTCTTAAGGGACAAGATGTAGAAGCTGAGTTGACGGAAGCCACCAGATATTGGATTATCGAACCTCGGATTCACCCTAGCCGCACCGGCGGCCAGGGCCGGATCGTCGAGATCGACCATATCGAGCGGCGCGCTCGTGGTGGTGACGCAAAGCAGGCATGGCGTGGTTCATGACGGTAATTGACCAGATCGACCAGCGTGGCGACGAGGGCCGGTGGCGCGACCGCCATCCCCGCATCATTTCGCTCGCCAATCAGAAAGGCGGTGTCGGCAAGACCACCACCGCGATCAATCTTGGCACGGCGTTGGCCGCGATCGGCGAGCGCGTGCTGATCGTCGATCTCGATCCGCAGGGCAACGCTTCCACGGGGCTCGGCATCGACCGGCGTGACCGCAACGTGTCCACCTATGACGTGCTGATCGGCGAAGCGCCGCTGCGCGACGCCGTGGTGCCGACCGCGGTGCCGCGCCTGCACATCGCCGCCTCGACCATGGACCTCTCCGGCCTGGAGCTTGAGCTTGGCGCTGCGAAGGATCGCGCCTTCCGCTTGCGTGATGCGATCACCGCGCTCAACGGCAATGCCGCCTATGCCGCCGACTACACCTATGTGCTGATCGACTGTCCGCCGTCGCTCAATCTTCTCACCGTCAACGCGATGGCGGCCTCGGATGCGATCCTGGTGCCGCTGCAATGCGAGTTCTTCGCTCTCGAAGGTCTGTCGCAGCTGTTGCAGACCGTCGAGCAGGTGCGCTCCACGCTCAATCCGAACCTGTCGATCCACGGCATCGTGCTCACCATGTTCGACTCGCGCAACAACCTGTCGAACCAGGTGGTCGCCGACGTGCGCCAGTTCATGGGCTCGAAGGTTTACGACACCATGATCCCGCGCAACGTGCGTATTTCGGAAGCGCCGTCCTACGGCAAGCCGGTGCTGGTCTATGATCTCAAATGCAGCGGCAGCGAGGCGTATCTGAAACTTGCGACCGAGGTGATCCAGCGTGAACGCGAGTTGCGCATGGCGCATTAGAGCGTTTTCGAGCGAAGTGGACACCGGTTCGCGTGAAGAAAACGCGACAAAACAAAATCATAGAGCATCGGACCCGAAAGTGGGAACCGGTTTCGGGATAAATCCGATGCTCAATCAGTTAACTGGAGCGACGGCGCTGATTCCATTTGACCGGCCGCCGCTCTAGAGCATGATCCGTTCAAGTTGAATCGGACCATGCTCTAGAAATTATTGTCTGGTCGCATTTTCTTGCGGCGAACCGGTATCCACTTCGCCGGAAAAGGCTCCAGGTTTTCCCATACCGCACGATCCGCATCGTGCGCGAGTGATCGGACTTCAGGGCAAGGTCAGGAGCGTTAAGTTGAATCCGAGGAAACCGGCGATGGCCGATGAAGCGCGCTCGCGATTGGGACGCGGCCTTGCAAGCCTGATCGGCGACGTCGGCGGCGAGGCCGCGCAGGCCGAACGCCCGCGCGCGCAGCGAAAGGTGCCGATCGAATTCTTGAATCCCAATCCGCGCAACCCACGGCGCACGTTCTCCGATGCCGAGCTTGGAGAATTGTCGGACTCCATCAAACAGCACGGCGTCATCCAGCCGATCGTGGTGCGGCCCGTGAAGGGGATGCAGGATCGCTTTGAAATCATCGCGGGCGAGCGCCGCTGGCGCGCGGCGCAATCCGCGGGGCTGCATGAAGTCCCGATCGTGCCGGTCGACGTCAGCGATCATGTCGCGCTCGAGATCGCGATCGTCGAGAACGTGCAGCGCGAGAACCTCAACGCCATGGAAGAGGCGCAGGGCTATCACGCGCTCGCCAATGAATTCGAACGCACCCAGGACGACATCGCGAGGATCGTCGGCAAGAGCCGCAGCCACGTCGCCAACATGATGCGGCTGACGAAACTGCCGGACGATGTGCGGGCGCTGATTGCCTCCGGCGAACTGTCAGCGGGTCATGCGCGCGCGCTGATCGGTTTGCCGGATCCTTCCACCGCGGCGAAGCGCATCATCGCGGAAGGTCTCAACGTGCGGCAGGCCGAGGCGCTCGCGCATGAGCCATGCGTGCCGGAGCGCAAGCCGCAAAAGGCGCGCGCGGACAGGCCGCAGAAGGATCCGGATACGCTGGCGCTGGAAAAGCGCGTCAGCGACGCGCTCGGTCTCGCCGTCACGGTGGACCACAAGGACCCCGGCGGTGTCGTTCAGATCCGCTATCGCGACCTCGACCAGCTTGACGAGATTTTGAGAAGGCTGGATTCGAAGGGGACGTAGAACGTATCTGGTTCAATTGATCGGCGGAGTTACCCCCGTCTTCTGGCATTCACCGCGATCGACATCAGGGCGCGCTGCGCGATCGCCGGCGCCAGCGCCGCATGCTTGCGGGTTTGCAACGCCGCGACGGCGAGCTGGTCCATCACCTGAACCAGCCGCGAGGCGCTGAAATGATTCAACGCCGTTTCCACGGCCGCCTTGCGCGAAAAATGCAGGCGCGGAAATCCGCGCTCGGCGGCGGATGAGGCCGGTGCGCCGCCTTCCATCGACAGCGCGGCCTTGTGCAGGGCGGCGACAAAACGCTGCGCGGCCGAGATGATGAGGCCCGGATAGGTGCCGGCGACCATGGCCTTGGCGAACTCGGCTTCCACCGCCGCCGGCCGTCCGGCGAAGGCGGCGTCGATGATGGGATCGAGCTTGAAGTCGGATGCGTCGGAGACCACGGCCATGACGTCGAGGAGCGTGATCTCGCTTTGTCCATGGGCATAGAGGGTGATCTTGCGCAGTTCGTTGCGCGAGGCCTGACGGTCGCCGCCGAGCAGCGACATCAGCGCCGCGCGGGCGTCGGGCGCGATCTTCAGGTCAGAGGTGCGCAGCTCCTCGTCGATCAGCCGCGCCAGATCGCGTTCGGTGTCGGGATAGCAGGCAATCGCCACCGCGTTCCTGGCGCGCTCGCAGGCCTTGCGCAGCGGCGATTCCGGTCTCAGTTCACCGGCCTCGATCACGATCCGGCAATCCTGGAGTGTAGAATTCGCCAGCGTATCGACGCCGCTCGCAAAGCTGCGTGACCCCGCCTTGATCCGGATGGCGCGGCGGCCGCCGAACAGCGGCACCGTCATCGCCTCATCGACCAGACGCGAGGGCTCGGCGGCGAGGTCGTCGCCGTCGAGCCGCACCAGGGAAAATGGATCGCTCGTGTCGTCAACGGCCGAGCTTATCAGGGCGTTGGCGCGTTCGCGCACCAGGCCGGCGTCGGGACCGTAGAGCAGGATGATCGGCCGGGCCGGATCGGGCCGGGCGAGAAAGCCGTCGATGTCCTTTCCGCGCAGCGCGACCATTCGCCGTCGATCAGGTGCCGGCGTAGAAGAACGAAGCCAGCCGGGTGTTGATGTTCTCGGCGATCTGCTCGGCGGCGCGGTCCTCCGCGTCGCGGTAGGCGCGCGCGCGGGCGAAACGCTGGAACTGGCCGGGAATGTCATAGGAGGTGCGGGCGAAAGTGGTCGCGTTGAGGACGATCTTGCCGGTGGCGACCTCGATCAATTGATAGCTCGCATTGATACCGTATTGCTCGTTAGAGGGCAGCGCGGTGTTTGGGTCGAGCATCAGCGACGAGCGGGTGGTTGAGAAGCGGATCTTGAGCTGGTGCGTCGGCGGCGCGCCGGTGGCGTTGCCATAGAGCTTGAATGCGAGCGAGTTGCGGAGGGCGACCCCGATCCGCGCGTCGGGCGACGCATTGGGCTTGTCGATCGGCAGCAGCTCGACGCCCATCAGCCTG
Source organism: Nitrobacter sp. TKz-YC01 (assembly GCF_047824785.1). Taxonomy (GTDB): domain Bacteria; phylum Pseudomonadota; class Alphaproteobacteria; order Rhizobiales; family Xanthobacteraceae; genus Nitrobacter. The sequence continues at coordinate 168,125 of NZ_CP181167.1, read as the reverse complement.
TCGCGAAGAGCCGGGCCGCCATCGCCCCGTTCGGCGTACATCGGACGGAAGCAGCCGGCCGTCAGCGCGGCCAGCACGGCGACGACGCCGATTCGGAGCGCGATGCGCGAACCGTCCCGTTCTCCGCTCCGGCGCGCCGGCGATCTACCCCACCACATTCACGATCCTCTGCGGGACGATAATGATCTTGCGAGCCTGCTTGCCGCCCAGGGCCTGCTTTACCGCATCGAGCGCCAAAACGGCAGTCTCAATTTCCGGATTTCCGGCGCCGGACGCCACCGTCACTTCGCCCCGCTTCTTGCCGTTCACCTGCACCGGCAGCGTGATGCTGTCTTCAACCAGCAAATCAGGCTCGATTTGTGGCCAGCGCGCTTCCGAGACCAGTCCGGTCTGACCGAGCGCCCGCCAGCATTCCTCGGCGAGGTGAGGCATCATCGGGCTGAATATCTGCACCAGAATGATCGCCGCCTCGCGCAGGCTCCAACTCAGATCAGGCGACGGGGCGGACTTGTTGCTGCGGGAGCGGGCAAGGGCGTCGGCCAGTTCGTTGGCGAATTCGCGGATATTGGCGAGGCAGACGTTGAAATGCAGCCGCTCGATGCCGGTGGAGACCCTGTCGAGCGCGCCGTGGGCCGCCTTGCGCAAGCCGCTCGCCTCCGCGCCGAAAGTCGCGGGTCTTTCTTGCGGCGCGGTCTTGCCGGCGTCGGCCGCTTCATTGACCAGCCGCCACAGCCGCTGCATGAAGCGCGCCGCGCCCTGCACGCCTTCCTCGCTCCAGATCACGTCGCGGTCCGGCGGCGAATCGGACAGCATGAACCAGCGCGCGGTGTCGGCGCCGTAGCTGCCGATGATGTCGTCGGGATCGACGGTGTTGCGCTTCGACTTCGACATCTTCTCGACCGCGCCGATGCAGACCGGCTCGCCGGTGGCGATCAGCGTGGCGCGGCGGCTGTTGCCGTCGACCTCGATCTTGACCTCGTCCGGCGAGGCCCAGCCGCCGTCAGGCTTGCGATAGGTCTCGTGCACCACCATGCCCTGCGTGAACATGCCCTTGAACGGCTCGTCCATGCCGAGGTGGCCGGTGGCCTTCATAGCGCGGGTGAAGAATCGCGAATAGAGCAGGTGCAGGATCGCGTGCTCGACGCCGCCGATATACTGGTCCACCGGCAGCATCCGGTCGGCGACCGCGCGCATGGTCGGCGCGGCGTCGTTCCAGGGATCGGTGAAGCGCGCGAAGTACCACGACGAATCGACGAAGGTGTCCATGGTGTCGGTTTCGCGGGTGGCCTTCGCCCCGCATGTCGGGCAGTCGACGTGCTTCCAGGTCGGATGATGGTCGAGCGCATTACCCGGTTTGTCGAAGGTGACGTCCTCCGGCAGCGTCACCGGCAGGTCCTTTTCCGGCACCGGCACCACGTCGCAGTTAGGGCAATGGATCACCGGGATCGGACAGCCCCAATAGCGCTGGCGCGAGATGCCCCAGTCGCGCAGGCGAAAGTTCACCTTGCGCTCGCCGACCGGCAGGTCGCCGCGCGTTTCGCCTTCCAGGCGCTTCGCCACCTCCTCCTTCGCCGCATCAGCGCTCATGCCGTCAAGGAAGCGGGAGTTGATCAGGTGGCCGTCGCCGTCATAGGCGGTGTCGGTGATGACGAAGCTTTGGGGATCCTGACCCTCGGGGCAGACCACCGGCGTGTTGCCAAGCCCATACTTGTTGACGAAGTCGAGGTCGCGCTGGTCGTGCGCCGGGCAGCCGAAGATGGCGCCGGTGCCGTATTCCATCAGGATGAAGTTGGCGACGTAGACCGGCAGCTTCCAGTTTTCATCAAACGGATGCACGGCCTTGATGCCGGTGTCAAAACCCATCTTCTCCGCGGTGTCGATCTCGGCCTGCGCGGTGCCGCGCTGCTTGCACTCGGCGATGAAACCGGCGAGCGCCGGATTGTCTTTCGCCGCCGCCTGCGCCAGCGGATGATCCGGCGCGATCGCCATAAACTTCGCGCCGAACAGCGTGTCGGGGCGCGTGGTAAAGATTTTCAGCTCGCTGAATTCATGGAGAAACAAGTAGCGGTATGCGTCAATCTCCTCAGGAGTATCGCCTTGCGTAGCGAGCGCGAAGCGGATCAAGAGTCCTTCGCTGCGGCCGATCCAGTTGCGCTGCATCAGCCGCACCTTGTCGGGCCAGCGGTCCAGCGTGTCGAGCGCCTCCAGAAGCTCCTGCGCATATTTCGTGATCTTGAAGACCCACTGGTTCATCTCGCGCTGTTCGACCACCGCGCCGGAGCGCCAGCCGCGCCCGTCGATCACCTGCTCGTTGGCGAGCACGGTCATGTCGACCGGATCCCAGTTGATCTTGCGCTTCTCGCGCTCGGCGAGACCGGCGCGCAGGAAGTCCAGGAACATCTTCTGCTGGTGCTTGTAGTAAGCGGGGTCGCAGGTCGCGATCTCCCTCGACCAGTCGAGCGACAGCCCGATCGAGCGGAGCTGCTTCTTCATCGCCTTGATGTTGTCGTAGGTCCACGCCTTGGGCGCGATTTTGCGCTCGATCGCGGCGTTCTCGGCCGGCAGGCCGAAGGCGTCCCAGCCCATCGGATGCAGCACGTTGTAACCCATGGCGCGCTTGTAGCGCGCGATCACATCGCCAAGCGTGTAGTTGCGGACATGGCCGATGTGGATGCGCCCGGACGGATAGGGGAACATCTCCAGCACGTAGTATTTTTCGCGCGGGTCATCATTCCTGGTGGCGAAGATCGCCTGCCTGTCCCACTCGGCTTGCCAGCGCGGTTCGGCGTCACGGGCGTTGTAACGTTCTGAGGTCATGGAATTGCGATATTTTTCGTGATTTGCAGGCCTTCGACCAGAGCAGCTCGCTTCCGGTTGAATCAGAAGCGAGGCTCTAGATTATTGTTTTGACGCGTTTTCTTCACGCGAACCGGTACCCGCTTCGCTCGAAAACGCTATAGGCCACGAAAGCGGAGCGGGGGTCAACGGGTCGGGCGGGCGATGCGGGCGAGTTTGCAAGCGGTGTGGTTTTGCGGTGTAAGCGGGGACGTTCCCGCCTTCCGGAGTCACCCGATGGCCGACCTCTCCGTTTCCTTAATCACCCGCCGCTGGCCGGCCGCCTACCCGGATCTCCTGCAGCTCTATTCGGTGCCGACGCCCAACGGGGTGAAGGTCTCGATCATGCTGGAGGAAACCGGGCTGCCCTATGAGCCGCATTTCGTCGATTTCGGCAGGAACGAGCAGAAGAGCCCCGAATTCGTCTCGCTCAATCCCAACGGCAGGATCCCGGCGATCCTCGATCCCGACGGTCCCGGCGGCAGGCCGCTCGCCTTGTTCGAGTCGGGCGCGATCCTGCAATACCTCGCCGAGAAGACCGGACAGTTTCTGCCCGCCGATCCGGCGCTGCGCTGGCAGACCATCCAGTGGCTGCACTTCCAGATGGGCGGCGTCGGGCCGATGTTCGGGCAGGTGGGGTTCTTCCATAAGTTCGCCGGCCGGGATTTTCAGGACAAGCGGCCGCGCGACCGCTATGTGGCGGAATCGACGCGGCTGCTCGGCGTGATGGACACGCATCTGGCGACGCATCGGTGGTTTTCGGGCGACGACTACACCATCGCGGATATTTCGATGCTGGGCTGGGTGCGCAACCTGATCGGATTCTACGATGCGCGCGATCTCGTCGGATTCGATCGTTTCCGCCATGTCGCAGGCTGGCTGCAGCGGGGCCTGGCGCGCCCGGCGGTGCAGCGCGGCCTCGCCATTCCGGCGCGGCCATGACGATGGACGAGACGGCGCCGGTCAGCGGCCTTGCGAACGTGGAGGCCGAAATCGTCCGCGCGTGCCGGGACGCGCGGCGCGAGCGCTCTTCGGTGACGTTGGTGGCGGTGTCGAAAACCTTTGGCGCGGAGACGATCGCACCGGTGATCGCGGCCGGACAGCAGGTGTTCGGGGAAAACCGCGTGCAGGAGGCGCAGCGCAAGTGGCCTGCTTTGATCGCGGCGCATCCCGGCCTCGCGCTGCATCTGATCGGCCCGCTGCAATCCAACAAGGCGAAAGAAGCTGTCGCCCTGTTCGACGCCATCCATTCGGTCGACCGCCCGAGCCTTTGTGAAGCCTTGGCCAGGGAAATCGACAGGCAGAACCGGCGGCCGTCCCTGTTCGTGCAGATCAATACCGGCGAGGAACCGCAGAAGGCTGGCGTCGCGCCATCCGATGCCGACGACTTCATCGCGCGCTGCCGCGACGCCCATGGCCTGACGATCGCGGGCCTGATGTGCATTCCGCCGATGAATGATGCGCCGGCCCCGCATTTCGCGCTCACCGCGAAAATCGCCAGGCGTAACGGGCTGACGCAACTGTCGATGGGCATGAGCGCGGACTTCGCCATAGCGATCGCGCTCGGTGCGACCCATGTGCGGGTCGGCTCGGCGATCTTCGGAAGGCGCTGATCTTTTTCCCTCTCCCCTTGCGGGAGAGGGTGCCTGAGCAAAGCGAAGGCGGGTGAGGGGTGTCTGCCATCGAGACCCCTCATCCGTCATGGACTTCGTCCATGCCATCTTAAGAGCGAGCTTCGCTCGTCTCGGCTCCCGCAAGGGGAGAAGAAAGAAAGCTCCCGCTCCCTCAACTCACCCGATCGCGATCTTGGTGCGCGGCCCGATCCGCCGCAACAGCCGCATCATCGCCGGCCGCGTCATCGCCACGCAACCGGCGGTGGGGCCGAAGTTGTCGCGCGCCAGATGCAGGAACACGGCGCTGCCGCGTCCCGCGATGCGGGGCCGGGTGTTGTGATCGATCTCGATGATGAAGTCGTAGAGATGATCGGCGCGCGTCAGCCGGTCGCCGGCCGCATTTGGCGTCATCCGGATCGGCCGGTTGTAGCGCCGGTCGGCGGGGTCCTCGCACCAGCCATCCATGGGCGTGATGGCGCGGACCGGCAGAAACGTCCGTGGCCGCGGGTTCCGGTCGGGCCGCCACCATAACCGGACGGGCCGGAAAATCCCTTTCGGGGTGCCGCCGTCGCCCTCGCGTTTGTTGGCCCGGATGCCGCCGCGGCCGAGCGCCACCGCGATCGCGCGCCCTTCGGCAATCAGCCAGCCGCGCTGCGGCCGCCCGGCGGCGGCCCGAATGCGGATCGCCGCGAGCGGACGATCACGGGAATTTGTGATACAAGGCATTGAAGAGCATGAGCTTTGCATGGAATGGAGGAGCCCCCCCGCGCACTCTCTCAGCCGAAAAGCCGACCCCGCACACCAGATGGACAGGGATTCATCCAAATTCGCCTCAGTCTGGGGTAGACTCAAGTTTCGACGATGAATCGCTGCAAATTATTGCTGCAAATCATGTGTGCCCGGACGAATCGGGACCCAAACACCTGATGAAGGTCGCTGGCGCGCCCCGCCCGGGGTGTTTCAGCCGCCAGGAGGATTGCATAGATGGCCAACGCCCGCAAAATCCTGATCGTGGACGACGATAACGACCTGCGCGATACGCTGGTCGAGCAACTGTCGCTGCATGAGGAATTCGAGGCGTCCGCCGTGGATACCGGCGCCAAGGGCGCCAGCGCCGCCAGATCCTATTCGCCCGATCTCGTGCTGATGGATGTCGGCCTGCCGGATACGGACGGGCGCGAGGTGGTGCGCAGCCTGCGCAAGGGCGGCTTCAAGGCCCCGATCATCATGCTCACCGGTCACGACACCGATTCGGACACCATTCTGGGTCTTGAATCGGGCGCCAATGACTATATCGCCAAGCCGTTCCGGTTCGCGGTCCTGCTGGCGCGCATCCGCGCGCAGTTGCGCCAGCACGAGGCCAGCGAGGACGCGGTGTTCTCGGTCGGACCCTACAGTTTCCGGCCCGGCGCCAAGATGCTGACGACCGGCAACGGCAAGAAGGTGCGGCTGACCGAGAAGGAGACCGCGATCCTGCGCTTCCTGTACCGGGCCGGCCAGATGTCGGTGTCGCGCGACACCCTGCTGCAGGAGGTCTGGGGATACAATTCCGGCGTCACCACCCACACCCTGGAAACTCACATCTACCGGCTGCGCCAGAAGATCGAGAAAGACGCCGCCAATCCGGAAATTCTGGTCACCGAGGCCGGTGGCTACAAGCTGGTGCCCTGATATCTATGGCGTTTTCGAACGAAGCATGTCCTAGAGCTTTCCTCTTCTGATAAAATCCGGTTCGCGGAAAGAAAACGCTACAGGTTGACGACTCACGTCAGCTCCCGTCAAAACAGCATCTGGATGATCCGGGACGGATCATCGAACCGGTTCTGCATGTCGATCGACGATGACGTTGTCCTGCTTGAGCGCGTCCAGACCCTGCGCCTGCTGGGCGCGGAGGCCTTGCGCGTGCTTGCCATCGGCGCCGAACAGCAGCAGTTCGCCAGCGGGTCGATCCTGTTCCGCGCCGGTGACGAGGCGGATGGGGGGTACGTGGTTCAGGAAGGCGGCTTTCGCATCCACGTCCCGAACGGCCGCGATCGGAAAGTTGTCGCCGAGCGCGGCACGCTGATCGGTGAACTGGCCCTGATCGTGCCGATATCACGGCCGGCCACCGCGATCGCGCGGGAATATTCGATGGTCATCCGCATTTCGCGCACCCTGTTCCTGCGCGTGCTCGACAGCTATCCCGCGGCCGCCCAGCGCCTTCGCGACGAATTCGCCAACCGTACCCGGAAAACGACCAGCGATATCCTGATGGCGTCGGCGAAGCTGAGTGGCTAGAGCCCTTTCGCTTCTGATGGAATCAGAAGCGGGCTCTATGATTTTGATTTGACGCGTTTTCTTCACGCGAACCGGTGTCCACTTCGCTTGAAAACGCTCTAGAGCGGGAAGAGTTGACGATGAATGGTTTCAACGCGTCATGGCCGGGCATAGCCGTTCGAAGAACGGCGTCGCTTCGCTCGCTTATGGTCCCGGCCATCCACGTCTTTGATCCGGTTCACGTTTCAAGACATGGATGCCTGGCATAAGGATTCAATCAAACCTCATCCCGCTCTAGTTAATTGATTGAGCATCGGATTTATCCCGAAACCGGTTCCCACTTTCGGGTCCGATGCTCTAGGTTCGGAGCGTTGTGCCGATCCGGGTGAGGGCGTGAGACCTATCGACAATCCGCAGCCCCTCACCCCAGCCCTCTCCCAATGGGAGAGGGAGCGCGGCTGTCATCGTGGCATCCGCGCTCACACCTCGATCACCGCGGTCACCGGCACATGATCCGATGGACGCTCCCAGCCGCGGGCGTCGCGGGTGATGCGGAAGTCGCGGATTCCGTCGCGCAGCGACTCCGAGACCCAGATGTGATCGAGCCTGCGGCCGCGATTGGCGGCAACCCAGTCGGCGGCGCGATAGCTCCACCACGTATAGACTTTCTCCGACATCGGGATCCGCGCGCGAGCGATGTCGATCCAGTTGCCGCGATTCTGCACGCCGAGCAGCTTTTCGCATTCGATGGGCGTATGCGAGACGATCTTGAGAAGTTGTTTGTGCGACCAGACGTCGTTCTCATGCGGCGCGACATTGAGATCGCCGACCAGCACATGCCGCTCGCCGTTGACCGGATGCAGCGGCGCGCAGCCTTTCATCTCGTCGAGAAACTGCAGCTTGTGAGCGAACTTCGGATTCAGCGCGGGGTCGGGAATGTCGCCGCCGGCGGGCACGTAGAAGTTATGCAGCACCAGCGGCGCGGCGAGACCCGCCTGACCGCCGAAGATCACGCTGACGTGGCGGGAGTCGATCTTGTCGCAGAATGTGCGGATGTTGCTGGCGTCGAAAGGCAGCTTCGAGACCACCGCCACCCCGTGATATCCCTTCTGCCCGTTGAGCGCGATATGCTCATAGCCGAGCCGGTGGAAACGTTTCAGCGGAAAGGCGTCATCGGGGCATTTGGTTTCCTGCAGGCACAGAACGTCTGGCCGCTGCGCTTTCAGAAACTTGGCGACCAGATCGATGCGCAGCCGCACCGAGTTGATGTTCCAGGTGGTCAGGGTGAGATGCATGGGGGCTGGCACAGTCGATGGTTCTTCCCTCTCTCCTCGCGGGGGAGGGAAAGGAGAAAACTTCAGCGCTCAATTGTTACTCGATGCCGGATGCGTGGTGTCATTGATCCTGAACAGCGCGGGATCGAGTTTCGCCGTCGGGTTCAGATTGTAGATCGCCACCGTGGTATCGTAACCTTGCGGATCGGTGATGGTCCACTGCTTGAGCTTGCCGTCCTTGACGCCGACCATGAGCATGAGGCGGGAGGTGCCGACCAGCGCCTGCTTCTCTTCGATGATGACGCTGATGTAGAGATCGTCCGACGTCACGGCGACGACGTTGGTTTCCCTCATCAGGTCGATGCGGTCTGACAACAGATAGCGCAGCGGCGTTTGCGACAACGGGTACACATCCTGTGTCGCGAGCCTGGTGTCGCGAATGACGAGCGACGAGCCGTCGGAGATCATCGCGATCGGCGAGGGAGGATCGTATTCGAACCGGACCTTGCCCGGTTTCTGGATGTAGAACTCGCCGGTGGAGCGGCTGCCGTCAGGACCGACCTGCACGAACTTTCCGGCAAGGGCCCGCAGCGACGACAGGTAGCTGCTGACCCGGCCCGCCGCCGCTTTCTGATTCGCGTCGAAAGTTGCAAAAATGCTGGCGGGTACGTTGCGGCGCGGGTCGGGAATGATGGGGTCGGGCGGGCGCGTGGTTCCCGTGACCTCAGGCTTGCCGGCCTGCGCCAGCAGCATCGCGGGCTCGCCGGTACGAACAACCTGCGGCGCGGGTTGCGGGATCGGCACGGCTTCGGCGCGGGCCGGCGGAGCAAAAAGGCTTGTGGTCAGTATCGCGGCGAGCCCGGCCATGACGGCGTTCGCACGGGCGCGGATCGGACGGCTGGCCGCGGGGGGAAGTGTCACGTCTGTATTCAATGTTTCGTCCTGTCCGCTGGCGGCGTTTGTTCTACAGCGCTTTGCGCCCTCGCGGATATCGTTTTTTCCCGGCATTTTCTTACCGCGAACGGGTGTCCACTTCGCTTGAAAACGCTCCGGAAGCGGGGCGAGGAAAAATGTCGTGCGGTTATCCGCCCGCATTCCGCTTCTCATAATGCTGGAATCGATCATGGTCGCGATTCTGGATCGATTCGATCCAGAATCGCCGCGATCTAGCGTGGCGCTGTGGCGATTTCGCGACTCCGAAAACCTGATCATCGTGATGCCGTCATGGATCAGAATTGGCCTTCTTCTTCCTCGATCAGGATTTCGCGCTTTCCGGCGTGATTGGCCTGCCCGACGATGCCTTCGAGCTCCATGCGCTCCATCAGCGAGGCGGCGCGATTGTAGCCGATCTGGAGACGGCGCTGAATGTAGCTGGTCGAGGCCTTGCGGTCGCGCTTCACGATCGCGACCGCCTGCGCGAACAGATCGCCGCCGCCGTCGCTGCCCATGCTCGTACCGTCGAACACCGCGCCGTCCTCGCCCTCCGCGGGTTCTTCGGCCGTGACCGCCTCGAGATATTCGGGGGCTCCTTGCGTCTTGAGGTGGCGGACCACTTTCTCGACTTCTTCATCCGACGCAAACGGCCCATGCACGCGCGAGATGCGGCCGCCGCCCGCCATGTAGAGCATGTCGCCCTGGCCGAGCAGTTGCTCGGCGCCCATTTCGCCGAGGATGGTACGGCTGTCGATCTTCGACGTCACCTGGAAGGCGATGCGGGTCGGGAAGTTGGCCTTGATGGTGCCGGTGATGACGTCGACCGACGGACGCTGGGTCGCGAGGATGACGTGAAGGCCGGCGGCGCGCGCCATCTGCGCAAGACGCTGGACCGCGCCCTCGATATCCTTGCCCGCGACCATCATCAGGTCGGCCATTTCATCCACGATGATGACGATGAAGGGCAGCGGCTCGAATTCGAGCTTCTCTTCCTCGTAGATCGCCTTGCCGGTTTCCTTGTCGAAGCCGGTATGCACCGTGCGCGTCAGCTCCTCGCCCTTGGCCTTCGCGTCGACGAGTCGGGTGTTGTAGCCGTCGATGTTGCGCACGCCGAGCTTGGCCATCTTCTTATAGCGCTCTTCCATCTCGCGCACGGCCCATTTCAGCGCGACCACCGCCTTCTTCGGGTCGGTGACGACCGGCGTCAGCAGATGCGGGATGCCGTCATAGACCGAGAGTTCGAGCATCTTCGGATCGACCATGATGAGACGGCACTGATCGGGCCGCAGCCGGTACAGCAGGCTGAGGATCATGGTGTTGATCGCGACCGATTTGCCGGAACCCGTGGTACCGGCGATCAGCATATGCGGCGTGCGCGCGAGATCGATGATAACGGGATCGCCGCCGATGGTCTTGCCGAGGCAGAGCGGCAGCTTGGCGACCGAGTCGACGGCCTCCTTCGCGGTGAGCAGCTCTCTTAAGTACACCTTCTCGCGGTGCGCGTTCGGCAGCTCGATGCCGATGGCGTTGCGGCCGGGGACGACGGCGACGCGGGCCGACAGGGCGCTCATCGAGCGCGCGATATCGTCGGCGAGGCCGATGACGCGCGCCGACTTGATGCCGGGTGCGGGCTCCAGTTCATACAGCGTCACCACCGGTCCGGGATTGGCTTTCACGATCTCGCCGCGCACGCCGAAGTCGCCAAGCACGCCTTCCAGCGACCGCGAATTGGCTTCCAGTTCGGACTTGCTGAGCGGCTGGCGGTCGGAGGCGCGCGGCGCGCTCAGAACGTTGACAGAGGGCAGCTCGAACTTGCCGGCTTTCTTCGCCGGCTGGCGGGGAGCGGCCTTCCGGCGGGGCGCGGCGACGACCGGCGCTGCATCGTCTTCCTCGTCCGCTTCGTCCTCCGGATCGTCGTCAAGCTCGTCATCGATGTCGTCATCATGGCCGGCGCGACCCGGCGCCAGGGAGGGAGCGATGGGTCCGCCGCCGAGATTGGGCTCCTGGCGCTCGAACGCCAGCGCACCGGAGTTCCGCGGCGCGCTCGACACCAGCGACTTGTAGGCCAGCGCCAGCAGCGCGCCGATTTTCAGCCGCTTGAGCCGCGCCTTCGCGCTCATCAGCGCGTGAACCGCCCAGCCCAGCGAGACCGAGGCGTGGTCGTCGCCCTCATCGAACGGCGCGTCATCCTCGATTTCGCGCGATTCTTCGGCGGGCCGCGATCGCACGCCGCTGGCCCAAAGGAACGTCGCGGCCATGATCAGAAACATGATCGCGCCGAGCACGATGCTTTGCAGCGCGCCTGCCGGGCCGAACGCAATCGCGGGCGCGCGCACCAGCGCGTCGCCGACCACGCCGCCGAGACCGGTGGGCAGCGGCCAGGCGCCGTTATGGGGCCAGCAACTGGCGAAGCCGGCGGCGGATGTGGTGCAGAGAATCCAGCAGGCGAGACGCGAAGCCTCACGGTCGAACGGGCGATGGGTCAGCATCCGCCATCCCCAGATCGCCACCGGCAGGATCAGCATGATCGCGCCGAGACCGAGAATCTGCATCAGAAGATCGGCGCCGATCGCGCCGGGATAGCCGAGGACGTTGTGGATCGGGCGCGAGGTGGCGTGGCTGAGGCTCGGGTCCTGCACCGACCACGACATCAGTGCGGCCGCGGCCGCGCCGGACAATCCGATCAGGCCGAGCCCGGTCAATTCGCGCAGGCGCCGGGCCAGCGGCTCGCGGATCGACGGCGGTATCTGATCGACGATGGGAAGAAGACGTTCGATCGCTGCCATGCTCATGGTGCCCCGCGACTATAGCGTTTTCGAGCGAAGTGGATGACCTGTTCGCGCGACGAAAACGCGTCAGAAAAACAATCTAGAGCTTCGCTTCCGATCCAGTCAGAAGCGAAGATCTAGCCGAGAGTTTTCACCAGCCGCCGCAACGCCTCGGCTGTCGATTCGATGTCCGCCACCAGCGCGAGGCGGATGTAGCCCGCGCCAGGATTTAAGCCATCGGCTTGCGGACGCGCCAGATAGCTTCCGGGCACGACGCGAAGGCCGGCCTCCCTGTAAAGCTTGATCGTCGCGGCCTCGTCGCCGCCATATGCGGAGACATCCAGCCAGAGGCAGAAGCCGCCGGCGGGCCTCGCATAGCCGTAGCGAGCGCCGATGATCTGGTCAGCGAGATCGAACTTGAGCCGGTAGAGCCTTCGGTTCTCCTCGACATGGGCCTCGTCGCCATAGGCGGCCGCGCCGACATGCTGCAGCGGCACCGGCACCTGGGGCGCGGCGACGTTGCGCAGCTCATGAAACGCGTCGAGGAAATTCCGGTCTCCGGCGACGAAGCCGACGCGCAGCCCCGGCAGGTTCGAGCGTTTCGAGAGCGACTGGAACGCGACGACGCTCGCGAAATCCGGCCCCGCGCATTCCAGCGCGCTGCCGGGCGCCTCTTGCGTATAGATTTCCGAATAGCATTCGTCCGAGAACACCAGAAAACCGTGACGGCGCGCCAGCGCGATCAGGAGCGCGAGATAATCGCGCGAGGCCACCGCGCCTTGCGGATTGGCGGGCGAGGCGAGATAGATCGCGACCGTCCGCGCCAGCGTGGCTTCATCGAGCGCGTCGAGGTCCGGCAGGAAGCCGTTGTCGCGCGTCGCCGGCAGCAGGACGGTTTCGCAATGAGCGGCACGGGCGCCCGCGCCATAGGCCGGGTAGAACGGGTTCGGCATCAGGATGGCCGGCGCGCCCTTGCGCGGCGCGACGTAGCGCGCGGCGGCGACCGCGGCGTAAAACAGTCCCTCGCGGCTGCCGTTCAGCGCCAGTATCTCGGTCTCGGGATCGATCGCGCGCGGCAGCGCGAAGCGCCGCGACAGCCAGTCGGCGGCGGCGCGGCGGAACGGCTCGATCCCCCGCGCCATCGGATATCGCCTGAACTCGTCGATATGCCGGGACAGGATCGGGCCGACGAAATCGGGCGGCGGGTGCCGCGGCTCGCCCAGCGACAGGTTGATCAGGGATTGTTCCGGCTGGTAGGGCGCAAGCAGATCCGCCGTCCGCGCGAATGGCGACCGCTCGCCCGCAGCCGTCCGCGCGGCCGGGCCGGCGGCGGACCGGGACGCACCGGCGTCGGATTCGACTGGGCTGGCGGCGAATTCAGTCCGGCTGGCGGCGCCCGGCGCCGCGCGCGATGAAGCGGTGGTTGCCATCGGTTAAGCGTCAACACTTTCAAGACGTTCGGCCGCGCCTTGAGGCCGGACGAAAGACGGTTGAGTAAGCTTAGCTGCGGCGGGGTTAAGACGCGATTAACCATCGGCGGGAGGGCGGATTTTCCGTTGGGAGCTCTCCGTGGTTGAGGGACCTTCCGGTTTCTACCGAGCTGCTGAAGCTGTATTCATATGGAATGGGAATCAAGTATCCGGTCGGTGTTGGAACGGTTTTGCTTTGTGATTATAGCCGTGGCGGCTTCCAGCCTCCTGAAATGGTCAAGAGACGACCGGCCGTTGTCATCTCTCCCCGTCTGCCTTACCGGGACGGACTCTGTACGGTGATTCCGTTGTCCCAGGACGAACCGGATCGCGATCTGGATTATGTAGCGCGGATCGAGTTTGGTGATCCGTTGCCCCATCCTTTCCCTTACACCGTCTTTTGGGCTAAATGTGATATGATCGCGACCGTCTCCTTCGAGAGGTTGGACCTGTTCCACACATCTCGGGACCAAAGGGGTAAGCGTAAGTACTTGCACCCGAAAATGACCGCAGAAGATGTTGCGCGTGTGCGCAACTGCGTCCTTAAAGCTATCGGCTTGTAACTTGACATTAGTCCATGAGTAGCAACATTAGACGCGATTGCTCGCGACGTTCACTGCCGGGCTTCCGGCGGGATGCGTTGAGCCTCAAGACCCGGAAGGGCAACCCTGCCTAGGCGATCACAAGCCCCGGCAGGGCCTTTTCGTTTTAGGTCCGGTTTCTCGGCGTTCATACTGGCGAAAAGCGCAACGACGTCGTCGCGAATCGGATTATGCGATAGCCCCTACAACGCCTCGCCCTTGAGCAGCCGCGGCACCTCGCCGGTCAGTCCGGCCGCCTGGCGGATGAAGGCGTTCTTCAGCGGCGGCATCCGGTCGACCAGACCTAGCCCGATGTCGCGCACGCTGCGCAGCAGCGTCGATTCGTTTGAGAACAAAACATTGAGCGTGTTGGTGGCCACGCCCATCGCCATGGTGTCGAAGCGCCGCCAGCGCTGATAGCGCTCCAGCACGTCTGCCTGCCCCGGATCGATCCCGAGCCTGACCGCATCGACCACGCTTTCCGCAAGCGCCGCGACATCCTTCAGTCCGAGGTTGAGACCCTGCCCCGCGATCGGGTGGATCACATGCGCCGCGTCGCCCACCAGCGCCAGCCGTTCGGCGATGAACGAGCGCGCGACGAAATACTGAAGCGGAAACGCGCGCGGCTTGTCGAGCGCCTTGACCTCGCCGAGGTGCAGGCCGAAGCGCTGCTCCAGCTCGGCGTGAAATTCATCTTCGGCAAGTGCGACGAGGCGCGCCGCCTCCGCCCGCTTCTCGGTCCACACCAGCGACGAGCGCCTGCCCGTCAGCGGCAGGATCGCGAACGGCCCGGCGGGGAGAAAATGCTCCTCGGCGCGGCCCTGATGATCGCGCTCATGGCCGACGGTGACAACGATGCCGGATTGATCGTATTCCCAGCCATGGGTGGCGATCCCGGCGCGCTCGCGCAGCTTCGAGCGCGCGCCGTCGGCCGCCACCAGAAGGCTCGCCTCGATCGTGGAGCCATCGGCCAGCGCGACGGTGACGCCGCCGGGCCGGGCCTCGGTTCCCGTCACCGCCGTGGCGCGCAGATCGACCCCTTCGGCTTGCGCGCGGGACGCTAGCGCCTCGATCAGATAGCGGTTCTCGACCATGTGCGCGAACGGCTCGCCGGGCTCGACGTCGCCGGCGAAGGTCAGGAACACCGGGCGGGTGGCGTCGTTGAGCTTCGAATCGGTGACCACCATGTCGAGCATCGGCTGCGCGGTACCGGCCACCTCGTCCCAGACCCCGAGCGCCTCGAACAGGCGGCGGCACGCGGCCACGATCGCGGTGGCGCGCGGATCGCGGCTCGGCCGGTTCGCCAGCATCGGATCGGCGACCACGATCGGAATTTCGGCGCCGAGCCCCTGACGCAGCGCCAGCGCCAGCGCCAGTCCGGCAAATGCGCCGCCGCAGATGACAATGCCCTGTTGTGTCGTCATGGTAAGCCCTGCTTCTGTGATGCCGCAGTATAGCCGGGCGAAACGGGTTTCCAAACGTTGCGCCGCCGCCCGGCCCGTGCCCTCGCCTGGAGGCCGTGAGCCCGGACCAACGATATGAGAACTCATGAGTTCATGTTGAAAGCGCCTCGATGTCCGAAAGCCTGACCGACCTGATCTCGATCCTCGATCTGGAACCGATCGAGGAAAACCTGTTTCGCGGCAGCAGCCCGAAGACCGGCTGGCAGCGGGTGTTCGGCGGGCAGGTGATCGGACAGGCGATGATGGCGGCCTGCCGCACCGTCGAAGGCCGCCTGCCGCATTCGCTGCATTGCTACTTCATCCTGCCGGGCGATCCCGCCGTTCCGATCATCTATCAGGTGGAGCGGCTGCGCGACGGTAAGAGCTATTCGACGCGGCGCGTCACCGCGATCCAGCACGGCCGCGCCATCTTCTCGATCATGGTCTCGTTCCATGTGGACGAGGAGGGCGCCTTCGATCATCAGGAGAAGATGCCGGACGTGCCGCCGCCCGAGCAGCTTTCGCCGGAGGAGTTCATCAAGCAGCCGATGTTCAGGGAAATGCCAGAGTTCATCCGCCGCTATTACGAATCGGACCGGCCGATCGACCTGCGCCCGGTCGAACTCAACCGCTACTTCGGCGAGAGGATCGAGGACGGCCGCGTCCACGTCTGGATCCGCACGGCGGCGAAACTGCCCGACGACCCGGCGCTGCACATGTGCGCGCTGGCCTATGCGTCGGATTTCGCGCTGCTGGATGCGGTGATGGCGCGCTACGGCCGCACCCTGTTCGACAAGCACATGATGGCGGCCTCGCTCGATCACGCCATGTGGTTTCACCGCCCGTTCCGCGCCGACGAATGGCTGCTCTACGCGCAGGATTCGCCGAGCGCGCATAGCGGCCGTGGTCTCGCTCGCGGCCTGATCTTCAGGCAGGACGGCGCGCTGATCGCCTCGGTGGCGCAGGAAGGCTCGGTCCGCGAGCGGCGCTAGAGCATCGGACCCGAAAGTGGGAACCGGTTTCGGGATAAATCCGATGCTCAATCAATTAACTGGAGCGGCGGCGTTGATTCCATTTGATCGGCCGCCGCTCTAGAGTCTCGATTTCGACAGAGGCGGAGCCCGCTACGCCGTCCGAGGCGCCAGCGCGACCTGCGAGACGTACCAGCGCGCGATCCAGCGGAGCACCCACGGGATCGGGATGATCAGGATGCAGCCGATCGCCACCACCACCGTTCGCCACAACACCTCAAGCCCGCTGGCATTGAAGATGATCTCGCGCCGGGTGCCGTCGATGTTGCGGAACATCCAGCGCGTCATCGCCGTGGTGACCCATGCCCAGCCGATGATGGTGATGAAGGAGAGGTTGAGCAGCACGAACCAGCCGACGTAATGCAACGCCTCGCCCCGGAATGAAAGCCGAAGCGGCTGCCCGTTGGCGCTGATGTTGGCCACGACCCATTTGATCGTCATCCACGACAGCCAGGCCTGCACCGGAATCAGAATGATCCCGATATAGGGTATGTCGGTCAGGCCGGAATAGGCGCACAGCGCGAGCAGCACGAACACCCACCAGATGTCCATCGGCTGGCCGGTGAAGCTCAGGTTGGGACGCTGCGGCACCCGCACCTGAGAAATGAACCATCCGTAGAAGCTGGTGGCCACCCATGGCGCCGGAATAACCAGCAGGAAGCCGATCACGAAGATCAGGGTGCGTCCAAGCAGCGCCCAGATGTTGAGGTCCACGGACAGCGGAACGCCGGCGGATCCATTGCCGCTGGCAAGCACCGCGCTTTCACGCGCCGACGCTTGCGTCACGGGGGGCGGAGCGGCCGAACCGCCGGACAGAAGCCCAGGAATATCGCCTGCTCTCTGCCAGTCCGACATGCTCTCGGTCCAGACGCGCGTGTCGGCCCTCACCGCGCCGCGGGCGATGAAATCCCGCAACTGGTCTTCGGAATACGGACCTTGCTGGGTGTTTCCAGAGGCGAAAAACCACTGACGGTTCGGCATGCATGTCCCCCAAATCCTTCGGCCCCCGCTGCCGGAGCGATGATTGGTCGGCAAGGAGAGGCCTGTGGTTCATGAACAAATCCGGTCCGCTGGCGCGGCGGCGGCCAACTCGCGGGCGCGCATGTTCTAACTTGATCTGCAAAATTCGCCGTGCTGGCGACCGCGAAAGGTGGCAGATTGTCCGGGAACGTATCCGGTCATAACCGGGTTGCCGAGCAGGATAAAGAGGCCGGACCATGAAACTCGTCGTCGCCATGATCAAACCCTTCAAGCTCGACGAGGTCCGGGAGGCGCTGACCGCGCTCGGCGTGCACGGCATGACCGTGACCGAGGTTAAGGGCTATGGACGTCAGAAGGGCCATACGGAGATCTATCGCGGCGCCGAATACGTCGTGAACTTCCTGCCCAAGCTGAGGATCGAGGTCGCGGTGGCATCGGAGCTCGCGGACAAGGCTGTCGAGGCCATCGCCGCCGCCGCCCGCACCGGCCAGATCGGCGACGGCAAACTCTTCGTGCTGCCGATCGATCACGCGCTGCGCATTCGCACCGGCGAGACCGACAGCGACGCGCTGTGACGATCTGTTACGCCTGTTTTGCGAGATGTTTTTCGAGACGATGCGTCGTGCATCGTCTCACTCGATTTTCCGTGCCTCTTCCGGCAGCATGATCGGAATGCCGTCGCGGATCGGATAGGCCAGCTTCGCCGAGCGTGAAATCAGTTCCCGCCGCGCGCCGTCCAGTTCCAGCGGACCCTTGGTCAGCGGGCAGACCAGAATCTCCAGAAGCTTTGGATCGGCGGTATCCTCGGGACGATCGGAAGGGGGCGGCGTCATGCGGGTCTCTTCGAAAGGTCAGGTCGGGCGGATAGGTGCGTCATTGCATCATGATGGGGTGTGAGGCGCTTGCCCCGCTACTGCAATCCGGGGTCACCGCTGGTGCGCTTTTTCGCGAGGTCCATTTCGGTGACGGCGATCAGAATTTCCGCGCGGGTTTTCAGGTCGGCTGCCTCCAGCATGGCCTGCTTCTCGGGGGGCCCGTAGGGCGACATCATCGCCAGCGCGTTGACCAGCGCCTCGTTCGGGGCGTTCTCGATGCCGCTCCAGTCCACTTTCAGATCGTTGACCTTGAGAAAATCGGTCAGCACCTCGAGCAGCCGTTTGCGGTCGACCTCGTCCTCGCCTTTGCGCGCGGTGAGATCGTCGGCGTAAGCGAAGAAATCAACCTTGCACTGGCGATAGGGGGTCAGCACCGTCGGCTCTTCCACGACCTTGAAACGGGACACCCCGGTAAGTTCGAGAATGTAACGGCCGTCGCCGGATTCGGCGAACTGGGTAATGCGTCCTGCGCAGCCGACATGAAACAGTTCAGGCTTGTCCTCGCTGGCGGAATGGGTCAGGTCGGGCTGGATCATGCCAATCAGGCGATGGCCGTCCCGCAGCGCGTCGTCGACCATTGCGAGATAGCGCATTTCGAAGATGTTGAGCGGCATTTGCCCGCGCGGCAGCAGCAGCGCGCCGGGCAGCGGAAACACCGGTATCACTTCGGGAAGGTCAGCGGGACCGCGGTAATCGGCATTGATGGGCATGGGCTGGTCCGGCGCTAGAGCGTTTTCGAGCGAAGTGGATGACCTGTTCGCGTGAAGAAAACGCGTCAAAACAATGATCCGGAGCATGACCCCGAAAAGCGGAAACCGATTTTCGGAAAAAATCATGCTCAAACAAAAGATAAGCGGCGAGTCTGGTTCAACGCGGTTGAAACGGACTCTTGAGCGGGATGAGGAAAAAGTGTGGTGCGGTTTTCCGCCCGCATCCCGCTCTAGAATATCGTGATCTAGAGCATGATCCGTTCAAGTTGAATCGGACCATGCTCTAGAAATTATTGTCTGGTCGCATTTTCTTGCGGCGAACCGGTATCCACTTCGCCGGAAAATGCTCTAGGAAAACAGAATCGTCGACAGTCGTTTGCGTCCCTCCACGGTGGCCTCGTCTGTGGCGCCCCATGCCTCGAAGAACTGCACGAGCTGCTTGCGGGCGGCGTCATCGTTCCATTTGCGATCGCGCTTCACGATTTCAAGCAGGTGATCGGTGGCCTCGCTGCGTTTGCCGCCGGCGTTCAGCGCCGTGGCGAGGTCAAATCGCGCCTGATGGTCGAGCGGGTCGGCCGCGACCTTCTGCTCGAGCTCGCCGATAGGACCAAGCGAGCTCGCCTGTTCGGCAAGGTCGATCATGGCCTGAACGGTGGTCACGGCGGCGTCGCCACGCTTCGATTCCGGAACCAGCTCCAGCGTTTGCTTGGCTTTGTCGATCGCGCCGGTGCTGGCATAGCAGCGCGCCAGCCCGGCGATCGCCCGAAGATTGACGGCGTCGATGCCGAGCGCCTCGGCATAGACCGCGGCTGCGGTGGCCGGATCGCCCGCGGCGAGCGCGTCGTCAGCCTCTTGCAGGATTTCTTCGATATTCGGGGCGCCCGGCGCCGCCCCCGCGCCTTGCGTCAGCTTGTCGATGAAATCCTTGACCTGGCTTTCGGGGACCGCGCCTGTGAAATAGTCGACCGGCCGTCCGCCGACGAAGGCGAACACCGCCGGGATCGACTGACTGCCGATCTGGGCCGCGAGTTGCTGAAAGATGGCGGGATGCTGATCGATATTCATCTTCGCCAGCTTGACCTTGCCGGCGGCGGCGCGCACCGCCTTTTCCAGCAGCGGGGTCAGTTGGAGGCTCGGTCCGCTCCGCGGCGCCCAGAAATCGACCAGCACCGGCTGGTGCATCGATTCCTCGACGACATCCTTCATGAAGGTCTGCGTCGTCGTCTCATTGATCAGATCCGGCGCTTGTGGTGGCGGCCCGCCGCCGTGCTCGACTATGGTCACGTGATCCTCGCCTGATGTCCCCGGAATGGGCGGTCTGGCGCCTTTATCGGACGTTCGCCTGTTCTTGGCCAGCACTCCGTGACGCAAACCTCGTCATCGGAAACCCGCTGGGTTATTTCGCCGAAACGAAAGCGAACTTCTGAACCGTCACGCCGGCACGCTCAGGACCCTAAATTGGTCCCTGTGCGGAAGTTTTGCAATCGGCGGTCGGGTTCGCCCGGTCTTGGCGGCCGTCACTCAACCGGAAGACCTGGGGGAGTGACATTAATATCCCGATCTGGCTGTTGCATTCGCACGCCGCATTTGGCATAGCTCTCGCCTCCGGTGGCCAGCAATCGGCCGCCTGTCGTTCGGACGCGGGTGTAGCTCAGGGGTAGAGCACGACCTTGCCAAGGTCGGGGTCGAGGGTTCGAATCCCTTCGCCCGCTCCAACGCCGCTGCTCGCGGCAAGGAAATGCTCACCCGCTCCACTTTTCTGAAAGTGCAGCGCGTCGGCAACACTGGATTTGAATCTGATTTCAGAGCGCGCGATGGTCTGGACAAAACGTCCGGAGCGCCGGAGGCTGCGGGCCGTGGCCTCGCATGAGGTCTTACATACTGGAATCGATCATGTTCATGATCCTGGATCGATTCGGTCAGAATCATTGTGATCTAACGGGTTCGAAGATTGGCGCCGGGGCAGATGACGAGGGTCGTGACTGGATTGCTCGCAGCCGTGTTCGTATTGGGGCAGGTTGCCGCGAGTCACGCCGTGGTCCGGATCGGCGAGGATCGGGGCGGCCGGATCGGAACCTACATCGATAAATTTGAAGCCGTTCGCAGTTCCGGCCAGTCCGTCATCATCGATGGCCTGTGCGCATCGGCCTGCACCATCGTTCTCGGCACGGTCCCGCATGACAGGATTTGCGTGACGTCCCACGCGGCTCTCGGGTTTCATGCCGCCTGGGATCTCGGATCGAACGGCCGCACCGTGATCAACTCCGAAGCGACCCATATGCTGTATTCGATGTACCCTTCCGCGGTGCAGCGCTGGATCAAGCAGCGCGGCGGCCTGACAAAGCGCATGATTTTCCTGCGGGGCCGCCAACTCGCTGACATGTACCGTCCGTGCTACCTCGACGCGCAGGCCTCTTCGGCGCGCTGACGGCGCATCGCCATTCATCGCACGCCAAATCATCACAACGTGATCGCGCCGGGTTGCGCTTGCCTTAAGGGCGGGACTGGCCTTATTTGAACCCCACCCTGCTGGCAGGGCGCTGTGGGCGCGGCCGAACCGCCGTGGTCATCGAGACGCACGCTTTTTCGGTCTCGCCGCCCGCCACCATGGCGTTTTCTTCGCGCGAGCAGGTCTTTCACCTCGCTCGAAAACGCTCTAGAGCATCGGACCCGAAAGTGGGAACCGGTTTCGGGATAAATCCGATGCTCAATCAATTAACTGGAGCGGCGGCCCTGATTCCATTTGACCGGCCGCCGCGCTAGGCCCGTTCCGCAAGTTCCGAGGGTCGATGCAAGAACAAGCGGCCTTCGGAACCGCGACACCGAGGATACGATACCCGATGTCAAATAGATTCGTCCGTCCGCTGATCCTGTTTGCGGCCTTTGCCGGCAGCCTTGTCGTCGGTCTCACGGTGGTGATGTGGCTGCTCGGCGGACTCGCCAGCACGCCCCCGGCGGCGTCGATCGGTGGCCCGTTCAAACTGACCGACCAGACCGGCCAGACCGTCACCGAGAAGGACATGGTCGGTCGTCCGACGATCGTTTTCTTCGGCTATACTCATTGTCCCGATGTCTGCCCGACCTCGCTGTTCGAGATGTCGGAGGTGTTGCGGGTGATGGGTTCGGACGCCGACCGCGTCAACGCCTATTTCATCACCGTCGATCCGGAGCGCGATACCCAGGACACGATGAAAAGCTATCTGTCGAGCTTCGATCCGCGTCTGAAAGGCCTGACTGGCGATCAGGCCGCCGTCGAGAAAGCCTTGTCCGTATTTCGGGTCTACGCAAAAAAGGTCCCGCTGAAGGATGGCGGCTATTCGATGGATCATACCGCGCTGATCTATCTGATGGACCGCAACGGCCGCTTCGTTTCGTCGTTCGATCTCAAACGCCCGGCTGAAGCGGCCGCCGCCGATCTGAAACGTTATCTGTAGCGCTGCCGCCGTCGCGCGGTCACGCAGTGGGATTGGATCACGATGATTTTGGATCAAACCGAACCAGAATCATGAACGATCCGCTCCGCTCGAAAACACTCTAATATTTGAGAGCGGACTGCGGGCGGAAAACCGCGTCACACGTCTCTTCATCGCGCTCGGGCGTCCGGGAAGCGGCGGCCGATCTGATTTGCGGGGAAAGGCCGTGTTCGGTCTTTTCCCACCTGTATGGCTCGCTCAGCAGTTGATACAGCGCGCGCCAGGCCGCGATCGAAAGACAGGCCCAATAAATCGGCGTCAACGCCAGGATCCAGCCCTGCCTCAATTGCCCGCGCCGGGCAAGGCCCATCAGGCCCACCACGATGGTGGAGACGAACCCGGCGGCGATCGTCGTCAGATGCAGCGGCGTGACCGTGCCCGCGCAAAATTCGCTGCCAGCGCCTTCCAGCGAGCGCAACGCCATATCGATGACGAGGACCGGAAAGGTCAAAGCGGTCAACACGTTGCCGCCGATGATGGTGTTCAGAGTCAAGAATCCCTTCGCGCCCGCCTCCTTCCATAGCCGCCGTGGCTGGCGCATATGCACGCTCCAGGTCTGCATCCAGCCCTTCATCCAGCGCGAGCGCTGGCGCAGCCATCCGCCGAAACGCGCGGGCGCCTCCTCGAAAGTCGTCGACGCGAAGGTGGTCGATCGATAGCCGAAGCGCGCCAGCCGAAAGCCGAGGTCGGCATCCTCGGTGACGTTGTAGGCATCCCAGCCGCCCACCTCGCGAAGGACCGCGGTGCGGAAGTGCGGTATTAGGTAGCAAACTCACCAAGAGACGGATGGCGGTTTCCCTGTGTGAGTCACACAATGCGGCATGCCAGACACCACCCGCCTTGCTCGCACCGAGACCTACGAGCACACGATTTCCGGCTTGCTGAAAAAGCGTGCCGATCTGTTCAACGAGGCAGAGCGCATCCGTGACCGGATGGCGGAGATCAAGAATGACATTGGCGCACTAGACCGTGTTTTAGGTACGCTCGGATATACCGGCGATCTGGACGCGGAAATGCCGCGCCAGAAGCGGCAAGTCCTTTTTGGTCGTGGCGAGCTAACTCGGGCGATCTTGGATGAATTGCGAGACGCGCCGCGACCGCTAGGAAGCCGGGAAATAGCTCAAGGGATTGTAGCTCTGAACGGTCAGGATGCGCGGGACAGAAGGTACGTCTCGGACCTGACACGGCGGGTCAGCAAGGCGCTTCGGATACTCAAAGAGAGTGCGGCTGTCCGTTTTGCAGTGGACCACAGGGGCAACCTTTTGTGGTCGTTAAGCTAAATAAGGAACCAAAAGCCTCGCTAACGTTGATTCGGTTGTGTCGAGTCAACCCCTATGGCTTGTTGGGTCGGAATTTACTATATGTTTTGCGTGGAGGATTCGCGTGCACGATAGCCTAACCATCGCGAACCGATTTTTGGAAATTGCCACGGAAAAGGGCGATACCCTAACTCCGATGCAATTGCTGAAGCTCGTCTATATTGCTCATGGTTGGATGCTTGGTCTTTATGGCGTCCCCCTCATTGTTGATGAGGTTCAGGCTTGGAAGTATGGACCTGTAATTCCAAGCTTATATAAGGCGATAAGCAAATATCGCGACCAACCAGTTCGCGGACCCTTGTCCTGCCAACGACAGGAACAGCTAGTTGAGGTCGAAAACTCCCTCATAAAACAAGTTTTTGATATCTATGGGTCAAGATCAGTGAGGTGGTGCCGGTTTCTGAGACAGGGGCATAAGGTGGATCGCCCGATGAAAAGGACGATCCGGTATGAAGACACGCAGACGATTTACGGCTGAGTTCAAGGCCAAGGTTGCGCTTGAGGCGATCCGTGGCGAGCGGACGATTTCGGAACTGGCGACAAAGCACCAGCTTCATCCGAACCAGATTACGCAGTGGAAACGGCAGGCCATCGAGAACCTGGCCAAGACGTTCGACGACAAGGCTGCTGATGCGCAGGTCGGCCGGGAAGCCGAGGTGACCAAGCTGCACGCCAAGATTGGCCAGCTTGTCGTTGAGCGGGATTTTTTGGCCAAGGCCTTCGATCGCTGAGCCTGGATCGGAGGAGAATGATGATTGACCCCGATCACAACCGGCTCTCGATCCGCCGCCAGTGCGAACTGGTCTCGATCTCGCGGGCGTCGTTCTACCGACAGCCCGCCGGCGAGACGCCCGAGAACCTCGAACTGATGCGCACCATCGACGAGGCCTTCATGGAGACGCCCTGGTATGGCTCCCGGCAGATGGCCCGGCATCTGCGGCGTCAGGGCTGGTGCGTGGGTCGCAAGCGGGTCCGGCGGCTGATGCGCAAGATCGGTCTGTCGCCGATCTACCAGGCGCCGAGAACCAGCGAGCCGCATCCGCAGCATCGCATCTATCCCTACCTGCTGCGGCACCTGGCGATCGAGCGGCCGGATCACGTTTGGTGTGCCGATGTGACCTATATCCCGATGCGGCGCGGCTTCCTTTACCTCGTGGCCATCATGGACTGGTTCAGCCGCAAGGTCCTGGCCTGGCGGTTGTCGAACACGATGGATGCCGACTTCTGTGTTGCCGCTCTCGAAGAGGCGATCGCCTGCCATGGCAGGCCCGACATCTTCAACACCGACCAAGGCTCGCAGTTCACTAGCTTCGCCTTCACGACGACGCTGAAGGATGCCGGCATCCGCATCTCCATGGACGGGCGCGGCCGCTGGATGGACAACGTCTTCATCGAACGACTGTGGCGCAGCCTCAAATATGAGTGCGTCTTCCTCAGCACATTCGAAACGGGAAGCCAAGCCCGCTGCGGCATCGGCTCCTGGATAGACTATTACAACCGGCGACGCCCGCACTCGACCTTCGCCGGCAGGACGCCCGACGAAGTCCATGCTATGGCGGAAATGACGGAGCAATTGGCGGCGTAGAAACGAACCCGATCCACCTTAGCCAGGCCGCCAAACTGTCTCACCAAGCGGGTCCACCTCAGGCGCAGCGGAAGCAGCCCGTGTTGCGCGGCGCTGGACAGGTAACGATCGGGCAGGGGGCAATCGGAGCGGGAAACCTCGGCGAAGGTCTCGATCGCAAGACCGCTCTGAAAGGAAAGCGCTCGCAGATAAGCTTCCTCGCCAATGACGCCCGACCGGATCAGTACCTGATCCGCCCCGGTAGCCACTTCCTGGCCGCGCGCTTCGGCAGCCTTCAGCAGCGCCGGAGCAAGAATATGGCGCAGGCAGTCCAGTTCGATCGCCGGACCGGGTTCGGGGTCGTCCAGCCAATTGTCGTTGCTGGAGGCAGGGATGCCATCGAAACCGGGAGAGAAGCCGGGAGGATGCGGCGGCCTCTCAGGCGCAGCACGGCGGAATGCCCCGGCCCGGCCGCCGTTCCCCACGTGATTCCGCCCCGCCAAGCCACGTCCCCACGCAAACGATACTCGCGTCCCGTTCCGGATGGTCTATAAAACCCTCCGTCCGAAAAGCCCCTGTCCATGCAACCACAGATTACCGTTTCCGCCAACGAGAGATTGATCCGCCGCGGCGCGACCACGCTAGGTTGTCTGCTGGCCGCCGGCTGGATGCTGGGCGCGGAGGCGGCGCTCGACCGCGCGCGCGCGCAAGCGGTCGCAACGACCTCCGCTTCGGCGGCCGCCGCTGTTGCGCCGCAGGCCGTGCCGGGCTTCTGGGATCCGCGTCACCGGCCCGACCGCCCCGATCTGTCGCGCCTCACCGTGATCCGGTTCTTGACGGAAACCGACTATCCACCCTTCAACTATACCGGTCCCGACGGCAAGCCGGCCGGCTTCAACGTCGATCTGGCGCGCACCCTGTGCGAGGAGATCAAGGTCACCTGCACGATTCAGATGCGGCGGTTCGAGACGCTGGTGGACGCGCTGTCCAGCAACCGCGGCGACGCCATCATCGCCTCCCTCGCGGTCACCCCCGAGTTGCGCAAGCGTATCGATTTCACCGATCCCTACTATCGAACGCCGGCCCGGTTCGTGTCGCGGCGCGACGCTGTCATGGTTGAGGTGCGCCCCGAATATCTGGAGGGCAAGAAGGTCGGCGTCATCGCGGGGTCCGCGCACGAAGCCTATCTCAAGGTTTTCTTCACCGACGCCGAACTGCACGGCTATCCGAACGACGAGGCGCTGCGGCAGGCGCTGCGGCAGAACGAAGTGGATTTCATTTTCGGTGACGCGATTTCACTGGCGTTCTGGATCAACGGCACCGATTCGGAAAGCTGCTGCGCGTTCAGCGGCGGCCCCTTTATCGAAAGCCGCTATTTTGGCGAAGGCATCGGCATTGCCGTGAAAAGGGGTAATGACGTGCTGCGCCAGGCGCTGAACTGGGCGCTCTTCCGAATCTGGGAGAAAGGCCGCTATACCGATCTGTGGCTGCGGTATTTTTCCGTCAGTCCGTTTTAGAACTGGTGGCGCAGCCGAAGACGCCGCGCCATGGAGAGCAGAATGTCTGACGTCCCATCAGCGAGCGATCTGCGTGCGCTCGCCGAGCAATCCAATGCGTGGCCATTCGAGCAGGCGAAGCAGATCGTCGCGCGCCTGAAGAAGACGCCGAAGGACGAGGTGCTGTTCGAAACCGGCTACGGCCCCTCCGGCCTGCCGCATATCGGCACCTTCGGCGAGGTCGCGCGCACCACCATGGTGCGTCATGCCTTTCGCGTGCTGACCGAAGACAGGATCAGGACGCGGCTGCTGGCGTTCTCCGACGACATGGACGGCCTGCGCAAGGTGCCGGACAATGTGCCCAACAAGGAGCTGCTGGCGCGGGATCTCGGCAAGCCGCTGACGAAGGTGGCGGATCCCTTCGGCACCCATCCGAGCTTCGGCGAGCACAACAACGCCCGGCTGCGCGCGTTCCTCGACACCTTCGGGTTCGATTACGAATTCGCCAGTTCGACCGCCTATTACACCTCGGGCCGCTTCGACGCGACGCTTCTGAAGGTTCTCGAAAAGATCGACAAGGTGATGGCGATCATGCTGCCGTCCCTGCGCGAGGAGCGCGCGGCGAGCTATTCGCCGTTCCTCCCCATCTGTCCGCGCACCGGCGTGGTGCTGCAGGTCCCGATAACGGCGCACGACGCCAAGGCCGGCACGGTCTCATACGATGACTCCGAGACCGGCGAGCGCGTCACGGTCCCCGTCACCGGCGGGCATTGCAAACTGCAATGGAAGCCGGACTGGGCGATGCGCTGGACCGCGCTCGGCGTCGATTACGAAATGGCCGGCAAGGATCTGATCGATTCGGTCAAGCTGTCCGGCAAAATCTGTTCGGCGCTCGGCGGCACGCCGCCGGAAGGCTTCAACTACGAACTGTTTCTCGACGACAAGGGCCAGAAGATTTCCAAGTCGAAGGGCAACGGGCTCACCATCGACGAGTGGTTGCGCTACGCCTCGCCGGAATCGCTGTCGCTGTTCATGTACCGCGAACCGAAGGCGGCGAAGCGGCTGCATTTCGACGTGATCCCGCGCAACGTCGACGACTACCAGCAGTTCCTCGAAGGGTATCCGCGTCAGGATGCGAGGCAGCAGTTCGCCAATCCGGTCTGGCACATTCATGCCGGCCATCCGCCCGCAGCCGACATGCCGGTCACGTTCCAGTTGCTGCTGACGCTGGTTTCGTCCTCGAACGCGGAGAACGCCGAAACCCTGTGGGGCTTCATCGGCCGCTACCGGCCGGGCGTCACGCCGCAAAGCCATCCGAAGCTCGATGCGCTGGTCGGCTACGCCATCAACTATTACCGCGACTTCGTGGCGCCGGCGAAAACGTTCCGTGAGCCGGCCGCGAGCGAGCGCGCCGCGTTGCAGGATCTGCGCGATGCGTTGTCGCAACTGCCCGCGGACGCTTCGGCCGAAGACATCCAGAACACGGTCTACGAGATCGGCCGCCGCGAACCCTTCCTCAATCACAAGAAGCTCGCCAAGGACGGACGGCCCGGCGTCTCGCTCGACTGGTTCAACATGCTCTATCAGGTGCTGCTCGGTCAGGAGAAGGGACCGCGCTTCGGCTCCTTCGTCGCTGTCTACGGCGTGCAGAACGCCATCGCGATGATCGACGGAGCATTGGCGCGGGCGAGTTAGAGCATTTTCCGGCGAAGTGGATACCGGTTCGCCGCAAGAAAATGCGACCAGACAATAATTTCTAGAGCACGATCCCGACCCGAAAGGACCGCGCCCGCGCAACGTGGAACGGTTTTCGGATAAGATCATCCTCGATCAAAAGGCGGAGTCTTTTTCCATTTGTTCATGTGATGCGAACAGATTTGAAGCAGGACGTGTTTTGAAGCAGGTTTGGAGCGAAAAATGTTGACGCGGGTTGCGGTGGTGTTGGCCGCCATATGGGCAGCGGGCGTGCTCGGGATCGCATCGGCCGAAGCGCGGCCCGATATGGTCGGCTACCAGGGCGGCTATGCGCCCGGCACCATCGTCGTGAAAACCAGCGAGCGCCGGCTGTATCTGATCATCGATTCGGACCGCGCTCTCCGGTATCCTGTCGGAGTCGGCAGGGCAGGCAAGCAATGGACCGGCACCGCGCAGATCGAAGGCAAATATCGCAACCCGGCATGGTCGCCGCCGGCGGATGTCAAACGCGACAATCCGAGAATTGCGGACGTGATCGCGGGCGGTTCGCCGGCGAATCCGATGGGCGTCGCCGCGATGACTCTCTCCGGCGGCGGGCAATACGCCATTCACGGCACCAACCGGCCGGGGTCGATCGGCCGCTTCGTGTCCTACGGCTGCATCCGCATGTATAATGCCGACATTGACGACCTGTACCGGCGCGTGTCGGTCGGCACGCCCGTGGTGGTGACGCAGCGCTGATCGGATTAATTTACAGCCAACCAAGGACGCGCGACTGCGCCGGATTCCCGATCACCAAACGACAGGAATCGTCTGGTTCGTTGTCATGGCGACGGGTTGAGCGTATAGACCGGCGACCCTCCATCCGGCACGACAGTTTCACTTCATACCGACCGAGCCCGCAGCCATGCCTGAAGACATACAAGTTCGCCAAAGGGCGTTCGAGATCATCAAGACCAGATCATTCGGCCGCGGCGACATCAAACTGGCTTCCGGCAAAACCAGCACGTTCTACTTCGACATGAAGCCGACCATGCTGTCTCCTGAAGGGGCCCATGTCCTGTCCGAACTCATTCTGGCGCGACTTTCCGGCAAGGGCATCGATTATATCGGCGGGCTGGAGATGGGAGCGGTTCCGCTGATTTCGACCGTCAGCCTTCTCAGCCACGTCAGGAATGAACCGCTTCCCGGCTTTTTCGTTCGCAAGGACGTCAAGAAGCACGGAACCAGGAAGCTCATCGAGGGCCTTCCTGTCGATGACCTTCGCGGCAAGAGGGTCGTCATCCTGGAGGATGTCACGACAAGCGGCGCGTCCGCCATGATCGCGGTCTCGGCCGCGCAGGCCGAGGGCGCGGAAGTCGTGATGGTTCTGTCGATCGTCGACAGGGGCGAAGGAGCGGTCGTTCTCTATAAAGAGAAAAACATTGAATTCGATTCGCTGTTCAAGGCGGAAGAATTCCTGGCTTCGTAACGCCTCTTTCTGAAAGATGCCCGGTCAGAACCGGCCCGCGCCGTTGCACCAGCTTTGGCGACGGCCGCCGTGATAGACGCGGGCGTGGCCGCTCGCCAGCATCGCCGCCGAGATGTCCGGCGTTCGCGCCGTCGCGGCATCGGCGACCACGCGCCCCTGATATTTGTCGGGGCCGATATTGGCGATGGTGACGCCGCCCTCGCCGAGCAGATCGCGCAACCGGGCGCCGGCGGCTTTCGCCAGCCGAAATTCTTCGGCGCACGAGGCTTTCATTTCCGCCGTGTCGATGCCGCGCAGCCGCACCCGCGTCGTCATGTCGAGGCCGGGCCATAAATGCACCAGCGCTTCGAAGGTATCGCCGTCGATCGTCCTGATCACCTCGACCTGGTGCCGCCCCGCCGCATCGGCGGCGCGAGCCCAGATCGCCCGTGTCTCCGTCGGCGTTCGGGGGGTGACGACCTCCTGAGGTCCGGCGATCCAGCTCCGGATCGGGAGCATGGTTCCGGCCGCCACGCCCACGATAAAGATCCACGGCAGAACCGGCGACACCAGATTGCGCCAGCGAGGCCCGGACCATGCATTTATTCTGCTGTATGGGTACATATTCCTAGCATAGAGCGAGTCGCGCCGTCCGGCAAGCCTGCGCGAGCAGCGCCCGTAACGAAAAGCGGGCTTCAGAAATCCGATGCGATGCCGCCGCGTTCCCAGTCGCCGAACCGGGTCGGCTCGGGACCCTTCGGCCCTTGAACCTCTTTGGGCGGCGCTGACGCATCGGTCTGCGCGGCGCGGCGGGCCTCGGCTTCTGCGAGCGCGCGCCGGGCCGCTGGAGAAAGCTGCTTGCGGGGGCTGGTCTCTCCGGTCCGCGATGACGCGGAAGGTTCATTGGTCATGCCACCTCCTCCGATCGGCGCGACGAACATATCGCATGAAAAATCATCTCCACGGATCATGCCGCGAAAAGCGCGAAGACGGTGACGATCCTTATATTTGGCATATTCGCATGCCACGAATCCGCCGCGGCAGGCGTACAGCAAATGCGTCCACCGTCCCTGTTTCCCTTAAGCGATGTGCCTGCCTCATGCCGTCCACCAGATTCGCGCCGCCGACCGAGGCTCCGGGCCTCGCGGCCCGGCGCATCGCAGCGGATATCCTTGACGGCGTCCTGCATAAGCGGCGCACCCTCGATGAACAGCTCGAAGGCCCGACCGCGCATCCCGGCCTGAAAGCGCTCGCCGACCGCGACCGCGCCTTGATGCGACGCCTGGTGGCGACGATCCTGCGCCGGCTCGGAACCCTCGGCCATTTGCTGTCGCGGCTGCTCGATCGCGGCATTCCGACCGATGCGCCGCGCGCGCAGAGCGCGCTTCTGATCGGGGCGGCGCAGATTCTGTGGATGGACGTTCCGGATCATGCCGCGGTCGATCTGTCGGTGCGGCTGGTGCAATCCGATCGCCGCGCGGCGAAATATGCCGGACTGGTCAACGCGGTGTTGCGCCGTTGCGCGCGGGAAGGCCAGTCCCTGATCGATGAGGTCCGCTCGGAGTCGCTGGATACGCCGCCATGGCTGATGGCGCGCTGGAACGGGCACTACGGCGAGAGCGCGGCGAAGGCGATTGCCGCTGCGCTCAGCCATGAGCCGGCCCTCGATCTCACCGTCAAGGCGAACGCGGCTCACTGGGCGACGCGGCTGCACGGTGAAACCTTGCCGACCGGGACCGTTCGCACCTCGTTGCAAGGCTCGGTGACGATGCTGCCGGGATTTTCCGAGGGGCAGTGGTGGGTCCAGGACGCCGCCGCCGCGCTGCCCGCGCGCCTGTTCGGCGACATCAGGGGACGGCGGGTCATCGACCTCTGCGCGGCGCCCGGCGGCAAGACCGCCCAGCTCGCGCAGGCCGGCGCGGAGGTGACCGCGATCGACCGGTCGCCGAACCGGGTGGCGCGGCTGCGCGAAAATCTCGACCGTCTCTCGCTGAACGCGCGATCGCTCGTGGCCGACGCCATCGAATGGCAGGATGACGCCGCGGGCGAGGGTTTCGACGGCGTGCTCGTCGACGCGCCTTGTTCCGCGACCGGCACCATCCGCCGTCATCCGGACGTGGCCTGGCTCAAGCAGGATTCCGATATCGCGGCGCTGACCGCCTTGCAGCAAAGGCTTCTCAACAGGGCGATCACGCTGCTCAGGCCCGGCGGAACGCTGGTCTACTGCACCTGTTCGCTGGAGCCCGAGGAGGGCGAACAGGTCGTTGCTGCGCTGCTGGCGTCCGATACGGGGATCCGGCGCGTGCCGGTCAGCGCGGACGAAGTGGCGGGGCTCGCGGATATCGTGACGCCCGCGGGCGATCTGCGCACGCTGCCCTGCCATCTTGCGCATGATGATCCCACGCTCGGCGGATTAGACGGCTTCTACGCGGCGCGATTGACCAGATCCTGATTCGCAAGGCGGAAGCGGAGATTCTCGGCATTTCAAGATGGTGCGTTGCCGGCCTTTACGGATTAAAAGGGTTCAGTCCCCATCTCCGCAAAGGGATTCGCGGCAATCCTCATATCGAAGGCGCGCGTGTCGGTCGCTCATCGCAGACGCATTTCAACTCTGGTCGTCAGCCGTTTCGCGCGCCGGACGATGGCGCGCGCCGGCGACGGGCCCGCGGCGCTGTCGCGGCTGTGGCCCGGCCGCGCCGACCGCCTGACCATCGCGCCGCACGACCTTCGAACGGCCGACGCGACCCGCGCCGCCGAGATTTATGCCGGCCGCTTCGTGTTCGCGGGCAAGATCGTCACCTGCCACTCCCGCTCGGTCTTCGACCTCGAACCGCCGTCCGAGGACTGGGAAGCCGCCCTGCTGGGTTTTGGCTGGCTGCGGCATCTGCGCGCCGCCGACACCGCGATCACCCGCGCCAATGCGCGATCGCTGGTGGAGGACTGGATCTCGAATCCGGCGCGCAGGCGGGCTGCGGGCCGTCGCGCCGACATCATGTCGCGGCGCGTGATCTCGCTGCTGTCGCAGGCCCCGCTCGTGCTCGGCGACGCGGATGGAAAATTCTACCGCCGCTATCTGCGCGCGCTTGCCCGCGACATCCGTTTGCTGCGTTTCGGTCTGCACGACGCGCCTGACGGCGTGTCGCGGCTGCAGGTCGTGATCGCGCTGTGTTACGCCTCGCTGTGCCTTGCCAATCAGGCCCGCACCATCCGCGGCGCCACCCGCAAGCTGTCCGAGGAACTGCGGCGGCAAATCCTGCCCGACGGCGGTCATGTCTCGCGCAATCCCGGCGCGCTGATCGAACTGCTGATCGATCTGCTGCCGCTGCGCCAGACCTTCGCCGCGCGCAACATCGCGCCGCCGCCGGCGCTCTTGAACGCCATCGACCGCATGATGCCGATGCTGCGCTTCTTCCGTCACGGCGACGGCGGCTTCGCGCTGTTCAACGGCATGAGCAGCACGCCGTCCGACCTGCTGGCGACGCTGCTGGCCTATGACGACACCCGCGGCATACCGATGGCCAGCATGCCGCACACGGGCTTCCAGCGGATCGACGCCGGCGCGACGATCCTGATCGTCGATGCCGGGCCGCCGCCGCCGCCGAACCTCAGCGAGGAGGCGCATGCCGGCTGTCTGTCGTTCGAGCTATCCTCCGGACTGAACCGGATCGTCACCAACTGCGGAATGTCCTCGACCGGCCGCGACACGTGGCGCGTGTTCGCGCGCTCGACCGCCGCGCATTCCACGCTGGTCTGCCATCAGACATCCTCGTGTCAGTTCGTCGAACAGTCGGCGATGAAGCGGCTGCTCCAGGGGGCGCCGATCGTCAGTGGTCCGTCCCATGTCGAAAGCCTTCGCGAGACCATCGACGGCGGCGAGCGGCTGACGGCTTCGCACGACGGCTATCTCGCGCGGTTTGGCCTGATCCACCGGCGCGTGCTGACGATGGCGCATGACGGCTCGCGGCTGGAGGGCGAGGACATGCTGGAGCCAGCCCCCGGCGGTCGCATCAAAGGCAGCCAGATTCGCTACGCGTTGCGGTTTCACCTGCATCCGTCCGTCAAGGCTACTCGCCTCGATGATGCGCATGGGGTGATGCTGGTCTTGCCGAACCGCGAGGTCTGGACGTTCGAGGCTGCTCAAGACCGGGTCGAGCTTGAGGACAGCGTTTTTCTCGCCGGCAACGACGGTCCACGGCGCACCGTGCAGATCGTGATCCACCAGAACGCGCGGGAAGTCTCCCGGGTGCGCTGGGGCTTCGTGCGTTCGGCCAACTCGGCCGCGGCCACCAATGCCCGCCGTCAGGCACGTCGCGAGCCTGAATTGCCGCTATAGGGCACATACACGTTCGGCTTTATCCATCTAAAGCCTGGCCGTTGTGAATGGCGGCGAAAGCTGTTAACCAGCGTTTGCTCGCGCGACTGGCGACTTGGATGGAGCACCATCGGGAAGCGCGGGAGATATCCGCCGCGCGCCTGGGCACAAGTTTTCCTCAGACAGAGGCTTGCCCATGACCGACCGACCCCGCCGCGTGATGCGCGCCTTGCTTTCCGTTTCCGACAAGACCGGCCTGACCGAGTTCGCCCGCGCGTTGGCCGGCCTGGGCATCGAGCTGGTCTCGACCGGCGGCACCGCCAGGGCCATCGCGGCGGCAGGATTGAAAGTCAGCGATGTTTCCGACCTCACGGGCTTCCCGGAAATGATGGACGGCAGGGTCAAGACGCTGCATCCGAAGGTGCATGGCGGCCTGCTCGCCATCCGCGACCACGCCGATCATGCGAAGGCTATGAAGGACCACGGCATCGCCCCGATCGATCTGCTGGTCGTCAATCTCTATCCGTTCGAGTCAACGGTCGATAAAGGCGCCGCCTACGAGCACTGCATCGAGAATATCGACATCGGCGGCCCCGCGATGATTCGCGCCGCCGCAAAAAACCATGATGACGTCGCGGTCGTGGTCGAACCGCAGGACTATCAGGCCGTGCTTGACGAACTCAGGGCCAATGCGGGCGCGACGACGTTGAGCTTGCGCAAGCGTCTCGCCGCGAAAGCCTACGCCCGGACCGCCGCTTATGATGCGGCGATCTCCAACTGGTTCGCGGTGCAGCTTGATACCGATGCGCCCGACTATCGCGCCGTCGGCGGCCGTCTCGCGCAGACGTTGCGCTATGGCGAGAATCCGCACCAGACCGCCGCGTTCTATCGCACGCCGGAGCGGCGCGCAGGCGTGGCCACCGCGCGGCAGTTGCAGGGCAAGGAACTGTCCTACAACAACATCAACGACACCGATGCAGCTTTCGAGTGCGTCGCCGAATTCGACGCCGCGCGAACCGCGGCCTGCGTCATCATCAAGCACGCCAACCCCTGCGGCGTCGCGGAAGGCTCAAGCCTCACCGAGGCCTATCGCCGGGCGCTCGCCTGTGACCAGACCTCGGCCTATGGCGGCATCATCGCCTTCAACCGCACCATCGACGCCGATGCGGCCAATGCGGTGGCCGGCATCTTCACTGAAGTCATCATCGCGCCGGATGCGACCGATGAAGCGATCGCCATCATCGGCAAGCGCAAGAACCTGCGGCTATTGCTGGCCGGCGGCCTGCCCGATCCGCGCGCGCGCGGACTGACCGCGAAGACGGTCGCCGGCGGGCTTCTGGTGCAGGGCCGCGACAATGCCGTCATTGATGATATGCCGCTGAAGGTCGCGACCAGGCGCGCGCCGACCGAGGCCGAGATGCGCGACCTGCGGTTCGCCTTCCGCGTCGCCAAGCACGTCAAGTCGAACACCATCGTCTATGCCAGGGACCTCGCCACCGTCGGCATTGGCGCGGGTCAGATGAGCCGCGTCGATTCCGCGCGCATCGCCGCGCGCAAGGCGGAAGATGCGGCGCGCGATCTGAAGCTCGCCGAGCCCCTGACCAAAGGCTCGGTCGTGGCGTCGGATGCGTTCTTTCCGTTCGCCGACGGCATGCTCGCCTGCGTCGAGGCCGGCGCCACCGCAGTCATCCAGCCGGGCGGCTCCATGC
Source organism: Nitrobacter sp. TKz-YC01 (assembly GCF_047824785.1). Lineage (GTDB taxonomy): Bacteria > Pseudomonadota > Alphaproteobacteria > Rhizobiales > Xanthobacteraceae > Nitrobacter. The sequence continues at coordinate 132,339 of NZ_CP181167.1, read as the reverse complement.
GCGACGAGGAAGTGATCAAGGCCGCCGACGAGCATGGCATCGCCATGGTGTTCACCGGCGTTCGTCATTTCCGTCACTGAGGAAAGTGCAACCCGGCACCTTGAGATGAAAGACCGAACCAAACAGATGAGATCGGTGATAGGCGGAGCGCTGCTCTTCGTCGGCGTGTCGTCGCTGCCTGTGCTCGCGGACGACGGCAAGGGCATCACCAAGCCGCCCGGCAGAGCGACATCCTGCACGCCGTGTCACGGCAGGAACGGAGAAGGACAGCCGGTGCGGGGCATTCCACGCCTGGCTGGTCTTGATGCCGGCTACTTTGAACGCCAGCTCGCAAGTTTCAAGAACGGCACGCGCCGAAACCGCATCATGCTGATGATCGCATCGGATCTGTCGGACGACGAAAGCAAGGCGCTCGCCAGCTACTATGCGGGCATGACGGCGCCGAAACCCCAAACCACGCCGGCCGATCGAGCCGTGATCGCGGCCGGAGCGGAGCTTGCTGCGAACGGTGATCCGTCGAAAGACCTGCAGGGGTGTGGACAGTGCCATGGTGCCGAGGGCCTCGGCGCGGGAGCGGATTTCCCGCGCCTCGCGGGACAATCGGCGCTCTATATCGAGAAAACGCTTCGGTCATGGAAAGCCGGTGATCGCAAGAACGATTCCGGTGGCGTGATGGCCGATGTCGCGAACAGGCTGAGCGACGATCAGATCAAAAGCGTCGCCGCCTATTACGAGAGCCTGCCCATCGCCGCATCGGCTCCGGCTCCCGAAGCCAAGCCGTGATCCGCATGCGGGCGGCTAGAGCATTTTCCGGCGAAGTGGATACCGGTTCGCCGCAAGAAAATGCGACCAGACAATAATTTCTAGAGCATGATCGCTTCTGATTGAATCAGAAGCGAGGCTCCATGATATTGATTTGACGCGCTTTCTTCACGCGAACAGGTGTCCATTTCGCTTGAGAACGCTTTAATCCCGCACGCGCGACAGCAGCGCAAGCCCGGCGACGAAGAACAGCACCAGCACCGCCATGCCCGCTTTCTGGCTTGCGGTGACGGCGGTGATGAAGCCGATCAGCAGCGGACCGACGAACGACGTCACTTTTCCGGTCAGCGCGAACAAGCCGAAGAACTGGGTGATGCGATCCTTGGGCGCCATCCGGATCAGCAGCGTGCGCGAGGCGGCCTGCAACGGCCCGCCGGCGCCGCCGATCAGGCATCCGAGGATGAGATAGGCCTTCTCCGCCGGTGCGGCGAACAAGCCGCCGCCGGGCACGGGAGGCGTCACGCTCACGAACAGGATCGAGTCCTTGTCCACCATCAGGATCATGACGATGGACAACAACAAGACCGTCATGCTGGTCGCGATAACGGCCTTCGGCCCGACCCGGTCGTCGAGCTTGCCGCCGATCCACGCGCCGAGCGCGCCGGCGATCGCCAGCAGCATCCCGAACGTTCCGATCTCGATGGTGTGCCAGCCGAAGGTGCCTGCGGCATAGATGCCGCCGAACGCGAACAGCGACACCAGCCCGTCGGTATAGATCATGTTGGCGAGCAGGAAGGTCGCCAGCGATCGCCGTTGCGGCAGCTCGCGCAGCGTGCCGCGCAACTCGATCAGCCCTTCGCGCAGCGCCATCCGCACCGAGCGTTTCGCCGGAAGATCAGGCGTCAGCAGGAACATCGGCAGGACGAAAATCACGAACCAGAGTCCCGTCAGCGGGCCGGTGATTCGATCGCCCTCGTGGGTGACGGGATCGAGGCCGAACAGCGGCGTCATGCCGAACAGCGTCTTGCCGGTTGTGGGATTGGCGGCGAGGAAACCCAGCACCAGGATCAGGCTGAGGATGCCGCCGACATAGCCGGTGGCCCATCCGGTCCCCGACAGGCGGCCGATCCTGTGCGGCGGCACCAGCGACGGCATCATCGCGTTGTTGAACACGGTGGCGAACTCGACGCCGATGGTGGCGATGCCGTAGGCGATCAGCAGCGGCAGGATCACGCCGGCGTCGCCGGGCTTGCCGAGCCACATCAGGCTGGAGCCGATCACCAGCAGCGCGCCGAAGGCCGCGATCCATGGCTTGCGCCGGCCGTTGGCGTCGGCGATCGCGCCCAGCACCGGCGAGGCGAGCGCGATCACGAGGCCGGCGGCGCCGGTCGCAAATCCCCACAGTGATTGCCCCTCGGCCGGGGTCGCCGCCACGAAAGTCGCGAAGTACGGCGCGAACACGAAGGTCGTGATCAGCGTGAAATAGGGCTGCGCCGCCCAATCGAACATGATCCAGCTGTTGATGGCGGCGCGGGAGGCATAGCGCTCTCCGGGTTCCGCGCCGTCTGCCGGTAAGGCTGTCGTCACCGCCATGCCGATATGTTCATGCTCGATATGTTTCGTCGAATCGCGTGAGGCGTCTGACCCCGCGCCTCAAATCCTATAGCATCGCTCCCATTAACGAAAACGAATCCTCCAGATCCGGGACTGAATGGATGACCCGCCGCGAGCTATGCCGGTACGTATTCTCCCTGTTTGCGATCTGCGTGATCGCCGCATGGACGCCGTTCCTGTCGCACGCTTTCGCGCAGGATGCGCGCGGCGCGGTCCCGGCGGCGACCTCCGACGCGATTCGTCCGGTCGCCGCCAAACACGGCATGGTGGTGGCGCAGGAGCGGCTGGCGGCGAGGATCGGCGCGGACGTGCTCGCGCAAGGCGGCAACGCGGTCGATGCGGCGGTCGCGACCGGTTTCGCCCTGGCGGTCACATATCCGCGCGCCGGAAATATCGGCGGCGGCGGGTTCATGCTGATTCATCTGTCCGATTCCGGACGCGATATCGCCATCGACTATCGCGAGACCGCGCCAGGCGCGACCGGGCGTGACATCTTCCTCGGCGCCGACGGTAAGCCCGACCCGGCGAAGTCGCGCGATTCGGCGCTCGGCATCGGCGTGCCCGGCACCGTCGCCGGGCTGGCGCTGGCGCTCGACAGATACGGATCGGGCAGGTTCACCCTCGCTCGCCTCCTTCAGCCCGCGATCACGCTGGCGCGCGAGGGGCTCACGGTCGCCGACGATAGCGCCGACACGCTGTCGCAATCGCATGACCGTCTTGCGCGCTGGCCGTCCTCGATGAAGATCTTCGCGCGCCCCGATGGCACCGCGTTGCGCGAGGGCGATCGGCTGGTCCAGGCCGATCTGGCCGCGACGCTGACTGCGATCGCCGAGCAGGGGGCGCAAGGCTTCTATGAAGGGCCGGTGGCCTCGAAGCTGGTGAAGGGGATCGGCGCGGCCGGCGGAATCATGACGCTTGAGGACCTCAAGTCCTATCGGCCACTGATCCGGGAGCCGGTGCGGGGCAGGTATCGGGGCTATGACATCCTGTCGATGCCGCTGTCCTCGTCCGGCGGCACCGTGCTGCTCGAATCGCTGAACATCCTCGAAGGCTTCCCGATGCGCGATCTGCATCAGGGATCACTGGATTCGCTGCATGTGCTGGTCGAGGCGATGAAGCGCGCCTATGCGGATCGCGCGCGCCATCTCGGCGATCCCGCTTTCGTCGACGTCCCGGTTAAAACCCTGCTTGCGAAGGACTATGCCGCAAAACAGCGCGCCTCGATCGACATGAGGCACGCGACGCCGGCGGACGCCGTGCTGGTCCCGCCGCGCGAAGGAGACAACACCACGCATTTCTCGGTGGCCGACGCCTTCGGCAATGTCGTCAGCAACACGTATACGCTGAACTTCAGCTACGGCGTCGGACTGGTGGCGGAGGGCACTGGCGTCCTGCTCAACAACGAGCTTGACGATTTCACCGCCGCGCCGGGCGCGGCGAACGCTTTCGGGCTGGTCGGGTTCGAGGCCAACCTGCCCGGTCCCGGCAAGCGGCCGCTGTCCTCGATGACGCCGACCATCGTTCTGAAGGACGGCAAACCGGTGCTGGCGACGGGATCGCCCGGCGGCAGCCGCATCGTCTCCACCGTGCTTCAGGTGATCGTCAACGTGCTCGATTACGATATGAACATCGCCGCCGCGGTTCACGCGCCGCGGCTGCATCATCAGTGGCTGCCGGACGAGGTCCGCGCCGAACAGGGATTTTCCGATGACATTATCGCGGGGTTGCGGGCGCGAGGCCATACTGTCGTCGTGCCGATGGGGCAGACCTCGGCCAACTCCATCGCCATCACTCCGGACGGTTTGTTCGGTGCGCCGGACCCGCGCACCCGCGGGTCAAGCGCCGCGGGATACTAGAGCCTTCACCGCTTCTGATTCCATCAGAAGCGGGGCTCCAGATTATTGTTTTGACGCGTTTTCTTCACGCGAACCGGTGTCCATCCTCGGGTCGAGCCCGAGGACATGCTTCGCTTGAAAACGCGCTAGCACCACTTTGGCAGATTTATTCGTACCGCTGCATTTCGTCGATTTGTCTTCTGCAGTATGGGCATCGCTGATTTGTTGGTCGAAGAATGAGTTCGACGATGGCGCGGCGCACGGCTAGCAAACTCGGCTGTGGCGGTGGGCCGTTGCTTCTTTTTTTCCGCCCCGCTGCGATGAGGCGGCGGGATTGCGGCGGGATTGAAGGAATGCGCAGGCGATCATCGTCATCAAGGCATGCCGGTGTAGCCCAACCCACGATCTGCCTTCAAAATGGGCGAGCCCGAGTTCTTCCTTCAATTGCTGATGCGCCTGTTCACAGATCCACCGCGCCTTGACGGCAGCCGTCAGCGTCCTGAGCGGCACGTCGGCGGGCAGGTTCGAGACGTAGTACTTCTGCTCTCCGCCCGGTCGTCGTTCACCCAGGACCCACACTCCTGCGCCAGGCATGCGCTCGACACCTTTATCGAATACGCGGTGCTTCGGGCCGTCCGCAATGCGAACGCGCCGTGCTGCGAACAGGCATGTCAGCGGGCCCTTCGTACCCCGGCGCCAGCTGATCTTCCGCCACTTTTCGCCGATGAGCGCCGTTTCGGCAGAGACCGGCGACATATCCGGGATATGGTGCTTTCGCGCCTATGTCGAGCAGGTTCTTCTGCCCGTCCTTCGACCCGGCGATATCGTCATCCTGGATAACCTTGGCAGCCACCGGAGCAAAGCAGTTCGTCAACTCATCCGTTCGGTCGGCGCCAAACTCTTCTTCCTGCCAAAATACTCGCCCGATCTGAACCCGATCGAACAGGTCTTTGCCAAGCTCAAGCACCTCATCCGAAAAGCCGCCGCGCGAACCGTCGATGCGGTCTGCGCCGCAATCGGCCACGCACTCAATGCCTTCACCTCCGAGGAATGTGCCAACTACCTCAAAAATTCAGGATATCGAACTTAATGCCATCATGCTTTAGCTTTGGTGGAGAGCCTACCTCAAAGTTTCCGTCGGCCCATTCTTTCAGGTGTTTGAGTTGCCAATCGGTCAGGCTGAGAAACTGATCGGGAAGACTGAGTCCCAGCTGCATGTTCTGCAACGGCTGGCCTCCCCGTTCCCCACAGCTTGGGCATCTTGGAGGAGTCTTCATCGCGTTTGAATTCGTCATCCTTCCAGCTGGTCGGGCGCACGGGCGGCGGCGGCATCAGGGCATCAACCAGCCGTCCGCGCTTTCCGGGCGCATGCCGCATCAATCCATAGATCATCTGCCGCGTTGGCTCGCTGACCTCGCTCGGATCGGTGAAAGCAGCCATGTACTCGGCATTGAGCAGACTGCCCGGTTGCCCCGGACCGTGGGCCTTTGACAAAATATCTACGCTCGATGTCCATGATCTGTCTCCCCGGTCGAGCGGCCTTGCGGAAATAAAGAGCTGAATAACTTTAACCTGTCGCAGTGGCGTGAGGGTACGACAGAGGCAGAGAGCGGGTTCAGCGCGGACCGTGCGTGGACTAAAAATCACGCCGAAATATGGTCGAGATGGTCGCCTTATGGATGGTCGCCTTATGCAAGCTAAGGTCGGTTCGAGGTATTCAGCAGCAATCCTGTGTGACACCCGCAAGTGCTGCCCCGATTTCTAACAGCTCCCTTTTTGAACACTGAGCAGCATTTCGTAGAGCTATTCAGCCAGATCAGGATCGGCCGCTTTTCTCCTACCGAAGAGCTCACTTGTTCGCTCTCTGACGGATTCCCAGAAGACGTAGAGCATCGGGATCAAGAACAATCCGATACTACTTGCAGCGATCATGCCGACGAACACCGGCGTGCTGACGGCCTGACGCGCGATCTCGGATGCGCCCCTCGCCCAGACCAGCGGCACCAGCCCGAGGATGAACGCGATCGACGTCATCAGCACGGCGCGGAATCGCATCTCGGCGCCGAGAGCTGCGGCTTGCTCAAGGCCCAACCCTTGCTCACGCTGCTCCTTGGCGAACTCAACGATCAGGATGGCGTTCTTCGCGGCCAGTGCAATCAGAACGACGAGTCCGATCTGCGCATAGAGATCGAGCGTAAGGTGCGCGATCAAAACCCCGGCAATGGCACCGAGCACACCGACAACCACCGAGAACAGCACCGGGACAGGAATGATCCAGCTCTCGTAAAGCGCCACCAGAAACAGGAACGCGAATAGCAACGCCATGCCGAGCACGATTATGGTCTGGCCGCTCGCCGCCTGTTCCTGATAGGCGGTCCCGGTCCATTCGAATGCATAGCCAGGCGGGAGAGTCTTGGCAGACACCTCGGCCATGGCATCCAATGCCGTCCCCGAGGCCACGCCCGGAGCCGGGCTGCCGTTGATGGTCACCGAGCGATAATTGTTGTATCGTGTGATAACTTGCGGCCCCGTCACGGTGCGAGCCGTTGCGATCGACTGTAGCGGCACCATTTCACCCTTTGAATTTCGGATGTAGATCTTCCAAAGGGAAGATATATCGCGCCGATCCGCTGCCTCGGCTTGCAAATTGACCTGCCAGGTCCGGCCGAATAGATTGAAATTATTATTGATGAAGTAACCGCCGAGGGTGGTTTGCAGCGTGGTGAAAACGTCATTGAGCGTGATGCCGAGTGACTGCGCCTTCTCGCGATCAATATCAAGAAAGACCGAAGGCGCGTTGGCTCCGTATGTCGAGAAGACGCGTGAAAGCCGCGAGTCCTGATTGGCTGCAGCGATCAGTCCCTGAACCACCGAGTTCATCGCTTTCGGATCGGCACCTTCCAGATTCTCGAGCTGATACTCGAAACCGCCGGTGGTTGATAGCCCCACGATGGGAGGGAGATTGAAGGGCAATACATTCGCGGTGCGGATTTGCTGTGCCGCGCTGAATACTTGCGCAATCAGCGCTTGAGCGGAATCGGCCACGCCGGTGCGCTCTTCGAATGGCTTCAGCTTGACGATCATGAACGCATTGTTGCTGGCAGCATAGCCATCGAGCAGCGAGTAGCCGATGATCGAAATGGTATCCCGCACTTGAGGCACCCCTTTCAGGATGTTCTCGACTTGCTTAACGGTTTCGCTTGTCCGGTTGACCGAAGCGCCATCGGGCAGTTGTACGTTGATGAAGAATGTTCCCTGATCCTCCTCAGGAAGGAAGCCCGTGGGGGTAACGCGCATCAAACCAAAAATGCCCAGGCCGAATGCGGCGATCAGCACCATTGACATGACCGACAGCCGCAATGTCTTGCGAACGACTGTGGCATAACCGTCGCGCACCTTGTCGATCCCTTGTCCGATGCGTCCCATGATTCCGCGACGCGGAGAATGACGAAGGAACACTGTGCACAGTGCGGGCGAGAGGGTCAGCGCGTTGACCGCCGAGATGAGCACCGCAGCACTAATCGTCACAGCGAACTGGCGAAACAGCTCGCCCGAAATGCCGGCGATGAAAGCGATCGGGACGAACACCGACAGCAGGACCAAAGTGATGCCGATGATCGGCCCCGTCACCTGCGCCATCGCTTTCTTGGTCGCCTCCGCAGGCGATAGATCCGGCTCTTCCTCCATTATGCGCTCGACGTTCTCGACCACAACGATCGCGTCGTCTACGACGATGCCGACCGCGAGCACCAGCGCCAGCAGCGAGACGGTATTGGCCGAATAACCGAGCATAAGAAGAACGGCGAAGCTTCCGATCAAGCTGACCGGAATGGCAATGATTGGAATGAGGGTCGCGCGCAGATTGCCGAGAAACAGGAACACGACGATGCCGACGAGAACAAATGCCTCAATAAGCGCCTGAATGACTGCGTTGATCGTATCCCTCACGAAAACCGTCGAATCATGCACCACGCGAGCTTGCAGCCCCTCGGGAAAGCGATCTCGCAGCTTTTCCAGGGTTGCGTTCACAACCTTCGATACTGTGAGGGCATTGGCGCCAGGCGACAGATAGATGCCGATCGTAACCGACGGATCGCCATTTAGCCGGCTGAAGGTATCCTGATTCTGCGCGCCCAACTCGATCCGTGCGACGTCCTTGACCAGCAGCACCGAACCGTCCGGATTGGCTCGAATGACGATGGCGCCAAATTGCTCCGGGGTCGTAAGGCGGCCCTGCGTCTGCAGATTTAACTGGAACTGCTGGTCTTCAGGAACCGGACGGGCTCCAAGCCGACCGATCGGCGCCTGGACGTTCTGCGCTTGTACGGCGCGAATGACGTCAGAGGGTCCCAGACCGAGGCTCGTCAATCGTGCGGTATCGAACCAGATCCGCATCGAATAGTTTTCGCGTCCAAACAGGAGCGCCTGCCCGACGCCCGATATCCGCGACAACTCATCCAGAACGTTGATGATGGCATAATTAGTGATGGTTAGCGGATCGAGCTTGCCGCCCTCGCTGTAGAGCGTAATGAACTGAAGGACGGATGAGGTTCGCTTCTGAACCGTCAATCCCTGAACCTGCACCTCTGGCGGCAGACTCGCCATCGCGGTCTGAACGCGATTATTGACGTTGACGGTATTAATATCGGGATCGGTGCCGAGAGCAAAACTGACGTCCAGATTGTAACTTCCATCGGCGCCACTGCTGCTCTTCATATAAATCATCTTGTCGACGCCGACGACTTTGGACTCGATCGGTTGCGCCACCGTCGCTTCCACCACCGAGGCGGAAGCGCCCGGATAGACCGCCGAGACCTGAACCTCCGGCGGAACGATGTCGGGTAGCTGAGCCACGGGGATGCGTGAGAGAGCCAGCAGACCCGCGAGCGAAATGACGATGGCGATGACGATCGCCATGCGGGGGCGATCGATAAAATAGGCCGAGAGCATGCGTTATCTCCCAGCGGGGATTGATGAAGCCGGAGCCGGCGAGACCACAAGATCTGGACGCACCCGCTGGATTCCCTCCATGACGACCCGCTCGCCCGGTCTCAAACCATCGACGATCCCCGCGACATCGGGGGTTGATTGTCCCAACTTCACGTGGCGTCGTTCGGCCACGTTCTTATCATTGACCACGAACACATAATCGCCCTGCTGGTCGGCAAGGATCGCGGCGCGCGGAACCGCAAGCACCTTGAGCGGTTCGACAGCCTCGAGCAAGACGGTGACAAACTCCTGGTCCGTCAATTCGTAAAGCTTCTTCCCCTCGACCGTCTGAATCACCGAATTGGGAATCGTGCCGCGCAGGATGAGGGTGTCGGTATCCTTGGCAACGCCGATATCGACGAAGTCGAGCTTGCCGATTTGACCGTATATTTCCCCGTTCGGCAGGCGCACGCGAATCTGGACGGCCTGATAGCCGCCCTTGTCCGCATAGCGTTCCCTTAGTTCGAGGACGCGGCGCACCGAGACAGGAAAAATCACATACATGGGATCTGGACTGACGATGGTCGCCAGCGTACCGCTGGACGGGCTGACAACGTTACCGACCGTGACCGATGTTTGGCCAATGAGGCCGTCGATGGGTGCTCTTATTTCAGTGTAATCCAGATTGATTTGCGCCTGATGGAGCTGCGCCTGCGCGGCCTTCAGCTGCGCCGCAGCCGTGCGTTGCGCCGCCAGCGCTGCGTCGGCTGTGACGCGGGTACCGGAGTTTTTCCGGAATAGCTCTTCTGCACGAGAAAGCGTGAGATCGGCATTCTCCAGTTGAGCCTGTGCCTGAGCAACTGCCGCTTCCTTAGCCTCGACCTCTGCTTCGAACGGCGCACGCTCGAGCCTATATAGAATCTGATCCTTCTTGACGTCCGCGCCTTCCACAAAAAGCCGCTCGTCCATGAACGCAGTCACGCGCGCAACCAGGTCAACGCGATGCCGAGCTTGAATACGGCCATTGATCTCCGTGCTCTCGGCCATCGGTTTGAATTCGGCGGTGACAACTCCGACCGCAGGCGGGGCGTTTTAGCCCAGTTGCGCAATCACTGATGTCGCCGACAGGAATGCTCCAACAATAAAAATGCAGACCGATGAAAGGGCGCGCATGGCTTTCATATCTCCTGACGATCGGTTTGGCGGCCATCGCCATCGTTCAAATCTAAATGCGGGTTGGAACAAGTGGGCTACAGCGCTTGCGGTCCTCAAATCGAACGGTGATCCCGAAGGATTGTGAACCCACCTGTTCATAGCGACGTGAATATAAGACGCGCGGGAGTAGGGATTCCCGCGCTTGAGTCAGCCTCAAATTGGCCCGCCGATCAAGGCCGTACCGAGCCTTGATATCGCTGGTCATGAAGTCGTCACGCCGGAGGCTGCGACCGGGCGCGTAACCAACGTCGGCCCGCCAAGGGAACGGACATCCGACGTCAATCAACCAGGCGCGGATCGAGCGTATGGCCGGCACCCCAGGCGCGGGAAAGCGCGAGTCGATCCACTCGGACGCCATCAAAAAAATTGTTTTCACCTGGTTCTTAATGTCATCCCTGCGGGAGTGGTCTCTCGACTAACTTTACACACCTTTGAGGCGCGACATCCTCCTTGGATATATGATGGCCTAACGTCCCTGTCGCGTCGTTAAGTCGAACTGTGAGGCAACGCTTGCGTACGATATTGTGGTCGGCGGTCAATTGACGGGTGGCCAACGGCTATAATCGATCAATATAGTGATCTTTCGATTTAAGTAGGATGAACCAGATGTCGATTCAACAATTTGCCGCAAGTGACTTTCAGGCGGCCGTCGTCCGTCAGAAGGGCGGACCCTTCCGAATCGAGCCGGTGAACATCACGCCGCCGCGCCATAACGAGGTGCTGGTCCGCGTGATCGCGACGGGCATGTGCCACACCGATATGGTCGCGCGCGATCAGATCTATCCAGTGCCGCATCCGATCGTCCTCGGACATGAAGGTGCCGGAATTGTAGAAGCGGTCGGGGAGAACGTCACCAAAGTCGGGAAAGGCGATCATGTCGTCCTCACCTTTCATTCCTGCGGCGCTTGCCGTCCGTGTCAGGAAGGTCATCCGGCCTATTGTGAGAACTTTAACGACTACAATTTCGCTGGCGCGCGCCCCGACGACGGCTCGCATGCCCTGTGCGGACATGACCAGAGCCAGCTACATGATCGGTTCTTCGGTCAATCCTCATTCGGCGCATACGCCATCGCCAACGATCGTAATGTGGTGAAGGTGCGCAAGGATGCACCACTGGAACTGCTGGGACCTCTTGGGTGCGGGATACAGACAGGCGCGGGAACCGTCCTCAATGCCCTCAAGGTCGGGCCGGGAGCGAGCTTTGCGGCCTTCGGCGCCGGAGCGGTCGGCCTCTCGGCCGTGATGGCAGCGGCCGCCGCCGGTGCGACGACCATCTTCGCAATCGACGTCGTGCCCTCGCGGCTGGAACTGGCACGGCAACTCGGCGCCACCCATGTGGTCAACAGCGCCGACGAGGACCCGGTCGAGGCGATCCGCGGCGTTGCCGGAAAGGGCGTGGATTTCGCGGTGGATTCGACGGGTATTACATCCGTGATCCGCAGTGCCGTACTGGCCTTGCGCCCGACGGGAGCTGCTGCGATCGTTGGCGCTTCAAAGCCGGGGGCAATGCTTGATCTCGACGTCAATGACCTGATGCAGAATGTCAAAAGCATCCGTGGCGTTGTCGAAGGCGACAGCGTTCCCGACGTGTTCATTCCCAAACTCATCGATCTCTATCTTGCCGGACGCTTTCCCTTCGACAGGCTGGTCAAGTTCTATTCCTTCGACCAGATCAACGAAGCCGCAGCCGACAGTGAAAAAGGAGTCACGCTGAAGCCGATCATTCGTATCGGCAAGGTATGAAGCGGTCGAAGGCGGACGAGACCATATTCCTACGCCTGCCCGATGCGGGCGTGGTGATGGCCTTCGATCTGATGCTCACGCCTGAAACCCATCTGTTCACCGTCGCGAATTATTACGACCATTTTCAGTTTCTCAGCGTGATGGCGGTGCCCCAGGGGTCGTGCAGGACCGTACCGTCGGCTCCCTTTGTCGTTTCGATGCCCACGCTGCCGGCGCGCGCCACGATTGCCGCGATGTCGGCGGTCTCGCGGACGATGATCTCGACATTGTCGAGTCCCGCCATGCCCTTCGGGCGTTGCGGGGCGCCGCGGCTGTTCCAGATGTTACCGGCGAGTTGATGGTGATAGCCGCCGCTGCCGTAGAAGCTGGCGCCGGGATAGTCGACAGTGGTGTCGAAGCCGAGGACGTCGCGATAGAAGCGGTCTGCCGCTGCCGTATCTCCGACCTGAAGGTGGACGTGCCCGATGCTGCCGTCTTCGGGAAAGCCGGTCCATCCTGCTCCTTTGCCCGCTGCGAGCAGGTCCTGCATGTCGAGCGGATCGGTGCTCATCCTGATATCACCATTCGCACCATGCCAGCGCGCGATGGGTCGGTCGGCATACACCTCGATACCGTTGCCTTCGGGATCGGCGAGATAAACCGCCTCACTGACGATGTGGTCGGATGCGGCCTGCAGCGGCACGCGCGCCTCGGCAGCGTGGCCCAGCCAGCGCGCGAGATCGGCGCGCGTCGGCATCAGGAAGGCCGTGTGAAAGAGTCCGGCCTGCCGCCGGTCATGCGGCGTGAGGGCCGCGTCTGCTTCGAGAACCACCAAGGGCGTGCGGCCTGTGCCGAGCGTTGCCTTGCGATCATCGTTTGCCATTACCTTCAGGCCGAGAACGTTGCGATAAAAGCCTGAAACGGCCTCAAGGTCGCGCACCTTCAACAGGACCTTGCCGATGCGCATTGGCGCTGCGCTCATGTCGAAAAATTCAGATGTTTTGGTCATGATGGATGCTCCAAGGGAGAAAGGCGCGGTCGCGGGTTGGTCCCGCGACCGCATCAGATGTTCAGGAGCGGCCGCGCTTTAGAGCGTAGGCCCCGTCACCAAGCAGGGCCTGCACAACGAGGGCGATGGCCCAGAAGGCGGGAAATTCCCAGCCGCCGCCCTGGTTCGAGAAGAAGAAGCCGGCCGCGCCATGCGGAGCGTAGATCGTGCCGAGCAGGATCGGCACCAGCGCCAGTGAAACCCAGCGGCTCCAGACGCCGAGAATGAGCGCGATGCCTCCGCCCAGCTCTGCGGCGATGACCAGATAGGCCAGGAAGCCGGGGAAGCCCAGGCTCTCGAAGAATCCGGCGGTGCCCGCCGGCGTAAAGATCACCAGCTTGAGCCAGGCGTGGGCGAGGAAAAGAACGCCCATCGAAACGCGCAGGATCATCGCGGCGAGATCGGCATTCGCCACGCCGGAAATGAGAGCCGGGCGGGCCGCGTCTGCGGAAGTTGCGTAGGTCATGGTGTTGTCCTTTCGATTGGCGGCTCAGGCGATGCCTTGCCATGTGGGTGCGATGTCGGTGCCATGGCCGAGGCCGTAGCCTAAAGCGATGTTGAGACCCGCGACCGGCTCCAGATACCGGGCCGAGGCGAGACCGCCGGTCTGCATCGCCGCCAGGCCCGCGCTTTTGGCGAGGGAGACAACGCTCTTTCGCGCCTCGGCGTCGTCGCCCGCGACAAAAACCGTCGCAGGTTTTCCGGCCGTCTTGCCGCCATTTTGAAGCACGGAGGCGAAGACGGTGTTGAAAGCCTTCACCACCTTTGCCGCCGGTATGCGCTTCTGGATTTCCTCGGCCGCGCTGGTCGTATGGCCGATGGTGAGACCGGAAAAGTCAGCGGTCAGCGGGTTGGTGATGTCGATGACGATCTTGCCGGCAAGGTCTCCGGCGGCCTCGACGACGTTGGCGGCTGCCTCGTAGGGTACGGCCAGGACGACAGCGTCGGCCGCGCCAGCAGCATCTGCTAACGAACTCACCCGGATGCCGCTGCCGAGTTTGGCTGCGACTGTCTGCGCTTTTGCCGAGTCCCTGGAAGCCAGCGTGATGTCATGTCCGGCCTTGGCGAACAGGACAGCGAGGCCGCTGGCCATATTGCCTGTCCCGAAGATGGCAATGTTCATGTCGGTTCTCCCGGTTGTGACGCCACATGGCGTCGTGCTCGGGAAGAACATGGCCCTGTTTGATCGGAACGATAATCCGGTCGCCTGGAAGTTCATTACATCCAGAACGGAAGAAACCTACCAACCCTTCTCCCAATGCGGCGTTCCGCGATAGCGTTCGACCAGAAAATCGACCAGGACGCGGACCTTCGTGGTGAGGTGGCGGCTGTGCGGATAAAGAGCATGCACGGCATAGGGCTCGGTTTCGAACGCTTGCAGAACGCGTCGTGTCCGGCCCGCACGCAGAGCCTCGCCCGCAATGAAGCTGGGCACGCAGGCAAGCCCGAGCCCGGCCTCGGCCGCCATGAGGCAGGCTTCGGCATTGGAATAGCGAATGCGGCCGCCGACTGCGACGTCGATCGGGGCGTTCTCTGCCTCTCGGAGGGGCCAGCGATTCGGCTCCTTGAAATTCGTGTCGATGATGCAGTCGAAGCGGGCGAGATCGTTGGGCGTTTCTGGTTCTCCGCGACGCGCCAGGTAGGCGTGCGATCCCACGATGACGATGCGCACGTCGCAAAGCTTGCGCGCGATCATGCTGGAATCGCCAGCCCGCCCAACCCTGATGGCCATGTCGAAGCCTTCGTCGACGAGGTTCACCACGCGATCCGAAAAGCTGACATCGAGTTCGATCTCGGGGAACTTCGATGCGAATTCGTTCAGTCCTGGCACGATCTCCGCAGTCCCGAAGGTGAGCGGCGCCGTTAGACGCAACCGCCCGCGCGGCGCGCCTGACGTATCCCGAACTGCGGCGTCCAGATTATCAAACTCTTCGAGCAACGGTCGAAGCCGCTCGAAGTAGACTTGCCCCGCTTCGGTCGGCGACACGGCGCGCGTGGTGCGGCTGAGAAGGCGAACGCCGAGCTCATTTTCAAGCCGCGTGACCAGCTTCGACGCCTGGCCCGAACTTGTACCAAGCCGCTCGGCGGCGGCGGTGAAGCTGCCGGTCTCCATCACCGCAACAAACATCCGCTCGGGCTCCAGCCTGTCCAATGTTTCCTCCGACCAAGATCAAGCGTCGCTTTCGCGCTGCTATCCGGCTGTTCACGACGCTCGTGCGCTTCGATGAGGTCTATCACGGCCACTTCAAGTGCAACCGGCATCGGATCGTCGACTATCCCAATATCTGGAACTTCACGCGCGAGATCTTCCAGTTTCCCGGTATCGCCGGCACTGTGAACATGGAGCATATCAAGCGCCACTATTACGAAAGCCATCAGACCATCAATCCTAGCGGCGTGGTGCCGGTCGGTCCCGCTCCGGATTTCATGGCTTCTCACGATCGCGACGCGCTGTGACTTGAGCCTCCAGCTTCTTGCTCTTGGCTTCGAGAGAAAAATTGGCTTCGAGAGAAAGGATGTCCCTTAAGTCCGCACATGACCTACAAGTGATACTCAATCGCAGCATTGCCGTGAACCGCGGTTCACGCTCATCCGAAGCCGCACAGAACTTGACCACTGAGATTGAAGCTGGAACAATGCGTTTTACCTCTTTCCGAGGTCGGAGTGGCCACTGTGCCCCGAAAATAAACGGACGTCTGTCGTGAAGGGCAAGTCCCGCTATAAGAACCTTGGATTGCAGCCGATCGCCGGGCAATGGCGCACAGGAAGTGCCGAACGCGATCTGCATGTCATCGACCCGTATACAGGCGAAAACTTGTTGAGCTTGCCGATGGCCAGTCGCGAGGATCTGGATCAGGCCTATCGTGCAGCTCAAACGGTGCAGGTTGAATGGGCTGCAATAGGCCCCACCGCGCGTGGCGACATCATGCGTCGGGCGGTCGACATCTTCGATGAGCGGAAGCAAGAAATTCTTGACTGGTTGATTCGTGAATCCGGCAGCACCCGCATCAAGGCCGAAGTCGAGTGGACCTCCGCCCGCGCCATCACCTTGGAGTCCGCGGGCCTGCCGGGCCGCGCTCACGGTCGCATTCTGCCCTCGGATGTGCCGGGCAAAGAAAGCCGCGTCTATCGCGCGCCGTTGGGTGTGGTCGGGGTGATCAGTCCATGGAACTTCCCGTTGCACCTGAGCGCCCGTTCGGTGTCCCCGGCGCTGGCGCTGGGCAACGCCGTGGTCATCAAGCCGGCCAGTGATACTCCGATCACCGGCGGCCTGTTGCTGGCGCGCATCTTCGAAGAAGCCGGGCTGCCGCAGGGTGTGCTGAGCGTGCTGGTCGGCGCCGGGTCGGAGATTGGCGATGCGTTCGTCGAGCATCCGGTGCCGTCCTTCATCTCTTTTACCGGCTCCACGCCGGTAGGTCGCAACATCGGCCGTCTTGCCAGCGGCGGCGCCAACCTCAAGCGCGTGGCTTTGGAGCTAGGCGGTAACAGTCCTTTCGTGGTGCTGGCTGATGCGGATGTCGAGGCGGCGGTGAACGCTGCGGTGGTCGGCAAGTTCCTGCACCAGGGGCAGATCTGCATGGCCATCAACCGCATCATCGTTGAAGCGCCCCTGGTGGAAGAGTTCACGCAGCGCTTCGTCGCGCGTGTCAAGGCTCTGCCTTATGGTGATCCGAGGATGCCGGAAACCGTTGTGGGTCCGGTGATCAACGCCAAACAGCTCGCGGGCCTCAAGGACAAGATAAGCAAGGCGCATCAAGAGGGGGCGCAGTTGCTTGTGGGCGGCGAACCACAAGGCAACGTCATGCCGCCCCATGTATTCGGCAACGTGACCGCCGATATGGAAATCGCCCGGGAGGAGATCTTCGGTCCGCTGGTCGGTATTCAGAGCGCTCGCGATGCGGAACATGCACTGGAACTGTGCAACAGCAGCGAATACGGGCTATCCAGCGCCGTGTTCACCAGAGATACTTCGCGGGGGGTGCAATTCGCACAGCGAATGCGGGCGGGCATGACACATATCAACGATATGCCGGTGAACGACGAAGCGAACGCTCCTTTTGGCGGAGAGAAAAACTCCGGCTTGGGGCGGTTCAATGGTGACTGGGCAATCGAGGAGTTTACTTCGGATCAGTGGGTCACGGTGCAGCATGCGCCGCGCCACTATCCGTTCTGAGCTATCGCACTCGCCGGTTTGCTTGCTACTGGAGAACCAAAAATGTCTGATGTCTTGAGTGGCAGGTTGCGTGGCAGGGTTGCGAAACGGATGCTGTTCGCAACTGTGGTGCCGTTTGCGCTAATGACTGCTTCCATCCAGGCGATGGCTGATAGCCAGTGGGGCAGCGGCAAGAATCTGTATGATAAACTTTGCGGTCTTTGCCATGCCCCCCAAGTAGGAGTGGGGCCGGTGATCACGGGTCGCGGCCTGCCCGAAGCCTACATTAAGTTGATTGTACGCAATGGCCTCAATGCCATGCCAGCCTTCCCAGCCTCCTATATAGACGACGAGTCCATTGCTCAGGTGACTGAATATCTGTCGACTCTGCCAACCCCGGCCACTCAGCCTTGAGGAGCTCGACATGAGTGTGAATCGTCGGTTTGTGCTCAAAGGCGCGGCCCTGAGCAGTATCGGTCTGACCGTGGACGGTTTTATACCCGCTCTGGCGGCTAGTTCTGAAGCGCCGATCGATGATGCAACTGCGAAGCCAATGCTGGTGCTGGTCAACGAGGGCAGGGCTGAGTCGATGTTCCTGTCTGGCGTCAGGGCGGCTGCTAAAACACCATTGCGGGTACAGAAGGTCGGCCGCGATCTGGGGTTCATGCTCGATTTTGAGCGCCGCCTGCGTCACGGCCGGCCAATGCGGGTGATTGGTCTGCTGGATGATGCCTCAGCAACTCTCATAATAGACATGGCCCGTAGTGGCGGCGCACGTATGCAGTGGCTTGGGCAGCATACTGCCGAAGACGGGTTTACCCGACATCATGTGCTCAGCACGGATATGACCGAAGGCTGCTCGCGGCAATTCAGCCGCCTCCTGCATGCTTGTGGGGATGCTTTTACGCTCAATGAGGAGCGCCAGAACGGCCCCGTGGCGCCGCGACAGCTGACCGGACGCTCACGCAAGGCCGGCCAGGCTGCTCAGTGGGCGAGCAGCACTGGTTATTTGCTGGCTTCGATTGGCGCGCGCACGAAGTTGGCCGCTCCATTGGCTCCCGCTGCGAACACGCCGGTCACTGGCAGCTTCGTTTCTTTTTCGATCGATGCCTGAAGGAGGCTGACCGAATGGCTGAACAAAAGAACTCTGTGCTGCCCAGAGGAGCGGTTCGGAAAGAATTCAACAAGGCCATCGAGAAATTCCGCGCCTTGCTGGGTGGAGAGAACGTGCTGGTCAACGCCGACCAGCTGGCGCCCTATAACAAAGTCATGATGTCCGTCGAGAATGCAGCCCATGCGGCATCGGCAGCTCTGACGGCGACCACGGTCGAGCAGGTGCAGGGCGTGGTGCGAATCTGCAACGAGCACAAGATCCCTATCTGGACCATTTCCACCGGCCGTAACTTTGGCTACGGCTCGGCCGCGCCGATCCAGCGCGGCCAGGTCATCCTTGACCTGAAAAAAATGAACAAGATCATCAAGATCGATGCGGAGATGTGCTACGCACTGGTCGAGCCGGGCGTGACCTATGGGCAGCTCTACGATTACATCGAGACGAACAAGCTACCGCTGATGCTGTCGTTCTCGGCGCCTTCGGCCATTGCCGGACCGCTCGGCAACACCATGGATCGCGGCGTGGGTTACACCCCCTACGGCGAACACTTCATGATGCAGTGTGGTATGGAAGTCGTGCTGGCCAACGGCGATATCTACCGAACCGGCATGGGCGGGGTGAAGGGCAGCAACACCTGGCAGATTTTCAAGTGGGGCTTTGGTCCGACCCTGGACGGCATGTTCACCCAGGCCAACTATGGCATCACGACCAAGATGGGCTTCTGGTTGATGCCCAAGCCACCGGTCTACAAGCCGTTCGAAGTGATCTTCGACAACGAGGAAGATATCGTCCAGATCGTTGATATCCTGCGTCCGCTGCGCATTTCAGGAACCATTCCAAATTCGGTCGTGATCGCCAACGTGCTGTGGGAAGCCGGGAGCGCGCATCTGCGCCGCTCTCAATACATCACCGAGCCCGGCCATACGCCCGACCCTATCCTGAAGAAGATGCAGCAGGACACCGGCATGGGTGCCTGGAATCTGTACGCCGCGCTGTACGGCACACAGGAACAGGTCGACGCGGACTGGAAGATCGTCGTCGACGCCTTTAAGAAACTCGGCAAGGGCCGCATTGTTACCCAGACGGAGGCTGGCGATACTCAGCCGTTCAAATACCGCGCCGAGCTGATGAGTGGTGTGCCCAACCTGCAGGAATTCGGCCTGTATAACTGGCGCGGCGGTGGTGGCTCCATGTGGTTCGCGCCGGTCAGCGAAGCGCGCGGCAGCGAGTGCGAGAAGCAGGCGCGGCTGGCCAAGCGCATCCTGCACAAGCATGGTCTGGATTACGTGGCCGAGTTTATCGTTGGTCCGCGCGATATGCATCACGTTATCGACATGCTTTTCGATCGCACGGATGCGGAGGAAACCAAGCGGGCCGACGCCTGCTTCAACGAGTTGTTGGACGAGTTCGAGAAGGAAGGCTACGCGGTTTACCGCGTGAACACTCGCTTCCAGCAGCGTGTCGCGCAGAGCTACGGCTCGGTCAAGCGGGACGTGGAACACGCCATCAAACGCGCGTTGGATCCGAACAATATTCTGGCTCCGGGTCGCTCGGGCATCGACCTAGATACTTATAAAAAGACATGACCTCCGCACGGTGTTGCTGTTCGGGGCCGCCTATGAATTATGCACTTGTACCGACAGGTCGCAGTGATACGGCCCGCGGCAAACCTTTGCGGGGGGCTTGTCTAACTGCCCAGCCTCCCCCTGCAGCAGAATCGAGATGACAATCCATAACCAGGATTTTTTTGCAGCAGGAGTATGCCATGACGATGCATAAGGTCGGCTATCTCATCGGCAGTCTTGCCAAAGAATCAATCAACCGCAAACTCGCCGGAGCTCTGGTGCGTATGGCCCCTCCAGAGCTTGTGATGTCGGAGATTTCCTTCGCGGAACTGCCGCTCTATAGTTATGATTACGACGCCGATTATCCTCCGGCTGCCAAGGCATTCAAGGACGCCATCGCCGCCGTCGATGCTGTGCTTTTTGTCACGCCAGAATACAATCGCTCGATACCAGGCGGACTAAAGAATGCGATTGACTGGGCAAGCCGGCCCTATGGCACCAATTCCTTCACACGGAAACCGTCGGCGGTCATCGGCACATCGCCAGGCTCCATCGGCACCGCCGTCGCTCAGCAAAATTTGCGGAGCGTTCTCAGTTTTTGTAACTCTCCGCAAATGAATGCGCCAGAAGCCTATATCCAGTTTAAGCCGGGCTTGATCAGTGAGGATGGCGAAGTCACCAATGACGGAACCGCCGCGTTCCTCCGCAATTTCATGGCAGAGTTCCACGTTTTCATCGCCAGAGTGCGTTCGGCGCTGCCGAAGGACGCTTAGCCCCCTATGCCCTCATGGATGAAAACACCGTGGCCGATATGATCGATGCGTGGGTTGAACAGGCAGCGGTCGCTGCCGGCGACCGCTCTGCGAAAATCTTCATGAGGCCGCACCTGATATCCACGTTCGTAAAGGCTCCAACTTCAATCCCATGATGCAAGTATACATGTCGCTGTCAGCGCGGCTTACAGATGCGGATTGTCCCGAATGCGGCGGTGTCTCAAGCGCTCGACTTTAGCACGGCGAGACCGGGCCCGATTGCCGGTCTTTGCCGGCTGACGTGCAGAGCATTCAGCTAGGCAGCGCCCGCTGCAGATCGTCATGATCGAAGGCCGAGGCCATGCGGTCGATCTCGGCTTTCCCGATGTTGGCAGCCTTGGCAGCGGCACGCCATGTGGCGACGGCGGTGCCGACCTCGGCGGCGACCTGCCGGGCTTCCGTTGCCTTCAGCCCGAATTCTCTTGCCACCGACAGGGCGAGATCGAGCGACGCCATGCCGTCATTCTCACTAATCGCCGTCGTCAGGACGCGCTCTTTGACTTCCACAGGCGTCGGGTTGACATCGTAGACGGGCGAAAGGCGCCAGCCTTTCTGCCCCTCATAGAGAAAACCGTGATTGCGCAAATGGTCGTCAGTGTTGGAGATCAGGATGCTGAACACGATGCGGCGCCAGAGTTCGGGACCGTCCGTCGCTGGCGCGGCGCCGTATTGGCGCAGCGCGTCCATCAATTCGAGGTAGCTGTGGGATTCGTTGTCGCTGGCGCCGATCATGCTCATCGCGGAGAGGAACGGGATGCGCGTGCCGCTGGCGCGGTCGAAGCGATCGAGGATAAGGACGGCGCGACCAACGATCCTCTCTATCCTGAAAGCAGGGACATTAATGCCGGCGCGCTTTGCGAGGTCCAGCGCCACGAACTCCCATTCGACGGCGGCGTACTCGTCGTCCTTCTTCGGAAACTTGGCGATCGCGAGTTGCCCGTCCTTCTCGCGGACAGAAGCCTTGGGGCGCGCACCCCCGAGTGAGGAGCCGGGAGCCAGCAGCAGCTTCAATTCTGCCGCTGTTTCGGCGTCAGCCAGTAGCGCGTCAGCCGCGGAGAGGAGTTTGGGAAGGTTAATGAGCGGGGGGACAGGAGCGCCGTCATGCGCCAGAAACGGCCCACCAGGTTTGTCTGCAAAGCGCAAAGCGCCCTGGCGCGTCTCGTCGTTGACACGGAGTAGATAGTCGACCTCGTACAGCGTGCGGGGCTTCGTCTTCTCCGCTCCGGCCCTGTGGGCCTCGGCACGCTTCATCAGAGTCCGCCCCCAGCGATCCGGCGCGGAATCGCCGATCGCACCGAGCAGGCTGCGGGGCGTGTCGTACTGCCCCAGGCCGAGACTGAGCGCTGGTTCGAGCGAGAAGCGCTGCGGGTTTTCGAGCCACGCGGCCTCGTATTCAAAGCTCGCCGTCTCCTTGCCCTTGTTATGGTGCGCATAGAGCTGGCCGACGACATGCGTCGCACCGTTGAGATCGGCGTAGACATGGACTTGGCGGTCAGTCATGCCTGTCTCCGCCGGCTGGCTGGCCCTCAGTTTTACGGGCCGCGCCGCTGCGCGGCAGGCGTACGCGTTTCGGCAGACTACGTTCGTCGATCGCGCGGCCTATCGCATCCTCGGTTGCGTCGGCAAGCACAGCCAGGCGATCCACAAGCCCGAGGGCGTACAGCACCGCCGCATAGATACCGAGAGCCACGGATTCGTCGCCCTTTTCGACCTTCGTCAGGGTCGTGCGGCTGATGCGGGCGCGCTCCGCCAGCAGCGCCATAGGTATTCTCCGTCGGCGACGGGCGTCGCGCAGGTCCTGCCCCAGCTTGCGCAGGGCCCGGCGGGCGGGGATCGGCAGCGGTGAAACGGGCTGCATCTGTCATTCCTAATGTTCACATATGCATACTTTACAGATAGTATCGTACGTGAAAATGAACATTAAAATAAGGCGGCAACTCGATTTTGTGAACTTAATGTTCACATACGCTACCTAAATATGCTATAGTGACTGAGAAAGTGAACGTTAATTGGTGACGATCCGTGACGCAGCTGACAGGGACGCCGGCGCGCTACCCCGCCTAAGCCACGGTAGCCTGGTCCCCCAGCCTTTCGTCCACATCCTTCGATCAACAACGAACTAAAGTCGACCCATAGACGCATGGGTGATTGCTCATCATGGCCTTTGAAAGTTGCTCCCCAGCCGCAGCGCGCCGGTGAAGGTGGTGGTTTTCCAGTGCCCATGCGGCACGCCGGCCCGGCAACGCCCACCGAGCGGCGCTCGTCCGCGCAGGCGCGTCATCTTCGTGGAGAGGCCGGTCTCATCAATGAAGACGAGCTTCGCCGGGTCGAGATCGAGCTGACCCTCGAACCGGGCCTGCCGACGCCTCAGAATGTCGGGGCGGTCCTGCTCCAGTGCATGTGCGGACCTTTTTTGAACGTCCAGCCGTGCCCGCGAAACCAGGCGCTCAAGGCGCTTCGGCTGATTTTCATAGACTGCTCGATGGCAAGCCGCTCCACCATCTCGTTCAGCGTGATGTCCTTGCGCTCCTCGATCAGCCCCACGATGAAGGCTTCATGCACATCGAGACTGGAAGCACGGCGACGACCTTGCGGGCGGGGCATCAACTCGCCGATCTTTGCCCGCGCAATCCATCGGATCGCGCTCGATATCCCAACCCCGAACCGGGCCGCGGCCTGCCGCGCCGACATGCCCTCGTCCGACGCCTTCACGACACGCGACCGAAGATCCCCGCTCAATGCCTTTCCCATCTTCACCTCCTGCAAGGCGGATGTCGAATCAGCACAGAGCCCAGACGTCACATCACAATCGATTCATCAATCACAGGATACGCTCTAGCTGTATAGGATGATAACCCGTCCGGGCCCATCCACGGCGGAAAGCGCCGACGCAAGGAGATGAAATTGTGGTGACCGCCATCGAGACGATCGAGCAGCTCGAGGCCATTTATGGCCAGCCCGGCGATGCGGCGACGATCAAGGTGGCCTACCGGATCACGCCGTCCTATCGCGCGCTGATCGAAAGCTCTCCGTAATCGGCGGCATTTGGCGTACCCGACACGATTCGAACGTGTGACCTTTGTCTGAGGGGGCACGCAACCTCTAATAGAACGTTTTAAGCTCAGAACCGGCCTGCTGGCCGTTGCCGGCGTCACTTCAATCGGCTAAATGGGGTACCCTTGCACCCGTAGCTCAGCTGGATAGAGCGTTGCCCTCCGAAGGCAAAGGTCACACGTTCGAATCGTGTCGGGTGCGCCATTTCAGTACAGAACTATGAACGCCGAACGCCGCCGTTTCTACGCTCGAAGCGGCGACCAGCGTTCGCAGCAATCCCGACTTCGATCCCATGATGCGAACCTCGTCGTCGGCAACCTCGACGCGCTGCGCCAGGGCGCGCAGGTGGTCGCGGCGATAGCCGCCATCATCCAGCCGTATCCGTTCACGAGCCTTGCGGGCGAACCCCTTGAGCATGTCGGGGCTGACGCCCTGATCGCCTGAGCTATCGAGCGCGAGCTGCGTGCGCTCTGCGTCGGCGGCGGCTTGATCCCGCAAAGCCTTGAGTCCGGCTAGCCGCGCGTCTCGCAATAGGCTTCGCCCTGCCTCCGCTGGTCGGGAATCGACACGTCATGCTCCGCCTGACGGGCCGTCGAGACGCGAAGATAGAGCGCCGCGCGGGTAGTGGTGACGGTAGGGGTATGAATGTTCACGGGCGGCCTCCCATAGCCTTCTTCGGCTTGGCGCGGTCGATCAGGGGCAACGCCAATTCCACACGGTCATGGACGACCTTGGGCGCGAGACGACGACCCTGGCCCTTCTCCAAGCGGATCAGACCGTAGCTCTCCATCGTCTTCATGGTGCGCGACAGGTTGGATATGGCCCGGCCGGTGATTTCGGACAGTTCCTCCAGCGAGGCCGGGGCCTTCTCGGCAATGACGCGAAGCAATTCGCGGTTCCCGGCCGACAGCACCTTGGCGAAGGATTCTGTCGAGGTGAACCACACCTTCGGATCGCCCGGCGCGGGCCTTTCCTCGCCCTTGGCAATCCGCATCGTGCGGGCTTTCATTTCTTCGTAGTCGGCAATCCCGACTTTCAATGTCGTCATATCACGCCTCGCTCCTTCAACACCGCGTCCACCGCCTGCCAGAAGTCGGCCAGCAATGTGGCCGCATCCTCGTAGGCGTAAGGCTTCACGGTCTGGAGACGATGCCGATGGTCCAGCGGTTCGCCGCGCCTGCCTCGGCCGACCGGATGGGCGTTGTCGAAGCCAACCAGCCGTTCGCCCGAAGGCCCATGAAGCGTGAGCGAGTAATCGAGGCCGTGCGGCTTCTCCGGCGATGCCGGAACGCGGGTGACAACGAATTTCACCCAATGGCCGCCTTCGGGATCGACAACGAGGACCTGGCCGTCGAGGTCCAGAAGCGTGTCGAGGTTCGGATCACGATCCTCGCTCATGGCTTATTCTTATCAATTTCTGATAAGATAAGCAAGCCCTCTTGTGATCTTTTCGGACTTAGCAACTCGTCGAACACATCCCCGAACCAACGCTCGAACACCTGGATTTCGGCCTCTGTGATGGGAACGTAGTCGGGCCAATCGTCGGTGACGCGCATCCTCTGTCCATCCGGGCCGAGAAGCGGCGTGTCGTCGCGCCGCGTCCGGCTCGCTGGATCAGGACCGTCTTCGTAATCAAAAAGATCATCGGGGAGCGTCTTCGGGGCGGGCTGTCGCGGGCGGCCCCTCATGGTGCGGTGATGCTTTGCGCGCATGGAATCCTCCGTGGTTCGCTGTGGGATTCCGGGCGGGTGGAAGCCTCGGAATTAGGCGAAGCATGGAGGGGTGTCGGCGGCCTGTAGCGTGCCGCATTCGCGCTGTGGTGCTGGCGGCACCCCTGCTGTCGGGTGCCGCCAGCGGGTCAGCCGGCCGCGCGGCGGGCTTTCTGAAACTCTCGATCCGTCGCGAGGAAGCGTTCCAGCATCGGCACAATGAGCTTTTCCGGTTCGATTGGCGGCTGTCCCGCCTCTGCCAGCAAGCGCCCGTAAAGCTGCAAATCGCGAAAGAGCGTTGCGGGCAACTCCCGCGACACCTTGACGGGCTTGTCGTCGGCGAGCGCGCCGAGTTTCAGCTTGGTCATGGTCAACTCCTGTAGGGTTCGAGCACAAGATCGCGGGTGACGATGACGCGGACGGGAAAGCCCGGCCGAATGGTCAGTGTCGGCGCGACGTTGAGCTGGCGGCGGATGATCTGCTGGCCGGCGTCGTTGATGGTGTCCTGGCCCCCGTTACGGATGGCGCGCAACAGTCGGTCGTCGTCGTCAACGGCAAGTTCGGCTCCGACCGAAAGCAGCGTCGAGAGGCCGGCGGCCT
The DNA here is from genome assembly GCF_047824785.1 of Nitrobacter sp. TKz-YC01. Classification (GTDB taxonomy): domain Bacteria; phylum Pseudomonadota; class Alphaproteobacteria; order Rhizobiales; family Xanthobacteraceae; genus Nitrobacter. The sequence goes on along the minus strand of NZ_CP181167.1, from coordinate 106,207 downwards.
TCGCCAAATCCCACCAATGATAATCGACGCCATCCTCAAGCCCTGCATAGCCCTGGCTGTCCGCGCCGGGTTGCCGCTCCAGCACGATAGAGCGGCCGTTCGGCATGATGAGGCGATTCCAGACGAGCAGCACGCGGCGCTGGCCGAACTGCACGGCGTTGTCATACTGGCCGATAATCCGCGTCCCCTGCGGCACGAGCAGGATGCGGCCGGTCGGGCTGTCATAGATCGGCTCCGTCACCTGGGCGGTGATCTGCCCCGGAAGATCGGAACGGATGCCGGTGATGAGCGCGGCCGGGATCACGGCCCCAGCCTGGAGCACGAAGGGCGATGCCGGAGCCATGACGCGATCCGTCGATGTGGTGCGGCGATCGACGGGTGCATTGAGGAAAGCAAGCTGCTTGTCCTGCGCGGTCTGCTGGCCGGGCTGCCCTGTCAGGCCGGTAAGGTCGAGGCCGGGAAGCCCTGGTGTGGTCGCGCCGCCCGGCATCGCGGCCGGGCTGCCTGTGCGCGCCTCGGTCTGGAAGAACACGCGGCTGGTGCGCGCGGCTTCTTCCTCGGCGAGCCTGCGTTCCTCGGCTCGATCCACGGCCGGCGTGGTGATTGTCGGCGGCACGACAGGCTGGCCCCTGTTCTGCGCGTCGAGGATCGGGCGGCCAAGGTCGCCCGGCAGCGGCGGCCCCAGGATCGGGCCGGTATAGTCCTTCGGCAATCCGGCAAGCCCATCGGCGGTTTGCCGGTTGCTGGTTGAATAAAGTTCTTCGCCGCCCTTGCCGCCGTCGCGGGTCTGGAGCGCGTAGATCAATACGCCGCCGATTCCGACGAGCGCGACAGCGCCGACGCTGGCGATCATCTTGCGCGACAGACGGGTGACGCGCGGGGCTTCCGCGCGAAGCCGCATCGGTGCGGCGTTCGTTTCATTCTCGCTCATGATGGCCTCCCGTCCGTGCGGACAATCCTGACGGTCTGCTGGCTCTTGCCACCGCCAAGGCGCAGCTCGGCCGCGCCGAACAGGCGGTCCACGATCAGGATGTTTCGATAGATGCGGCTGTTGGCGATCTGCGCTTCGCCATCCGGGCCGATGACGAACATCGGCGGCATTTCGCCCTGGACGATGCCGGCCGGAAACTCGACATAGACTCGCCTGCCATCGTCATAGACGGCGATGGGCTTCCACGGCGGATTGTCGCCGGTCAGGCCATAGCGATAGTTGCGCGCGGCGACGGTCGGAATGACGGGCGCTGCCGGCACGGCCTGCCGCTGTCCGGCTGGCGGCTGCGGATAGGCCCAGGCCACGGCGGGCATATAGGGCTTCTGCCCGGATCGCAGCTCGAGCATGTAGGTGCGGCGGTCTGTGGTCACGACAAGATTGGTCGTGAGGTCCGGCCGGGTCGGCTTCACAAGGATATGGACGCGGCGGGTCGTGCCGCTGCCGCTCTCGGTGTCGCCGATGACCCATCGTGCGGTGTCGCCGGCCGCAATCGGCCCCGCGCCGGTCAGGCTCTCGCCCGGTTCAAGCGCAATGTCGGTGATCTGGCCGGGCGCGGCATAGACCTGATAGAGCGCGCCTTCCGACCACGGATAAATCTGGATGGCGTTGTAGTAGCCTTCGCGGCGTGGCTGCACGCGGGCGGCGGCGTTGGCGCTCTCGACACGGCCCGTCGCCGTGCTGGCGGTCTGGCCGCCACGCGCGACGGTCCAGGCGGGCGGGATATGCAGCGGCCGCGGCCGGTCGTCGGTGACGGCCGCGGGGATCGCCGGCAACGGCGGCACGTTGGCGTCGTAGCTGATTTGCGGCGGCTTGTAGGTTGCGCAGCCGGCCAGCGCGGTCGCCGACAGGATGACGGCGGCGAATGCGGGTTTGCGGAAAGCCTTGCTCATTGGCCCATCTCCCGCGACCACGAAATCGCATTCACGTAGATTCCAAGCGGATTGGATTTGAGCCGGTCGGCATCGCGCGGCGGCTGGATCACGATGGTCAGGATTGTTGATTTCCACTGAGAGTTGACCCGGGATTTCCACCGAGAAGTGACCCGCCTTGATGATGTGTTCTGGGTCAGGTTGTCGTCAAGTTGCGCGCTTTCTCCTTTGCGGGTTTTGGCGGTTTCGCGGAACTGGTCTTGAAGCGGAAGCTGTCGTTTCCTGTCTCGACGATGTGGCATCGGTGGGTGAGCCGGTCGAGGAGAGCGGCGGTCATCTTGGCGTCGCCGAAGACGCTGGCCCATTCGCCGAAGCTCAGATTGGTCGTGATGACCACGCTCGTCCGCTCGTAGAGCTTGCTCAGCAGGTGGAAGAGCAAGGCGCCGCCCGAGGCGCTGAACGGCAGGTAGCCGAGTTCGTCCAGGATGACGAGATCGGAGTGGCAGAGGCGCGCTGCGATCTGCCCGGCCTTGCCCTGAAGCTTCTCCTGTTCGAGGGCGTTGACGAGCTCGATGGTGGAGAAGAACCGGACGCGCTTACGATGATGCTCAATGGCCTGCACGCCGAGCGCGGTGGCGATATGCGTCTTGCCTGTACCGGGGCCGCCCACGAGGACGACGTTGTGAGCGTCTTCGAGGAACTCGCAGCGATGCAGCTGGCGCACGAGCGCCTCGTTGACCTCGCTGCTGGCGAAGTCGAAGCCGGTCAGGTCGCGGTAGGTTGGGAAGCGCGCCGCCTTGAGCTGGTAAGCCGTTGAGCGAACCTCCCTGTCAGCCGTCTCCGCCTTGAGGAGTTGCAACAGGACCGGCAGCGCCGCCTCGAAGGCGGGAGAGCCTTGCTCGGTCAGCTCGGCGACGGCCTGGGCCATGCCGTGCATCTTGAGGCTGCGCAACATGATGACGACGGCGCCGCTGGCGGGATTATGACGCATGGCGCGCCTCCCCAGTCTGACGCAGGGCGTCATATCGCTCGACGTCGGCCTGCGGCTCGCTCGTCAGCGTCAGGGCCTTGGGCGCCGGAACGGCAGGCGGGTCGAGCGGTTTGCCGTCCACCAGGCGGTGCAGCAGGTTCAGGATATGGGTCTTGGTGGGCGCGCCCGCCTCGATGGCCAGTTCGACGGCGGCGAGCACGGCCTGCTCGTCATGCTGCAGGACCAGGGCCAGGATCTCGACCATCTCCCGATCGCCGCCGGGCGTCTTGAGCAGGCGCTGTTGCAGGGAGCGGAACGCAGGCGGCAGTTCGGCGAAGGGGGCGCCGTTGCGCAGGGCTCCCGGCTTGCGCTGCAGGACGGCGAGGTAATGCCGCCAGTCGTAGACCGTCGTGCTCTGACGGTTATGGGAGCGGGCGAAGACGCGTCGATGCTCGCAGATGACCCGCCCCTCTGCGACGACGGCGATCCGCTCGGGATAGACGCGCAGGCTGACGGGCCGGTTGGCGAAGGAAGCTGGCGCGCTGTAGCGATTGCGTTCCAGATGAACGAGGCAGGTCGGCGAGACGCGCTTGACGTATTCGACGAAGCCGTCGAAGGGCCGGGTCATCTCCATCAGGCGCGGGGCTTCTTCAGCCCATGCGTCGGCGATGGAGCCGGGCCGGACGCCATGCGGAATCTCGGTCCAGAGCTCCCGGCATCGTCTCTCAAGCCAGTCGTTGAGCGCCGCCAACGATGCAAAGTTCGGCATGGGCTGCCAGAGCCGATGCCTGGCGTCCTGAACGTTCTTCTCGATCTGGCCTTTCTCCCAGCCTGATGCGGGATTGCAGAACTCGGCCTCGAACATGAAGTGGCTGACCATCGCCGAGAAGCGGGCGTTGACCTGGCGCTGCTTGCCCCGACCGACCTTGTCGACGGCGGTGCGCATGTTGTCGTAGATGCCCCGCTGCGGAACGCCGCCGAAGACCCGGAAGGCATGGTTGTGGGCGTCGAACAGCATCTCGTGGGTTTGCTGCGGATAGGCCCGCAGGATGAAGGCGCGGCTGCAGGAGAGCTTGAAGTGGGCGACCTGCAGCTTGGTCCGCTCACCGCCGATGATCGCCCAGTCCTCCGACCAGTCGAACTGGAAGGCCTCGCCTGGCTGGAACGCCAGGGGCACGTAGGCGCCGCGACTGCTGGTCTGCTGCTCCCTCTGCCGGGCGGCCTTCCACTCGCGTGCGAACGCCGCCACGCGGTTGTAGGAGCCTTCATACCCGAGCGCGACCAGATCGGCGTGCAACTGCCGGATCGTCCGCTTCTGCTTGCGGGATCTGCCCGCCTCCAGCCGGAGCATGTGGGATAGCTTGTCGGCGTAAGGATCGAGCTTGCTTGCGCGCTCGGGGACGTTGAACCGGGGCTCCACGCTGTCCGCGCGCAGATACTTGCGGACCGTGTTCCTCGACAGACCTGTGCGCCGCGAGATCTCCCGGATCGAGAAATGGTCCCGATGGCGCCAGCGCCGGATGACGCTCAATAACTCCATGCTGATCACTCCGTTCTCTCCCGCTCTCATCGCGGGGAAAAGGTTCCAACATGGGTCAAATCTCGATGGAAAAACCTCAGCTTCCCGGGTCAACTCTCAGTGGAAATCAACAAACTGGAGTTCTCCCGGGCTTGAGCCTCAATGAAGGCTTTGGCGTCGGGGGGTATGCGGATTTTCAATTGCTGCTGCATCGCAGAACCCGTTAACTATGAACCTAATAGGTCCGTAGGTACCAGATAGGTCCGTGTGGCGTCAAGGACCTTTTTGGTCCATAAAGCAATATCCGGTAAATATGGGGATAGAAATGGCGACGCCGAAACAGACAGACCCTCAGTTCAAGCTGAGGCTCCCGGCTGATCTAAAGGATCGCATTGAGGCTGCCGCTGCAAATAATAACCGGTCGATGAATGCCGAGATCGTTGCGACACTGGAAGAAAAATTTCCGTCGCCCGAGCCATTCTCGCTCGATAGGTTTACCGAGGTCTACATCGCGCCAATCGTTGGTTCGTTTAAGAACCCAGCCAAAAGAGACCGGCTAATCAAGGAAGCAGAAGCTTACTTGAAACAGCATAGGCCCGACATGAGTGTGTGGTTCGACCAAAACGACGGCCAGCCTCGGATTTCCTACGGCACATTGATGAAGAGCGGGTTCATTAAGAAGCCCTAACCACCCCTAATATTCACCACCTTCCCGCTCTCGCCCGTCATCTGCCGCCACACCTCGCCGGCAATTTTGTTTGCAGCAGCGACCAGCACCGTATCCAGACGATGCACATAACGGCTTGTCATAGTGCTGCTCGAATGTCCCAGCACCGCACCGATGGTGCTATCGGAATAACCGAGATCACCCGCAACAGATGCAAATGAATGTCGCAGGGTATGTGCCGTGACACCTTCGAGCTCGGCTCGCTTCATCAACCGCGTGATGTATCCGGCAAGCCCTCGGTAGTAGAGCGCGCTCCGCATGGCTGGCAGCACATAAGGGTTGCCGTCCACACGCAGCGCGTCGTTCAGGATGTCAAACGCCGCATGTCCGGCCGGGCGTGTTGACGGTCCGGTCTTGCTGTCGGTCAATCGCAGGCATCCGCTCGCAGCATCCACTTCGCTCCACCGCAGCATAACGATCTCACCAAGCCGGCAGCCCGTCAGAGCGAGCAGCCACACGCCGGTGACCGCCTGTCGCGCATCAAGTTCGGCAAGCTCTCCGGTCAACGCTTCGCCAAGCCTGCGGTATTCATCGCGGGTAAGACGACGGTCGCGTTGACGATCGGCCGGCCTTTTGACGCCGCGCGCCGGATTGTTCTCGATGATTCCTTCGTCTACCGCATAGGTGAGAATGCCACCGAGCAGGCCGGTCGTTCTCGCGGCCGTGCCGGGTCCGCCAGTGACCATGACGCGCGCGCCGTTTTTGCCGGAACGGTTGCGAACTGCCGTCTTGCCGGAATGCACGTCACGCATGAAACGTATGACCTCGGATCGGTCGAGATCGATTACCAGCCTTTTCCCAAGCAGCGGTTTGATGTGCCGCACGATGCGGCCCCGGTCGGTGCTCAGCGTAGTAGACCGCTTGGGCTGCCCGGCCCTGCCGATGATCAAGCCGCGCTCTACGGCCGCCACGTACTGATCGCAGAGTTCGGCGATCGTCAGCGAGCTGCGGCGTGTCTTGCGTTCGAGCAGCGGGTCTCCTTTTTGCAGGACGATGCCCCCCATCGTTTCGATGGCGAGCTTGCGGGCCTGGTCGGTCGTGATGGCGCCGTGCCGGCCTATCGTCATCCGCCGGCGCGCGCCATCACCGGTGCGGTAATCGACGAAATAGGTCCGCCGGCCAGTCGGATGGATATAAACGCCGAAGCCGCGCAGTTCGCTGCACCACAGTGTGTATTGCTTCTCGCGCGGCGGCGCTTTCTCCACTTCGGTCTTGGTGAGTTTTGGCATCAGCAGTGGCTGCCTTGAAGGTTTAGCTCACCATATACTCACCATCAGCGGGGAAACAGAAGCATTTTCGGGTAAGCGCCGGATGCAGTTAAATACCTGAATTACATCCAGAATATCAAATTTCAGCAAAATTCAGAGAGTCAGAGAAAATCGCCTTTCAGCTTTCAAGGAAGGCAGTCACTACGATCTGCCGATTGCGCTCGGCCTGATGGCGGCGATCGGGGCCATTCCCTCGGACGCATTGGCGGGGTTCACGGTGCTGGGCGAACTCGGCCTCGACGGCTCGATCGCCGCCGTGGCCGGGGTTCTTCCCGCTGCGATCGGCGCCAATGCGCGCGAGGAGGGGCTGATTTGCCCCTCGGCCTGCGGCGCGGAAGCGGCCTGGGCGAGCCCCGACATCCAGATCATCGCCGCCAGCTCGCTCATTCAGATCGCAAATCATTTCAAGGGAACCCAGGTTCTGTCCCGGCCGCAGCCCCGCATTCGTGAAACCCAGGGCAGCGCTCTCGACCTTCGCGACATCAAGGGGCAGGAGAGCGCCAAGCGCGCGCTAGAGATCGCGGCCGCCGGCGGACATCACCTGCTGATGGTCGGCTCTCCCGGCAGCGGCAAATCAATGCTCGCGGCGCGCCTGCCTTCGATTCTCCCACCGCTGTCGCCGGCCGAACTGCTGGAATTGTCGATGATCGCGTCCGTGGCTGGTGAAATTGACGGCGGAGCGCTTACCTCGCAGCGTCCGTTTCGCGCCCCGCATCATTCCGCCAGCATGGCCGCGCTGACCGGCGGCGGCACCCGCGCCAGGCCCGGTGAAATCTCGCTGGCGCATAACGGCGTGCTGTTTCTCGACGAGTTGCCGGAGTTCGACCCGCGCGTACTGGATTCGCTCCGGCAGCCGCTTGAAAACGGCGAGATCGCGGTGTCCCGCGCCAATCATCGCGTGACCTACCCCGCGCGCTTCATGCTGGTGGCGGCGATGAATCCATGCCGCTGCGGCCACGCCTTCGAGCCCGGCTACGCCTGCAAGCGCGGCCGCATCGATCGATGCACCGCTGATTATCAGATGCGCATCTCCGGACCTCTGCTGGACCAGATCGATCTGCGCATCGAAGTGCCGGCCGTGACCGCCTCCGATCTCATTCTGCCGCCTTCGTCGGAAGGCTCGGCGGACGTCGGCGCGCGTGTCGCCGTAGCACGCGACATTCAGACGGCGCGCTATGCCGCGCTTGGACTGTCGAATGTCCGGACCAACGCCGAAGCTCCGGCGGCCGCGCTGGAAGCCATCGCGCAGCCGGATGCGCAAGGGCTGAAGCTGCTCCATGACGCAGCGGAAAGCATGCGATTGTCGGCGCGCGGCTATCACAGGGTGTTGCGGGTCGCCCGCACGCTCGCGGACCTCGATGGCGCTGACAGGATCGGCCGGCTGCACTTCGCCGAAGCCCTGTCCTATCGCGCGCTCGCCGACGATATCAAACGCGCCGCATGACATCATGGCGTTGATGTCTCGGTAACACCTCGTTTACCGTGTTCTCATCCGGCCGCTTTCCGGCCCGGCTCTCAAGCACTTCGCAACGCCATGCCGTCATGCTGAGAGCGTGCATCTACCGCGCGCTTTCGTTGGCGGCACCCCGCCTCCACCGGACGTTGCAAGGATGTGCGGAGAGATCGATGACCGCGCGATTATTCTGGACGAAGGCACGCCTGCGCGCGCGCAGGCTGATCCGGCGGCATCCCCGGCTCCACGCCGCCTTTCGCACCTTCATGACTTTCTCGATCGCGTTCGGCGGCGCCTATGGCTTTATTGCCGGAAGCCGAAGCGCCGACTACGACCCTCACGCCTTCGCAATCGGCATCAGCTTCCTGTTCGCGCTCGCCTGTGTCGCGCTGGCTGTCCTGAGCATGCGTTTGCGCCGGATGCGCAAGAAGATGCACAAGATTGCCCTCCATAATGAAGCGCTCGCTGACCGCAACTGGGAGCTGAAGGAAGCGGAAGAGCGCGCGCGCTGTCTTTTCGAATCCCAGAGCGATCTGATCGTGCTGCGCGACGGAAGCGGCGTCATCACCTCGGTGAACGAGGCCTATTGCATCCTGGCCCGGCGATCGCGAACGGAACTGCTTGGCAGCCGGTTCGCGCTTGCCGTTCTCGAGCAAGGCGAGAGCGTGATCGAATCGAACGGCACGCGCATTTACGACCAGCGTGTCGAAACTGCACAGGGTCCGCGCTGGATCGCATGGCGCGAAGCCTTGATGCGGATCGACGCCAACCATCCGGCGGAGCTGCAATGCGTCGGCCGCGATGTCACCGAGCGAACCGAAACCGAGCGCGCGCTCGGCGAAGCGCGGGATCACGCGGATGCGGCGAGCCAGGCTAAATCGCGTTTCCTCGCGATGACGTCGCACGAGTTTCGCACCCCGCTCAACGGCATCATCGGCATGAGCGGGTTGCTGCTGGAAACCTCGCTCACGCCCGAACAAACGACCTATGTCAAGGCGGTGAAGGCATCCGGCGATGCCTTGTTATCGCTGATCGAGGACCTGCTCGATCATTCCAGGATCGAGGCCGGAAAGATCGACCTCGAATGCCGCCCCTTCGTTCTGTCCGACCTGATCGAGGACATCACCGAACTGCTGGCGCCGCGCGCTCAGGCCAGACAGCTCGAAATCGCCTCCTATGTCGATGAAACGCTGCCAGCCGAAGTGACCGGAGACGCCGCCCGCTTGCGTCAGGTGCTGCTCAATCTCGCAGGCAACGCCATCAAATTTACCCCGTCCGGCGGCGTTGCGCTGATCGTCGTCCCCGGCATCCGGCAGGATGACATCTGCTTCTTGGTCCGTGACACGGGAATTGGCATCGCGCCGGATGCGCAAGCCCGGATTTTCCGTGATTTCGAGCAGGCCGACGACCAGATCGCGCGGAGCTACGGCGGATCGGGGCTGGGGTTGAGCATCAGCGATCGCATCGTCAAACGGATGGGCGGACGCATCACGCTGCGGAGTAAACTGGACGCCGGTTCGACATTCGAAGTTTCACTCCCTCTTCCTGCTCACGATAGCACGCAGGAGCGCAAACGCTTCGTCGCCCCGGATCTGACAGGACGCCCGGTCATGCTGGTGGCGCCCCGGACCATCGGGACATCACTGCTCGCCCGGCGCCTGGAGCGATGGGGAGCCGAGACCTGCACCACATCGGACCTCGCGGCGGCTCGCGCCCTGCTTCCGGAGCGCGCGTGGCACGCCGTTGTTGTCGACCATGCGATGGGCGGCGATGAGATCTGGCGGTTCGGTCACGCGGCCCGCCAGCATGCGAAGCGGCGGATCGTCATGGTCACGCCATCGACAAGGCACGACCTTCAGGCCGCCGGCGCCGCCGCCTTTACGGGCTATCTCGTCAAGCCTTTGCGAACCGCGTCGATCGCCGCGCGATTGTCCGCGCCGGCCGACGATCCGACCTCGCTTTGCACCGCCGGCGGCCAGCCTGTTTCCGACAGGCCTGAGACATCCAGGACACCTGCCACGACCTCCGCACCCGGCCTTTCGATTCTCATCGCCGAGGACAACGAGATCAACGCGCTATTAACGCGCTCGCTCCTGACCCGTCTCGGACATGCCGTGACCGTGGCCACAAACGGAGAGGAGGCGCTCAAATCGTGGGACGCGGCGCTTGTTGCGGGCGCGCCCTACGATCTCGTTCTGATGGACGTCCAGATGCCGAATCTCGATGGCATCGAAGCCACCAGGAAAATTCGCAAGCGGGAAGCCGCCCTGTCCCGCAGCCGCACGACCATCCTTGCGCTGACCGCCAACGCGCTGATCGACGATCGTCATGCCTGCCTCGAGGCGGGCATGGATGGCTTTCTCGTCAAGCCGCTCGATCGCGAGAGGTTGGCCGACGCGCTTGCGGGATTGACGGCCGCCAGGCATGTCCCGGCCTGAGATGACAGAAACCTCCAGAGCATGATTCCGAAAAGTGGAAACAGGTTTTTGGACAGATCATGCTCAAACAAAAAGATAAGTGACGAGTCTGATTCAACGCAGTTGAAGCAGACTTTAAAGCCGCCGCAACGCGACCCGCTCGACGACGTGGTCGGCTCCCTTCTTGAGGATCAGGTTCGCACGAGGCCGTGTCGGCAGAATGTTGTCCTCCAGGTTGGCACGGTTGGTGCGCTCCCAGATGGCGATCGCAGTCGCGATCGCCTCGTCGTCCGACAGCAGCGCGTAGCGGTTGAAATAGGATCGCGGATCCTGAAAGGCGGAATCCCGCAAAGCGAGGAAGCGGGTCACGTACCAGTCGCGCAGCACCGGCTCCTCGGCATCGAGATAGACGGAGAAGTCGAAGAAGTCGGAGACGACCGGAATGGCCCTGCCGTCGCGCGGCAACGGCCCGGTTTGCAGAACGTTGACGCCTTCCACGATCAGAATGTCGGGATGACTGACTTCGGTCCAGCTATCGGGGACGATGTCGTAAGTGAGATGCGAGTATACCGGTGCGCGCACCGGCGCGCGGCCGGCCTTGATGTCACTGAGAAACGACAGCAGCATCGGCAGGTCATAGCTTTCCGGAAAACCCTTCTTCTGCATCAAGCCGCGTCGTTCGAGCACCGCGTTCGGCAACAGAAATCCGTCAGTCGTGACGAGCTCGACCTTGGGGCGCGGCGACCATCGTGCGAGCAGCGCCTGCAGCACCCGCGCCGTGGTTGACTTTCCAACTGCGACCGACCCGGCCACGCCGATGATATACGGCACCTTTCGATCATGAATGCCGAGAAACTGCCGCTGAGCAACAAAGAGACGCTGCATCGCAGCCACATAGATCGACAGCAGCCTGGACAACGGCAGATAGATTTCCTCGACCTCCTTGAGATCGAGTCGATCATGCATAGACCGCAACGCCGCGATTTCATTCGCGGCCAGCGTCATCGGCATATCGTGGCGGAGCTTCGCCCACTCGGCGCGGGGGAAGACCCGATATGGATTATACTGTTGCTGGTCGGCCCGCGAATCCATGAAGCTTACCCTCGGGACTAGAGCGGCGGCCGGTCAAATGGAATCAGCGTCGCCGCTCCAGTTAATTGATTGAGCATCGGATTTATCCCGAAACCGGTTCCCACTTTCGGGTCCGATGCTCTAGAGCGTTTTCAAGCGAAGTGGACACCGGTTCGCGTGAAGAAAACGCGACAAAACAAAATCATAGAGCCCGCTTCTGATTCTATCAGAAGCGGAAAGGCTCTAGTCGCGATTGCGCGCGGCCTTTTCTTCAAGTCCCGATATCGCCGTACGCTGCGCCAAGACAGCTTCCACATCCTCCAGCTTCACACCGCTGGCCTTCAACAGCACAAGGAAATGAAACATGAGATCGGCGCCTTCGGCGATCAGGTGATGCCGGTCGTTCTCGACCGCGGCGATGACCGTCTCGACGGCTTCCTCACCGAGCTTCCTGGCGCAATGTGCGGAGCCCTTGTCGAGCAGCTTTCGCGTATAGGACGCATCGCCCCCGGATGCGGCCCGCGCGTCAATGATGGCGGCAAGATCATGGATCGTGAAACGCTGCATAATCCGTCTACCTGTCCGCTCGTACTTTCAGGCGCGCGACAATTCTTGAGTAACTAGAGCATGATCCCGAAAAGTGGAAACCGGTTTTCGGAAAAGATCATGCTCAAACAAAAAGATAAGCGACGAGTCTGATTCAACGCAGTTGAAACAGACTCTAGCATCCCTGCGATCGGAAGTCAGGGGTCGAGCCGCATCGCCAGCCCGGCGCGAACCATATGCTCCTTGGCTTGGCGAATGGTAAATTCCCCGAAATGAAAGATCGATGCCGCAAGCACCGCCGTGGCGTGGCCTTCACGAATTCCGTCGACCAGGTGATCGAGATTGCCAACGCCTCCGGACGCGATCACGGGCACCGGAACGCTGTCGGCCACCCGCCGGGTCAACGGCAGATCGAAGCCCTGGCGGGTGCCGTCGCGATCCATCGAGGTCAGCAGGATCTCGCCGGCGCCGAGCGCCACCACTTCCTGCGCATATTCGATGGCGTCGATCCCGGTGGATTTACGTCCGCCATGCGTGAAGATCTCCCAGCGGTCCGTCCCACCGGCTCTTGAGACCCGTTTGGCATCGATGGCGACCACGATGCATTGGTCGCCGAACTTTTCCGCGGCCTCCTTGACGAACTCGCGCCGGCTCACCGCCGCGCTGTTGATCGAGACCTTGTCCGCGCCCGAGCGCAGCAAGGTGCGGATATCCTCGATGGTGCGGACGCCGCCGCCGACGGTCACCGGCATGAAGCAGGCTTCCGCGGTGCGCCGGACCACATCCAGCATGATGCCGCGATTCTCGTGCGTGGCGGTGATGTCGAGAAAGGTCAGCTCGTCCGCGCCGGCGGCGTCGTATGCGATCGCCGCTTCCACGGGGTCGCCGGCATCCCGCAGATTCACGAAGTTGACGCCCTTGACGACCCGTCCATCCTTGACGTCAAGGCAGGGTATGACACGGACCTTGAACATCGACGCCCGATCCTCTCAGGCCGCCGCGCGCGCGGCGTGGATCAGCTTCAGCGCCTCAACGGGATCGAGCCGGCCGTCATAAAGCGCGCGTCCGGCAATGGCGCCCGCGAGTTTCTTCGCGCGCGGCTCGAGCAGCGCCTTCACGTCCGCGATGGAGGCGAAGCCACCCGAGGCGATCACCGGAATTGAGATGCTATCGGCGAGCGCGATCGTGGCGTCGAGGTTCAGGCCCTTCAGCAAGCCGTCCCTGGCGATGTCCGTGAAGATGATCGCCGCGATGCCGGCATCCTCGAACCGCCGCGCGATGTCGAGCGCGGTCACTTCCGAGGTCTCGGCCCACCCCTCGACCGCGACCTTGCCGTCGCGCGCATCGAGGCCGACCGCAACGCGCCCCGGAAACGCCCTGGCGGCTTGTTTGACCAGAACGGGATCGCGCACCGCGGCCGTGCCGATGATGACGCGCGCAACGCCCTTGCCGAGCCAGGCTTCAACCGTTTTCAGGTCCCGGATGCCGCCGCCGAGCTGCACCGGCAGAGCGATGGTTTGCAGAACCCGTTCCACCGCATCCGCGTTCACCGGCTTGCCGGCGAACGCGCCGTCGAGATCAACCATATGAAGATACTCGAAGCCCTGCGCGGCGAATGCGCGCGCCTGCTCGGCGGGATCGAGATTGAACACGGTCGCGCGCGCCATGTCGCCCTGCTCGAGGCGAACGCACTGACCGTTCTTGAGATCGATGGCGGGGAAAAGGATCACGGTTTCCACTTCAGGAAATTGGCGATCAGAGCCAGACCGAATCGCTGGCTCTTTTCAGGATGGAATTGAGTGCCGATCGCGGTGTCCTTTCCGACGATCGCCGTCACCGGACCACCGTAGTCGGCGCGCGCGAGCACGTCGCTCTCGTCGGCGGCGTTCAGGTGATAGGAGTGTACGAAATAGGCGTGGCGGCCTTTGGGTCCTAATGGGAGGCCTTCGAGGACCGGATGCTCCCGCGCCGGATCGAGCGTATTCCAGCCCATATGCGGAATTTTCAGGCTTTCGTCACGCGGGGAAATCTTTTCGACGTCGCCCGCGATCCAGTCGAGACCGTCCGTCGTGACGTGCTCCCTGCCGCGCGTCGCCATCAGCTGCATCCCGACGCAGATCCCTAAAAACGGGCGCGCCTTGTCGCGCACCACCTCCGTCAGCGCCTGCACCATGCCGTCGAGCGCATCGAGGCCGCGGCGGCAATCGGCGAACGCGCCGACACCGGGCAGCACCACGCGATCCGACCGGAACACAACGTCGGGATCGCGCGTCACCACGATCCCTTGCAAACCTTCGATACCCCGCGCCGCGCATTCAAACGCCTTGGCCGCCGAATGAAGATTACCGGAGCCATAATCGATGATCGCGGCCGTCACCGCCGAAATCCGGGTTGCGGGAACAGGCCGACGATGTCGCCGCGCGGTATCGAGGGCGGAAGGGATTGGTCGGCAGCGCCTCGCGTCGGCGGCGGCGCGCCGCGATCGACCGCCAGGGGATCGAAGTCCGCTTTCGCTCGCCAGCGATCGAAAAAACGCCGCTCGGCGGCTTCCTCGTCGTCCGCGACGATGACGTCGAGTGAACGCCATTTCTGCCGCGACAGCGTCCAGCGCCGCAAGCTCGCCGCTTCCAGCCCCATCAGCAAGGCGACCACGGCCATCACCGCAAGGCGTGTCCCCATGCTGACGCGCAGCAGCGTCATCGCGACCTCCATCGCGGCCGACAGGACCAGATAGCCTGCGAGAACCAGCCATAGCCGCCGGTAAAGCAGCCACACCGGACCGAGCGCAAACGCTCCGAACGAGAAGCCGTCGCGAACGAATACGAACTTATCCGTGGCGCCGCGCCCGTCTGGCCCGTCGGCCGGTGGCGCATGGACTGTGTAGACCGACATTGCACTCTCCGCCGACGACAGCACGGTCAGCCGCCGAGCTGCCCCTTTGTTGATGGCACTTCGTTCGCGGCGCGCGGATCGATCGCCACCGCTGCTCGAAGCGCTCGCGCCAGACCCTTGAAGCAGGATTCGGCGATATGATGGCTGTTCTCGCCATATAGGGTCTCCACGTGCAAAGTCACGCCCGCATTGACCGCAAACGCATTGAACCATTCGCGCACCAGCTCCGTGTCGAATTCCCCGATCTTGTCGCGGGGGAAACCGACCTTGAACACCAGCACCGGCCGGCCGGAGATGTCGATCACGACACGGGACAGCGTTTCGTCCATCGGCATATAGACGCTTGCATAGCGGTTGATGCCGACCATCGAGCCGAGCGCCTGCTTGACCGCCTGGCCCAGCGCGATGCCGACATCTTCCGTGGTGTGATGGTAATCGACGTGGAGGTCGCCGTCGGCCCTGACCGTGATGTCGATGCGCGAATGGCGGGCGAGCAGATCCAGCATGTGGTCGAAAAAGCCGATGCCGGTCGCGACCTCGGACACGCCGGAGCCGTCGAGGTTCACCGCGACCTCGATGTCCGTTTCCTTGGTCTTGCGCTTGATGCTCGCCGTGCGCATGAAAAACTCTCTCACATCGTGCATGATCCGCCTCCGCCGGCCTGCAAGCGGTTTGACAACAGGATCACGCGCCATTTAACGATCCGAGCGCGCCGGACGCAAAATCGGGTCACCGCTCTTGCTGAACGCGCTCTGGCAGAACGCGGCTCTTTTAACAGGCTCACGACCTGTTCGCTACTGCGGGATGATGCAAATTTTGCCGATGCACTTGCGCCGTGGCCGGGAATCCAACGCCGATTGCAAGGCCGCGACGCAATGCCTAAATCTGGCGGATCATGAAGGGGTTCAGATGCAAGCATCACAGCCGGAGACATGGCGCGGCACCACGATCCTGACCGTTCGCAAGGGCGGCAAAGTGGTCATCGGCGGCGACGGCCAGGTCTCGATCGGGCAGACGGTCATCAAGTCCAACGCGAAGAAAGTCAGGAAGCTCGGCAAAGGCGACGTCATCGGCGGCTTTGCCGGCGCCACCGCCGATGCGTTCACCCTGTTCGAGCGGCTCGAAAGCAAGCTTGAGCAATATCCCGGGCAACTCACCCGCGCCGCGGTCGAACTCGCCAAGGACTGGCGCACCGACCGCTATCTGCGGAGGCTGGAAGCCATGATGCTTGTCGCCGACAAGGACGTGTCGCTGGTGCTGACCGGGACCGGAGACGTTCTGGAGCCGGAATCCGGCGTGATGGCGATCGGCTCGGGCGGCAACTACGCGCTCGCCGCGGCACGAGCCCTGATCGACTCCGACCACGATGCCGAAACCATTGTCCGCCGTTCTCTCGATATCGCCGCCGATATCTGCGTTTATACCAATCGAAACCTGACGATCGAAGCGCTGGCCACGAGCTGAGCGATGGCTTACGGCTTTCGTCCGATGACCGCCGCAGGCCTGCCGATGATCCGGCGCGGCCATGGCTCCGCATTCATCCGCGCCTTTGCCGACAGGCTGCTCGGTGAGGGCGTGCCGCGTATCGTGATCGATCCCGACCCGAACAATGGCCGCGCCATCCGAGCCTATGAAAAAGCGGGCTTTCATCGCGATCGCCTCGCGGCAACGCCCGACGGCCCCGCGCTTCTGATGATCCGTGACGCATGATTGTCGTCGGCCGGCGCTCCATCATCGTGAACCGCTTGCCGCGGATCGAATCGCAACCTACCTAGTGTGGTGGTTCAGAAGTTCGCTTCATCGCCCCATCGAGTCCGTCAAGCGAACTTCTGAACCTAAACCACACTAGAATTATAAAGTTGCTAGTGTCCCTTTGATTCCGAAGTTCGTATCAAAGGTTGCGGCAAGGGTATGCGAACTTCGGAATCGGGACACCAGGGTGGTCATGACAGATATCTCTCCCCGTGAAATCGTTTCAGAACTCGACCGCTTCATCGTCGGCCAGGCCGACGCCAAGCGCGCGGTCTCCATCGCCTTGCGCAATCGCTGGCGGCGCCAGCAATTGACCGGACCGCTGCGCGAGGAGGTGTTGCCGAAGAACATTCTGATGATCGGCCCGACCGGCGTCGGCAAGACGGAGATCGCGCGACGGCTGGCGAAACTTGCCAACGCGCCTTTTCTCAAGGTCGAGGCGACGAAGTTCACCGAAGTGGGATATGTCGGCCGCGACGTCGAACAGATCGTGCGCGATCTCGTCGAGGTCGCGATCAACCAGACCCGCGAGCGCAAGCGCAAGGACGTTCAGGCACGCGCGCAGCTTGCCGCGGAGGAGCGGGTTCTGGATGCCCTGGTGGGCGCCAATGCAAGCGCCGCCACGCGCGATTCGTTTCGAAAGAGGTTGCGCGCCGGCGAACTCAACGACAAGGAAATCGAGATCGAGACGCAAACCTCCGGGGGCCCGATGTTCGAGATTCCGGGGATGCCGGGCGCGCAGGTCGGCGCGATCTCGATCGGCGATATTTTCGGCAAGATGGGCGGACGAACCAAGACCCGCCGGCTGACCGTTTCGGACTCCCATGAAATCCTGATCAACGAGGAATCCGACAAGCTGCTCGATAGCGATCAGCTCACGCAGGAAGCGATCGCCGTGGTCGAGAATAACGGCATCGTGTTCCTCGACGAGATCGACAAGATCTGCGTGCGTGACGGGCGCAGCGGCGGCGACGTATCCCGCGAAGGCGTGCAGCGCGATCTGCTGCCGCTGATCGAAGGAACGACGGTCTCGACCAAGCATGGCGCGGTGAAGACCGACCATATCCTGTTCATCGCGTCAGGCGCGTTTCACATCGCCAAGCCTTCCGATCTGCTCCCCGAATTGCAGGGCCGGCTGCCGATCCGCGTCGAACTGGATGCTCTGACGCGCGATGACCTGCGGCGCATCCTGACCGAGCCGGAAGCCTCGCTCATCAAACAGTACATCGCATTGATGGACACCGAGGGGGTCGTGCTCGACTTCACCGATGATGCCGTCGATGCGCTTGCGGATATCGCGGTCGCGGTGAATTCGACGGTTGAGAACATCGGCGCCAGGCGGCTGCAGACCGTCATGGAGCGGGTGCTCGACGACATCTCGTTCACGGCCCCGGATCGCAATGGCGAGACGGTTCGCATCGACGCCGGGTATGTTCAAAAACATATCGGCGACCTGGCCAAGAACGCCGATTTGAGCAGGTTCATCCTTTAGAGCATGATCCCCACGCAAGGGCCGCGCCAGCGCAAAGTGGAAACCGGTTTTCGGAGGGCATGGGCATGCTCCGTATAAACTGAAATCCGGCTTCCGTCTTGTCAGCGGAAATGGCGGGAGCTGAGGCGGAGACAGGCCGCACGCATTTCCAAGGCTGGCAACCCCGAGGCCGACAACGCCGCGCCTTCTCGCGGTGCGCGCAAGATTGCCGCCCTCAACGAGGCAAAGCAGAGGATTTTTCCACATAAGGTTCTCTGAAGAGATCAACCCACTATATGTTGGACAGCGGTGGATTGACGTCACGGACCGCGACGGTCCACTATGTTGCGATGCAAAAAAGGAACAGGCCAATGCCGATCGGTGAATTTGGACGGCCTCCGGAGATGCCGGCGGAGGTCAGCCCGACGATGACCGCGCCGATGTACTGGATGTACGAAATGGCCCAGGCCTCGCTCAATCCGGCCCGCGCCGTCACCGATGCAACCAGGATGCTGTTCCAGAACCCGCTCAATCCGTGGGCGCATACCCATCTCGGCAAATCGGTCGCTGCGGGTTGCGAACTGTTCGAGCGCACCACCCGCCGTTACGGAAAACCGGAATGGGGTCTCCACGAGACCGAAGTCAATGGCGTACGTACGCCCATTGAAATTCGCTCGGTCTGGCAGAAACCCTTCTGTCGTCTGCTCCACTTCGATCGGATGCACCCGCGCCCGCTGCGTGCGCCGCAGCCGCGCCTGCTGCTGGTGGCGCCGATGTCGGGTCACTACGCGACCTTGCTGCGCGGAACCGTCGAAGCGTTCATGCCGACGCACGACGTCTATATCACCGACTGGTCCGATGCCCGTATGGTTCCGGTGGCGGAAGGGCGCTTCGATCTGGATGATTTCGTCGACTATCTGATCGAGATGCTTCATGTGCTCGGCGGAAATGTCCATGTCATTGCTGTCTGCCAGCCGTCTGTCCCGGTGCTGGCTGCGGTGTCGGCGATGGAGGCCGGGCGCGATCCCTATGTTCCGTTGTCGATGACGCTGATGGGGGGACCGATCGATACCCGCAGGAATCCGACCGCCGTCAACAATCTCGCCGCCGAGAGAGGCACCGACTGGTTCCGCAATAACGTCATCACCAAGGTGCCGTTTCCGCACCCCGGCGTCATGCGCGATGTCTATCCCGGTTTCTTGCAGCTCAACGGCTTCATCAGCATGAATTTCGATCGCCATATGGATGCGCACAAGAGTCTGTTCGAGCATCTCGTCAAAGGCGATGGCGACCTGGCCGACAAGCACCGCGATTTCTATGACGAGTATCTCGCGGTCATGGACCTGACCGCGGAGTATTATCTGCAAACGGTCGATCAGGTGTTCGTCAAGCACGCCTTGCCGAAGGGTGAGATGACTCACCGCGGTCGGCTGGTCGATCCTTCGAAGATCACGCGCGTCGCGCTGATGACGGTGGAGGGCGAGAAGGACGACATTTCCGGCCTCGGCCAGACGGAAGCTGCGCATGCGTTGTGCACGTCGATCCCCAATGATCGGCGAACCCATTACGTGCAGAGCGGCGTGGGTCACTACGGCGTGTTCAACGGTTCGCGATTCAGGTCGGAGATCGTCCCTCGCATCAATGACTTCATGCAGTCAAACGATGGGCCTCCGGAGAAAGCATCGCGTGCTTCGGCCGTGGAATGAGCAGAACGCCTCGATCAAGAATCGATCGGGCCGCCTCAGCCGCGGCGCGGCCATCGTACTTGGATAGCCGTCGTGTTTCGACGGTTCTCAAGGAATGAACCGGGCTTCATCAGTTTCCGGGGCGAACTCAGCCTCGGGAACCGGAATGGAATCGTTCCCATACCCCTTATATAGCCTGATCACGATTCATTAACGCTGTATATTGGGCAAATGATTTGTTTTTGCGCCGAACGGTTTGAATGGCGTCGGATATGGCAAAATCCGGGCGATATCTCCCGTTCCGGATTTGCAGATATGGCCCGCGCACTTCTTTATCGACGCCCCGCTGAACCGTCCCGGCTTCTCATCAAGTACGGATCCCAGATTTATTCCGTGCGCTTGCGAAGGCATCGCCGCGCGCGCCGCTACACCTTGCGAATCCATCCGAGCGACCGCGAAGCGATCCTGACAATGCCGCCACGGGGAACGCTCGCGGAAGCCAAGGACTTCGCGCAACGTCACGGCGGCTGGATCGCGGCGCGTCTCGGGCGTCTGCCGAAGGCGGCTCCCTTCCAGCACGGCGCGGTCATTCCGCTGCGCGGCGTCGCTCACCGGATCGTCCATCGCGCCGGCGAGCGCGGCACGGTGTGGACCGAGACGCGCGACAGCGGAGAGCGTATTCTTTGCGTCGCCGGCGAACCGGAATATCTCGACCGGCGCGTCCACGATTACCTGAAACGGCAAGCGCGGCAAGACTTGCAAAAAGCCTCGCAGCGCCATGCCGATGCACTTGGCGTCAAGGTCAGGCGTATCTCGATCCGCGACCAATCGAGCCGCTGGGGCTCATGCACGTCCTCCGGATCGCTGTCGTTCTCGTGGCGGCTCATCCTGGCGCCGCCGTTCGTGCTGGATTATCTCGCCGCGCACGAAGTCGCCCACCTCGTCGAAATGAATCATTCGCCACGATTCTGGAAGGTGGTGGCTCGCATCTGCAAGCATGTCGAGCGGGCCAAGAAGTGGCTCGACGTTGAAGGCAACGACCTCCATCGCTACGGCATTCAGGACTGATCGATTGACTTCGGTTCGCGTGAAGAAGACGCGTCAGAATATAAAGCTGGAGTCCTGCTTCTGATTCCATCAGAGGCAGAAAAGGTTTATCGCCCGCCGAACAGGCGGTCGTTCAGCCAGCCGTCCAGTCCGAGCCCGCTGGCGGGTTGCGGCCGCGCATCGGCCCGCGCCGGCTGCGGTATCGGCGGCGGCGGCGACGACCGTCCGACCGTGGGCGAAGCCGCCCGTACCGGGGCGTCGGCAGGCTGGCCGAACTGCGCGACTTCCGGCGGGAAGCCGCCCCGCTGCGCGCCGGGAATCGGCTCTGGCCGCGCACCTTGATGCGCAGTGCGCATGAAGCGGCTCCACACTTCCACCGGCAGGCTGCCTCCGGTCGCTTTGCGGGTCGGCGTGTTGTCGTCGTTGCCGAGCCAGACTCCGGTTACGAGCCGCGCCGTATAGCCGATGAACCATGCATCGCGAAAATCCTGGCTGGTTCCGGTCTTGCCCGCCGCCGTCCATCCCGGAATCTCCGCCTTGCGCGCGGTGCCGCTGACGACCGTCTGCTCCATCATCGTGTTCATCATGGCGACGGCGCGCGGATCGATCACGCGATCGGGCGCTTCCTTGCCGCGCGCATAGAGAAGCTTGTTGTTGCCCGCGGTCCGGACGCGTTCGACGACATGAGGACCCGCGGCATATCCGCCATTGGCGAACGGTGCGAAGGCGCCGACCAGTTCCAGCGGCGACACCTCCGACGTGCCCAGCGCGATCGATGCGTTGGGCTCGAGTTTGGACGTGATGCCGAGACGGTGCGCGGTCCGCACCACTTTCGCGGGGCCGACTTCCAGTCCGAGCCGGACGGCGACGGTATTGAGAGACATCGCGAGCGCCTGGGTCAGCGTGACCGCGCCGAAATATTCGTGCGTGTAATTCTCCGGCCGCCAGCCTTTGATGTCGAGCGGAGCATCCTGGCGGATCGTCTCGGGCGTCATGCCGGCCTCGATCGCCGCCAGATACACGAACGGCTTGAACGCGGAGCCGGGCTGGCGCTTCGCCATGGTCGCGCGATTGAACTGGCTGTCGGCGTAGTTGCGGCCGCCGACCATGGCGCGGATGGCCCCATCGGGCGTCATCGCCACCAATGCGCCCTGGCTGACATTGAACTTGATGCTTTTCGCAGCCAGTTCGTCGATCAGGGCGGCTTCCGCCGCGCTCTGCAGTTTGGGATCGATGGTGGTTTCGACGATGATGTTCTGATCGACCTGGCCTACCAGATCATCGAGCACGTCGCCGACCCAGTCGGCAACGTAGTTGGCGGTGCCGGCGCTCGCCGGTTTCATCGCATAAGAGGGTTTGGCTGTCGTGGCGCGCGCCTGTTGCGCCGTGATGAGATGAGCGTCGGCCATCGCGGCAAGCACGATCTTCGCGCGGGCCTCGGCGCCTTCCGGATTGCGATCCGGCGCGAGCCGCGAGGGCGACTTGACGAGACCGGCCAGCATCGCGGCCTCGGCGAGCGTGACGTTCTTCGCGGGCTTTCCAAAATACTTCTGCGCCGCCGCCTCGACGCCATACGCTCCGGACCCGAAGTAGACGCGGTTGAGGTAGAGTTCGAGAATCTGCGCCTTGGTATGCTTGCGCTCCAGCCAGAGCGCGAGTTCGACCTCCTGAAGCTTCCGCTCAAGCGTGCGCTCCTGGGTCAGGAACAGGTTCTTGGCGAGCTGCTGGGTCAGCGTCGAGCCGCCCTGCGATACGCCGCGGTGCAGCACATTGGCGACGGCTGCGCGCAGGATGCCGAGCGGATCGACGCCGTAATGCGAATGAAACCGGCGGTCCTCGATCGCGATGAACGCGTTCGGCAAATAGGGCGGCAGGTCCTTGAGCACGACGTTGCTTCCGGCCATTTCGCCGCGTGTCGCCAGCACGCTGCCGTCCGCTGCGATGATCTGAATTGTCGGCGGACGTTTTGGAATTTCCAGCGACTGGATCGGCGGCAGATGCGCTCCGATATAGATCAGCACGCCGACCACGGCGATCACCGACCACAAGGTGAGAACGGCGCTCCAATAGAACAGCCGCGAAAGACTCCCGCGTGTCCGCTTCTTCGTCCGCCCCTTGCGGCCACCTGAAGTCAGCTTGCGCGGCCCGTCACTTCGCGGAGCGGTTGCTTTCTTGCGCGGCGGGGTTCGCCTGGCCGGTTTGTCGTCGGCGATCGTAATGCGGTCGAGCGGGTTGAGGCGCAACTCCGAAAGCGAAGTCGCGAACCCGCTGAATACCGGCTCCTTGCGCCCGCCACGCTTCTTTTGTCCCCACGCCATACGCAACGCTTACGCCGACCCTGCACGCTGGAGCATGATCCCGAAAAGTGGAAACCGGTTTTCGGGCGAGATCGTGCTCCAGAAAAAAAGTGTGTCGAAATTCGCAAGTTCTTGCGGCAACCGTCGATGCGAACTTCGACATCGAGAGAGAACCTAGCGGCCGGGATTTAAGGCGCGGTTACCTGAGGGTTTACTCAAAATTAGGGTTGGAGCGCGGTGCGTCGACCCGGCTATTCCGCGGAGTTGCCGCTGGCGAGCAGGTGGACCAGCGCGCGCTTGATCGCGGCCTGCCGCGTCGGCGCGGTGATCGGGGCGCCGAGCAGGTCGGTGACGTAGAACACGTCGCGCGCTCGCTCGCCGAATGTCGCGACGTGGGCGGAGGCGATGTTGAGATTGAGCTTCGAGATCGTCGTGGTGAGCTGGAACAGAAGACCGGGGCGATCCAGCCCTGAAACCTCGATCATGGTGTGGCGGTCCGACCACTGATTGTTGATCGTGACCTTGGGTTCGACCACAAACGGCCGCAGCCTCTTGCCGCCGGCGTGGCTCGGCACCACGTCGGGCAGGCGCAACCGGCCTTCGAGCACCTGCTCGATGATCTCGGCGATGCGGGCGGCGCGCCGGCCTTCGTCCTCGTCGCGCTCGTATTCGCGGGAGATCGAGATGGTATCGAGCGCCTGCCCGTCGGTGGTGGTGTAGATCTGGGCATCGACGATGTTGGCGCCCGCCGACGCGCATGCTCCGGCGATGATCGACAGCAGCCAGGGATGATCTGCGGTAAGGATCGTCAGCTCGGTGACGCCGCGCGCCTCATCGAAGCCGACGTTGATGTTGAGCTTCCTGCCGCTTTGTTCGCTGGCGCGCAGAAAGCGCGCGTGCCTGATCTTGTGTTCCAGATCGACCTTGAGCCAGTAAGCCGGATAATGCCGGGCGATGTAGGCATCGAGTTCCTGGCCGGACCATTCGGTGAAGGCGGCGCGGAACGCGGCCTCGGCCGCCGCCATGCGCTGCGCACGGTTGACTTCGGAGAAGCCGCCGGTCAGCACGGGCTCCGTCTCGTAATAGAGAGTGCGGAGCAGCTGAGCCTTCCAGCCGTTCCAGACGCCGGGGCCGACGCCGCGAATGTCGGCTGTCGTCAGGATGGTCAGGAGCTTCATCCGTTCGACCGACTGCACCACGGCTGCGAAATTCTCGATGGTCTTGCGATCGGAGAGGTCGCGGGACTGAGCCACCTTGGACATCGTCAGATGCTGTTCGATCAGCCATGCGATCAGTTCGGTGTCGGCGGCGTTGAAGCCGAGGCGCGGGCACAATCGGCGGGCCACCTTGGCCCCCGCGATCGAATGATCCTCCGGCCGGCCCTTTGCAACGTCATGGAGCAGGGTGGTGATGTAAATGACGGGCCGGTGTTCGGGATGTATCGTGCGCATCAGTTCGCTGGCGAGAGCGACCTCGTCGTTGCCGCCGCGCTCGATGTCCTGAAGGATGCCGATGCAGCGGATCAGATGCTCGTCGACCGTGTAGTGATGGTACATGTTGAACTGCATCATCGAGACGATCTTGCCGAAGGCGCGGATGAACTGACCCAGCACCCCGGTCTCGTTCATCCGGCGCAGCACGGTCTCCGCGTCGTTCGAGGTCAGGATCTCGATGAACAGCCGGTTGGCTTCGATGTTTTCGCGAAACTGCGCGTTGATCAGCCGCCGCGACCGCGTCACCATCCGCAAGGCATCCGGATGGAAAGCCAGGTTGTTCTTCTGCGCGAGGCGGAACAAGCGGATCAGGTTGACGGGGTCGCGCTTGAAGAGATCGGGCGCTGCGAGATTGATGCGGTTATTGTCGATGAGGAAGTCGTCATTGCCCGGAACCCGCGGAGCCTCCGTGCCGGGCGGCCTCGACATCACGCGGCTGAGAACCGGCGCCGACTTGGCCTGCTGATCCTCAAGCTTCGCGCACAGAATAGCGGTGAGGTCGCCGACGTCCTTGGCGGTCAGGAAGTAGTGCTTCATGAAGCGTTCGACATCCTGCATTCCGGGATGGGACGTGTATCCGAGCCGGACCGCGATCTCGCGTTGCAGGTCGAACGACAGCCGTTCCTCGGCCCGCCCCGTCGCGAAGTGCAGGTTGCAGCGCACCGACCATAGAAAATCGGCGCAGCGGCGAAAGGTCCGATACTCGCGCACATCGAACACATTGCGCCGGAGCAGTTCGTGGCTTTCACGCACCCGGTACACATACTTCGCGATCCAGAACAGCGTGTGCAGGTCGCGCAGTCCTCCCTTGCCGTCCTTGACGTTGGGCTCGACCAGATAGCGCGATTGGCCGGCGCGGTGATGGCGTTCCTCGCGTTCGGCAAGTTTGGCGGCGACGAATTCCGAAGCCGTGCCCTGCACCACTTCGGTGTCGAAGCGGCTGATCAGTTCGTCGTAGAGCGCCCGGTCGCCGGTGAGAAAGCGGGCTTCCAGAATTCCGGTGCGGACCGTCATGTCGCGCCGCGCCTGCCGGATCGACTCATTGACCGACCGCGTCGCGTGACCGACGTTCAGGCTCATGTCCCACAGGCAATACAGGATGGCTTCGGCGACCTGTTCGCCCCACGCCGTCTGCTTGTAGGGCAGGATGAACAGCAGATCGATATCCGACTCCGGCGCCATCAGTCCGCGCCCGTAGCCGCCGGTCGCCACCACGGCCATGCGCTCGCCATCGGACGGGATGGGGGAGTGATAGAGATGACGGGTCGCGGCCGAAAACGATAGGCGGATGATTTCGTCCTGGACGAAGCAAAGCCATTCGGCGCAGTGCCGCCCGTGGCGGTCGCGCAGGAGCTTGGCCTGCGCCGCGTCGCGCACTTTGGCGAGTTCGGCCTTCAACAGCCTGGACACGGCGGAACGGAAAGCGTCCTCGTGCCCGGCATGTTTCTCGGCCAGCGCATCGATGTCACCGATGATCCGGACGGTATCGAAACCGGCGCCGGCCGCCGTCGCGTCTTTTGTCGTTGGAAGGACCATTGCTATTCGGATAGCGGAGGCCGTGCGCGCTGTCACCGCAGTTTGTGAACAGCATGCGACGGATCCCGTCAAACGGTTGAGTTGAAATGTCTTTTAGTCCTTAGTCCGAATCGCCGGTATTATCTTCCAGGAAGCGCGGACATTCCGGGTGTTGCAGCACAGCGCCAGCGCGCACGTAGAATCCGAATTTCCAGGGGTTTCGATCCCCCATCTCCAACCCCAGATAGAGCGGCATGACCTCACATATACCCGATCCTGCCGCGTCGCATGATCCTCCCGTGCGCGCGCCGTCGTCCGTTCCGGTCGATGACGCCGTGATTCCGTTCGAGGTGGGCGCGCTGGACCTGCGCGGACGACTGACCCGGCTCGGGCCGGCGCTCGATGAACTGCTGGCTCGGCACGACTATCCCGCGCCGGTCGCCAAGCTGCTCGGCGAGGCGATCGTGCTGACGACGCTGCTCGGCTCCTCGCTCAAGTTCGAGGGCCGGTTCATCCTGCAGACCCAGACCGACGGACCGGTCTCGTTCCTGATCGTCGATTTTCGGGCGCCGGCCCGGCTGCGGGCCTATGCGCGGTTCGACGAGACCCGGCTCGGCGATGCTTCCGACTCTGGCGCGCTGCTGGGCCGCGGCCATCTTGCGATGACCATCGATCAAGGTCCGGACATGAGCCGCTATCAGGGGCTTGTGGCGCTGGAAGGCGGCAGCCTCGAAGATGCGGCGCATGAATATTTCCTGCGCTCCGAACAGATTCCGACACGGGTCCGGCTCGCGGTCGGCGAGGAATGGCGCAGGGAGGGGGATGGGCCGAAGCGTGGCTGGCGAGGCGGCGGCATGCTGCTGCAATTCCTGCCCAAGGCGCCGGAACGCGCCCGTCAGGCCGATCTTCATCCCGGAGATGCCCCCGACGGCGAAGCCGTGCATTCGGTGACCGAGGATGATGCCTGGGTCGAGGGTCAGTCGCTGATCGGCACCGTCGAGGATCTGGAACTGATCGATCCCGACCTGTCCGGCGAACGCCTGCTTTATCGCCTGTTCCATGAGCGCGGCGTCACGGTGTTTTCGTCGCAGGCGCTGCACGCGCGGTGTTCATGCTCGCGCGGCGCCGTAGAGGCCATGCTGAAGAGTTTTGCGTTGGAAGACCGCTCAAGCATGGTGCAGGATGGCAAGGTCGCCGTGACCTGCGAGTTCTGCAATTCGGTGTACGAGTTCACCCCGGGGGAAGCCGGCGTGGAGTAGGGCTCCGATCCGGGCACGACCGGCCTTGATGCCGCTCAGTTCAGCACGCGCTTGCTGTCGGGGCTGTCGAGCGAGAACGTCGGAACGTCTATTTCGAAGGGCTCGCCGCTTCGAATCGAGATCATCTGGTAACGGCCGCTCATGAAGCCGGTCGCGGTCGGTAGCGGAACGCCGCTCGTGTATTCGAAGCGTTCCCCGGGCGCCAGCACCGGCTGCTCGCCGACCACGCCCTCGCCCCGGACTTCCTGCTTTCGCCCGGAGGCGTCGGTGATGATCCAGTGCCGGGTGCGCAACTGCACGGTATCGGGGCCGGCATTGATGATAACCACCGTATAGGACCAGAAGAAATGGCCTCGCTCGGCGGACGATCTCTCCGGCATGAAATTCGGTTCGACGGTAACTTCGATATGGCGGGTAACGGCTCGGTACATCGCAAACTCTCTAGAACCTTTCGCTTCTGATGGAATCAGAAACGAGGCTCTATGATCTTGATTTAACGCGTTTTCTTCACGCGAACCGGTGTCCACTTCGCTCGAAAACGCTATAGTATCGGGGCGATCATAGCCAAAACTGGCGCATGAACCAGCCCCACTTCGACCGTGATCGTGCGCCAGCCTGGTTCCGCACGAAGATCCCGGCGACAATATTGCTTTTTTGTCACGGTTAGCGTGAAGCTGCTTTCCCGTAAATCCATCTCAATCGCGCAGGTGATCGAGATGTCGTATCGAAACCGACCGTATGCCGCCAGTTATCGATCAGGTGGTCGGGGTCCGCACCAAAGCGAGCCCCGCGAGCGTCAAGCGCGATGCGCCGGTCGTTATGATTCCGACCCCGCCGCGCGAACGCGAATTGCGGCTCGATCTGTTGCGCGGATTCGCCTTATGGCTGATCTTCATCGATCATCTGCCGCAGAACCTCCTGACCTGGCTCACCATCCGCAATTACGGCTTCAGTGACGCCACCGAGATTTTCATCTTCATCTCGGGCTATACCGCCGCCCTCGTTTACGGACGCGCCATGCGCGAGCGCGGATTTATCGTCGCCACCGCGCGCATTCTCAGGCGCGTTTGGCAAATCTATGTCGCGCACATCGTTCTGTTCACGATTTTCCTTGCCGAGATTTCCTACGTCGCGAGCAGCTCCGAGAACCCGCTTTACACCGAGGAGATGGGCATCCTCGATTTTCTCAAACAGCCCGACGTCACCATCGTGCAGGCGCTGTTGCTGAAATTCCGGCCCGTCAACATGGACGTGCTGCCGCTCTACGTCGCGTTGATGCTGTTTTTTCCGCTGGTGCTGCTGGTGCTGCAGCGTAGCGCCGGACTGGCCCTGGCGCTGTCGGCCGGTCTTTATGGGCTCACCTGGAGCTTCGGCCTGGCGCTGCCCGCCTATCCCAACGGGGTGTGGTTCTTCAATCCGTTCGCCTGGCAGCTGCTGTTCGTGTTCGGCGCGTGGTGCGCGCTCGGCGGCGCGAAGCGCATGTCGCGCATTCTGTCCTCGCCGGCCACGCTTTCGATCTGCGCCGCCTACCTGCTGTTCGCCTTCTACACGACACTGACCTGGCATGTGCCGCAGCTCAATCATTTCATGCCGCACATCGCTGAACAGTGGATGTATCCGATCGACAAGACCAACCTCGACGTGCTGCGCTTCATGCACTTCCTGGCGCTCGCCGTGCTGACCGTCCGATTCCTGCCGAAGCACTGGCCGGGACTGGCGTCGCGGTGGTTGCGGCCGCTGATCCTGTGCGGCCAGCATTCGCTGCAGATCTTCTGCATCGGGGTCTTTCTGGCCTTCGCCGGGCAATTCATCCTCGCGGAGTATTCCGGCGGCGCCTTGGTCCACTTCTTGATCAGCGTTTGCGGAATCCTGATCATGTGCGCGGCCGCCTGGGTGTTTTCATGGTACAAGGGAGTTGCCGGCAAGGGCGGAAGCCGGGCCAAATCCGCCGACGGCGACGCGGATCTTGCGGGAGGAGGAGCATGAGGACCGGCTTGGCGTCGGCCTTGATCGTGCTGGCCGCTTCATCGGCCGGCGTCTCCGGATGCGCTGATCAACCCAAGAGCTGCGATGTACCCGCCTATCTGCTGACCAGCGACAGTACGCTGTCCCGCGTTGCATCAGTCGTCAAGGCAGGCGGCCCGCTCAACATACTCGTGGTGGGCAGCCGTTCCTCGACGATTTCCGGAGCCGAGGGCGAGGCTTATCCGGTGAAATTGCAGGCTGCCCTTCGTGAGAAACTGCCGGGCATCCCCGTTAACGTGTCGGTGGAACTGACACCGCGCAAGACCGCCGGCGATGTCACCCCCGGTCTCGGCAAGCTCGTGGCGGCAAGACAGCCCACCCTGGTGGTGTGGCAGACGGGCATCGTCGACGCCATCCGGTCCGTTGACATCGACGGGTTTCGCGAGGCCCTCGACGAAGGCGTGACCGCGCTGCGGAACGCCGGGGCGGACGTCGTGCTGATGAACATGCAGTACAGTCCGCGCACGGAAACCATGGTCTCGATGAACGCCTACATCGACAACATGCGCCTGGTCGCACAGCAGCGCGACGTGCCGGTGTTCGATCGCTTTGCGATCATGACCCGGTGGAACGAGCGCGGCGAGTTCGATCTGTTCAGCCCGGTGCATGGTGCGAGCCTAGCCAAACGCGTTCACAGTTGTCTCGGCCGCGCCTTGTCGACCTTCCTGATCAACACCGCTCGCATCAACTCCGCCGAACCGGAGGCCCGACGCCAATGATGATCGACAGCCGCATCTTCAGAACCGCCGGCCCGGTTGCGCTGGCGCTCATGCTGGCGGGCGCGCCGGCCGCCTCGCGCGTGGTCGCGCAAACGGCGTCCGCCGGCACCGGCATGCCAGCGACGAGCCCGTCCGGAAAGGTGGCCGACAAGGCGGCGGCAATTGCTGCCCCCGCCCGCGACATCCTCAACCGCGTCCCCTGTCTGCCGCCGAAGGGCCTATCGCAGTCGACCGGGGCGCTGCCGCATGTGGCGGCCAAGCTTGCAGCCCACAAGGCGGTTGTCATCGTCGCCTTTGGTTCGTCGTCGACGCAAGGTCACGGCGCGACGTCGCCCGAATTCAATTATCCGAACCGGCTGGCGGCCCGGTTGCACCGCAAATATCCGGCCGCGGCCATCACGGTGCTCAATCGCGGCAAGGGCGGCGAGGACGCCCCCGAGATGATAAAGCGGCTGCGGACGGAAGTGATCGATGCCAAGCCGGACATGGTGATCTGGCAGGTCGGGACAAACGCGGTGCTGCGCAATCTCGATCCCGCGAGCACGGTGAAAATCGTCGAAGACGGCGTCGCGACCATTCAGGCCTCCGGCGCCGATCTGGTGCTGGTCGATCCGCAATACGCGCCGGCCGTCAATGCCAGGGGCGAGACCGCCGGCAGAATGGTCCGTCTGCTGAACAAGGTGGCGCATTACAGGCATGTCGGGATTTTCCCGCGCTTTGAGGTCATGCGCGACTGGCACGACCGGCAGTCGCTGCCGTTCGACACCTTTGTTACCAAGGATGGTCTTCACATGAACGACTGGGGCTATGCCTGTTTCGCCCAGTTGCTCGGCGATGACATCATCAAGTCGGTGGATCAGGTTCAGGCAGGCGTCAGGCCATCGGCGGCCGCGACGGTCAACCGGCCGCTGTGAGATTGTCCCCCTCCCGCAAGGGGAGAGGGACAAAGCCTCACGCCTTTTCCAGCGCGGCGAGGAGATCCTCGATCAGGTCGTCCTTGTGTTCGAGGCCGACCGAATAGCGGATGAAGCTTTCGCCGATGCCGAGCCCGGCGCGGATCTCCGGGGCGAGCCGCTGGTGGGTGGTGGTCGCCGGATGGGTGACGAGACTTTTGGCGTCGCCGAGGTTGTTGGAGATGCGCGCGATCTTCAGCGCGTTGAGACAGCGGAACGCGGCCGCCTTGCCGCCCTTGACCTCGAAGCCGATCAGCGTCGATCCGGCGCGCATCTGCTTCTTCACCAGCGTCGCCTGCGGATGGTCCGGCCGGCCTGGATAGACGAGGCGGGACACCTTCGGGTGCGATGCCAGCACCTCCGCGATCGCCGCGGCGCTCTCGGTCTGCTGGCGCACGCGCACGCCGAGCGTCTCCAGTCCCTTCAGCAGGATCCAGGCGTTGAACGGCGAGATCGACGGCCCGGTCTGGCGTATGAAGGTCTGGAGGTGCTCCTGGACGAAAGCGTTCGACGACAGGATGACGCCGCCGAGCGTCCGCCCCTGGCCGTCGATGTGCTTGGTGGCCGAATACACCACGACGTCGGCGCCGAGCGCCAGCGGGCTTTGCCAGATCGGGGTCGCGAACACGTTGTCGACGATCAGCCGCGCGCCGGCCTGATGCGCGATTTCGGCGATGCCGCTGATGTCGAGCACGTCGAGCGTCGGATTGGTCGGGCTTTCGATGAAGCAGGTTTTCGTGTTCGCACGCATGGCCTTGCGCCATTGATCCAGATCGAGGCCGTCGACCAGCGTGGACTCGATGCCGTAGCGCGGCAGCAGGTCTTCGACCACATAGCGGCAGGAGCCGAACAAGGCCTTTGCCGCCACCACATGATCGCCGGCCTTCAGCGGCGCGAGTATCGCGGTGGTCACCGCGGCCATGCCGGTTGCGAGCGCCCGCGCGGTTTCCGCGCCTTCGAGCGCAGCCATGCGCTGCTCGAACATCGCGACGGTGGGATTGGAATAGCGCGAATAGATGAAACCGGGATCGTCGCCCTTGAACCGCGCCTCGCACTGCTCGGCAGTGTCGTAGACGTAGCCTTGAGTGAGGAACAGGGCTTCCGAGGTCTCGGCGAACTGCGAGCGCAGCGTGCCGGAATGAACCAGCCGGGTTTCAGGGTGATAGCGGGGGGCGGACTTGGTCTCGGACATATGATCTCCTGCATGACCGCCGTGGAAAGCGGTCACAAAAAACCGGCCTGGGAAATTCCACAAGCCGGGATCGCATTGTCCCCGGCCTGTTTAGCGACTTGTTTAACGTGGCTGCAAGCCGGCCGGCTCAAATCACCACGGAGCACGTCATGCCTAGTCCCGCGTCTCCCGTCAAGCCAATCAATTGACGTTCTTTGCAATTTGGATGTCCGCGCCCGAACCCGGCCTCTGGCCGACGAACGGAATCAGAAGGGGATCTCAACTTTTTCTCCACGCAAACCGGTATCCACTTCGTTCGAAAACGCTGTAAAAGTCTTTGCTCCTGTTTTTGGGTCAGTATCGCTCAGGCCGTAAAGACGACATCGTGCCATTCACGCTCCCGCCCGACGCCAACGGCATTCTGCCCGACCGCATGATCGCGGCGATGGCCGATGCCGGCCTGATCCTGCCGGAATATCCGTTTGTCGAGAGTCAGATCCAGCCGGCAAGCCTCGATCTGCGGCTCGGCGCGACCGCCTACCGGGTGCGCGCCAGTTTTCTGCCGGGGCCGGACGCGACAGTCGCTGAACGCATCGACGAATTGAAGCTGCACGAAATCGATCTTTCCGACGGCGCGGTGCTGGAAACCAACTGCGTTTACATCGTGCCGTTGCTGGAGAGCCTGGCTCTTCCGCCCGAAATCGTCGCCGCCGCCAATCCGAAAAGCTCGACAGGCCGCCTCGACGTGTTCACGCGCGTCATCGCCGACGGCACCCGGAGTTTCGACATGATCGGCGCCGGCTATCACGGCCCGCTCTATGCCGAGATCAGCCCCAGGACATTTCCGGTGCTGCTGCGCGAGGGCTCGCGGCTGTCGCAGGTCCGCTTCCGCACCGGCGACGCCGTTCTCGACGCCGACGAACTCGACGCCCTGCATGCGAGCGAGCGGCTCGTCGATAGCGACGACACCGATTTCGTCAACGGCGTGGCGCTTAGCGTCGATCTGTCGGGCGAGCAGGCCCGCGGCTTCGTCGGCTATCGCGCCAAGCGCCATACCGGCGTGATCGACGTCGATCGCCGCGGTGGCTACGCGGTCGGCGAGTTCTGGGAGCCGATCGCGGCGCGGCCGGACGCCAGCCTGATCCTCGATCCCGGCGAGTTCTATATCCTCGCCTCGAAGGAAGCGGTGCAGGTGCCGCCGGACTACGCCGCGGAAATGGTGCCGTTCGATCCACTGGTCGGCGAATTCCGTGTGCACTATGCCGGCTTCTTCGATCCCGGCTTCGGCTATGTCGGCGCCGGCGGAGAGGGTTCGCGCGCGGTGCTGGAAGTGCGCTCGCGCGAGGTGCCGTTCATTCTCGAGCATGGCCAGATCGTCGGCCGCCTGGTCTATGAGAAGATGCTGGCGCGGCCCGGCGCGATGTATGGCCAGCGCATCGGCTCCAACTACCAGGCCCAGGGCCTCAAGCTGTCGAAGCATTTTCGGCTGTAGGATCGTAACGGTCCGCTGCGCGTTTCGTCAGAGGCAAAGCTTTAGATTTTCGTTTGACGCGTTTTGTTCACGCGAACCGGCTTCCACGTCGCTTGAAACGCTATGGCCCCAGCTTTCGATCGAGCATGATCTTTTCCGAAAACCGGCTTCCACTTTTCGGGATCATGCTCTAGCATGAGCGAAGTCGATGGGGATGGAGTCCCCCGATAACCGCCGCAAGGCTGATGACTCCTACCGGGCGCTTTCGCGTCGGTAGGAGCTGTTTCCTCCCCGCTGCGCCCGAGAAAGGGCGCTGATGATCAAGCCTCTGAATCCGCTGTCAGTCTGCCTGAGAGACGACGATGATGGCTGGCGCGCGACCGGTCAACCACAGGCAGGGCAAAAGCATTGAAGTGGACATTCATCCTGGCCGTCGCGGCCGGCGGGGCGCTGGGATCGGTGGCCCGCTATCTCGTCGGCATCGGCTTCGGCAAATGGCTGGGGCCGAAGTTTCCATGGGGGACGCTGTTCATCAATGTCACGGGATCGCTTCTGATCGGAATATTCGCCGGCCTGTTCGCCGTCCGGTGGAGTTTGCCTCAAGCCGCGCGCATCTTCCTTGTTGTCGGAATCTGTGGCGGCTACACCACGTTCTCCACTTTCTCGCTCGATACGTTCTATCTGATCGAGCGCGGCGAAATGGCGTCGGCCGCCGCCTACATGATCGCTTCCGTCGTGTTATCCGTTGGCGCGTTGATCGCGGGCATCCAGATCGTGCGGGTGATTTAGAGTCCTTCACCGCTTCATGAGGCGTTTCGTCCGCTCGACCATCTTGGCGGC
This sequence comes from Nitrobacter sp. TKz-YC01, assembly GCF_047824785.1. Lineage (GTDB taxonomy): Bacteria > Pseudomonadota > Alphaproteobacteria > Rhizobiales > Xanthobacteraceae > Nitrobacter. The sequence continues at coordinate 71,786 of NZ_CP181167.1, read as the reverse complement.
GCGGCCAGTGTCAGCTACATCAGGGGACGGCAAGCCGACAGGCGGGCGTAGTTCAATGGTAGAACGGCAGCTTCCCAAGCTGCATACGAGGGTTCGATTCCCTTCGCCCGCTCCAGATTTCAGCAGACGCCTCTTTATTTCAGTATTCGTTACCGAAAACCGGGTCCATTCCGTGGGGAGTGGTCCACGCGGAACGGATTGTCGACGCTCAGCCTGCTTTTCCAGGCATTTTTGCTTTTGATTTTTCAGAGACGCTGTGGACGTTTTTTGGTGTCCTGAGCTTTTTCCCGACTCCGGAGCCGGTCAGGCTTCCCGCGTCCTGAATCGTTAATGCCGCCCGCGGGAGCGGCATCATTTTGTCTTTCTTAAAGAAACCTGTCGCCGTTCTCGCACTGCAACAAAGGCGGGAAAGCGCCGGCGGCTGCCTCACGGCCGGGGCCTCGACGATCGCCAGACTATTGAAAAAGCTGAATAAAAATCAGATCCGGCTGCGGCGAGCCATTTGAGGCCGGTTCTTGCGACGCAGGCCGGCGCCCGGCCGCGATGGTTAAAGAATTAACCTCGTTTTAACCGATTCCATTCATGATCAGGTTACCAAGGTTTCGCCCGCGAGTCGGAGCCTCGGTGTTCTTGGATCTAACTCCTGGGGAGGATCAATGTTTTTCTTCAAAAAGTGGTCGATCGCGAAAGAAGATGCTGCGAAAACCGCGGCAATCCGAAAATCGCAAGCCGTCATCGAGCTAGGGCTTGATGGAACGGTCATCACGGCTAACGAGAACTACCTCAGCATATTCGGCTATACGCTGGCGAATGTTCGAGGCCAGCACCATAGCATGTTTGTAGAGGCGGACGAGCGGTCCGGCGCCGGATATCGCGACTTCTGGGCCAGGCTGAACAAGGGTGAGACCCAATCGGCCGAATTCAAACGTATCGACAGGCACGGCGACGAGGTCTGGGTTCAGGCTTCCTACATTCCGGTGCTGGATTCGAGGGGGAACCCGAAAAAAGTCATCGCGCTGGCGGCTGATATCACCGCGAAGAAGATCACGGAGCTGGCGAATGCGGGTCAGGTCTCCGCCATCGAGCGCGCGCAGGCCGTGGTCGAGTTCAACCTCGACGGCACGATCATTACCGCGAACAAGAACTTCCTCAATGTGATGGGCTACACCCTCGGTGAAATGCAGGGGAAGCATGACCGGGTATTCGTGGAGTCATCGGAGCGGGCCGGCGACGCCTATCGCGACTTCTGGGCCAGGCTCAATCTCGGTGAGCCTCAATCGGTGGAATGCAAGCGGATCAACAGAGCCGGGAATGAAGTGTGGCTGCTGGCGACCTTCAACCCGATCGCGGACGAGAGCGGCAAGCCTTTCAAGATCGTCGCGTTCGCGACGGATGTCACCAGGCAGAGGGTGAAGTCGGCTGATCTCGAAGGCCAGATCACGGCTATCGGAAAGTCGCAGGCGGTCGTCGAACTCGGCATGGATGGCAAGATCCTGACCGCGAACGACAACTTCCTGAAAACGCTTGGTTACTCGCTGCTCAAGGAAGTCCAGGGCAGGCACCACAACATGCTGGTGGAAGCCTCCGAGCGGACCAGCACCGCCTATCGCGACTTCTGGGCCAGGCTCAATCGCGGCGAGGCTCAGTCGGCCGAGTACAAGCGTATCGGCAAGGACGGCAAGCTGGTCTGGCTGCAGGCTTCCTACAATCCGGTTCTGGATTCGAAGGGCAAGCCCGTAAAGGTGGTTGAGATCGCGACCGATATCACCGCCAGGAAGCTCAAGGCCCTGGAGAACGAGGGTCAGCTCGCCGCCCTCGAACGCGCCCAGGCGATCGCGTCGTTCAGGCCGGACGGCACCATTATCGCCGCCAACGACAAGTACCTGAAGGCGATGGGTTACACCCTCGGCGAAGTCAGCGGCAAGCATGACGGAATGTTCGTCGAGTCTTCGGAACGTTCCGGTTCCGCCTATCGTGACTTCTGGACCAGGCTCAATCGCGGCGAGGCACAGTCGGCCGAGTACAAGCGTATCGCCAAGGACGGCAGCGAAGTCCGGATCCGGGCCTCGTACATCCCGGTCCTCGATGCCCAAGGCAAGACGACCAAGGTTGTCCAATACGCCACGGTGATCGAATCGGCCGCCGCCGCCAGCGAAGAAATGAGTGCCTCCGTCCAGGAAGCGCCCGTGTCGATGGCTGAGAAGGCCGACGAGCAGAGCTTGAGCATGAACCGGCTGGAAAACCGTCGCAAGACCGTCAAGGCTGGTCCGTCGCCCTTCGCTCAGTTCCTGACGAACCTTCGTGGGGGATTCAGCGCCGCGGTGGCGTCCTCGACGAGAGCTGTCGCCAACTTCCTGTGACGATCTAGTCACGTTACTCAGGGAACGACGGGTTTGATGGTCGATGATTTGGGGATGACCTCGAACCCGTCGTGACGATCACAGAACGACCCGAAAGGGACGCAACCGGCGCAAAAGGGCAGATCGGCCCCCGCATAGGATCAAGGCCGATCACAGCTGGAAGGCGCCTAACTCGCAAGTTATGTCACGGTCAGGGTTAAGCTGATGCCGATGCGAACGACGCCCGTAACGGGCGTCGTTTGGCTTTTGGGAAAAGGTGAACCAGAGCCTCGCTTCTGATAGAATCAGAAGCGAGGCTCTATGATTTTGATTTGACGCGTTTTCTTCACGCGAACCGGTGTTCATCCTCGGGTCAAGCCCGAGGACACGCTTCGCTTGAAAACGCTCTAACGTCGCGCGACATCGTCCGGGGGCTGGCATGGGCCGGAAAATCGTTCTGCTGTCCGACGGCACCGGAAATTCCGCGGCGAAGGTCTGGCGCACCAATGTCTGGCGCACGTTCGAGGCGCTCGATCTGTCGGGATCGGATCAGGTCGCGTTCTACGACGACGGCGTGGGCACCTCGTCGTTCAAGCCGCTGGCCATGCTCGGCGGCGCCTTCGGCTTCGGGCTGAAACGCAACGTCATCGACATCTACAAGTTCGCCTGCCGCAACTGGCGCGACGATAGCGACGAGATCTTCGGTTTCGGCTTCAGCCGGGGCGCCTTCACCATTCGCGTGGTGATGGGATTGATCCTCAATCAGGGACTGATCGCCGCCACCGAGAAAGAGCTGGACCGCAAGGCGCATGCCGCCTATCGCGCCTATCGCCGCGAACGCTATCATACGGTCTGGCGCATCGAGCATCTGTTCCGGACCCTGCGCGATCTGGTGCGGCGCGACGATTACGACAAGGCGGACAATCGCGTGATCCAGCGCATCCGCTTCATCGGCGTGTGGGATACGGTCGCCGCCTACGGGCTGCCGATCGACGAGATGACGCGGGGGATCAGCCGCTTCATCTGGCCGCTGCAATTTCCCGACCACAGGCTCGATCTGACGCGGGTGACGCGGGCCTGCCAGGCGCTGTCGATCGACGAGGAGCGGACCACGTTCCATCCCGAAATGTGGGATGAGTGCGGCGCGCGGTCCGCCTCGCCGCGGAGGGACGGCGAGCGCTATCTCGCCGACGAGCAGGTGAGTCAGGTCTGGTTTCCCGGCGTTCACTCCAACGTCGGCGGCGGCTATCCGGACGATTCGCTGGCCTATATCCCGCTGGTCTGGATGCTGCGGGAGGCGGAGGCCTGCGGCTTGCGCTTCAAGTCGGATCAGGGGACTCCGCCGGCTGATCCCGACACCTTCAAGCATGCCATCGTCAACTGCGACAAGGACGGCCGGCTCTATGATCCGCGCAGGGGTCTCGGCGGCTACTATCGTTACGGCCCGCGCAAGCTCGAGCTTCTCTCCAACTATACTTACGCGAAGCGGGACGTGGTGTCGGTGGCGCGGCCGAAGATTCACGAGAGCGCCCTGTGCCGTATCGCAAGCCGTGCCCACGCCTATGCCCCGATGGGGCTTCCGGCGGTTTATGATGTCGCGACTTACGACGGGCGGATCGTCACGCCCGACGCGTTCGGGCTTGAGACCTCGGGCGAGGCGGCGACGCGCGCCGAGGCGCAGGAGCACGTCTGGAACGAGGTTTGGAAGCGGCGCATCGTCTACTTCCTCACCGTCGGGGTTTCGCTCTGGCTCGTGCTCTACCCGCTGTTGCGCAAGCTGCCGGCCAGGGACGAGTATCTCAGCCCGTTCCGCTGGATCTCGGACATCATCCGCCTGGTCGGCAGCTTCCTGCCGGGATTCGCGCAGACCTGGATCGACGGCTACGCCCGCAGCCCGGTGCAGTTTTCACTTCTGTTCGCCGCCGTGATCGTGCTGATCGCCTGGAGCGGGCGGCTTGCGGCCGGCATCTCGGATACGATGGGCGCGATCTGGCGGCGCGCCCCGTCCGCGCCCGTCACGCGCCCGGAAAACTGGATTTACCGTCTTCGCACCAGCCGTATCTATGTCGCCTTTCACGACTGGCTGAAGCGGCGCGGCGCGCCGGCGTTCTTCGCGCTCCTGTTTGTCTATCTCGGCGTCACGCTGACGAGCCATCTCCTTTACAATGTTCAGGACATCGCGGGCTTCACCTGCCGGGAGAACCCGGACACGAAAAGGCTGGCGCGCGGCGAGGACGCCAGCGCGACCTTCGCGACGTCCGGCCTTTGCAACAACACCGGCATTTTCGTCGAGGGCAACGGCGCGCGCTATCTGGTCAGGGTGGAAACCACCGAGCCGTTCCGTGACGGCGGCATTGCGTCCCCGCTCGGCGGTTTTTACTCGACCGATGCGCCGGACTGGCATCAGCAGCTTGCGCTGGTGCTCGGCGTTCCCCTGCGCCGCGAGCTGACGCGGCCGTGGTTTCGTCTGGTGCTGCGCTATGGCGCGGTCGGCGGCGAAGAAGTGTTTCTCGATCCAGATCCGGAAGACGGCACCATCGAGGCGGTGATCCGGCCGACGCGCAGCGGCGAGCTGCTCGTGTTCGTCAACGATGCGGTGCTGGGCGTTCCCGGGCTCTACGACACATTCTATCGCAACAATGAAGGCGCCGCCAAACTCATCGTGAAGCGCAGATGAAGCGGCCCGGTCCGAAGGCTTGAACAGCCAGGGGTCCGAGCGACCGGCCGGTTCAGAACTCCCCCACCGCCGCGAGAATCCGCGCGATGTCCTGCGGACGCGACAGCCGGTGATCGCCGTCCCTGATCATGGTCAGCACCACGTCATCGCTCGGCAGCCGTTCGGTCAGCGCGAAGGCATGCCGCCACGGTACGTCCGGATCCTGCGCGCCCTGCAGGATGCGCACCGGGCAGCCGGTCGAGATGCTGCCGCCAAGCAGCAGATGGTTGCGCCCGTCCTCGATCAGCTTGCGCGTGATCGGGTAGGGATCGCCGTAGTCGGACGGCCGCAGCCAGACGCCGTGCGTTTCGAGGGCGTGTCTGGCTTCCGGCGAAAACGCCTTCCACATCAGTTCCTCGGTGAAGTCGGGCGCCGGCGCGATCAGCGCCAGGCCGGAGAGCGTGGCGCGGGAGGGTGCCCTTTTCGCCACCGCGCGCGCCAGCAGGAGCGCGATCCAACCGCCCATTGACGAGCCGATAACCACCTGCGGTCCCTCGCAAAAGGCATCGAACACCGCGAGGCTTTCCTCGAGCCAGCGGCTGATGGTGCCGTCGGTGAACGCGCCGCCGCTTTCCCCGTGGCCGGAATAGTCGAATCGAACACAGGCCCGGCCGTGCTCGGCGGCCCACGCATCAAGCGCGAGCGCCTTGGTGCCCGCCATGTCGGACCTGAAGCCGCCGAGCCAGAACAGGCCCGCCGCCTCGCCTCGTCTCGCCCGCACCGCGATCCGGCGCGAGGCGTCACCGCCGCCGACTTCGATGAACTGTGCTGTCGTCTCGCTCGTCATGGTGTCCGCCTCGTCTTGCATTATATCTCACGGCTTGGGCCGTGTGCGGAACAAGCAGCGGGCTCCCGGGTTCTGAACGAAGCTGGGCCGGCGTGACGAAAATACCTCGCGCTTGATCGTTTTGCCCCGAGCTTAATCCCGGCGCTTGCCCGGAGCCGCTTATTCCTTCAAAGTAGACGCTTCCGCCACCACATTGGAGAGCCACCCATTCGCCGTCCCAACAGAGCGCCAATGCCCGTCGCGAAAGACGGACCGCGCACCAACGATGAAATCCGCAATGCCCAGGTTCAACTGATCGACCAGGAAGGTATCAATAAAGGTACCGTGGAAACGATCGCCGCGATCAAGATGGCCATGGAAGCAGGCATGGACCTCGTGGAGATCGCGCCGAACAGCAGTCCTCCCGTCTGCAAGATCATGGACTACGGGAAGTACAAGTTTCAGGCCCAGAAGAAAGCCGCCGAGGCCCGCAAGCGCCAGAAGATCGTCGAGATCAAGGAGATCAAGCTCCGCCCGATGATCGATGATCACGACTACAACGTGAAGATGAAGGCGATGCAGCGGTTCTTCGAGGAGGGCGACAAGGTGAAGATCACCTTGCGCTATCGCGGCCGCGAGATGGCTCACCAGGAGATCGGCACCAAGCTGCTCGACAAGGTGAAGGCCGATGTTTCCGCCTACGCCAAGGTCGAGCAGGACGCCAGGTTCGAGGGCCGCCAGGTCGTCATGGTGCTGGCGCCGCGCTGACTCCCGTTCGCGGTTCGAATTGAAATCGGCCCGTCAGGCATCTGGCGGGCCGATTTCGACTGGAGCGTTTTCAAGCGAAGCATGTCCTCGGGCTTGACCCGAGGATGGACACCGGTTCGCGTGAAGAAAGCGCGTCAAAAACATGGAGTCCCGCTTCTGTGTCTATCAGAAGCGGAAAGGTTCTGAAGCGGCGGCCGGTCAAATGGAATCAGCGCCGCCGCTCCAGTTAATTGATTGAGCATCGGATTTATCCCGAAACCGGTTCCCACTTTCGGGTCCGATGCTCCAGGAGCAGCGATGGTTCTTTCGCTATAGCGTTGCCAATCGGCAAAACCTCTGCCATAAGCCCAGTCTTCGCCGCCCGGCTGATCAAGGGCTGCCGTGGCGACGATCGTGCAGGGATTTCTTTTCAGGAAATGCCGGGCACTTTCAACGCTCTGAAGCATGGTTCCGAAGGGTGAAAACCGTTTCGGGTAAGATCATGCCCAATAACGAGCATTTTTCAGCCAGCGGGCCGCCCTCAGGGGCGGGTTTCGTCGTGGCGACAGGAGAGCCAAATGCCCAAGCTGAAGACCAAATCGGGCGCGAAAAAGCGCTTCAAGATCACGGCCACCGGGAAGGTCAAGCACGCCCAGCGCGGCAAGCGCCACGGCATGATCAAGCGGACCAAGAAGCAGATTCGTCAGCTCCGCGGCACCCGCGTTCTGTTCAAGACCGACGGCGACAACATCAAGAAATACTTCTTGCCCAACGCCTGACGTCCGCTCGCCGCCCGAGTGCGGCATCCCGTATTTAACCCGTTGATTTTGAGAGGAGTTCAGTCATGGCTCGCGTCAAGCGCGGTGTGACGGCTCACGCCAAGCACAAGAAAGTCTACAAGGTCACCAAGGGGTTTTCCGGCCGCCGGAAGAACACCATCCGCGCCGCCAAGGCCGCCGCCGACAAGGCCGGCCAGTACGCCTTCCGCGACCGCAAGCGCAAGAAGCGCACCTTCCGCGCGCTGTGGATCCAGCGCCTCAACGCCGCCGTTCGGCCGTTCGGCATGACCTACAGCCGCTTCATCGACGGGTTGTCGAAGTCGGGCATCACGGTCGACCGCAAGGTGCTGTCGGATCTCGCCATCAACGAGCCGGCCGCGTTCCAGGCGATCGCCGAGAAGGCCAAGGCCGCGCTCGCGGCCTGATCGTTGTTGCCCGGCCGGCGATCGATCCCTGACATTTTGATGATGTCGTCATGGCCGGGCATAGCCGGGCGAAGAACGGCGTCGCTTCGCTCGCCTATGGTCCCGGCCATCCACGTCTATTGATCGTGGATGCGCCGCAAGACGTGGATGCCCGGATCAGGTCCGGGCATGACGCTGTGCAGGTGGTGGCGCTTCATGTCCGATCTCGACACTCTCCAATCCAAAATCCTTGCCGATATCGCGAGCGCCTCCGACGAAGCCGCGCTGGAGGCGGTGCGCGTCGCGGCGCTCGGCAAGAAAGGCTCGATCTCGGCGCTGCTCTCCACTCTCGGCAAAATGGCGCCGGACGAGCGCAAGACCGAAGGCGCGAAGATCAACCTCGCCAAGGACGCGGTGATGCGGGCGCTGGCCGCGCGCCGCGAGGTGCTGAAATCCGCCGCGCTCGATGCGCGTCTTGCGTCGGAAACCATCGACGTCACGCTTTCCTTGCGCGAGACGCCCGCGGAAGCCGGCCGCATCCATCCGCTGAGCCAGGTGTGGGACGAGGTCACCACGATCTTCGCCGACATGGGGTTCGCGGTCGCCGAGGGTCCCGATATCGAGACCGATGACTACAATTTCACGCGGCTGAATTTCCCCGAAGGCCATCCGGCGCGGGAGATGCACGACACCTTCTACTTCAATCCGAAAGACGACGGCTCGCGCCTCCTGCTCCGCACTCACACCTCGCCGGTGCAGGTGCGCACCATGCTGAGCCAACAGCCGCCGATCCGTGTCATCTGCCCCGGCCGCACCTATCGCAGCGACAGTGACCAGACCCACACGCCGATGTTTCATCAGGTCGAGGGCCTGGTGATCGACAAGTCGTCGCATCTCGGCCACCTCAAATGGATCCTGCACGAGTTCTGCAAGGCGTTCTTCGAGGTCGATAACGTCAACATGCGTTTCCGGCCCTCGTTCTTCCCGTTCACCGAGCCGTCTCTGGAAGTCGATATCCAGTGCCGCCGCGACAAGAACGAAATTCGCTTCGGCGAGGGCGAGGACTGGCTGGAGATTCTCGGCTGCGGCATGGTGCATCCGAACGTGCTGAAGCTGTGCGGCATCGACCCCGAGGTCTATCAGGGCTTCGCCTGGGGCATGGGCATCGACCGCATCGCCATGCTGAAATACGGCATCGCCGATCTGCGGCAGTTGTTCGAGGGCGACGTGCGCTGGCTCACGCATTACGGCTTCAAGCCGCTCGAAATCCCGACGCTGGCGGGGGGATTGTCGATCCAATGACAAAACAAGTACACCCATGGACGTCAGAAAAACTGGCAGCCAAAAGCAAGAAAGAAGTCGAAGTTATTCGCGAGAACGCTCTTAAAAAGGGCGTGAATGATCTAGTGGAAATGTGCGATCTCGATCTCGCGGCACGAAAGCCAATACGAAATCCTCGCGTTGCAGCTACGGGGTCAGCGCATTCAAGCGGCGATTTTGTCGAAGGATATCACTTCGTTTGTCAGCGAGACCGCGGCGTTACCGACCATGGAAATGGACAATTTTGGACTGGCTCATGGGTGGTTGCTGAGGACAATGTCCAAAAGAGCGTGAAGTACAAATCCTACTTGGCCCTACACGAATCAAAGTCTGATCTGTCTTATCGTCAAGGCAGAGTGTTGGATTATCGCCGTTCAGCTCGCGATATGCTTGCCGACAAAAACGATAGCGAGACAAAGGTCGAAGAGGGAATTGAGTTCTTAGTTCAAGAAGACTCGACTCCTTATGCTTGGCAGGGCGGCGGCGCCGGTGAGAAGGGCTACAAGTGGTCAAAGATCTCGGCAGTGAAGTCTGGTGCTCTTGAAGACGGGGCAGAGCCATGAAATTCACTCTCTCCTGGCTGAAAGAGCATCTCGACACCGACGAGCCGCTGGAAAAACTCGCCGACAAGCTCACCATGATCGGGCTCGAGGTCGAGCACATCGCGGACAAGTCGAAGACGTTCGCGCCCTTCACCATCGCGCGGGTGGTCTCCGCCGTGCAGCATCCGAACGCCGATCGTCTCAGGGTCTGCATGGTCGATACCGGCGAGACCAGCGACAAGGGCGAGCCGGCTTACATCCAGGTGGTGTGCGGCGCGCCGAACGCGCGCGAGGGCCTGATCAGCGTGTTCGCGCCGCCTGGCACCCACATTCCGGGAAAGAACGTCACGCTTGGCGTCGGAACCATCCGCGGCGTCGAGAGCCGCGGCATGCTGTGCTCGGCGGCCGAGCTTGAGATCTCCGACGACCACGACGGCATCATCGAACTGCCCGCCGATGCGCCGGTCGGCGCGGGCTATGCGGAATGGGCCGGGCTTGGCGATCCCGTAATCGAGATCAACCTGACGCCGAACCGGCAGGACTGCACCGGCGTGCACGGCATCGCGCGCGACCTGTCCGCCGCCGACATGGGCCGCTTCAAGGATCCGACCATCAAGCCGGTCATCGGCGAATTCCCCTGTCCGGTGAAAGTCACGGTGGAGGACGCTTCGCTATGCCCCGGCTTCGCGCTGAGAATGGTGCGCGGGGTGAAGAACGGCCCGTCGCCGGACTGGCTGCAAAAGCGCCTAACCTCAATCGGCCTGCGTCCGATCAATGCGCTGGTCGACATCACCAACTTCATGACCTACGACCGCGCCCGCCCGCTGCATGTGTTCGACGCTAAAAAAGTGCATGGCGATCTCACGATCCGCCGCGCCCGCGAGGGTGAGACGCTGCTGGCGCTCGACGGCCGAATTTATACGCTCGATCCGAACGTCTGTGTCATCGCCGACGACAAGGGCGTCGAATCGCTTGCCGGCATCATGGGCGGCGAGGAAACCGGCTGCGACGAGACCACCACCGACGTGCTGATCGAATCGGCGCTGTGGAGCGAGATCAATATCGCGCAGACCGGTCGCAGGCTCGGCATCAATTCGGACGCACGCTATCGTTTCGAGCGCGGCGTCGATCCCGCCTTCATGGTGCCGGGGCTTGAGATGGCGACGCAACTCGTCATGGAGCTTTGCGGCGGCGCGCCGTCGGAGACGGTTGTTGCCGGGCAGGCGCTGCCCGACGACAGGGTGATCGACTTCCCCTTGAGCGAGATCAAGCGGCTCGCGGCCATCGACGTGCCCCTGGTGGAAGTGCGGCGCATTCTCGGCCATCTGGGTTTCATGGTGGCCGGCAGCGGCCCGGTGGTGAAGGTCGCCATTCCCACCTGGCGGACCGACGTTCAGGGCAAGGCCGACCTCGTCGAGGAGATCGTGCGCATCGTCGGCGTCGACAAGGTGCCGATGACGCCGTTCGATCGCGGCGAGGCTCCGCGCAAACCCGTGCTGACGCCGATTCAGTCGCGGACGCGCAAGGCACGGCGCGCGCTGGCGGCGCGCGGCATGGTCGAGGCCGTCAACTGGTCGTTCATCGCAAAGCCGCAGGCCGAGCTGTTCGGCGGCGGCTCGAGCGAACTGGCGCTGGCTAACCCTATCGCGTCCGATCTCTCCGACATGCGGCCGAGCCTGCTGCCGGGACTCGTCGCGATCGCGCAGGCCAATGCCGACCGCGGTCTTGCCGATGTCGCGCTGTTCGAGGTCGGGCAGATTTTCAGAGGCGACGGCCCGCGGGATCAGTTCATGGCCGCAGCGGGGCTTCGCCGCGGCATCGCCTCGTCGGCGGGCCTCGGACGGCACTGGTCGGGCTCCGCCACGGCCAACGCGCTGGATGCGAAAGCCGATGCGCTCGCCGTGCTGGCTGCCGCCGGCGCGCCGGTCGCGGCCTTGCAGATCGCAACCAGCCATGAATCGAAGAATTTTCCCGCATGGCTGCATCCGGGGCGCTCCGCCGCGATCCAGATCGGCCCCCAGAACGTGCTCGGCTATTTCGGCGAGCTGCATCCTCGCGTGCTGGAAGAGCTGAAGGCCGAGGGTCCGCTGCTCGGATTCGAGGTGATTCTCGACCGCATCCCGGAGGCGAAGCAGAAGCCGACGCGCGCCAAACCGGTGCTGGAATTGCCTGCGTTCCAGCCGGTGTCGCGCGACTTCGCCTTCATCGTCGATCGCGCCGTGAAAGCGGCCGATATCGTGCGCGCGGCGCAGAACGTGGACAGGAAGCTCGTCTCCGGTGTCACCGTTTTCGATGTCTATGAAGGCAAGGGCATCGACGCGGACAAGAAATCGGTCGCCATCGCGGTGAGGCTGCAACCTCGGGACAAGACGCTCACCGATCAGGAGATCGACGCGGTGGCGGCGAAGGTCGTCGCCGAAGTCGCGAAAAGAACCGGCGGCAGCTTGCGCGGATAGAGCATGATCCCGAAAAGTGGAAACCGGTTTTCGGAAAAGATCATGCTCAAACAAAAAGATTAGCGACGAGTCTGATTCAACGCAGTTGAAACAGACTCTAGCGATTGTCCCTCCGGAGGCAACGCAGCGAAGGCGCATAGTCACGATCAAGACGTGATGCCCGGCATAAAGCCGGGCATGACGATTCAATCAAACCTCATCCCGCTCTATTCCGCCAGCATGAGATCGCAGTAGGCGAATCCCCCGCGTTCGACAATGTCGCCGCATACGATGTCGATCCGTTGCGGGAATGTTGGCGCGGCAGTAACGAACGTATGGAATTCGCCGTTTTCGCCGCACGGATCGATTCCGGCGGGAAGGTCCTCCAGCAGCCGCTGATCGAAGGTGCGGCCGGCGAACGAGCGGTCGAGCTTCGCCCGGTCGACCGAGACCAGGCGCGCTTCCAGTCCGCTTGCGATGATCTCGCGCGCGAGCGGCGAGGACGGCCGCCCCCACAACGGAAACACCGGCGCGATGCCGGTACCGGCGAGCTTTTGTTCGCGATAGGCGCGGATGTCCGCGAGGAACAGGTCGCCGAAAATGATATGCGTGATGCCGGATCGCTTCGCATCCGCCATCGCCCGCGTCATCCGCGCTTCGTAAGCATCGTTCGGGCACGGATCGGGAATCGGCACGACCAGCGGCGGCAATTCTGCCGCGACGAGTTGAGCATCCAGCACCTGCTGGCGCACCCCGTGGATGGAGACGCGTCCGAAGCGCTCGTTCACCGTGGTCAGCGCGCCGACGACATCGAACGCGCCCTCGCGGCGGATTTCATGCAGCGCGAAGGCGCTGTCTTTTCCGGACGACCATGAGATCAGCGCCTTCGGTCGCGTCATCGGGGCAGTGGAAAGCCGAAGGCGTCGTTTCCGCGCCGCGAGGGCGTGCGCCTCTGGGCTCGGGATGGCTTATGCTTCGACGCCTGTGGCTGCGTTGGCTCGTTTTTCTCCTTGCTCGCGCCGATCTTCCGCAGCGCGGCATCGGCGGCGCGCTCGCCGCTTTCCCATGCGCCGTTGACGGTGCCCCACAGCGTCTCGTGCGCGGCTTCACCTGCGAGAAACAGGTTGCCCAGCGGCTCCGTCAGGATCCTCCGCGACGGATGGCCGCCGGGTTCTGCGGCCGACATCGCTCCGAGCACATGAGGGTCGGCGTTCCAGCGGGTCGCCGCGGACTGCCTGACCGCGGCCGCCGCGTCGCTGCCGAACAGTTTCGTCAACCACTCCGTGGCGAAGGCCGTCATCGCGCCCGTTCCTTGCGCCGACAGATCGCGGCCGAAGCTGCCGGCGATATCAACCGTGCACAACGACGATCCATTCGCGTTCGCCACGAGAAGCGCGGTCTTTCCGCCGCTGCTCTGCTCGATCATGGTCTCGCCGGGTCCGAGGCCGAGCGGGTTACCGGGCAGCCATAGCGCGATGCGGTCGTAGCTGCCGAGCGACAGCCTCGCGGCCGCGTCGAGGTGGCGTTTCGGCAATTCGGGCGTGAAGCTGATGTGGCCCGCGGTCAGCACGTTGACGGACACGGTGACGATGACGGCGCGTGCGTCGATACGGCCCGCGGATGTTTCGACTCCAAGGGAGCGGCCGGTCCACGTCACCCGGCTGACAGGCGTCGACAGACTGACGGGGAGGGCCTTGCCGAGTGTCGCGAGCAGCGCGCCAACGCCTTGCCTGCAGCCGATCGCGGCGTTGCGCTCAGGCGCGCTTGCCCGATCCATCACCGAGAGATCCTTCAGATCCTTTCCGGTGGCGCTGGCGCCGAGCACGAAATCGATCGTTCCGGTCCAGATGTCGAGATCCTCGGGCAGCACCGAGGCGCAGGCGACGTCGATCTTTTTTCGCGCGGTCTCGCCGATGGCGCGCCGTGCGCGCATCAGCGCGGCGAGAAACTGCTCGGTTTCGCCGGCACGCGCGTTACGCCGCCCGATGCGGATCTTCTGGCCGAGCTGGGACGGAAACACGTCCGTGCCCGCGCTTCGCGCCAGCCGGATGATCGGGTTGGTGTCGGGTTCAAACAGCCAGCGCGCGCCGCGGTCGAATGGCGTTCCGAAAGTCATGCTATCTGTGTGACAGCGTCCGCCGATCCTGTCCGCCGCTTCGACCACGAGCACGGTGCGGTTCGCGGCCTGAACGCGCCGCGCCGCCGCGATGCCTGCGGCGCCAGCGCCGATCACAACGACGTCGGCGTCGCGCGGCAGCGGCGCGGCCCGCGCGCGTCCGATGCTCACTCCTGCCGCACAGGCGGCGGACGCCGACAGGAAATCGCGGCGTGTCATTATCATGGCCTGGCTCCGGCACTCAGGCGTGGGAGCGATCGGCATGGTGGTTCAAGGTTGCGTGCCTCCTGCTGCATGTCGAGACGCTGCATATTGAGATGCATGCTGGATGTCTCAAAGAGACGTTTGAACCCGAGCCGCCAGAGATACGCCACCACACCACGGCTGCCAGAGAATCGCGGGATTTCAGTATTTCCTGAATCCGGAAGATTGCCGGCGAACGCCGGATCCGGAATGTGGCCAGCTTGCCGCATCAACGAGCCTGCGGCAACCGTCATGGTGAATCAAGGGTGAATCCGCGATTGCAGCCATGAACCAAATTGCAACAGGTTCTGGCCATGGTAAGGAGAGAAAACCGGTCAGGCGCGAAACGCGGAGAGAGACTGTCATGGGTCTCGTACTCGATACGGTCGGAAAATGGATCGCGGCGTATCTTCAGAAGGAGATACCGGGATACAGGCCGTTTGCGCCCAGCGATCCGGAGCATCTGCGCGACCTGATACAGGAGGGCGACGTTCTCCTGGTCGAAGGCAACAGTCGCATCTCCGGCATCATCAAGTATCTGACGCAATCGACGTGGTCGCATTCCGCGCTTTATGTCGGCCCGATCGATGGCGCCAGCGAGGCTGACGGCGAGCCGCATGTGCTGATCGAGGCCAATGTCGGCGAGGGCGTCGTCTCGGCGCCGCTGTCGAAATATTTTCCCTATCACAGCCGGGTGTGCCGTCCGGTCGGCCTGTCTCACGAGGACCGCGTGACGGTGTGCCGTTATGCCATCAACCGGATCGGCTTCGGCTACGACACCAAGAACATCATCGATCTGATGCGCTACCTGGTTCCGTTGCCCTTTCCGCAGCGCTGGCGGCGGCGGATGATCGCGTTCGGCTCCGGTGATCCCACCAAGATGATCTGTTCGGCGTTGATCGCGCAAGCTTTCGGCGCGGTGCGCTATCCGGTCCTGCCGAAGATCACGCGCGCGGGCAGTCGCAGCGCGCGGCGCGAAATCCTGCACATTCGGGACTCTTCCCTCTATATGCCGCGTGATTTCGACATCTCGCCTTATTTCGAGATCGTCAAACCCACGATCGCGCGGGGCTTCGACTATCGCTCGCTGCACTGGGCCGACACCCCCAAGCCGCTCGCTGAATCCGCGCATGCAGACGATCCGTTTCAGGTCGGGGCCGGCGTTCCGTCGTTTGACCCTGCGCATGATTCGCCCGTGATGGTGGAAGAGGTGGTCGCCGACGAAAGCGTCCCGCCGCGTCCGCAATCCGAAACGGGGGACGCGGCACATGTTCGCAGTACGAGGCCGCGCTCGCCGCGCCGCGCGCCCGGCGCAAGATCAACCCATCCTGGCGCGACGTTTCGCCACGAGCGCAGTTCCCGGTGACACCATCGCGCATTGCATCGCCGGATCGGACCGCTATCATCGGTCCATCCGGCGCGGGAAGATCGTGTTGGAAACCGGGCCGCGAATGGCCTTGCGAGGCCATCCATGACCGCCGACGTTACCGCTCCCGAACTTGCCGTTTCGCAATGGTTCAACACAGCCGAGCCCATCACGCTGGCCGCGCTGCGCGGCCGCCCGGTGCTGATTCATGCCTTCCAGATGCTGTGTCCCGGCTGCGTCGCGCATGGCACGCCGCAGACCCAGCGCGCCCATGAGCTGTTCAAGGCGACCGATCTTCAGGTGATCGGCCTGCACACCGTGTTCGAACATCATGCCGCGATGACGCCGGTTTCGCTTCATGCCTTCATTCACGAATACCGGCTGACGTTTCCGATCGGCGTCGATGCCGCGGGCGACGGCACGCCGCTGCCGGTCACCATGGGCCGCTATGGAATGCAGGGCACGCCGACCAGCATCCTGATCGGCCGCAACGGCCGCATCGTCCATCAGGGCTTCGGCCAGCAGAGTGACATGGCGCTCGGCGCCATGATCGCGGCCGAACTCGCGGGCGCGCAGACCTACGCCGCTTAAAAATAGTCTCGCTTCTGATCAGTCCAGCGTCAGGAGCCTCGCGCTCTTGCCGGCGGGGGTTGCGGCGTTTATCTGAGCGCAGGGATTTTCCGGGGAACGCTCCGTCATGATCGGCGCCGCTGTCAACGCCCTTACGCAGATTCTTTCGCTGCCGATGCGCGCCATTCTGTGGCGCGTGATCGGGCTGGCGCTGGTGCTGATCGTCGTCACTGCTGTCGGACTGCAGCGGCTTTTGAGCTGGCTTGCCGGATCGGGCGAGGTCTGGGCGGAGACCATGCTGGGGCCCGCCTTCCACACGCCGCTCAATATCCTCGCCTGGATTCTTTCGATCGCCGCCGGCCTCGGCATCGTGTTCGGCGCCGTGTTCCTGATGCCCGCGATCACCTCGCTGGTGGCAGGCGTGTTCGTCGACGACGTCGCGGAGATCGTCGAGCGCGAGCATTACCCGGCCGATCGTCCGGGCGCCGCGCTGCCGATCGGTCTTGCGATGACCGAAAGCATCAAGGCGGCGCTGCTGACGCTGCTGGTCTATCTGATTGCGCTGCCGTTCGTGTTCGTGGCGGGCGCGGGCGTGATCGCGTTCTTCATCGCGACCGCGTGGCTGCTCGGCCGTGAATACTTTGAGCTTGCGGCGATGCGATTCCGCTCGCCGGCGGAAGCCAAGGCGATGCGCCGCGATAACGCCTCGACGGTTTTCATGGCCGGCCTGATCATTGCCGCGTTTGTTGCGATTCCGATCGTCAATCTGGCGACGCCGCTGTTCGGAATGGCCTTCATGGTCCACATGCACAAGCGGCTGTCGGGACCTCGGCCGGAACTGATCGCGCCGGACCGCCGCAGCCGCTAGTGGAGTGAATTTGACATTCGCGACCCACTCGGCTGCGCGTCGCGGATGCGAATGTCAAATTCAAAACTCCACTAGGAGCTTATATTTGCTAGTGGTCCTTCGATTCTAACATTCGCAAGAAAGCACGCTGAAACGGGATGCGAATGTTAGAATCGGACCACTAGAGCGGCGGCCGGTCAAATGGAATCAGCGCCGCCGCTCCAGTTAGTTGATTGAGCATCGGATTTATCCCGAAACCGGTTCCCACTTTCGGGTCCGATGCTCTAGAGCATGATCCCGAAAAGTGGAGACCGGTTTTCGGAGAAGATCATGCTCAAACAAAAAGATAAGCGACGAGTCTGATTCAACGCAGGTGAAACAGACTCTAAGCAAGGTCCGAATCACCAGGCCGGCGCGGTGTCGCGGTCCGGCCATGCTTTCTTCATATTGGGCCGCAATTGGTGTAGCTTGACCGGCCTTTGGTATCACCTGCGCGCCGGCGACGGTGCAATCGGCCGCAATCCGGGAGCTTCGCTTCCGATTGAATCGGAAGCGAAGCTCCCGGATCGTTGTTTTGACGCGTTTTCTTGACGCGAACCGATATCTGTCCTCGGGGCAAGCCCGAGGATATGCTTCGCTGGAAAACGCTATGGAGGAGAAATGTCGATGTCGATGGAATCCGACATGATCGTCGACCGCCGCAGGCTGCGCCGCAAGCTGACCTTCTGGCGCGTGGCGTCGGCCTTGATCGTGATCGGCGCGGTCATCGCGCTCGGCGCTTACGCCTCGCCTTTGGGCGGCAGGCTGACAGGCTCTTCCGCGATCCAGCGCGTCAACATCGACGGTCTGATCCGCAGCGACCAGAAGCGGGTCGATGCGCTGGAGCGGCTTGGCAAGTCGAACGCGCCCGCGGTCGTCGTCCACATCAACTCGCCGGGCGGCACCACCGCCGGATCGGAAGAGCTTTATGAGGCGTTGGCGCGCCTGAAGGCCAAGAAGCCGATGGTCGTGGTTGTGGAAGGGCTCGGCGCGTCGGGCGGATATATCGCCGCGCTTGCCTCCGATCACATCGTCGCGCAGCAAACCGCGCTGGTCGGCTCGATCGGCGTGCTGTTTCAGTATCCGAACGTCACCGAGCTTCTGAAAACGGTCGGGGTCAAGGTGGAGGCGGTGAAATCCTCGCCGCTGAAGGCGGCCCCGAGCGGATTTGAGCCAACCAGTCCGGAGGCGCGGGCCGCGATTGATGCGCTGGTGAAGGATTCCTACGCCTGGTTTCGCGGTCTGGTGCAGAACCGGCGCGGCATGGACGATGCGCAGCTCGAAAAGGTCGCCGACGGGCGCGTCTTCACCGGCCGGCAGGCGCTGGATCTCAAGTTGATCGATCAGCTCGGCGACGAAAGGGTCGCGATCGCCTGGCTCGTGGCGGAAAAGAAAGTCGCGCCCGACCTTCCGGTGCGCGATTTCAAGCTGGCGCCGCGGTTCACCGATCTGACGTTCATCCGCACCGCCGCGTCGGTGGCGTTTGATGCGCTGGGATTGAGCGGAATCGCGCGGCAGGTCGAGCAGGCCGGGATCGTGCGAGCGGCTGATCGCCTGAATCTCGACGGAATGCTGGCGCTTTGGCATCCCGCGCCGTCGAATTGAGCTCGAGCCGGTCGTAATCGGGCATTTCGCGCTGCGAAAAGCCCCGGTTGTTGCAACGCAAGCCGTCGGGGCCGATTTCTCCGGCGACCCGAATCACATTTACTGTCTTGACAGTCCTGACCGTTTTCACGGAAATGGGCATCCCACGCATGGGCCTTTGTCTCGATGATCAAATCCGAACTCGTTCAGCGTATCGCCGAACATAACCCGCACCTCTACCAGCGGGATGTGGAGAACATCGTGAACGCGATCCTCGACGAGATCGTCGCTGCTCTTGCGCGGGGCGATCGCGTCGAGTTGCGTGGCTTTGGTGCGTTTTCAGTCAAACATCGTCCTGCCCGCGCGGGCCGTAATCCGCGTACGGGAGAACACGTCCCGGTCGATCAGAAAAGTGTACCGTTTTTCAAGACCGGCAAGGAAATGCGTGAGCGGCTCAATCGCGACAATGCGACGAGCGAAGCGAACGCATAAGAACGTTCAGGGGAGCGGCCCCATCAATCGGCAAGTGAACCTGTCAGCATGAGTGCCGACTGACACTGCGTCGCGAGAGAGAGCATGCGCAAATTCCTGACCGGCCTGATCCTGATTCCGCTTGGTGTCTTTTTCATCGTGTTCGCGTTCGCCAACCGGCGTTTGGTCACGGTGACGTTCGATCCCTTCGGTGGAGACGACCCTCACACCGGCATCACGCTGCCGCTGTTTATTCTCATCATAGGGGTTGCGATTTTCGGCGTGGTGGCCGGGAGCGTCGCGACCTGGTTGGGGCAGCGCCGCTGGCGCTATGCGGCCCGTCAGTACGAGTCGGATGCAAGGGAAGCCCATGTGGAACTGGCCGATCTGCGATCCCGCTACGAGTCGCGTGAGGTGTCGCAGCTGCCGGATCTGACCCGGCGGGCCGGATAGCGGATTTATAGCGCCGGCGGGCACGTCCCCGGGGCTGACCCGTATCCTGCGATCGCCGCGATCCCGCATTCCGGCCGCAAGGGGAAGAACGTTCGGGCCGCGTTTCACGCAAGCGAGACAAGCCGCTTGCGACGTTGTAGAACCGGCCCATCGCGCTGATAGCAGCACGCCGGCATGCCATTGGCCGGGTCGCGCCGGACCATTCGGGATCATGTCACTGATCATCAAGATATGCGGCCTGTCTACCCCTTCGACGCTCGATGCGGCGTTGCAGGCCGGTGCCGATATGGTGGGATTCGTCTTCTTTCCGCCGTCGCCCCGGCATCTTGAGCTTGCGCGCGCGAAAGAGCTCGGCGCGCAGGTGCGGGGCCGGGCGGTCAAGGTCGCGCTGACCGTCGACGCCGATGATGAGATGCTCGGCGGAATCATCGAGGCCTTGCAGCCGGATCTGCTGCAACTGCACGGCAAGGAAACGGTGACGCGCATCCGCGAGATCAGGCGGCGCTTCGGCCTGCCGGTGATGAAGGCGATCGGCGTCGAGACCGCCGCCGATCTTGCGGACCTGCCGAGCCATGCCGCCGTCGCCGACCGCCTGCTGTTCGATGCGCGTCCGCCAAAGGATGCGACCCGGCCGGGCGGGCTGGGCGTACCCTTCGACTGGCGCCTTCTGGAAAATCTGTCCGTCGATATTCCATTCATGCTGTCGGGCGGCCTGGCTGTGGGCAATGTCGATGACGCGGTGCGGATCACGCGCGCCGGCGGCGTCGATGTTTCCTCAGGCGTGGAGCGCGCGCCGGGGGTGAAGGATGCCGGCATGATCCGGGATTTTATTCGCGCCGCGCGAGCGGCGGAAACCAGTTTGCGCGAAGCGACGTCGCATGTGCGGTAGTCCCGGAATATTACGGCAGCCGCCATGCCCGCGTGGAGCAGGCGCGGATAGCGTAACCTTGTCTGCGCCGCGGGCATCGATCTTTGCTGAAATTCACAGCAAGCTATAGCGTTTTCGAGCGAAGTGGAGACCGGTTCGCGTGAAGAAAACGCGTTAAATCAAGATCATAGAGCCTTGCTTCTGATTCCATCAGAAGCGAAAAGGCTCTAAGGCTCTAGTTAGTTGATTGAGCATCGGATTTATCCCGAAACCGGTTCCCACTTTCGGGTCCGATGCTCTAGACGTGGATGGCCGGAATAAATCCGGCCATGACGAAGGGTGACGATGAGTTCTCTCCCCAATTCTCTCCGGTCCGGTCCCGACGAGCGCGGGCATTTCGGCATGTTCGGCGGCCGCTTCGTGGCGGAAACGCTGATGCCTTTGATCCTCGATCTTGAAAAGGCCTATGCCGACGCCAAAAGCGACGCCGCGTTCCAGCGCGACATGGCGCGCTACCGCAAGGACTATATCGGCCGGCCGTCGCCTCTGTATTTCGCCGAGCGCCTGACCGAACACCTTCGCGAGATTTCCGCGGCTTCGGGCGGCGCCGGCGGCGCGAAGGTCTACCTGAAGCGCGAGGAGCTCAACCACACCGGTTCGCACAAGGTCAACAATGTGCTCGGCCAGATTCTGGTGGCGCGGCGCATGGGCAAGAAGCGCATCATCGCCGAGACCGGCGCAGGCCAGCATGGCGTCGCCACCGCGACGCTGTGCGCGCGCTTCGGCCTGGACTGCGTGGTCTATATGGGCGCGGTGGATGTGGCGCGGCAGGAGCCGAACGTCATCCGCATGGAAATGCTGGGAGCGAAAGTGGTGCCGGTGCAGTCCGGCACCCGCACGCTGAAGGATGCCATGAACGAGGCGCTGCGCGACTGGGTGACCAACGTGCACGACACCTTCTATTGCATCGGCACGGTGGCGGGGCCGCATCCCTATCCGATGATGGTGCGCGACTTCCAGTCGATCATCGGCGAGGAAACACGATGGCAGATGCAGGAGGCGGAAGGCCGGTTGCCGGATTCGCTGATCGCCTGCATCGGCGGCGGCTCCAACGCGATGGGATTGTTTCATCCCTTCCTCGATGAAACCTCGGTGGAGATTTTCGGCGTCGAGGCGGCGGGACACGGTCTAGACAAGCAGCACGCGGCCTCGCTCACCGGCGGGCGGCCCGGCGTGCTGCACGGCAATCGCACCTATCTGCTGATGAATGACGACGGCCAGATCGAGGACGCGCATTCGATTTCCGCGGGCCTGGACTATCCCGGCATCGGTCCGGAGCATTCATGGCTGCACGAGACCGGCCGCGTCACCTATCTTTCCGCGACCGACGAGGAAGCGCTTGGCGCGTTTCAACTGCTGTCGCGGCTGGAAGGCATCATCCCGGCGCTGGAATCGGCGCATGCGATCGCGCGCGTCATCGAACTCGCGCCTGGGCGGCCGAAGGATCACCTGATGGTGGTCAACCTCTCGGGCCGCGGTGACAAGGACGTGCCGCAGGTCGGCGACATTCTGCGAAAGCGTAAAAAATGACAGAGTGGGATCAAGTCGGAAAATGGGCTTTTCCATTCCTATTGCTCGTGTTTGCATTCGTTTGTGTTCTAGTAATCGCAAAATGCGAAAATAAATGGCTTCACATTCAAAAGGCATTTGGACCGATCATAATCAGTGCGACGGTCATCGCTACTGTTGCTTTTCTCGGCTTGTATGAAGTCCTGCCCAAGGATGCGATCGTCGCAGTCCTCAGTACAACAATTGGCTATAGCCTCGGCGCTCTAAGCACTAATAAAGACAAGGGTGCCGAATAGATGACAACCCGTATCGACACGCGCTTTGCCGAGCTGCGCAAGCAGGGACGCTCGGCCTTCGTCACTTTTCTGATGGCCGGCGATCCGGACCCCGCGACCTCGCTCGCCATCATCAGGGCGCTGCCGAAGGCCGGCGCCGACATCATCGAAATCGGAATGCCTTTCACCGATCCGATGGCGGATGGTCCGGCGGTCCAGGCGGCCGGGCGGCGCGCGCTCGATGCGGGCATGACCCTGACCGGTACGCTGCGGATGATCGGCGAGTTTCGCAAAGACGACGATTCGACGCCGGTCGTGCTGATGGGCTATTACAATCCGGTCTACATCTACGGCGTCGGGAAATTTCTTGACGATGCCAGGGCGGCCGGCGTCGATGGCCTGATCGTCGTCGACCTGCCGCCGGAGGAAGACTCCGAGTTGTGCATCCCGGCGATGAAAGCCGGATTGAATTTCATTCGCCTGGCGACGCCGACGACGGATGACAAGCGGCTCCCGGCGGTGCTCGCGAATACGTCCGGTTTTGTATATTACGTCTCGATCACCGGGATCACCGGCAGCGCGGCGGCGGATTCGGCGGCGGTCGGCGAGGCGGTCGGGCGCATCAAGCGCCATACGAGCCTGCCGGTCTGCGTCGGCTTCGGCATCCGCACTCCGGATGCGGCGCGCGGCATTGCCGAGCGCTCGGACGGCGCGGTGGTCGGCTCGGCGCTGGTCGATGCGCTCAGCGGCAGCCTCGACGCCGACGGCAAGGCGACGTCCGAAACCGTCCAGGCGGTCGCCTCTCTGGCGGCGGAGCTGGCCGAGGGCGTGCGGTCGGCCGGCCAGGCCGGAAACGGGGAGGCCGCGAAATAGGCTTTCTTCCCTCTCCCCTTGTGGGAGGGGGTGCCGAACCGCATCTATGCGGCGAGGCGGGTGAGGGGTCTTTGTGCTGACCCCTGTCGCCTTAAAAACCTCTCACCCGGCTTGCACCGTGCTTCGCCCGGCGCTCGCCATCCTCTCAGGCTAGGGGAGAGGGTTTGATCGTCGGTCCGGTTATGGAGCGTGTTCGATGAACTGGTTGACCAATGTCGTCCGGCCGAAAATCCGCAATATCCTCAAGCGGGAAACGCCGGATAATCTCTGGATCAAGTGCCCCGACACCGGGCAGCTCGTGTTCTACAAGGACGTCGAGAGCAACCAGTTCGTCATCCCAGGCTCGAACTACCACATGCGCATGAGCGCCGATGCGCGGCTGAAATCGATCTTCGACAACGAGACATGGTATGATGTGGCGTTGCCGGAGGTGACGGCCGATCCGCTGAAATTCCGTGACGAGCGCAAGTATGTCGACCGCATCAGGGACGCGCGCGCCAAAACCGGGCTCCATGATTCCGTGAAGGTCGGGTTCGGCAAGCTGGAAGGCTCCGCCGTCGTGGTTGCGGTGCAGGATTTCGATTTCATGGGCGGCTCGCTCGGCATGGCGGCGGGCGAGGCGATCGTGCGGGGGCTCGAACTCGCGGTCGAGAAACGATGCCCCTTCATCGTGTTCGCGGCGTCGGGCGGCGCGCGGATGCAGGAAGGCGTGCTGTCGCTGATGCAGCTGCCCCGCACCACCGTGGCGGTGCAGATGCTGCGCGAGGCCAGGCAGCCCTATATCGTGGTGCTGACGAATCCGACCACCGGCGGCGTTACGGCCTCCTATGCGATGCTCGGGGACGTTCAGATCGCAGAGCCCGGCGCGCTGATCGGCTTCGCGGGAGCCCGCGTCATCGAGCAGACAATCCGCGAGAAACTGCCGGACGGTTTTCAGCGGGCCGAGTATTTGCGCGATCACGGCATGATCGACATGGTGGTGCATCGCCACGAATTGCGGCCGACGCTGGCGCGGGTGTGCCGGCTGCTGACCAGGGCGCCGGAAATGATCGAGGCGGAGCCGGAACCGCCTGTTTCCGTTCCGCCGGATGAGCCGGACGAGCCCGCCGCCGCTCAGGAAGCTCCACCGGCGGCGCCTGCCGCGCCTCCGGCGTGAGCGCTGTTTCGCCCCGGCAAAGCCCGCTCGACGAGGTTGTCGAGCGGATATCGAAGCTGCATCCGAAAAGGATCGACCTTACGCTCGGCCGGATGTGGCGCATCCTCGAGCGGCTTGATCATCCCGAGCGCAGGCTGCCGCCGGTCATTCATGTCGCCGGCACCAACGGCAAGGGCTCCACCGTTGCCTATCTGCGCGCGATTCTCGAGGCCGCCGGTTTGCGCGTGCATGTCTTTATCTCGCCCTATCTGGTGAGAATCAACGAATGCATGCGGCTGGCCGGAACGCTCGTTGCCGACGACGCCCTGCGCGCCGCGCTGCTTGACTGCGAGCGCGCCAATGGCGGCGAGCCGCTGACCCTTTTCGAAATAAAGACCGCGGCGGCCTTGCTGCTGTTCGCGCGAAATCCCGCCGACGTGCTGCTGCTCGAGGTCGGCCTCGGCGGCCGGCTCGACAGCACCAACGTGGTTGAGACGCCGCTGGCGAGCGTCATCACGCCCGTCGGCATCGATCATGTCGAATTTCTGGGCGGCTCGCTGGCGCAGATCGCCGGCGAGAAAGCCGGCATCATCAAGCCCGGCGTGCCTGTCATCTGCGCGGAGCAGTTGCCCGAAGCGCAGGCTGTGATCGAGCAGCGGGCGAAGCGGATGCGCAGTCCGCTGCACGCGGCTGGCCAGCACTGGCATGTCCACGCTGAACACGGACGATTGGTCTATCAGGACGACAGCGGTCTGCTCGACCTCGCCGCGCCCCGGCTGTTCGGCCGGCATCAGTTCGACAATGCGGGCCTCGCGATCGCGACGCTGCGGGCGCAGGATCGCTTCCCCATCGAGGCGGCGGCGTTCGAGCGCGGCGTGACCGGCGCGGAATGGCCGGCGCGAATGCAGCGGCTGACATCGGGCCGGATCGTGGATCAGGCGCCGCGTGAGGCCGAACTCTGGCTCGACGGCGGGCACAATGCCGATGGCGGGCGGGTCGCGGCGGCGGCGCTCGGCGATCTGGAGGAGCGGGTGTCACGGCCGCTGGTGGTGATAACAGGCATGATGGGCAACAAGAACGCGCAAGGCTTTCTCGCCAACTTCGCCGGCCTGACGCGACATGTCATTGCCGTGCCGATCCCCGGCATGGAGAACGCGATGCCGCCGGAGGTGCTGGCCGAAGCGGTGCGCGCGCTCGACATGCGCGCCGAAACCGCTGTGAGCGTCGCCGCCGCGCTGCGATCGGTCGCGCGTCTCGCCTACGAAATTCCGCCGCGCATTCTGATCACGGGATCGCTATATCTGGCGGGCCACGTGCTGGCGGAGAACGGCACGCCGCCGAGTTAGTTCTTTTCCCTCTCCCGCAAGGGAAGAAGGAAAGACACGACATCTGCCGACCCAAACAAAACGGCCGGCGAACGGACGCCGGCCGCTTGAAACTCAATGCGGAAGGATCAGACCGTGGCGGTGATCCACTGCTCCAGTTTCTGCTTCGGCGCCGCGCCGACCTGACGTGAGGCCAGCTCGCCGTTCTTGAAGATCATCAGCGTGGGGATCGACATCACGCCGTATTTCGAGGCCGTCCTCGGGCTCTCGTCGACGTTCAGCTTCACGATCTTGACCTTGCTGCCCATGGCGCTGGAAATTTCGTCCAGCACCGGGCCGATCATGCGGCAGGGGCCGCACCACTCCGCCCAGAAATCAACCACGACCGGGCCAGTCGCCTTGAGCACTTCCGCTTCGAAATTGGCGTCCGAAACCTTGCCAACAGCCATGGAATACCTCGTTGTATCGATGAGATGCGCTACGAAAGAATGCGCTTGAAACTGCGAATGTAGTTAGGAAGACGATCTTCCCGGGTCAAGGTTTCTCACACGTCAAGGTTCTTACATCGTGATGATGGCTTCCAGGGCGGCATCCATCGCCGAGACGGAAACCTCAATCATTTCAGGCGTCTCGGTCCAGAGCAGCGCCGCCTTGACAGGCAGTTCCGGGTACAGGCTAGCGAGCACCGCGCGATAGAGCGCGAGCTGGCGGATATAGGGGGGCGGAACGCCGGCCAGGTTCGCGGGCGCGAGGCTGGTCTTGTAGTCGACAACCAGAATCCCGGTGGGGGTGATCACGAGCCGGTCGATCTGGCCCGAGACCAGCAGGGGATCGCCCCGCCGCGTCGTCAGCCGCCCGGCGATCGCCACCTCGGCCCGGCTGCCATCCGCGAAAATGGCGGCGAACCTCGCATCATCGAGCAGCGCCACGACCTGCGCCGCCAGCAGGTCGCGCTCGGCCTCGCCCCAGCCGCTCGCGTTGCGCGCAAGATAGGACAGCGCGGTCTCCCGGCGGCGATCCTGTGGCACCTCGGGCAGGGACTGCAGCAGGCGATGCGCCAGCGTGCCGCGAAGCCGCGCCCGGTGGCGCTGATCCCGGGCGACGCCGGCCCGCAAGCGATGATGCGCGGCCTCGTCGGCATCCGACGGCTGTAGCGATCGGCTCGCGGGCGCTTCCGGCGCGGCCGTAAGATGCAGCCAGGGCGGCAGCGCGATCGGGGTAGCGCCGGGGGACGCCGTCGGCACCGGGCTTGCGGCATCCGGTTCGGCTTCCTCTAGAGCGGGATGAGGAAAAGTGTGCAGCGGTTTTCCGCCCGCATCCCGCTCTAAAATATTGGAATCGATCACGTTCATGATCCTGGATCGATTCGATCCAGGATCATCGTGATCTGGCCGGGTGAAACGCCTGACCTTCCCGGTCTCGGTTTCGAACGCCTGCATCGCAAGGCCGGAATTGCCCAGGCCTTTCTCGATCAGGTCGTACCAGGACAATTCCCGCACCTTGTTGACATTGCCCGGCTTGCAGCCGCCGACGATCAGGCGGTCGGCCGCGCGGGTCATCGCGACGTAAAGCAGGCGGCGATATTCGTGCTCGGTTTCCGCGGTCATGGCCGCGCGCGCCTGTGCCACGCAAGGCGGATCTTCAGCTTTACTCCCGGCCCAGATCGTCACGCCGGCATGGCCTGCGGGCGCATTGCCGCGCGCCATGCGGATCAGGCTGAGACGCTCGGTGTCGGCCGGCGATGTCGAGGTGTCGGCGAGAAACACCACCGAGGCCTCCAGCCCCTTCGCGCCGTGCACGGTCATCACGCGGACCTCGTCGCGCGAGATTTCCATGTCGCGCTTCACCTCGGTATCGGCGGCGCGCAGCCACGCCATGAAGCCTTGCAGCGACGCGGGGGCCTTGCGCTCATAGGCCAGCGCCAGTTCAAGGAACTCGTCGAGCGCATCATTGGCTTCATGGCCGAGCCGGCGCAGGATTCGCCGCCGCCCGCCTTCCTCGCCGAGAAGCCACGCAAAGAACGCGAACGGCGTGTCGCGCGCGGCTCGGCTTTCGCACCGCTTCAGGCGTTCGAAGGCGTCGCGGAATTTGTCGCTGGCTGTCGCGTGCCCGGCGAGCGCGTCGCGCAGCGAGCCCTTGCGCTGCCACGCCAGCTTGAACAGGTCGTCGTCGTCGAGGCCGAACAGCGGGCTTTTCAGCGCCACCGCCAGCGCCAGATCGTCACGCGGCAGCAGCAGCGCATCCGTAAGGTTCATCAGGTCGATGATCGCGATGTGCTCGGTGAGTTTAAGACGATCCGCGCCGGCCACCGGAATGCCGGACTGCTTCAGCGCCTGGATGACGGCGTTGAACGCGCTGCCGCGCCGCCGCACCAGCACCAGGATATCGCCGTGGCCGAGCGGGCGACGGTTGCCCAGATGCCCGGTCATGGCGCCTTGCGCGATCAGCGTCCTGATTTCGTTGCGGATGCGTCGCGCCAGCTTGACCTCGGGGCTGGTCGCGGTGACCGCATCGAATGGCGCGCGCCAGCCCTCGATCTCCTCGCGCGGGTCCCGCTCTTCCAGATTCCAGAGATCGACGATGCCGGGTGCTGCGTCCGCCAGCGATTCGTGCACGGGGTGAGCGCCGACCGCGTGGATGCTGGCATAGATCCCGGGATCGCGGAACACATGGTCGACCGATTCAAGGATCGCTTTGCCGGACCGGAACGAGTAGATGAAATCCTCCTTGCGGAACGGCAGTTTTGCATCGGTGAACTTCATCTCCAGCTTGCGCCGCCGCTCGTCGAATTCGCGCGGCGCCGCGCCCTGGAACGAGAAGATCGACTGCTTCTCGTCGCCGACCGCGAACACGGTCCGGCGCACGCCCTCGCGCGCGCCTTCGCCGGCGGTGAAGTCCGCGATGATGCGCTCGACGATGTCCCATTGTTTCGGGCTGGTATCCTGCGCCTCGTCGATCAGCACGTGATCGACGCCGCGATCGAGCTTGTAGTGGACCCAGCCGGGCGAGGTCTGCTCCAGCATCCGAAGCGTCTTGTCGATCAGGTCGTCATAGTCGAGCAGGCCGCGCTCGTGCTTCTCGCGCCCGTAATGGGCGGCGACCGCGGCGGCGATGACGAGCAGGGATTGCGTGCGGTCGCGGATGTTGATCGCGCGGCGGCGTGCGAGCAGCGCGATCACGCGCTGGCATTCATCGGCAAGCATTTCAGCGATGTCGGGCCTGACATCGCTTATCTTCTTCGTGACAAAGGATTTGCGTGGGCTGCCGCCTCCTGTCAGGAAGACGTCGAGATAGCGATCGGCCTGCGCGGTGTCGCCCGCTTCCGCATGGGCGTCACGCAGCCGTTCGGACTGTTTGATGTCATTCGAACTGCCTGTTGCGATCAGCGCCGCCGTATCGAGCCACTTGCTTCGCGGCAGGTTCGGCCCGTCGATCATCTCACGCTCGACGTCCTCGACGCGCTCGTCCGGATCGACGCCGAGCGCATCGGCGACATCCCGGACCGCTTGCCCGGTGCCGCGATCCCCGGTCCACGCCACGGCGTGATCGCGGCGAAGGCAGGCCTGACTGATGACATCGCGCAGCGTCGTGTCGGCCTCCGCGCCCATGGCGTATCGCAGCGCGCGGCCGGCCGGACTGTCCGGATTCTCCGCGGCGTCGAGCATGACATGGATGCTCGCGCGCTCCATCATCTCGGTCTGGTCGCGCTCGTCGAGCACGGTGAAGCGCGCCGGCACCTCGGCCTCGAACGGAAACTGCTGCAGCAGCCGCGTGCAGAGCGCGTGGATGGTCTGCACCTTCAATCCGCCCGGTGTTTCCAGCGCGGAAGCGAACAGCTTGCGCGCCTGTTCGCGCCACCTCGCGTCCGGCTGCGCGATGCCGGCATCGCGCAGCGCCGCGTCCAGCGCCTCATCCTCGAGTGTCACCCAGCGCCCGAGCGTCGAGAACACCCGCTCCGCCATGTTCGCGGCGGCGGCCTTGGTGAAGGTGATGCAGAGGATGCGTGCGGGGTCGACGTTATTGAGCAACAGACGAATCACGCGCTGCACCAGAACGTGCGTCTTGCCCGATCCCGCATTGGCTGACACGAACACCGATGCGGCCGGATCGGACGCGCGCTGCTGGCGCGCGCTGGCGTCGGGATGAACGGGGCGGGGCGCTTTCACGATTGCTCCGACCCCGGCCCGCCGGCCGCCGACCATTCCTTGATCCGTGCGAGATCATCATAGACCCCGTAGCGGGTCTTCCACATCGGCAGGTCGAGCGATGCGTAGCCCTGCTGCTCGTCGTCGAAAGCGCGGATCAGCGCGGTGAGTTCCTCAAGAGCGCGATCGGCCGCCTCGTCCGGGGACTGGGTTGCGGTTCTGCCGCTATCGAGATCGACCGGCCTCGATTCGCCGGCAGGGTTGTTGCCGCTGAGCCGGACATAGACCAGCTCGCTGACCGATGCGCCGGGAGAAATGCCCGCGAAGCCGCCGTTGCGCAGAATCGCGGACTCCAGCGTGAGCTGCGGCGAGAGGCCGAGCCGCACCTGTTTGCTGCTCGGAGGACTGCCGGTCTTGTAGTCGAGCACGGCAAAGCGGCCGCCGCCGAGATGTTCGATACGGTCGGCGCGCGCCGACAGAGTGAAGTTGCGGTCGCCGTCGATCGGGATCTCGATTCCGCCGCTGACCTCCGCGTCGATCCTGACCAGATGCGCCCGGCGCGTCTGCTCCCATTCCGCGAACCATGCTGCGATGCGCTGGAAGCGTGGCCACCACAGCGCGCGCGCTTCCGGCCGCTGCATCAGCGGCGCGAAACGGCTTTCGCCGATGGCGCGCAGCGCGCCTTCCGGATCGTCGGGCAGGCTTGCCGGATAAAGCTTGGTGAAATCACCGAGCGCGTCGTGAATAGCCGAGCCGCGGTCCGCCGCCGACAAGGGCATATCGACGGCCTCCAGCGGCAGGAGCTTCAGAATGTGTCTGGCGTAGATGGTGTAGGGGTCGCGCAGCCAGTCCTCGATCGCGGTCACGGACAGCCGCGTCGGCCGCGCCGCGCGCGGCGGCTTCGGCGCGGGCTGCGCGATGGGCGTGACCTCGTCGGGCCGGTCGAGCGCTTCGGCATACTGAATGTATCGCGCGCCTGCCTTCATCGCAGCCGTCCAGCGTGTCGCGCCCGCGACGGCTTCGAGCCGGTGCAGGAAGCGGGACGCCACCGCGGGCGACCCCCCGGCCTTGGCGGCATGGCTGAGGATGACGTCGCCCGCGCCGAGCAGTTGGGTGAAATCGTGCGCGGACAATCCGATGCGCCGTTCCGGAAGATCGAGCCCGAGTTCGTGCCGCATCGGCCGGCTGAGCCAGGGATCGGCCGGCGGCGCGGGCGGCCAGACGCCTTCAGTGAGCCCGCCGAGGATGACGCGGTCGCATTGGGTGAGCCGCGCTTCGAGCGGTCCGTAGATGCGCAGGCTTGCCGTCGTCGTCTGCGGGCGGCGCACGACGCGGTCGCCGAACGCCGCCTCGAAGGTGTCCGGATAGTCCGCGATCCTGACCGTCAGGCCGCTGCGCTCGCCCGCCTCGCGCAGATCGTCGAACGCGCTGGCGAGTGCAGAACCATGCTGGCCGTCGAATGCGGCGGCGACGCCTTCGTCGTCACAGGACAACGCGTCGATAGCCTGGCGATGCTGCATGGCGAGGACGGTGAAGTCCGCCGATCTCGATGCGCCATCGCCTTCGAGCGGCGCGAGCGCGTCACGCAGGGCCGCGATCAAAGCGCTGACATCATCGAGGTGATGCGGCTTCAGCGCCGCGCGAGGCTCGCTGCGATGCAGCGAAGAACTTTCGCCGCGATCCAGCTTGTCGCGCTCGCCGCAAAAGCGCGCGAATTCGTCCGCGAGGCCCTTGCTGCCGGGCGGCGGCCGGGTGCCGCGCAGGACCGCGAGCTCCAGCGTCGCGATCGCTCGCGACCAGCCGCCGGCCACGCGTCCCAGCCGGCACAGCGGGTGCTTCAGCAAAGCCAGCAGGGTCGGGGGCTCCAGACCGTTGCACGCCGTCTCGGCCGCCAGCCGTGCGAAAATCCCCGCCAGCGTGTCCATCAGCGGATCGCCCCCCGAATCGTCGAAGGCGAGATTCCAGCGGCCGAGCGCCGCCATCACCCGCCGCGCCAGCGCGCGGTCGAACGTCACCAGCGCGGCGGTCCTGTTCAGGTCGCGCGCCTCGCGCATGGCGACGGCGATGCCGAGCGCCTCCATTTCCGGATTGGCGGCGGCGATCACGGCGAGGTTCTGCATCCCGGCCGCGATCTTCTCCGCGACCTCGGGCTCGGCGAGCCGGGTGTGCCATTGCGCGGTCGCCTCC
Organism: Nitrobacter sp. TKz-YC01; assembly: GCF_047824785.1. Classification (GTDB taxonomy): domain Bacteria; phylum Pseudomonadota; class Alphaproteobacteria; order Rhizobiales; family Xanthobacteraceae; genus Nitrobacter. The sequence goes on along the minus strand of NZ_CP181167.1, from coordinate 39,672 downwards.
GCCGGCCGCATTGCTTCAGACGCCAGCATCTCGCGCCCGTGCGGCGCGGGTGCGCCGAGTGCTTTCACCTCGGATCGTGTGATCTCGAAGCGCTTGAGCAGGCCGTGCAGCGCGAATTGCGGATGACCGGCGGCGGGCGGCGTGATGAACGCGCCGTTCGTTCTATCCCTGACGCCGCCGATCAGTTGCCACGCATCCTCGTCGAGGCCGGTGTCGAGTCCCGGCAGCACGACCGCGCCTTGCGGCAGCGCGGCGATGACATGCAGCAGTTTCGCGGTCGATGGCATCGAGCCGGTGGAGCCCGCCGCGATCACCGGTCCCGCATGATGGTTGACGAGACGCGCGGCCTCGGCCTCGATCAGGCGATCGCGCCGCATCGCGGGTTCGATCCGGCCGGTTTCCTGAAGGTGAGCCGGCCAGTACTCCCGCGCGATCTTCAGGAAATCGAGCGTGAGCTGCCAGTAGCGGTCGAGCGCTTCGGGCACCAGCCGGTCGAGCGCCCGCCAGTCCACGCCGCGCGTCGCCATGTCGTCCATCAGTCGCGCGAGGTCGTCCGCAAGCGCCAGCGTCGAGGCCGGGCCGCCGAGAACCAGCGGCGCCCGTTCCGGCTCACCCGGCTTCAGCCGGCGCGCCCATGCGTCGATAAGCTGCGCCAGCGCGAGACGGCGCGCGAGGCCGCCGAGCGCCGGCGGCAGTTCGAGCGTTTCCCGCGACAGCGGAACGGCTTGGGCGAAGGCCAGTTCGTCTTCGTCGATGTCGCCGAGCGTGACGATGCGCGGCAGGATCACGGCGTCGGTATCGAGCACTTCGAGAAAGATATCGCGCGCCATGCGGCCGGCGCGCCGGGTGGGCAGGTAGAGCGTGGCTTCGGCAAGCCGCTCGGGCCGCGCGCGCGGGCGGAATCCCTCGATCAGCTCGCCATCGACCAGGGCGGTGATGACGGTGCGCAGAAATGGTATTGATGCGGGGACGTTGCGGACGCGCATGAAAGATCCTGATTCGAGATCAGGCATATCATGACACGGGGAGGATATAGCGTTTCCTTCAAATCGTGCGAAAAGGATGCACCATCAAAGCTCGGGACTAAGCACCTGGACGCGTTTTCTTCACGCGAGCCGGTTTCCGCTTTTCGGGATCATGCTCTATAGGCTGCCGGGACGACCGCCTGCGCCGAAGCATCAAGCTCCCACAAGGATTCCATCATGACGGCCGCGCAACCGCTGTGGCGGGCGTATGTCTTCTTCCTGATGCCGATGATGCTGAGCAACGTCCTCCAGTCGTTGTTCGGAACCGTCAACGGCATCTATCTCGGCCAGATGATCGGCGTCGACGCGCTCGCCGCCGTCTCCATCTTCTTTCCGGTGATGTTTTTCTTTCTCTCTTTCATCCTCGGACTCGGCGCGGGTTCGTCGATGCTGATCGGCCAGGCGTGGGGCGCGCGCGAAGCCGCCAAGGCGAAGGCGATCGCGGGGACCACGCTTGCCCTGACATTGCTTGGCGGCGGCGTCATCGCGGTCGGCGGGGGACTGTTCGCGCGCGAGTTGATGATGGCGCTGGCCGTGCCGCCCAACATTCTCGACGATGCGACGGACTACGCCCGCATCATGATGATCACCATGCCGGCGATCTTCACCTTCCTGCTCGCCACCGCAATGATGCGCGGCGTCGGCGACACGGTCACGCCGTTGTGGGCGCTTGCGATCTCGACAGCGATCGGACTTGCCGTGACGCCGGCGCTTATCCGCGGATGGTTCGGCTTGCCTCAACTGGGCGTGGTCAGCGCGGCGATCGCGTCCGCGATCTCGGCGGTGGTGACGCTGCTGTGGCTCGGGCTGCACATGCGGTGGATGAACCATCCGCTGGCGCCCGACAAGGTGCTGTTGCGCGCGATGCGGCTCGATCGCGAACTGCTCGGCAAGGTGCTGCGCATCGGGATTCCGACCGCCGTCCAGCTCGTGGCGATGTCACTCGCCGAGATCGTGCTGCTCGGGATCGTCAACGGCTTCGGCTCCGACGCCACCGCCGCCTATGGCGCCGTCAACCAGGTGCTGGGCTACGCGCAGTTTCCGGCGATCTCGATCGCCATCACCGCGTCGATCTTCGCAGCGCAGGCGATCGGCGCGGGCGAGATCGAACGGATCGGCCCGGTCGTGCGCACCGCGATGTGGCTCAACCTGTTGCTGACTGGCGGTCTGGTCGCCCTTGGCTACCTGTTCTCACGGACCATCATCGGGCTGTTCATCACCAGCCCGGAGGTGCTCGAACTGGCGCAGACGCTGCTGTACATCGTGCTCTGGAGCACGGTCCCGTTCGGCATGGCGTGCGTATTCGCCGCCACCATGCGGGCGAGCGGCACGGTGGTGGTGCCGACGCTGCTGTCGATTCTCGCGATCGTTGCGGTTGAGGTGCCGGTCGCCATCGTGCTCAGCCGCCAGATCGGGGTGGAGGGCGTCTGGATCGCCTATCCGGCCGCGTTCTGCGCCATGATGGCGTTGCAGATGGCGTTCTATCTGATGGTCTGGCGCAAGCAGGAGATCAGGCGGCTGATCTGATGAAGCAGGATGAGCCTTGCCGCGCGCGCCCTGTGCCGGAGTGCTTTCGCGCGAGGCGGATGACCTGTCCGCGTGAGGAAAGCGCGCCAGAACAACAGTCCCGGCGTCGCGTCTGGTTCAATCAGAAGCGAAGGTTGAAAGACCGAGGCATCGCCGAACAAGGAGCATATCGATGCGCATTCTCGTCGTCGGGGCCGGTGCGACCGGCGGCTATTTCGGCGGCAGGCTGTTGCGGGCCGGTCAGGATGTGACCTTCCTGGTGCGCCCCAGACGCGCGGCCGAACTGGCAGGCGACGGTCTTGTCGTCAGGAGTCCGCACGGCGACTTCACGCTCGATAATCCGCCGACAGTCCAGGCCGAGGGCGTGAGCGGGGCATTCGACCTCGTCCTGCTGAGTTGCAAGGCGTTCGATCTGGAAGACGCAATCGCATCATTCGCGCGGGCGGTGGGGCCGACGACGGTGATCATCCCGCTGCTCAACGGGATGCGTCACCTGGAGGCGCTCGACGCCGTGTTCGGCCGCGAGCGTGTGCTCGGCGGCCTGTGCTCGCTCGCGGTCACTCTCAACGAGAAGCGCGAGGTCGTCCATCTCGCGCCGATGCACTCGCTTCGCTTCGGCGAGCGCGACGGCGGCGCGAGCGAGCGCGTCCGGGCTATCGCCGAAGCCTTCGCCGGCGCAAGGTGCGGCGCGCAGCCGTCCGAAACCATCATCCAGGGCATGTGGGAGAAGTGGGTGTTTCTGGCGACGCTCGCCGGCGCGACCTGCGTGATGCGCGCATCCATCGGCCAGATCGTCGCCGCGCCCGGCGGACGCGATTTCATTCTGGCCTTACTGGACGAGGCGGCCGGTATCGCGAAAGCGGCAGGTCACGCACCGCGCGAAGAATTCCTGAGCGGCGCGACCGCGATGCTGACGGCGACGGGCTCGCAGCTCACCGCATCCATGTTCCGTGACATCGAGACCGGCGCGCGGGTCGAAGCCGACCACATCATGGGCGATCTCATCGCTCGCGGCGAGGCCGCGAAGCTCCCGGTACCCAAGCTCCGCACCATCCATACGCATTTGAAGGCGTATGAGAACCGGCGAGGATGATGCGAGGTGCGCGCGATGCCCACCACGTTCAGACCCGCCGTGTTCAGACCCGCTGTGTTCAGAAGTCCAGGTCGACATAGGTGCGCGACGCCGGCACGCCCGCCAGCCATTCGCTCAGCAGCGGACGGAATGATGGCCGCGACTTGATCCGCGCATACCACGCCTTCGCCGCCTCGTCCTCGGCCCATGGCACGTCGCCGAGATAATCGATCGCCGACAGATGCGCCGCCGCGGCGAGATCGGCATAGGTCAGCCGATCGCCGGCCAGATAGTTGCGCGTCCGCGCCAGCCAGCCGATATAGGCGAGGTGATAGCGCACGTTCGTCCGCGCGGCGCGCATCACGTCGGTCTCCGGCGGACCGCCGCCGATCTCCTCCGCCATGAAGCGCTTGTAGATGCGTTCGGTCACGAGCGGGCCGGAGACCTCCTCGAAGAACTTCTCGTTGAACCACGCCATCAGACGGCGCACCTCGATGCGCTCGGGCATCGAGGTCGGCAACAGCCGGCGCTCGCCGACGCGTTCGCCATAGGTCTCGTCGAGATAGTCCGCAATGATCGCGGCGCCTGGAACCGCCGGGATGCCGTCGGCGATCAGCACCGGCGTCGTGCCGGCCGGATTGAGTTTCAGGAACGCCTCACGCCGCTCCCACACCCGCTCTTCCACCGGCCGGACATCGAGTCCATGCTCGCCGAGAATCAGGCGAATGAAGCGCGATTGCGGACAGAATGGATGGTGAAGCAGCGTGAACATGGCGCCCTTGATAGGTTTGCGATGCTTAAGAAAGTATCTCTGAAGCGTTAACGGCGATCGCTTCTGATCTGTCGGGCGGCGGGTGAATCCGCTTTCGCCGCCACCTCCATTCCATGCGCGCGAAGCCTACTGAAACTGCATCCGAACGGGATCTGAGGCCGCGCCCGGCGCATTCATGTATTTTGGGCATTGCTGCTCTGCGGCGAATAAGCGAGAAGAACCAACCGTTCGCAGTCGAATAGAACTCAGGGCAGGCTATTTTCATGATTTCCGATGCGATCAGAGCCGTGATTCTCGGCGTCATCGAGGGCGTCACCGAATTCCTGCCGGTGTCCTCAACCGGCCATCTGCTGCTGGCGGAGCGTTTCTTCGATCTCGGTTCGGGAAACTTCTGGGACACGTTCACAGTGCTGATTCAGCCGGGCGCGATTCTGGCGATTGTGGTGATCTATTTTGCCAAACTGTGGCGGGTCGCGCTCGGCATGTTCTCCAATCCCGCGGACCGGCGCTTCGTCATCGGCGTGCTCGCGGCCTTCCTGCCGGCGGTGATCGTCGGCCTGATCGCCGGCAAGTACATCAAGGAACTTCTGTTCAATCCGTGGGTGATATGCTTCTCGCTGATCGTCGGCGGCGCGGTGCTGATGTGGGTCGATCAGCTCGATCACCGGCCGCGCGAACACGACGCCACGGCGTTTCCGCTGCCGATGTATGTCTGGATTGGAATCGCGCAATGCGTCGCGATGATTCCCGGTGTGTCGCGCTCCGGCGCCACCATTGTCTCCGCGATGCTGCTCGGCGCCGACAAGCGCGCGGCGGCTGAGTTTTCGTTCTTCCTCGCGATTCCCACCATGACCGGCGCCTTCGCCTATGACTTCTACAAGAACCACGCGGACATGACGACCGACGATCTCGGGATCATCGCGATCGGTTTCGTGGTGTCGTTCGTCACGGCGATCATCGTGGTCAAGGCGTTCCTGAGCTATGTCACGCGCAACGGCTTCACGTTCTTCGCGTGGTGGCGGGTGATTGTCGGCACCCTCGGTCTGATCGCGCTGGCGCTGGGACGATAGGGTTTGACGGGGCGCGAGCTCACGCGCCCTTCGCTGCGAACTGGCCGGCCTTGCGGAAGCGCCAGAGATATTGCGGCACCACAGCCTCCATCGAGTCCGGCGCGATCCCCAATCCTTGCAGCGTCAGGCCCGCGGCCGTCGCCGTGTTGGAAACGACGTTGTCGGTCCTGAGCAGCGCGACCTGGTCCGGCGTCAGTTTCAGAGGGCCCGGCGCGAACTGCAGGAACATCGCCTTGAGGCGCGCGATTGCGAACGGCAGCGGCACCAGCATTCGCTCGCGTTCGATGACGCGCAGGATGATCTGCATGATCTCGCGCATCGAGAGCACGTCGGGGCCGCCGAGTTCATAGACGGCGCCCGCTTTGGTTCTGCCGTCGACCGCGTCGGCCACGGCGGCCGCGACGTCGCCGACATAGACCGGCTGCATTCTGGTCGCGCCACCGCCGATCAGCGGCAGCATGGGCGACATCAGCGCGAGCGCGGCGAACCGGTTGGCGAACTGGTCTTCGGGGCCGAACATCACCGACGGCCGCAGGATGGTCGCGGACGGCACCGCAGCCAGGACCGCCTTTTCTCCGGAGGCCTTGGCGCGGGCGTAGGCGGATGCCGATGCCGGGTCCGCGCCGATCGCCGAAACGTGCACCAGGCGCGTGCCGGCGGCCGCGGCCGTCTCCGCGACGGTGGCGGCGCCTTTGGCCACCACGGCGTCGAACGTCTGCCGGCCGCTCTTGGTCAGGATGCCGACCAGGTTGACGGCTACGTCGGATCCCCGCATGGCCGCGCGGACCGACGCCGGATGGCGCAGATTGACCTGGACGGCATGGATCTGGCCGACCTTGCCGAGCGGCTGCAGGTGCCCTGCCAGTTCCGGGCGGCGGACGCCGACCCGGATGCGGTAATCCCGCTTGGCGAGCGCGCGCACCACATATCGGCCGAGGAAGCCCGAGCCTCCGAAAACCGTGACGAGCGTGTCCGAATTCGATGCCATGATCTGGTCCTCAAAGGCGTTGGTATCAGGTCGAAAGAAGGGATATTCCGCCGTTCCGCGGCACGTCAACCGGCGGGCCGTCCAGCCCGCCATTCGAGCAACGCTTCTAGAGCCTCTTTGACGCGTTTTCTTTACGCGAACCGGTATCCATCCTCGGGTCAAGCCCGAGGACATGCTTCGCTCGAAAACGCTATAGGATTTGACAAGCGCGCGCCTGATGCCTACTAACCCGGCCGGGCCCAGGTGGCGGAATTGGTAGACGCGCTGGCTTCAGGTGCCAGTGGCTGCAAGGCCGTGAAGGTTCGAGTCCTTTCCTGGGCACCATCGGTTCGTAAGTAACTGATAATCGAGCACAAATCGGCCTTCAATCACCCGAGTGTAGCACACGGGTGAGGCACATTGGCGCTCAGAACTGCCAGACCGACTAAGCGGCGAAGATCGTCGCATCACCAATTCAGGAAGCGTGTCCCCGCCGACGTGCTCGCTTTGGCGTTCGGTCAACGCGTCACCTTCCACCTGCCTCCGGGCAGAGGAGAAGGCGAGCCGATAGTCGTCACCGTCCGACCGGAAATCTCATTCTCATTGCGGACGCCCATTGCGATCCTCGCAAAAGAGCGGCATGCGGCCGTCGCCTCGCAATTTGAACGGTGGTGCAGCGCTGTTCGTGCCGGGCAACCAGCCCAGGGCGATGATGTGTCCGCACCATCGCCCGACGAACAGACACCCCTCACCTTTGAGGCGCTGTGGACGCGCTGGGAACGGGAAGCGAAGCCGGCCCCGAGCACCATTTCAACGTGGTGGGGCTATGTGGCTCAATTTCAGCGGCACCTGGGCCATGACGATCCCCGCCGCGTCACGGTCGCCGACGTGGTGGTGTGGAAAGACGCCTTATTGGCCCGTGGGCTCACGAGCGTGCGGGACGGGCATCTGGCAGCCATCAAGACGCTATTTAACTACGGGGTCCGCAATCGGCTCCTGAAGGCCAATCTGTGTTTCGGCGTGGAATAAGGACCCTGTTTTCGGGGTAATCGGCATCCAATCGGGACCCCGGGGCAAGGGTCCACAGTGGCTTCCATCGAGTCATGGAAGCCGAGGTTGGAATGCTGGTGGTGGAGACGATTGCCAAGATCCGTCGCGCCTATTTTGTTGATGGTCGTCCGATCAAGGCGATTTGCCGAGAACTCGGCGTGTCGCGGAAGGTGGTTCGCAAGGTCATCCGTTCTCAATCGACGGAGTTTCGGTACGAGCGAGAGACACAGCCTCAGCCGAAGATGGGCCCTTGGAGTGCCGAGCTTGACCGGTTGCTGGTGGCAAACGAGAGCAAGAACCGGACGCGCTTACGATGATGCTCAATGGCCTGCACGCCGAGCGCGGTGGCGATATGCGTCTTGCCTGTACCGGGGCCGCCCACGAGGACGACGTTGTGAGCGTCTTCGAGGAACTCGCAGCGATGCAGCTGGCGCACGAGCGCCTCGTTGACCTCGCTGCTGGCGAAGTCGAAGCCGGTCAGGTCGCGGTAGGTTGGGAAGCGCGCCGCCTTGAGCTGGTAAGCCGTTGAGCGAACCTCCCTGTCAGCCGTCTCCGCCTTGAGGAGTTGCAACAGGACCGGCAGCGCCGCCTCGAAGGCGGGAGAGCCTTGCTCGGTCAGCTCGGCGACGGCCTGGGCCATGCCGTGCATCTTGAGGCTGCGCAACATGATGACGACGGCGCCGCTGGCGGGATTATGACGCATGGCGCGCCTCCCCAGTCTGACGCAGGGCGTCATATCGCTCGACGTCGGCCTGCGGCTCGCTCGTCAGCGTCAGGGCCTTGGGCGCCGGAACGGCAGGCGGGTCGAGCGGTTTGCCGTCCACCAGGCGGTGCAGCAGGTTCAGGATATGGGTCTTGGTGGGCGCGCCCGCCTCGATGGCCAGTTCGACGGCGGCGAGCACGGCCTGCTCGTCATGCTGCAGGACCAGGGCCAGGATCTCGACCATCTCCCGATCGCCGCCGGGCGTCTTGAGCAGGCGCTGTTGCAGGGAGCGGAACGCAGGCGGCAGTTCGGCGAAGGGGGCGCCGTTGCGCAGGGCTCCCGGCTTGCGCTGCAGGACGGCGAGGTAATGCCGCCAGTCGTAGACCGTCGTGCTCTGACGGTTATGGGAGCGGGCGAAGACGCGTCGATGCTCGCAGATGACCCGCCCCTCTGCGACGACGGCGATCCGCTCGGGATAGACGCGCAGGCTGACGGGCCGGTTGGCGAAGGAAGCTGGCGCGCTGTAGCGATTGCGTTCCAGATGAACGAGGCAGGTCGGCGAGACGCGCTTGACGTATTCGACGAAGCCGTCGAAGGGCCGGGTCATCTCCATCAGGCGCGGGGCTTCTTCAGCCCATGCGTCGGCGATGGAGCCGGGCCGGACGCCATGCGGAATCTCGGTCCAGAGCTCCCGGCATCGTCTCTCAAGCCAGTCGTTGAGCGCCGCCAACGATGCAAAGTTCGGCATGGGCTGCCAGAGCCGATGCCTGGCGTCCTGAACGTTCTTCTCGATCTGGCCTTTCTCCCAGCCTGATGCGGGATTGCAGAACTCGGCCTCGAACATGAAGTGGCTGACCATCGCCGAGAAGCGGGCGTTGACCTGGCGCTGCTTGCCCCGACCGACCTTGTCGACGGCGGTGCGCATGTTGTCGTAGATGCCCCGCTGCGGAACGCCGCCGAAGACCCGGAAGGCATGGTTGTGGGCGTCGAACAGCATCTCGTGGGTTTGCTGCGGATAGGCCCGCAAGGATGAAGGCGCGGCTGCAGGAGAGCTTGAAGTGGGCGACCTGCAGCTTGGTCCGCTCACCGCCGATGATCGCCCAGTCCTCCGACCAGTCGAACTGGAAGGCCTCGCCTGGCGATGCCAGCCGTGCCAGGACCGCGTTTCATTGTGATCGAGGCCGAACTCGTTCTTTGCGGTCTCAAAGCTGTCTTCGATCGCCCAGCGATGTCCTTCAACGGCGACCAACTGCTTGATGGAAGTTCCGGCCGGACACCAGGTGGTGAAGTAGGCGAGTTCGCCGTCGGCGATGTGGCGTCGGATCAGCAAGCCGCGCGTCCACGGGCCGCTGCGCTCCGCATTAAACTCACCAGCGTCGAGATCGGCGAGTTCGAGATAGGCCCAATCATGCCAGCGCGGCCCCTTGGTTCCGCTACCCGCCGACAAGCGTCGCCAGTCGACCGACTTCAAGGTTCTGGCGATTTCTTCCGCCGAGCCGCCGATCGACCGCTTCCGGCTCCAGGATCCGAACCAGTGATTGGCGGCGACGCCGAGCACATAGCCTTTGCCAGCCCGGCGCAAATCCCGCTCGATGTCGCCGACGCCATAGACGCTGTCGCCCGCAACCCAGGCGAACGGGACGCGCGCCGCAATGGCGCGCGCGATCATCTTCGCGGCAAGCTGCGGCTTCGTGGAAAAGCCGACATCGCCTGGCGCATGCGCGGCGTTCAGACGACGCGGGTCGTCCGTCCAGCTCTTCGGCAGATAGAGCGCGCGGTCCATGAAGGCATGGCCGTGACGCGACACATAGGCCGCGAACACCCCGATCTGACAATTCGTGATCTTCCCGGCGGAACCGGTGTATTGTCGCGCCACTCCGCAGGACGCCTTGCCCTGCTTGAGAAAGCCGGTCTCGTCGACGACCAGCACCGCGCCTTCATCGCCGAGATGCTCGACCACATAATCGCCCACCAGATCGCGCAGTTCGTCTGCGTCCCAGCGGTCTCGGCCCAGAAGCTCCTGCTGGCGCCACGGGCCGGGATCGCCTGCCGCTTCCGCTCGCATCCAGCCAGTCTTGCGCTGCTCCTCGCTCAGCAGCCCGTCAATGAACGCGCCCGCGCTCGCAGCGGTACGCGCCTGCGCAAACAAGGGGCGTATCCGCCGCTTCACGTCCCGCAGCGAAAGCGCCCACAACTCCAGCACCGTTTCGATCGACGCGCCCGTCGTCCATGATTGATGTCGAATCATGGTGATGAATCGAGTCAGAACTCGCTAACGCGCGCAATACAAATTACGACTGTAATGCTAGGCTCAGGACCTATTAATTTGGATTGATTTGTGATTCAACGTAGTCAGGCGGTGGAATGCCTGCACGAACTTGCCGAACGCATCTATAGCCCGGCTCACTCACCTGAGATCGGATGAAGCCGCACTGCGAACTTGTTCGGGTGTTGGTGATGGCACGGACGAATCAGGGCAGCGGGCAAAACACATCACGCGCCGTTTAAAGCGGTGCTCAAATCATCCGGCACTTCGCCAAACGACCGCAACATAACCGCATCCTTAAATTTACCGCTTCCGGGGTCGCCGGTACGGCTGAATGACACAGAAGCACGCAGCTGTGCGACGTTGAGGTCATCCTCACTGCCAAGCGACTCCATCACACTAGAGATGGCATCCTCACAGTGCGGGGGTCCACCTGTTGCGATGGCGGTAAAGTTTTGACAGGCTGAAATTCCCGACCTCCTGTTCGCCCTTACGAAAAATGGCGATCGCCTTTTGAACACTCATTTCTGATATGATATCAGGTCTGCTTCCACAGAGCATGGTGAGTTCAAAAATAAGGTTGGTGAGTGCTGGCATATCAGCCCATAGCTGCGTCTGATAGGGTTCCTCCCAATGAGCCCAAGCCCAATCTTCTATGAGATAGAGACCTTCACTCTTGAGATAATGGAAGGATGCCTCAAAGCTTGCTCGAGAGAGTTCGTATTGATGAGAGGCATCGTCGATAATCATATCTATTCGTTTTCCGGGGAACTCCGTCTTAATGATTGTCTGGACACGCGCTGTGTCGCCCTGTGATGTGTTGTAGTATAATTTTATGCGGTCCGTCAGACCATGATCCCGTATTAGCCCAAGGACCGCTGGGCTGGGAGGTCTAATATCGATGCCAACGAATTTGACACGCTCGTCGATTGCGGCAAGGAGCAAAGCTGAGCCACCTTCGAAGATACCAAATTCCAGGATGCTGGTGACCGCGTTCTCACGAATCAGGCTTTTATATCGGTCAATCATCCCGCGGTTTTTGATGAGCGCGATGGAGTCCTTTGTCGTCCTGGCGTCATTGAAGTTCTGTCTGATCAGACAGAACTTCATGCCGTTGATCACGAAGGTATTCTCATCACTCCAGACTTCATTCATTGGACCCCCCAATCGATAGAACCGCCGCTGTCATCTGCTCTGTGGAGTACAAAGTCTCTCTTGCCAGATAATCGGTATTTTTTCTCCTTCCTCTGAAGGGTCCCGGCGCAATTCCTCGCCGGCAATCTGCATGCCTGGCGGGCATGGCCATGCCATCGTCATTAAATCATTCGCTGATTTGCATCCAGCACCTGCCGTTGTCGTTGATATGGATGACGAACCAACGGGACACGTTTTCGGATCAATCCGGGTCGGCCACGCTAGCTTGAAAGGCGGAATTGTCGGATGTCGGCCCGCCGCGTTGGCTATGACTTCGAGCCGCCGCACACCTTCAGACAGTGTTGGCTGAATCCAGCCACCTTCGGAACTTTCGTTCCAGGCATATATCACAACGCTCCGGAAGCGATCGTTGCGCGGATTGTTGGCAGCCTCGTTTATTGCATCGCGGATTTGCTGCGTCCATTCCTCATCGGTAGCAGCTTCACACCAATCAGGATTCGGCTTGCGATTTTTCTTTTCCTGAGCATCGCGCAAGGCCGGACGATAATCCCACCCAAGCGTGACGGTTGGCAGGAAGCCTCCCGAGCCATCCTTGGCTGCAGCTTGCCATGCGTTCCGTGCAAGGGCGGCGCAACTGGCGTAGGGCAAAGATTTTCCATTCGCGCCAAGGGCGGTCGCATATGTACTGACCGCATCAAATCCCAGGCTGTGAGCAACTGGCCCTGTTTCAGGCAAGTTAAAGAGTAAAGCAACCAGATAAAGATCTCGGCCGGTGGTCGCCTTAACACGATCCCTTATATCGTTCAGTGCTGCTTTTGCGCCCTGCTCGCCCCCCAGACCTTTTGACCACGTAGCCAGTGTATTGACCAAAAAAAACACCGGGGCAGAGCCGTCGCTCGTACGCATGTAATCGGACCCAAGCAGTGCTTTGCTGATTGCAGCACTCACCATCGGCACGTCGCGGGAAGGGAACGAGAGATTAAAATTTAGAGCGTACTTGATGCCAAGTTTATCCGGGAGGCGAACAAAATTTGTCAGCGCCCGATTGAGCGCTGCGGCACGACCGGGATCGCGTTCCCAGGCAGCGCTCTCTAGATAATAGCCAAATATGAAATAATCCAAGCCCGCAGCCTTCGCATAATGCACGTCCGCATTCAGCGCTCTTTCGGTGTTTCCGGGAAAACCCAGATTCCCATTGGGTAGACGTTGTGTGTAATATGGAACGCGCTCTCGCAATCCAGGGTCGGCCAGGACCTGCCCATAGGGACTGTCGAGACTCCAATTATCCCACCGAATGGCACCTAACGTGACTTTAGTTGACGGCACCTCGACGGAAGGGCTGGTTTTGCTCACCTGCGCCGTGGCAGAGAACGAGGATACTGCCGTCGCAACCACAATAAACAGACGTATTGACCAGTATGGGGTTGTCCATTTCATCGCTTTCCTTTGGTCCAGAGCTATCATAACCGGATCGAGATCCGGATATTGACCGGGCGGGTGTGATATCTGCGCTCCGATTTACGAAGGTTTCTAAGTCTTGTCCGACGGAGCGCGTGGCGCTGCACGAGACGAACCTGCACACCATTAAAAGAGTAGCAGAAGGCGCTTATGTGGCGGCGACATCCAATCGTAACCGCTCTGCGTATAGCGGTGACCGGGATAACAGCGCTATTTCAGAATGCCTTTTGCAAACATCGAGTAGAAAGCCCGTCTCATGCCTTTAAAAGGTAAATCATGTCGTGGGACTGCCCAGAGCATCGCAAAACTTTCTATCCACTGCCGCAAAGGGCACATAAATGGCCGGCTACCGCTCCCTACTTTACTTTGCGGTTCCAGTCCGAACACCGGTTTTGCCGCGCATCGAATCTGAACCACTTCCAGCTCCTGAGCCCGGATCACGATGTTCATCTGAAGTCGGTGGGCTTTGCTGGTGCCCTGTCTGCCGCTCTTGCTGCATCCGCAGACTTTCGTGATCGTCCCCCGCCTTGCGCAGGGACCCTATCCATACAGCAACTATCGCGATCCGCGACAATACCTACTATCAGTCAATGCGACCGCTGCATATCGACCTCACTCTCTCAACTACTGATGAACTCGCTGAGAGCTATATCGTTGCTGCAAGACAGACTCTATCAATCACGGTTCCGCCTGCGACCAACGCTTACACGGCCATGCGAGCACGGGTGTTTTGCTCGCGGGCGGGCTTGCACTGGATTGGAAGTGTACTCTTGCTCTCCATCTACTTGTTTGGTGGATGAGACAACGACACGTTCGCTAAACGTCTGGCTGCTCGACAAATGCATCACTTACGCCAAGGCGCATCGCCATCCGGAACTGGCCGATCAGACGATCTGGGACGTGTTCGAAGCCGAGCGCCCCAAGCTCGTTCCCTATGCCGGCCGGTTCGACGGCTTCCACGCGGTGCCGGCGTCTGTCTCCAAGACCTGTTTGGTACGCTTCGACAATAACAAATACTCGGTCGCGGCCAGCGCCGTCGGACGCCCGGTCGAGGTTCAGGCCTAGGCCGACCGCATCGTAATCCGTCAGGATGGACGGATCGTGGCGGAGCATCCGCGATCCTTCGCACGCGGCGAGACGACCTACGATCCCTGGCACTATGTGCCGGTGCTCGCGCGCAAGCCCGGCGCCTTGCGTAACGGCGCTCCCTTCAAGGACTGGGTGCTGCCGGCCGCGATCGAACGGATCCGGCGCAGGCTCGCCAGCACCGACGATGGCAACCGGCAGATGGTCGACATCCTCAATGCGGTGCTGACCGATGGTCTGCCGGCCGTTGAAGCAGCCTGCGCCGAGGCGATCGCTCATGGCGTTCATTCCGCTGACGTCGTGCTCAACATCCTGGCCCGTCAACGCGAACCCGCTCCACCAGCCAACATCCTCACTCCCGCGGCGCTGATCCTGCGCCATGCGCCGATCGCCGACTGTGCCCGTTATGACAGCCTTAGGAGAACCATCTGATGGAACGTACTCAACTGTTCGACCTCATGGGTGAGTTGAAGCTCTATGGCATGAAAGCTGCCTTCGACGAGATCATGGCGACCGCCATCAAGCGCCAGCATGAACCCCAGCGCATTGTCGGCGACCTGCTCAACGCCGAGATCAATGAGAAGCAGGCCCGCTCAATCAAGTACCAGCTCACCATCGCCAAGCTGCCGCTGGCCAAGGATCTCGCCGACTTCCAGTTCGACGGCACGCCGATCAACCAGACGCTCGTCAACGACCTCGCCGGCGGCGGCTTCATCGCCCAGCAACGCAACGCCGTGCTCGTCGGCGGTACCGGCACCGGCAAGACCCATCTGGCCATCGCAATCGCCAGAAGCTGCATCCGCTCCAGCGCCCGCGGTCGCTTCTACAACGTGGTCGACCTCGTCAACCGCCTCGAGATCGAGACCCGCAACGGACGACAAGGTCGTATCGCCGAGCATCTGACCAGGATGGACTTCATCGTCCTCGACGAACTCGGCTACCTGCCGTTCGCTCAATCCGGCGGCCAGCTCCTGTTCCATCTCGTCAGCAGGCTCTACGAGCGCACGTCCATCGTCGTCACAACCAATCTCGCCTTTGGCGAATGGCCAAGCGTGTTCGGCGACGCCAAGATGACAACCGCGCTGCTCGACCGGCTCACCCACCACTGCGACATTGTCGAGACCGGCAACGACAGCTGGCGATTCAAAAGCCGCGACGACGATCACGCCACCCGCGCTCGCCTCGTCTCCGCAATCCCGGCCAGCTCCGACGAGTCGAGCGCTATCAAACCACGCCGCGCAAAGGCGTCAAAATTGAACGCCGATACGGGGTCAAATTTGCGAACGATGGCGTAATTGCGGTCAGCGCTCGGGCACGAGAGCTCCGTTATCGTCTACCTCTCGCAATCAAACGATTCGGAGGAGCTGTCATGCGGCAATACGTCGGGCTAGATGTCTCGCAGAGAGAGACTGCGGTTTGCGTAGTCAATGAGACGGGTGAAGCAATTTTTGAAGGAAAGGCCAAGTCTCATCCTGGAGATCTGTCAAAGTTACTTCGTAAACATGCGCCACTGGCGGAGCGTATCGGCTTTGAGACGGGCGCAATGGCGAGCTGGCTTTGGCATGAGCTTCGTAGGGTCGAACTCCCCGTCGTTTGCATCGATGCAAGGCATGCACACGCAGCACTATCGGTCCGCATGAACAAAAGCGATCAGAACGATGCTCGGGGCCTTGCCGAACTGGTGCGGGTTGGTTGGTTTCGAGAAGTCAAAATCAAGAGTGAGAAGAGCCAGAAGGTTCGAGCTATCCTCGTGGCGCGATTCCGCCTTGTGTCCATACGCCGGGATATCGAGAACCAGGTCCGCAGTCTGATCAAGGAGTGTGGGTTGCTATTCCCTCGCGCCATTGGCCAACAGTTCCGTAACCAGGTTGGCGAGCTATTGGGCGAAGATCATCAACTCCTCAGCGTGATCGCGCCGCTCTTGTCGATTCATGAACTCATCTGCCAGCAGCAAAGCAAATTTGACGACGAGGTCCGCCGATTGGCGAAGTCGGACGAGACGACGCGTCGCCTGATGACAGTTCCTGGTGTCGGCGTGGTCACCGCCTTGACGTTCCGCCATACGATCGATGACCCGTCTCGCTTCCGATCGGCCTCGACAGTCGGCGCCTATCTCGGCCTCACACCTCGGCGCAACCAATCTGGTGAGACTGACACTAGTGGCAAGATATCCCGATGGGGCGACAGGCTCCTCCGAACGTACCTTTACGAGGCGGCGACCGTTCTGCTTTATCGAACAAAGAAATGGTCCTCCCTCAAAGCCTGGGGTATGAAACTTGCGAAGCGGATCGGCATGAAAAAGGCAAAGGTTGCTATCGCCCGCAAGATCGCTGTCATCCTCCACTGCATCTGGGTCGACGGCACATCATTCGACTGGGGCAACGCGCCGGCCTGACCTTATTTTGCAAGTTCCTGGCCCGGTCCGCCGGGCTGGCGATGTCCCGCTGGGACGGTGGTCGTGGTGACCTCGGTCAATCGGCTGGTGGCGGCTCGTCCGCACCCCGTTGCAAACGATGAGGCGCCCGATCCGGACATCATCATGAGGCGCTTGCGACCTCGGAAAGGACCATGACCCCAGCGACGGGCAACTGATCGCATTGAAGCCAGGTGACAGCTAATCGGCCCACTATACGAGTTGGCTATCGATCCACCAGCCGCGCTCGCCCCGTCTGCGCAACCCGGACCTGCTCCGTCGGGCCGAGCGTTACCACTTTGCCGAATGGCTTCAAAAAGAGAGTTGACAACAACCCGCAATTAAAGGGCCGATTGACACAGATCATGCTCAGATGCAGACTGAAGCGCGAGCCGGGGGCGGCCGGGGGCGGATTGGCTATCGAGCATACTCATTCGGAAAAAGACCAAGGTCGTTGCCATCGCCTTGGCGCATCGCATGGCAAGAACCATCTTCGCCGTCCTCAGGGACGGATCGCGTTACGAGCCGCAGGTCGCCTGACAGGCTCTCGGAATGGTCAGGGCAGAGTGAGGTGATGGCGAACAGACGGAGACGAAGAACCAGGACACCCCGATCAATCCGAAGCGCCTCGAGCGCGTTCGATCGAGTGGAACCTGTTCTCCAAACGGATATTCATCAGGGCGCGCAACGATCCCGTTGCACATTCAGACGCCGTATACATGGCCGCAACCGACCTGTTCACCAAATCCGATCCGACACCTTGACCCGCAGGAGCCATCCATACATGAATTGAGGTCGGGGCTGTAAGAGCCTGTTTGAGAATTCACCCAAGCACATCAATCGATGTGGCGGCGAAGTGCTGGTTGCGCCAAAATTCGCAGAAAATAAGCCGCCATCCTGCGACGGCGCCATCTCCAATCAGGCTGTCGTGCCTTTCTCAAACAGGCTCTAAGACGGCAAGAACATCAGTCTCGCACCCACGGCCTCGATCGCGTTGCGGACGCCGGCGGTCTTATGAGCAGGCAGGTTGTCCATCACGACGACATCGCCGGGTTGGAGCGTGGGGACCAGCACCTGCTCGACATAGGCCAGGAACACGTTGCCATTCATGGCGCCGTCGTAGACGAAGGGCGCGGTCATGCCGGTCAGCCGCAGCGCGCCGGTGAAGGTGGTGGTTTTCCAGTGCCCATGCGGCACGCCGGCCCGGCAACGCCCACCGAGCGGCGCTCGTCCGCGCAGGCGCGTCATCTTCGTGGAGAGGCCGGTCTCATCAATGAAGACGAGCTTCGCCGGGTCGAGATCGAGCTGACCCTCGAACCGGGCCTGCCGACGCCTCAGAATGTCGGGGCGGTCCTGCTCCAGTGCATGTGCGGACCTTTTTTGAACGTCCAGCCGTGCCCGCGAAACCAGGCGCTCAAGGCGCTTCGGCTGATTTTCATAGACTGCTCGATGGCAAGCCGCTCCACCATCTCGTTCAGCGTGATGTCCTTGCGCTCCTCGATCAGCCCCACGATGAAGGCTTCATGCACATCGAGACTGGAAGCACGGCGACGACCTTGCGGGCGGGGCATCAACTCGCCGATCTTTGCCCGCGCAATCCATCGGATCGCGCTCGATATCCCAACCCCGAACCGGGCCGCGGCCTGCCGCGCCGACATGCCCTCGTCCGACGCCTTCACGACACGCGACCGAAGATCCCCGCTCAATGCCTTTCCCATCTTCACCTCCTGCAAGGCGGATGTCGAATCAGCACAGAGCCCAGACGTCACATCACAATCGATTCATCAATCACAGGATACGCTCTAGACTTCAGGGCGAGCCGCGAAACCTGGACGATGCGGTTGATGGATCCTGCGCGTCGGCGGACGGATATCGCGGGTCATATAGCGCTTTTGAGCGAAGCATGTCCTCGGACTTGACCCGAGGATGGAATCCGGTTCGCGTGAAGAAAACGCGCCACGTCAAGCTCATAGAGCCGCGCCACGAGGGCGCGCGCTCCCGCGGGTCACGATCCGCGCAGGTCGCTTCAGCCCCATGGACCGCTGCGAGGGCTCCTGTTCCAGGGGTTACGTGGATCGGGCGCGGGGCCAGTGGCAAGACCACCGCCGGATTGTCCGGCGAGCCGCTGCAATGCGGCGATGCGGTTTTCAGTCGAGGGATGGGTCGCGAACAGGTTGTCCATGCCGCGTCCCGACAGCGGGTTGATGATGAACATGTGCGCGGTCGCTGGCGCGCGTTCGGCATCCATGTTCGGCACCTGATGCGCGGCATTGTCGATCTTGGCCAGAGCCGACGCAAGCCACATCGGCTGGCCGCAGATGCGCGCGCCCATGTCATCGGCGGCGTATTCGCGCGTGCGGCTGATGGCCATCTGCACCAGCATGGCCCCGAGCGGCGCGAGGATCATCATGGCCAGCGAGCCGATGATGCCGGGGCCGTTGTTGTTGCGGTTGCCGCCGAAGAACATGCCGAACTGCGCCAGCATCGAGATCGCGCCGGCAAAGGTTGCGGTAATGGTCATCAGCAGCGTGTCGTGATGCTTGATGTGCGCAAGTTCATGCGCGACCACGCCGGCCAGTTCATCGCGGCTCAAGGACTGCATGAGCCCCGTCGTTACCGCCACGGCGGCGTTCTCGGGATTGCGGCCGGTGGCGAACGCGTTGGGCTGTGGATTATCCATCACGAACACCCGCGGCATCGGCAGGCCGGCGCGCGAAGCCAGATCGGCCACCAGCCGGTGCAGGTCGGGCGCGGTGCCTGGATCGACCTCATGTGCGCCATACATCGACAGCACCATGCGGTCGGAATTCCAGTAGGCGAAGATGTTGGTCGCAGCCGCGACGACGAGCGCGATCGTCGCGCCGCTGGCGCCGCCGATCAGATAGCCCACGCCCATGAACAAGCCCGTGAGGCCCGCCAGCAGGATCGCAGTACGAAAATAGTTCATCGGATTCCTCGAAAGACTCGCCGAATGCTCGCCGGAATTGTGGCCGGCATCCAGAACATGGGAATTCCGTATCAGGGCGCGCAAGTGCGGCGGCCGGTCGCGTCGAAGAAATTCCAAGATCATCCTCCGGAGCGGGGAATAGGACTCCGGGGAGGGACGAGTGCTTTCAGCCCTGAATCTGCGGCGCTTTTTCTTCTTTCGGCATCAATGCCGAGAGTCTTTATGTTTGAGGCGGTTTCTTCACGCGAACCGGATCTGCTCTCAAACGCTAAAAGGTTCAGATCCTCTCCTCGCGACGGCCGCTCATGAAGAAAGCCGCATCGCGATGCGATGCGGCTTTCTTGCCCACTCCCCCAGAATTTTACCCCGTCAGGCCACAGGGTTTCGAAAACCCCCGTCCCCGGCCTTTACGGTCAGTAGCCCGGAGCCAACGGGGTATTGAAGTGATAGTTCAGGCCGGTGCGGAAGATGTGTTCCTGCGCGCCGGTCGTCAGCACGTTCGGCCCGCCACCGATGTTGACGCTCGAGCGGCCGAGGTCGACGAAGAGGTATTCGGTCGTCGAGGTCCAGTTGGGACCGAAGAGAGGCCCGCCGAACAGGTTCACCACCGGGAGCGGCGTCTCGATGCCGCCACCCACCGCATAGCCGGTGCGGGTATCGGAGAAGCTGAAATTATTCAGCGGCGTGTTAAGCGCGGTCCTGATGTTGCCATAGGCGAAACCGCCGGTGGCGTAGAACATCGAGGTTCCGACGGAGTAGCCGAGACGGCCGCGCACGGTGCCGAACCACTGCAGCTTCGAATTGAAATCGATCGAGGCGCCGGGCACGCAGCCGAAGCAGGTCTTGTTGTCCTGCAGGGTCGCGCCCTGGAAGTCGGTCTCGAGGCCCAGGACGATATTCCCGGCCTGCCAGTTGTAGCCGATCTGGCCGCCACCGACGAAACCGTCGGGCGCGAGATTGAACTGGGCGACGTTGCCAGCCGGATTGGAGATGGTGGTGCGGTTGCGACCGACGCCGCCGCCGACATTGCCGCCGAGATACAGGCCGTTCCAGTTGGCGGTGATGATCGGTGCGTACGGGTTGCTGGCGCCGATGCGATAGTTCAGGCCGGCGCGGAAGATATTCTCGCGCAACTCGGAATGCAGCACCGAGCCGCCGATCACATCGGTGCGGTTACCGAAATCGAGATGCAGGTACTCGACCTTGCCGGTCCAGTTTCCGCCGAGCGCGACTTCAACGCCGCTGCCCAGGGTCCAGCCGCTGCGTCCGCCGCCGGAGGCGAACGGCACGCCGCCCTGGATGACGGTTGTGCCAACATTACCATAGGCCCAGCCGCCGGTGAAGTAAGTCAGCATCGGACCGTTGATCAGGCCGACGCGGCCGCGCGCCGTGCCGAACCAGTTGAGCCTCTGATTGTACTGGAGCGCGCCGATAAAGTTGGTCCGGTTGTCGATCATGTCGGCGCCCTGGATGTCGGCTTCAACGCCGAACACGAGCGGGCCGAAGAACGAGTTGGTCTGCCAGTTGTAGCCGATCTGGCCACCGCCGACCGCGCCGAGCGGCTGCAGATGGGTCGAAATCGCCGCGGGGCCGAAATCATGCACGGCACGATTGCGGCCCAGCCCGAGTCCGACGTTCACGCCGACGTAAAGACCTGTCCAGTCATAGACCGGGGCTATCGGCGGAGCCTTGGTGTAGGGCCGGGGCGCGAGATCCGCCGCCTGGGCGCTCATCGCGGTGGTGGCTAGCAGAACGCCGAGCAGAATTTTTTTCATTATGGATAGTCCCCGTCTGCAAATGACCCGGAGACTGTACCCTTCGATGGGAAACTTGTCTGTGGTTCGCTGGCCACACCTGCCGGGAATGATGCCGTGAAGCCGGAAATCTCGCGAAAATCAGCGTCTTGCGTGGCGATGTCGGGTCCCGGCGGGGTCCTGCCGCCGTCTCCCGGCCACGCCGAAGCCGGTTCCGGCCGGTATCCCGGCGTTCGCTGATTCGCCATCGTTCCGCCTGCTGGAGCATTTTGGCTTCTGATTGAAACAGAAGCCAAACTCTAGGGTCGCGTTGGAACTCGACCGGACAGGCGGGACAGCCTACCTCTTGCGGCGTGGGAATCGCTGATCGCGAGGCGCAGCCATTGCTGCCGGAGGGCTTTCTGCGCTGGTTCGCGGCGCGGGGACGGTCGCCGCGCGCGCACCAGCTGGCCCTGCTGCGAAAGGCCCGTGACGGCCGTTCGGCGCTGCTGATCGCCCCCACCGGCGCGGGCAAGACGCTGGCCGGATTTCTGCCGACGCTGGTGGAAATCTCAGGCAAGGGAAAACACCTTCACACCCTCTATATTTCCCCGTTGAAAGCGCTGGCGGTCGATATCGCGCGCAATCTGGAAACTCCGATCGCGGAGATGAAACTGCCGATCCGGGTCGAGACCCGCACCGGCGACACGCCGGTGTCACGGCGGCAGCGGCAGCGGCGCTACCCGCCGGATATCCTGCTGACCACCCCTGAACAGGTCGCGCTGCTGCTGGCCTCCGACGACGCGCCCTTTCTGTTCTCGTCGTTGCAGCGCGTCGTGCTCGATGAACTGCATGCGCTGGTGACCTCGAAACGGGGCGATCTGTTGTCATTGGCGTTGGCCCGGCTGTGGCGGCTCGCGCCGCGAATGCGCGTGACCGGCCTGTCGGCGACGGTGGCTGATCCGCAAGCGCTGGCGCGTTTCCTGGCGCCGCAGCCGCGGGGCAAGGCCGTTTCGGCCGATATCGTCGAGGCCGA
This sequence comes from Nitrobacter sp. TKz-YC01, assembly GCF_047824785.1. GTDB lineage: Bacteria > Pseudomonadota > Alphaproteobacteria > Rhizobiales > Xanthobacteraceae > Nitrobacter. The sequence goes on along the minus strand of NZ_CP181167.1, from coordinate 17,392 downwards.
TGGCGCCGCCGCTCCGATTGTCGAGATGCTGGACACGAGCGAGCGGCTGCCATGGGCCGGGCATTCGGCGCGCCATGCGCTGAGCGAGGTCTATGATCTCATCAGGCGCAACAGGACGACGCTGGTGTTCGTCAACACCCGGAGCCAGGCCGAGATGCTGTTCCAGGATCTCTGGCGCATCAACGACGACGGTCTCGCCATCGCGCTGCATCACGGCTCGCTCGATGTCGCGCAGCGCCGCAAGGTGGAGCAGGCTATGACGGCCGGCAGGCTTCGCGGCGTGGTCTGCACCTCCTCGCTCGATCTCGGGGTCGATTGGGGCGACGTCGATCTCGTCATCAATATCGGCGCGCCCAAGGGCGCCTCCCGGCTGATGCAGCGGATCGGCCGCGCCAATCACCGTCTTGATGAGGCCTCGCGTGCGGTTCTGGTGCCGGCCAACCGGTTCGAAGTGCTAGAATGCCGCGCCGCTATCGATGCGGTCAACGAAAACGCGCAGGACACGCCGCCGCTGCGCACGGGCGCGCTCGATGTGCTCGCGCAGCATGTCATGGGCTGCGCCTGCGGTGAGCCGTTCCACGCCGATGACCTTTATGAGGAAGTGCGGACTGCGGCGCCCTATGCGGCGTTGACGCGCGCGGATTTCGACGACGCGATCGATTTCGTCGCCACCGGCGGCTACGCGCTGAAGAGCTATGAACGCTTCGCCCGCATCAGGCAGGACAAGGAGGGGCGCTGGCGCGTCGCCAATCCGCGCGCGCGGCAAAGCTATCGCCTCAATGTCGGAACCATCGTCGAGGAGGCGATGCTGAAGGTGAGGCTGGTGCGCTCGCGGCACGGCGGCGGTAAAGGCCCCACCGGCGCGATCGCGCGCGGCGGCCGGATGCTGGGCGAGATCGAGGAGTACTTCATCGAGGGGCTCGTAGCCGGCGACACCTTCGTGTTCGGCGGCGAGATCGTGCGCTTTGAGGCGCTGGCCGAGGATCAGGTCTATGTTTCACGCGCGAACGACGAGAGCCCGAAGGTGCCGTCCTACATGGGCGGCAAGTTTCCGCTCTCGACCTATCTGGCCAAACGCGTTCGCCGCCTGCTCGACGACGAGCGCGCATGGCGCGGCCTGCCGGATCAGGTGCGCGAATGGTTGAGTTTGCAGTCGCGGTTTTCACGCGTGCCGCATGCCCGCGAGATGATCGTCGAAACCTTTCCGCGCGCCGGCAAGCATTATCTGGTCTGCTATCCGTTCGAGGGACGGCTTGCGCACCAGACTCTCGGCATGTTGCTGACACGGCGATTGGAACGCGCGCGGGCGCGGCCGCTTGGCTTCGTCGCCAACGAATATGCGCTGGCGGTGTGGATGCTCGGCGATCCCTCGTCGATGATCCGGCAGGGGCGGCTCGATCTCGACGCCTTGTTCGATCCGGACATGCTGGGTGATGATCTGGAAGCATGGCTCGCGGAATCCGCTCTGATGAAGCGCACCTTCCGCAGTTGCGCGATCATTGCGGGCCTGATCCCCCGCCGGTTCACCGGAGCGGAGAAAAGCCGGCGGCAGGTTCTGTTCTCGACCGATCTCGTCTATGACGTGCTGCGCAAGCATCAGCCAGACCATATGCTGCTCCGCGCCGCGCGGGCGGATGCGGCGACCGGGTTGCTGGATATTCGCCGCCTCAGCGATATGCTGGCGCGGATCAGGGGACGGATCGTTCACAAGCCGCTCGATCGCATTTCGCCGCTCGCCGTGCCTGTCATGCTGGAGATCGGTCGCGAGACGGTCTATGGCGAAGCGTCGGACGAATTGCTGGCCGAAGCCGCCGAGCAGCTCGTCCGCGAGGCGACGGGAACATGAGCCGATCATGCCGGGTCCGGATCGCTGTCCACATGACGCGCTTCCTCTCCAGAGAGAGCAGATGAGCCGCGTTGCTGCCGTTACCGTCGCGGGCGCGGGTTTCGCCGCCGATCTCTCGGGCGCGTTGTTCTGGGAACGGGAGCGCCTGCTCGTTGTCTCCGACCTGCATCTGGAAAAGGGATCGAGCTTCGCGATGCGCGGCGTGCTGTTGCCGCCCTATGATACGGTGGCGACGCTCGATCGGCTCGCCGTCGTCATCCGGCGCTTCGATCCGCGCACGGTGATCGCGCTCGGCGACAGCTTTCACGATCGCGACGCGCACAACCGCCTGTGCGCTGGGGATCGCGAGACGCTGTCGGGTTTGCAGGCGGGCCGCCGCTGGATCTGGATTTCCGGTAACCACGATCCGGCGCCGCCGTCCGGTCTCGGTGGCCTTGTCGCGACCGAATGGGAGATCGGCGGGATTGTGTTTCGTCATGAGCCGACGGGCGCTTTCGGCGAAATCGCGGGCCATCTGCATCCCAAGGCGCGGGTCGCCACGCGAGGCCGTTCGATGGAGCGGCGCTGTTTCGCAAGCGACGGCGCGCGCATGGTGATGCCGGCGTTCGGCGCTTTCGCGGGAGGCTTAAGCATTCGAAATGGGGCGTTCGGCAGAATCTTCTCGACCGACTTCACAGCGCATGTGCTCGGGCACAGCCGCTTGCACGCGATCGCGGCCTCGCGCTGTCGTTAGAGCATCGGACCCGAAAGTGGGCACCGGTTTCGGGATAAATCCGATGCTCAATCAATTAACTGGAGCGGCGGCGCTGATTCCATTTGACCGGCCGCCGCTCTAATGGCGGCGATCTCGCTCCACTAACCCAAAACCCTCAGTCTCTGCGGAAAACGATCGACGCCATCCAGCCGGCCGTCAACGCCATGAGCGCCGTCGCCACGCCATAAGCCATGCCATGTTGCCTGGCGGCCGTGGCCACGAATTGCTCGAAGCCGACCTTGACGATTTCGAACGCCGTATCGGTCTTTGCGATCAGCGCCCCGCCGGCGAGCAGCTTGATGTCTATGGTGTAGGTGCCGGTCGGAACCTCCGCCGGGAGCGGAATGCTGGCGCGGAACAGGGTCGGCGTGAGAAAGGTCACCGCCGAGGTGTTCTCGCGGTAAAGCCCGTGTTCGCTTCGCAGCCTGATGAAGGCGCGGCGGAACGGATCGCTCGGCACCACGTCGGCGTAATCGGAGCCGACGCGCTGCGTCAGCAGCACGTTGTTCAGCCCGAGCTGTCGCCGGCGCAGGATGTCCGGCGCGGCGATCCTCTCCAGCGGCCGGTTGGCGAACACCGCAAGATAGGCCGGGACCTGGAGGAATTGCCGGGAATCGGCGTTCACCCAGATGCCGAACCACCGCGCCTTGCGGCGCGTGACCATGTCGACCGGGGGCCCGCTGACAGTGACGACGAGATCGTAGCCGGCGGGCGGTAGTGGCGCATCGCGCTCGCGCTCGATCGATCCGAACAGCACCAGTTCCTCGCCGGAATAGTTCGGCGTCACGGTGACGCGATGGTTCGATACCGAGACGATCAGGTGCTCGGCATGGGCGTGACCGGCAACGAGGATCGCGGCGAGCAGCAGCGCCAGCCGGATCATCGCCGTTGTTGCGCGCGTTCTCATGTGTCGCCCGTGGTTTCGCGGACGGTGTAGAGATCGGCGGGGCGAATGCCCAGTTCGATCGCGAAGCGGATTCCGACGGCCAGAATCAGCAGCCCCAGCAGCAGGCGCAGATGTTCGCCCCGGATGCGCTGGCCGGCGCGGGCGCCGAATTGCGCGCCGGTCACGCCGCCGGTCATCAGGATCAGCGCCAGCACGGCATCGACGAGATGGTTGGTGGCGGCGTGCAGCACGGTGGCGAAGGTCATGGTGATGAGGGTGAGCATCATGGAGGTGCCGATCACCGTCGAGGTCGGGACCCGCAGCAGGTAGATCAGCAGCGGCACCAGAATGAAGCCGCCTCCGATGCCCATGACCGCGCCGATGAAGCCGATCAGGAGGCCGATGGCGATCACCGGGATGGCCGAAAGGTAAATCTTGGAGCGCTTGAAGCGGATTTTCAGCGGCAGGCCATGGACCCAGCCATGGCCGCCCGAGCGTCGCAGCGGAACGGTCCGGCTCTGCCGGGCCCGAAGCATCGCGCGCAGCCCCTCCCAGGACATCGCCGCGCCGACCCCGGACAGCAGCACGAGGTAGGATAGCGCGATCAGAAGATCGAGCTGGCCCAGCGAGCGCAGTCGCGTGAAGGTCAGGACTCCTAAGATGGTTCCGATGATGCCGCCGCTTAGCAGAACCAGTGCGAGCATCGGGTCGATGGCTCGCTTGCGCCAGTAGGACAGCGCTCCGGAGAACGAGGACGCCGCGATGTGGCTCGTGACCGTTGCGACGGCAACCGCCGGGGCGATGCCGACAAAGATCAGCAGCGGCGTCATCAGGAAGCCTCCCCCGATGCCGAACATTCCTGATACGAAACCCACCGCCGCGCCCATCGCCAGGATGAGCAACACGTTGACCGGGATATCGGCGATCGGGAGATAGAGCTGCACGCGCGTTCGTTTTCGGATCTGGCTGCTGACGGGCGGCGCCTTCGCAGCGTGGACTTCAAGTCGCGGCACGGCCGCAAGCCGCGTCCTCTGCATAACCGAAATCATCGGTGACAGGGGTTAAAGAATTCGCGACGGCCCGGTATTCCGGCCCTACCGGTCACACCTGAAGTGACGAGCCTGGATCAAGGCGCGGCATGCCGTGCCATCGCCGCGTGCGCCCGAGCGGATTTGCCCGGCGCTGATTTGGGGCGGGGTTTCGCAGCCGCGCTGTCCCATCCGCCCGCCGGGCCGGGAACGCTGACCGCGTCGCTTGGCTGCGGCGTGACCACGAAAGTTTGAACCGCGAGCTTGGCCGCGGCAAGCGACGGCGGATCGAGCCGCTTGGCGACTTCGTCGCGCTTGCGTCCGGAATCCACGTCGCCCTGGGCGGCGGCGAGGCTGAACCACTTGTAGGATTTTGCGAGATTCTGTTCGACGCCGATGCCGCGGGCGTAAAGAATGCCGAGATTGTACTGGCTGTCGGCTATTCCGCGCTCTGCCGCCTTGTGAAACCATTGCGCCGCGCTTGTGTAGTCGGCGCCCTTGCCGCCGCCATCGGCATCGAGCACGGCAAGGTTATGCATCGCCTTGGCGTTGCCCCTATCGGCCGCCTGCAGGTAATAGCGCCGCGCCGTATCGACGTTCTTGCTCGTGCCGAGCCCCTTTTCATGCAGGGCGCCAAGCCTGAACATGGCGGGCACGATGCCGGCATCAGCCGCCCGTTCGTACCACTTCGCGGCTTCGTCGTAGTTGACCGTGACGCCTTTGCCCTCGGCGTAGCGAACGCCGACCTCGAACGAGGCCGCGGGGTCGCCCTGGAGCGCGGCGGAGCGAAGCGTCGCGCCGCCGATGTTGTCGGGAAGCGATGCGGTGGGCGGCGTCGCGGCCGGTTTGGCCGTGTGTCCTTCCGGGATCGCACCGGTGACGTCGGCGGACGGCGTGTCCGGCCGGCTTGCCGGCGTGGCATCCTGGGGGTTTTCGGCCGGAGCCGCGCCGTCACCTGTGGGCGGTGCGATCATCGATTGCCGGTCGATCGGCGTGGGCGCGATCATCGAGGGCGGCTGCGGTATCTCCGGGCCGGCGTTGCCTTCGGTGTCGGCTGGCGGCTTGGTCACGGGAGCGGCCGGATCGCTCTCGCTGAGGGTGGCACGCGGAGAACTGTCGAGCAGCGTCATCGCGAACTTGAAACTGCTGAGAACGATCACCACCACGCTCGCTGCAACCAGCAGGGAACGGATCTTTGAGGTGATGTCCGATCCGCCCGTGGCGTTGCGCGCCGGTTCGATGGCGACCTTGGTCCGGCCGGCCTTGTCGGGCGACGGCGCCGCGGCGGCGATGAAGGATGAGCCCGACTGCTCGCGCGGGGTCTCGGCGCCGGCGCTGGTCTCGCTCTCGGAGGCGGCGATGCGCTCCGACGGCGATGCTGCGCGTCCCGCCGGACGGGTACCGGGCTCGAGCGGATGATCGGGCGGCAGCTTCGGGTCGATCGCGGCGCGCGGCGAGGGCGCGGCCACGGATGGCGCGACGCGATCCGGATCGAAAGTCTCCTTGGGGATCAGGGCGTCGGCTATGGCGCGCGGGATCGGCGCCGCCGTGGCGGTGTGGGCCGGAGTCGGCTGCGCGGCCGTCTGCGACAGGACCGGATTCGGCAATTCGGGCTTGGGCGGCAGATTTGCCGTCCGTTCCGGCATTATTCCGCCGCGAGACGGCTCGGCCCGGGCGGGCATGGTGTGAACCGCGCGAAGGTCGCTTTCGATCATCGCCAGCCGGTCGACCACATGCTCCAGGGTGTTGTGAACGGCCTCAAGCGAGTCCTGGGTATGGCGGTCGGTTTCCGACTGGCAGAAGCGCATCTCGGATAATTCGCGCTTGATCGCCTCCACGACCTCGCTGTCCATGGTCGGGACGGCGCTTTGAGGACCGCTTTCGGACATCGCCGCGAGTCCGGCCTGCTGCCGCTCCAGGCAATGCAGAATATCCTGCAAGCCCTCCTCGACGCGCCCGAGATGGGATCCTGAATGCTCGCCTGTGGTCTCCAGGCGTTCGAGCAGCATCGAGACTCGCTGTTCGAGGTGCGCCAGCGCCGAGGATGAATCGTGACCGGCCGGCAGACGATCGAGACGCTCGGACAGCGCCCGCACCGTCTCTTCAAGTTGTTCGAAACTGCCGCCCGAGGCGGGTCGCTCGCGGTTTTCCAGGGTCTGCGTCAATGCGGCCATGCGCTGTTCGAGCGCGGCGTAGAAATCCCCGTCGCTCGCGGGCCGGCCGAGCTGCTCGACCTTGGACGACAGCATGTTGAGATCGTTGCCGAGGCGCTCCAGCGCATCGTTGGAGGCGACGTTCGAGACGATGCCGCGAAGCGCGCCGATCGCGCTCTCAAGCTGCTCCATCATGCCGGTGTCGCCGCTGCCCCGCACGATCGAATCGATCTTGTTGCCGAGATTGCGGATGGCCTCGTCGAATCCTGAGAGCTGTTCCGCCGGCTTCAGCGATCGCAGAGCGTCGTAGATCTCCTTGAGGGCGCGTTCGATATTCGCCAGCGCCTGAGCATCGCTGCCGTTGTGGCGGACTTCGTCGATGCGTTGCGAAAGCGAGCGAATCTCGTTTTCGAGCGACTCGATCGCCCGGCGCGGCATGGCCTCGGTGATCACATGACGGATACCCGCAAGCTCGATGCGGAATGCGGCGATCGACTGCTCGATTCCGTCGGGGCGTTGCAGGGATTCGATCTGGCTCGTGATCTTGAAGAGTTGCCGTTCGAGGCTGGAGAAATCCGCCGCCTGTCGCGACGTTCTCATCGCGGACGCCGCAGGGGCTGAGCTGTAGGAGGACGGCGCGCGCGGCGTCTCATCGAGTTCATGCTGGCGCGCGGCGATCTCCGCGATTGCGGCTTCGAGCGTGACGAGATCCGGCGATGACGATCGATCGTGGATTCCGGTCGCCGCCCGTTGCTGCGGGTTCGCTGCGGGCGTCTGGGCCGTGACCCGGGCAAGCCGGGCATCGAGCCGCGAAATGGCGTCGTTGAGCTGGCGGGCGACCGCGGGTTCGCCATTCTCGGCCGGGCTTGCCAGCTGATCGATCTGGCGCGTGATGGAGTCCAGCCGTTGGTGAATGTCCGCCATCTCGTGGCTGCTCTGGCGAGATGCCGCTGGCTGCGTTGGATCCGGCGGGGTGCTGCCGGAACTGGAACTGGAACCCGGTCCGTCGTCGCGGGATGCGCCGGCGCGCCGCGCGGCAGCGTCCGCCCCCTCGCGATCGGATGGTTCGATTCCGCCGTCGCTCGACGATCCCCGCGAATTCATGCTTTCGTCCAGTGTCGACCGCGCACCCCGATGCGCCCTCGCGTTTCCCGTGCCAATCCTGAATAGGACAATCCAAACTGGCGCGGGTCCCGCCGCTGAGACTCAACCTTTTCGTGTTACGGTAAACAAGCAGTTAACGAGTGGGGCCGCCGCTCGCCAAAAGTGTCATTTTGAGACGGAACGCAGGAGTTTTATCGGGTCGCGGCCTCATCCTGAGGGTGATTGGCGGCGATAACACAACTTTGGATTGCGTAAGTTCCGGCCGCCAGCGCCGGCGCGAACTCTCCAGCATTGAGGCTGCGATGCTTTGCAGGGCTGCTTGACCGGCCCGGTTGTTCCTGCAATGAGGCTCCCGCGCTTGCTGTGAGAGACGGAGCGTTCGCGCGATGATGTCTCTTTCATCTTTCGCGATTACGAGCCATTCGGCTCATATCCGTTTCAAAGTGACACCGCGTGGTCGCAACGCCCCGCATCGGGATCATTCATGGCGCGTGACCAGATCGATATGACGCCGCTGCAATCGCGCGACGAACTCGTGGCCTGGCTGGAAGCCGGTGTAAAACCTGCATCCGAGTTCCGCATCGGCACCGAACACGAGAAAACGCCGTTCACGCTTCAGGGCCACGACCCCGTACCTTACGAGGGACCGCGTGGCATCGGTGCCTTGCTCGAGGGGATGCAACTGCTGCTCGGCTGGGAGCCGATCATGGAGCAGGGCAACATCATCGGCCTTCATGACGTTACCGGAGGGGGCGCGATTTCGCTCGAGCCGGGAGGCCAGTTCGAACTGTCGGGCGCGCCGGTCGAAACGGTGCATCAGACTCAATCCGAACTTGCGGCGCATCTGGCGCAGGTCAAGGAGGTCGCGACGCCGCTCGGGATCGGATTTCTCGGCCTCGGCATGACCCCCTCCTGGTCTCTGGCGCAGATCCCGATGATGCCGAAGGGCCGCTACAGGATCATGAACGACTACATGCCGAAGGTCGGCCGACACGGCCTCGACATGATGTTTCGGACCTGCACCGTGCAGACCAACCTTGATTTCTCGTCCGAAAGCGACATGGTCAAAAAGCTGCGGGTGTCGGTCGCGTTGCAGCCGGTTGCGACGGCGCTGTTCGCAAATTCTCCGTTCACCGAAGGCAAGCCGAACGGCTTCCTGTCGTATCGTTCGGAAATCTGGCGCGACACGGATAATGCCCGCGCCGGAATGATCCCCTGGGCGTTCGAGGACGGCATGGGTTTCGAACGCTGGGTCGATTACGCGCTCGACGTTCCCATGTATTTCGTCAAGCGCGGCGAGAATTACATCGACGTATCCGGCTCCTCGTTTCGTGATTTTTTTGACGGCAGGAACAAGGCCCTCCCCGGCGAGCGGCCGACCCTTTCGGACTGGGCCAATCATCTGTCGACAATTTTCCCCGAGGTGCGGCTCAAGCGGTATCTGGAGATGCGCGGCGCCGATGGGGTGCCATGGGGGCGACTGCCGGCGCTTTCGGCGTTCTGGGTCGGATTGCTCTATGACGACGCCAGCCTCGATGCGGCGTGGGACATCACGAAGCGCTGGAATGCGCAGGAACGTCAGGCGTTGCGCGATGATGTCTCGCGGTTGGGTTTCAAGGCCCGGATCAAGAATCGCTACCTGTTTGAAATCGCCAAGGAGTGCCTGCTGCTGGCGCATGGGGGATTGCGCCGGCGCGGCCGTATCGACCGCCTCGGCCGCGATGAGTCGCGACATCTGGAGTCGCTCGATCAGATTCTGGATTCAGGCCGCTCTCCGGCCGAGGAGATGCTGGAGAAGTTCAACGGCGCGTGGGGTGGTTCGGTGGAGCCCGCCTATAGCGAATATGCCTTCTAGAGCGGCGGCCGATCAAATGGAATCAGCGCCGCCACTCCAGTTAATTGATTGAGCATCGGATTTATCCCGAAACCGGTTCCCACTTTCGGGTCCGATGCTCTAGCGCGTATTCCGCAAAAGTGGATACCGGTTTTGCGATCAGAATACGCGCAAGTTCTTAATTGAGAGCATTTTCTTCACGCGAACCGGATTCCATCTCCGGGTCAAGCCCGAGGACATGCTTCGCTCGAAAACGCTACAGAGGAGATTCGCATCACGAACTCGCGGCGGAAGGCCGGCGATGACGCATCCGTTACTTCGCAGGTTCGAAACGATCGGCTCCCGCCGAATCGAGGTATCATCGGGTCAGCGGGTTGTTTCGCGGCGGTTGTTCATCCAACGTACATTGAGGGCGCGATTTAATGATTCCTATCCGCGCACGTCCTCGTTCAGGATGCGCTGCTTTGCGGCAGGTGATGAGAGTCTATGCACTGAAAGTGGGCCTGGTTCTGCTGGCCGCGCTGTTGTGGAGCTCTGTTCCGGCGGTACGTCCGGCCTGCGCTCAGGTCAATTTCGACCGGCCCGGCGCCGACTATCAGCGGGTGCCGTTGCGGTCGGGCGATCCGGTCGATTGCGGCCTGGCATGCGAACGCGACCGACGCTGCCGTGCCTGGAGCTTCAGCTATCCGAATGAACGGTCGGAAACCGCGATATGCTGGCTCAAGAACGCCGTGCCCCCGCGAATCGCGAATCGGTGCTGCGTGTCCGGTGTCCGCGGCGCGGGTGTGATCGAGCGACGGATCGGCCCGGTGGAAACCTCCACCGATCGCTCAGGCGGCGACTATCGCAATTTCGAGATCAGGAAAGAAGAGAGAGCCGACGCCGATCAGGTTTGCAGGCATGCCTGCGATGCCGACAGCAAGTGCCGGGCCTGGACCTATGCGCGGTCGGGATACGCGGGCAAAGCCGCGCGATGTTTCCTGAAAAAGGAAATCAAGCCGCCGCATCGCAGACCCGGCTTCACCTCCGGCGTCATCCGATAGAGCATGATCCAGATCCGAAGGGCCGCGCCAGCGCAACGGTGAGGCGTCGCCGGCTCACACGTCCACATTGGCGCTGAGCGAGTTGTCCTGGATGAACTCGCGGCGCGGCTCGACCACGTCGCCCATCAGCTTGGTGAAGATGTCGTCGGCCTCGTCGACCTCCTTGATCTTCACTTGCAGCAGCGAACGCTCGCCGACGTCGAGCGTCGTTTCCCAGAGCTGGTCCGGGTTCATCTCGCCGAGGCCTTTGTAGCGTTGCAGCGCGACGCCCTTGCGCCCGGCGTCGGTCACCGCCTCGAACAGGCTGACCGGACCATGGATCGCGGTTTCGGTATCCCTGCGTCGCAGGAGGCCGGGGCGCGGATAGGCTTCCTGCAGCCTGCCGGCGTATTCATCGAGCTTGCGCGCATCGGCCGAGCCGAGCAGCGCGTCGTCGATCATGGCGACGTCCTTGACGCCGCGCACGGTGCGCTCGAAGAAAAATCCCTGGCCCTCGACAAAGCGTCCGGCCCAGCCGCGCTCGACCTCGTCGGCCAGCGCATCCAGCCGCTTGGCGATGTAATCGGCGGCGGCGCTTGCCGTCGCCAGATTTTCGGTGATCCTCGGATTCATCACGCCGGCGATCGCCGCCTGCTCGATCACGCCGCGGTTGTAGCGGCTATGCAGATTCTGCAGCACGTTCCGGATCACGCGGGCGTCATCCACCAGCGCCAGCAGGTCGCGGCCGCCACGGTCCTCCCCGGTGGCGAGCTTGTACACGCAGTCGTCGAGCCCGGTCTCGATCAGGTAGTCTTCCAGTGCGCGCTCGTCCTTCAGGTATCGCTCGGACTTGCCGCGGGTCACCTTGTAGAGCGGCGGCTGAGCGATATAGAGATGCCCGGCCTCGATCAGCGTCGGCATCTGACGGAAGAAGAAGGTCAGGAGCAAGGTGCGGATATGCGCGCCGTCGACGTCGGCGTCGGTCATCACGATGATCTTGTGATAGCGCAGCTTCGACAGGTCGAAATCCTCGCGGCCGATTCCGGTGCCGAGCGCGGTGATCAGCGTGCCGATCTGTTCGGACGACAGCATCTTGTCAAAGCGCGCGCGCTCGACGTTCAGGATCTTGCCGCGGAGCGGCAGGACGGCCTGGAATTCGCGGTTGCGGCCCTGCTTGGCGCTTCCGCCGGCCGAATCTCCCTCGACGATGAACAGTTCCGATTTTGCCGGATCGCGTTCCTGGCAGTCGGCGAGCTTGCCGGGCAGCGAGGCGACATCGAGCGCGCCCTTGCGCCGTGTCAGTTCGCGCGCCTTCCGCGCGGCCTCGCGTGCCGCCGCGGCCTCCACCACCTTGCCGACGATGAGCTTCGCTTCGGTCGGATGTTCCTCGAACCAGGCGGCGAGCGCCTCGTTGATGACGTTCTCGACCACGGGACGCACTTCCGACGACACCAGCTTGTCCTTGGTCTGCGACGAGAATTTCGGATCCGGCACTTTCACGGACAGCACCGCAGTCAATCCCTCGCGGCAGTCGTCGCCGGTCAGCGCGATCCTCTCCTTTTTGGCCATGGCATCGGCATAGCCATTGACCTGCCGGGTCAGCGCGCCGCGAAAGCCGGCGAGATGGGTGCCGCCGTCACGCTGCGGAATGTTGTTGGTGAAGCACAGGACGTTCTCGTGGTAGCTGTCGTTCCACCACAGCGCGGCCTCGACGCTGATGCCGTTCATCTCGGCGCGGACCATGATCGGATCCGCCACCATCGCCTTCTTGTTGCGGTCGAGATACTTGACGAACTCGACCACGCCGCCTTCGTACATCATCTGCTCGCGCCGCTCGACGGCGTGACGCATGTCCGAGAGCAGAATGTTGACCCCGGAGTTCAGGAACGCGAGTTCGCGCAGCCGATGCTCCAGCGTGGCGAAATCATACTCGATGTTGGTGAAGGTCTCGGTCGAGGCAAGAAAGGTGACTTCGGTGCCGCGCTTGCCGTTGGCGTCGCCGACGACCTTCAACGGCGCCAGCGCGTCGCCGTTGGCGAATTCGATCAGATGCTCCTTGTCCTTGCGCCAGATGCGCAGGATCAGCTTGCTGGAGAGCGCATTGACGACGGAGACGCCGACGCCGTGCAGCCCGCCGGAGACCTTGTAGGAATTCTGATCGAACTTTCCGCCGGCGTGCAGCTGCGTCATGATAACTTCAGCCGCCGAGACGCCTTCACCCTTGTGGATGTCGACGGGAATGCCGCGGCCGTCGTCGCGTACCGTGACTGAATTGTCGGCGTTGAGGATGACCTCGACGGCGGTGGCGTGTCCCGCTAGCGCCTCGTCGATGGCGTTGTCGACCACTTCATAAACCATGTGGTGCAGACCGGAGCCGTCATCGGTGTCGCCGATATACATGCCGGGCCGCTTGCGCACGGCGTCGAGGCCTTTGAGAACCCTGATCGATTCCGCGCCATATTCGACGGCCGCGACAGATGGGGTATCGGCAATTTGCTGCCGGGCAGGTTCGTTCATGAAAGGCCTTCAGAGGGTGTCCCGGGACAGCCGCGGTCGACGCGGTTGAGAAGTCTATTTCTGGCACGAAAGCAGCACCGCGCCTAGCGCAAAGTTGTGCCACATAAGCCATTGAATAAATGGTATTTTTATTGGTTTTTTCAAGGGCGGAGACGGGTGATTTGCGAAGCGTCTCGAATCGCGATTCGCAACCTCGGGAGCCGTCGCCTTGAGGCGAAGCCGCGGGATTCTCCAGCCTCTGTCCTGACCGGTTCCCATGGCATTACGTGGGTGGCTCGCGGGTGATCCGGCCCGAATCCACCTGGAAAATTTCGCTGCCGGCCCTGAGGTTGGCGAAGGCGGCCGGATCGGCGCCGCTCATCCAGACCTGGGCGCCCAGACCGGCAAGCTCGCCGAACAACGCGCCGCGGCGCTCGGGATCGAGGTGAGCCACGACTTCGTCGAGCAGCAGCAGCGGGATGATGCCGGTCATCTCGGCCACCAGCCGGGCATGGGCCAGCACGAGGCCGATCAGGAGCGCCTTCTGCTCACCGGTGGAGGCCTCCCTCGCCGGCATGTTCTTCGGCGCATAGATCACCTCAAGATCGGTGAGGTGCGGGCCATCGAGCGCGCGGCCGGCGGCGGCGTCGCGGGCGCGGCCGGCGCGCAGGATCTCGCGGTAGCGATCCTCCACCACCGTGGCTGGCTCGATCAGCAGCGCGTTCTCCATCCAGCCGTCGAGGTGGATGCCTGCCGCGGGGAATGAGGAGGCCCCGCCGCGCGCCTCCAGCGCGGCCGTAAGGCGCGTCACGGTCTGCGCGCGCATCGCCGCGACCGCGACCGCAAGCTCGGCGGTTTCACGCTCAACGGCCTCACACCAGAGATCGTCGTGGTGACGCATCTCCAGCAGGCGGTTGCGCGAGCGCAGGCTGCGCTCCAGCGCCGAGACTCGGCCGGAGTGATCGCTGTCGATCGCCAGCACCAGGCGGTCGAGGAAACGCCGCCTGTCCGACGCCGGCCCGGTGAACAGGCCGTCCATCGAAGGCGTCAGCCAGACCATGCGCAGATGGTCGCCGAACGCGGCTGCCGATGCGACGGGCTCGCGGTCGATCCGGCAGCGCCGGCCGCCCGGAGCCGCTTCATGGCCCGGCGCGTCGATGCCGGTGCCGAGCGTCGCAAGGCCCAGCGCGCCTTGCATCTCGGCCGACACCGCCCAGGAGCCGTCGCCTCCGTTGTCTGCGATGTCGTCGCGCGTTGCGCGACGCAATCCGCGTCCCGGCGACAGCAATGAAATGGCTTCGAGGCAATTGGTCTTGCCGGCGCCGTTCGGTCCGACCAGCACGACCATGTTGCCGCGCGGCTCGAACGTCGCGGCCCGGTAGTTGCGGAAGTGGGTGAGGCTCAGGCGACGGATGCGGGAAGGGGTCATGCAGCGGTACCGGCCTTCTTCTCCTCGTACCCGGTACAGCCATCGCAGCGTTGGGCGGGCCGCGCGGATCGGAAGGAGATCACACCCGCATCGGCATCAGGACGTAGAGCGCGCCCCTGGAATCCCTGTCGTGCACCAGCGTCGGCGATCCGGGGTCGGCGAGCTTCAGCACCGCGGCTTCGCCCTCGATCTGCGCGGCGATGTCCAGCAGATAGCGTGAATTGAATCCGATATCGAGTGCGTCGGAGGCGTACTCGACCTCAAGCTCCTCGGTGGCGCTGCCGGAATCGGGATTGGTCACGGACAGAACCAGTTTGCCCGCTGACAACGCCAGCTTCACGGCGCGGCCGCGTTCGCTGGAGATCGTCGAGACGCGATCGACCGCAGCCTCGAAATCCTTTTTGTCGACGACCAACTCCTTGTCGTTGCTCTGCGGGATCACGCGGCCGTAGTCCGGGAAGGTACCGTCGATCAGCTTGGAGGTCAGCACGACGTTGCCGAGGGTAAAGCGGATCTTGCCCTGCGACAATTCGATTCCGATCTCGGCCTCGCTATCCTCGATCAACCGCTGCACCTCGCCGACCGTCTTGCGCGGAATGATGATTCCGGGCATTCCCTCAGCGCCCTTCGGCAAAGCGAGATCGAGTTGCGCCAGGCGATGACCGTCGGTCGCGACGCCGCGCAGCGTTGCGTTGTTTGCGCTGCCCGCGCCGTGCAGGTAGATGCCGTTGAGATAGTAGCGGGTCTCTTCGGTCGAGATCGCGAACTGGGTGCGATCGATCAGCCGCTTCAGGTCTGCTGCGGCCAGCGTGAAAGCATGCGTCATCTCGCCGGCCGCGAGATCGGGGAAATCATTCTCCGGCAGTGTCTGCAGGGTGAAGCGGGAGCGTCCGGCGCGGATGGTTAGAACCGAACGGTCGCCGTCGCCTTCCAGCACGATCTGCGCGCCATCGGGCAGCTTGCGGATGATGTCGTAGAACATGTGCGCTGGAACCGTGGTCGAGCCGACAGTGCCGGTTTCCGCCGCCAGCGTTTCCGTTACCTCCAGATCGAGATCGGTCGCCTTCAGCGACAGCTTGGCGCTCTCGGCGCGGACCAGCACGTTTCCCAGGATCGGAATCGTGTTCCGCCGTTCGACAACGCGATGGACGTGGCCGAGCGATTTCAGCAGTTGCGCGCGTTCGACGGTGACCTTCATTGCAAATCCGTCCGATCCAGGTTCAGGTCGTGTGCTGAAAATGCCGCGAGGACTCGCGGCGCCGAGACCTCGGAGTTCAAGCGAGGCCTCGAAGCTCAAGGCTGATTTCGCTTAAATCCGGCGGGACCGTAAGGTGACGCGGAAGTCCCTCCTGCGCAAGCCCCGCGGTTCGCCCCGGTCCGGCTTTTTCCGGAAGGATTCTCCCGTCCCGCGCCTATTCCTGCAATTGGCGTTTCAGCAGCTCGACCTCGTCGGAGAGCGTTGCGTCCTTCGACACCAGCGCCTCGATCTTGCGCACGGCGTGCAGCACGGTGGTATGATCCCGGCCCCCGAACCGGCGGCCGATCTCGGGCAGGGAACGCAACGTCAGCGTTTTGGCCAGATACATCGCGACCTGCCGCGGCCGCACCACGTTGGCGGTGCGGCGCGAGGACAGAAGGTCCGAGCGGCTCACGTTATACTGCCGCGCAACGACCCGCTGGATGTCCTCGATCTTGATGCGCCGGGGTTCCTGCGGACGGATCAGGTCACGGACCTCGCGCTCGGCCATTTCGAGCGTGACCGGCTGGGCGTTGAGCTTGCTGTGCGCCAGAAGCCGGTTGATCGCGCCTTCGAGGTCGCGCCCGTTATGCGTGATCGCTTTCGCGAGGTAATCCAAAACCTGCTCCGGCACGTCGAAACTGGCGTGGTGGACCCGCGCGGCTTCGACCCGCGACCGCAGGATCCCGAGCCGAAGCTCCTCGCCGAGTGATCCCATTTCGACCACGAGCCCGCCGGCGAGCCGTGACCGTACGCGATCGTCGAGGCTTTCCAGGTCGGACGGCGGCCGGTCGGCTGCGATGACGACCTGGCGGCCGGCATCGATCAGCGCATTCAGGGTGTGGCAGAATTCAGCCTGGGTCGATTTGCCCTGCAGGAACTGCAGGTCGTCAATGACCAGAACGTCGATGCCGCGGAGCGCCTCCTTGAAAGCGAGCGCGGTCTGCGTCTTCAGCGCGGCGACGAAGCCATACATGAACTTCTCCGCCGTCAGGTAGAGGACCCTGCGCTCCGTCCCTGCATTCCCCGCCCATGTGACAGCTTGCAGCAGATGCGTTTTGCCAAGGCCCACGCCGGCGTGAATATAGAGCGGGTTGAACATCACGCTGTCGCCGCGCCGGCCTTCGGCGACCTGCCGCGCCGCCGCGTGGGCCAGCGTATTGGAGCGGCCGGTGACGAAACTTTGAAACGTCAGCCTCGGGTCGAGAGGCGAGCCGCCGAGCGCATCATGGTTGGCGGACGCTGGTGCGGTCGCAACCGTTTTCAACTCGACGCCGTCCCGGCCCTCGCTGCGTTCGGGGCGGCGCGCATCGCCCGCTGGCGCTTCCCGGACGGGCGCCGCGCAGCGCATGGCCGAACGCACGGTGAGATCAATCCGGTGCACGTCCGGCAGTTCGGCCTGCCAGCAGGACAGCACACGCTCGGCGTAATGCGCCTGAATCCAGCTTTTCAGAAACCGGGTCGGGACCGACAGGCGAACGCTCTCGCCATGCACGCTTTCCAGGTCCATCCTCGCAAACCAGCTTGAATAGATGTCCTCTCCCACGGTCGATCGCAATCGACCCTTCACCCGCGACCAGCGCTCCTGTTCCGTGTCTGACAT